>NZ_CP054856.1:0-600000 GCF_018417475.1 Novosphingobium decolorationis
TTCCTCCCCTACAAACGCGTTCTGCTCAAGCTTTCGGGTGAAGTTCTCATGGGAAGTCAGCCGTTCGGCATCGACCCTGAGTTCGTTGCCGAGATGGCCAAGGAAGTGAAGGCCGCGAAGGACACCGGGCTGGAAATCTGCCTCGTGATCGGTGGTGGCAACATCTTCCGCGGCATGGCTGGTGCGGCCAAGGGCATGGACCGTGCCCAAGCCGACTACATGGGCATGCTCGCGACGGTGATGAACGCGCTTGCGATGCAGAACGCGCTGGAGCAGCTGGGCGTGCCGACCCGCGTGCAGTCCGCCATCGAGATGGACAAGGTCTGTGAGCCGGTGATCCGCCGCCGCGCCGAACGCCACCTGGAAAAGGGCCGCGTCGTGATCTTCGCAGCGGGCGTGGGGGCGCCTTATTTCACCACCGATTCGGGTGCGGCCCTGCGCGCCGCCGAGATGAAGTGCGACGCGCTGCTCAAGGGCACCAGCGTCGATGGCGTCTATGACAGCGATCCCAAGACCAACCCGACGGCGACGCGCTATGCGACCGTCGATTTCGACACCGTCCTGGCCGACAACCTGAAGGTCATGGACGCTTCCGCCGTGGCGCTGTGCCGCGACAACGCGATTCCGATCGTCGTCTTCTCGATCCGCGAGCAGGGCAATCTCGCCGCTGTTCTGGCGGGAGAGGGCACCAAGACGATCGTGCAGAAAGGAGCCTGACGATGGCCAAGTACGACAAGGACGATCTCGAACGCCGCATGGCGGGTGCCGTGGAATCGCTGAAGGGCGATCTGACGGGTCTGCGCACGGGCCGCGCCAGCACCCAGCTGCTCGATCCCGTGGTGGTTGAAGTCTACGGCTCGAAGATGCCGCTGGTGCAGGTTGCGACCGTCTCGGTTCCCGAGCCGCGCCTGATCTCGGTGCAGGTCTGGGACAAGTCGAATGTCGGTCCCGTCGAGAAGGCGATCCGCTCGGCAGGTCTTGGTCTTAACCCGATCAACGACGGTGCCACGCTGCGTCTCCCGATCCCTGATCTTACCGAAGAGCGCCGCAAGGAGCTTGCCAAGATCGCGGGCCAGTATGCGGAAAAGGCCAAGGTCGCGATCCGCAACGTGCGCCGCGACGGCATGGAAGCGCTCAAGACCGACGAGAACAAGAAGGAAATCTCCGAGGACGACCGCAAGCGCGCCGAGGCCGAGGTGCAGAAGCTGACCGACGAGCAGATCAAGGCCGTCGATGAGGCGTTCGGTGCCAAGGAAAAGGAAATCCTCGGCAAGTGAGGCAAGACCTGTTCGTGCGGAAGGGGGCCTGATGGGAGCCGGCGAACCTGTTGGCGTGCGTCACGTCGCCATCATCATGGATGGCAATGGACGCTGGGCGAAGAAGCGCCTGCTTCCGCGCGCGATGGGGCACCAGCGCGGCGTGGAAGCGGTGCGCCGCGTGGTGCGCGGCGCGCGGGAACTGGGCCTGGAGGCCCTGACCCTCTACGCCTTCTCGACCGAGAACTGGCGCCGTCCCGAGGAAGAGGTCTCGGACCTCATGGGGCTGATGAAGCGCTTCATCCTCTCCGACCTCGACGAGTTCGCGCAAGCGGGCGTGCGTCTCAGGATCATTGGCGACTACTCGGCGTTCAAGCCTGACGTGGTCGAACTGATCGACGGGGCCATCGCGCGCACCGCGTCCAATACCGGCACGACGCTGGCTGTCGCGCTGAACTACGGCGCGCAGGACGAGATCGCGCGCGCGGCGACCAAAGCCGCCGCCAAGGGGCCGATCACGCCCGAGACGATCTCGGCCGAGCTGGATACGGCGGACATGCCGCCGCTCGACCTCATGATCCGGACCTCGGGCGAGGTACGCCTGTCGAACTTCCTCCTGTGGCAGTGCGCCTACGCGGAACTCTATTTCACAGACGTGCTCTGGCCCGATTTCACGCTGGACCACCTGCGTGAGGCGCTCCAGTGCTTCTCGGGCCGGGAGAGACGTTATGGCGGGCGCTGATCGCAAGGCGAAGGGCAGTTCGGACCTCGGTGTCCGGGCGGTCTCGGCCGTGGTCATGCTGGCGGTGGCCGGAACGGCGGTCTGGGTGGGCGGCGTGCTGTGGATGGCCTTCGTCTGTGCGGTCGCGGTCGGCGTGCTCTACGAATGGGTGCGCATGGCGCGCCGGGGCACGCAGGACCCGATGCAGCGCGGCCTGTGGAATTTCGCAGGTATGTTCTACGTTGGCGTGGGCGCGGCCATGCTGCTGTTCCTGCGCAACCCGGCCTTTACGCTCGCTCCGCTGCTGACGGTGATGCTTTCGGTTATCGCGGTCGATGTCGGGGCCTATTTTGCGGGCCGGACGTTCGGTGGACCCAAGATCGCGCCGGCCATCAGCCCGTCCAAGACCTGGTCGGGGCTCATTGGTGGCTGCGTGGGGGCAACGCTGGTCCTGTTCGGGGCAGTGATGCTCTGGCAGGGCGGGCGCATCACGACAACGCCGGTTGGCCCGGCTGGTGGAGCGCAGGCGTGCCTGGGCTCGAGCGGGGACTGCTGGTACCTGACGGCGAGCCCCGTAGCGGTCTTTGCCCAGTGCCTCCTCTTCGGCATCCTGCTCGCCGTCTGCGCACAGGCGGGGGACTTCCTCGAGAGCTGGATGAAGCGCCGGGCAGGGCTCAAGGATTCGGGCAATCTCATTCCGGGCCACGGCGGGTTTCTCGACCGTGTCGACGGCCTTCTGGCCGTGCTCTTCGTGCTTGCCCTCATGATCCTCTTTCAGCCATGATCGGCGCAATGACGCATAACCCGCGGACCATCTCCATTCTGGGAGCGACCGGCTCCATCGGCAGCTCCACGCTCGATCTCGTGCGGCGCAATCTGCAGGACTGGCGCGTGTGCGCGCTGACCGCGAACGGCAACGTCGAGGCGCTGGCGAAGCTGGCGCGTGAGTTCTCGGCCGAGATCGCTGTCGTCGCCGACGAGACCTGCCTTCCGGCGCTGCGCGAGGCGCTCGCCGGAACAGGCATCGAGGCCGCCGGCGGCGCGTCCGCGCTGGTCGAGGCCGCCGCGCGCGGTGCCGACATGACGATTGCCGCGATCGTGGGCTGTGCCGGGCTCGCCCCGACGATGGCCGCGATCGAGCAGGGCGGCCTCATCGGGCTTGCCAACAAGGAGGCGCTGGTCTCCGCTGGCCCCATCATGACGGCAGCCGTGGCGAAACATGGCGCAACGCTGCTCCCCGTCGACAGCGAGCACAATGCGATCTTCCAGTGCCTACAGGGCAACAAGGCGAGCCACGTCCGCGCGATCACGCTGACGGCGAGCGGCGGGCCTTTCCGCGAATGGTCGCAGGCCCAGCTCGAAGCAGCAACGCCGGCGCAGGCGGTCAAGCATCCCAACTGGTCGATGGGCGCCAAGATCAGCGTCGATTCGGCGACCATGTTCAACAAGGGCCTCGAACTGATCGAGGCGCACTACCTCTTCCCCGTTGGCCTCGATAAGCTGCGCATCGTCGTGCACCCGCAATCGGTCGTGCATTCGATGGTGGAGTACCGCGACGGCTCCACGCTGGCCCAGCTTGGGCCCTCGGACATGCGCGTGCCCATTGCCTCGGTCCTCGCCTGGCCCGAGCGGATGGAGGCCCCGTGCGGTCCGCTCGATCTGGCGGCCATTGGCGAGCTGACTTTCCGTGCGCCCGACGAGGAGCGCTTTCCGGCCACCCGTCTCGCCCGCGAGGCGGCGCAGGCAGGGGGCGCCATTCCCGCGGTTCTCAACGCCGCGAACGAAGTCGCGGTCGACGCCTTTCTGCGCGGTCATATTGGGTTCACCCGGATTGCGGCAGACGTGGCGCACGTGCTGGAAAGCTATGCGCCCCCGCCGCCCGGCAGCCTCGATGACGTGCTCGCCGTCGATGCCGAGGCGCGTCGGCGCGCGCAGGGCCTGATGCCGTGTACATGACTGCCCGGCAGTTGATCGAGGGGAGGGGACAGGCCTGATGGGCGTCCTGACAACGGTTTTCGCATTTCTGCTCGTGCTGGGGCCCCTCGTGGTCATCCACGAGCTTGGCCACTATCTGGTCGGCCGTTTCTTCGGCGTGAAGGCCGATGCGTTCTCGGTCGGCTTCGGCAAGGAACTGGCCGGGTGGACCGACAAGCGCGGAACCCGCTGGAAGCTCTGCGCGCTCCCGCTGGGCGGCTACGTCCAGTTCGCAGGCGACATGAACCCGGCCAGCGCCTCGGATGCCGGGGCGAGCGAGGCTCCGGCCGAGCAGCGCGGGCAGATGTTCCAGTTCAAGCCGCTGTGGCAGCGTGCGCTGATCGTCTTTGCCGGCCCGCTCACCAATCTTCTCCTGTGTGTAGCGATCTTCGCGGCCTTCACGATGGCTTACGGCAACCGCGTGGTGGAGCCGGTGATTGCCGACTTCGCCGAGAATTCGGTCGCGCAGGAGGCGGGCCTTCAGGTTGGCGACCGCATTACCTCGATCGCCGGCGAGACAGTGGGCGATGTCCAGGATCTGGAACGCTATATCCTGCTTCACCCGGAAGGGCGCGTTCCCGTAGGCGTCGAGCGCGAAGGGCGCGCCATGACCCTGCCGGTCGAGATTGCCACGCGCGAGATCGACGATGGGTTTGGCAAGACCGCCCGCATCGGCGACCTGGGTGTGTCGTTCGATCAGCCCATCGTCGCCGGATTCACCTCCGATTCTGCGGCCGAAGAGGCCGGTTTCGAAGTGGGTGACCGGATCGTGGGTATCGGGGGGCAGGAGGTCACCAGCTTCCACGATGTCATCGACCTGGTGCAGCCGCGCGCCGGGGACACGCTTCGCTTCACCGTCGAGCGCGAGGGCGCCGAACTGGAGCTGCCCGTCGCGGTGCGCTCGGCAAGCCGTCCGGGCGCGGATGGGGAGCAGGAGAATGTGGGCATGATCGGCGTCGAGGCGCGGGTCGGTCGGCTGGTGCCGGTCGGACCTGTCGCCGCGGTGGGCATCGGCTTTGCGCGCAGCTTCGACATGCTTGACGACATGGTGACCGGGCTTCGCCAGATCATCTTCGGCGAGCGGTCGGTCAAGGAGCTTGGCGGGCCGATCAAGATCGCCCAGGCCTCGGGCCAGCAATTCTCGCTTGGTTGGGAGAATTTCGTGGCTTTCGCGGCGTTTATCTCGATTAACTTGGCATTCATCAACCTCCTGCCAATCCCGGGGCTCGACGGAGGACATCTGGCTTTCTACGCGGCGGAGTGGGTTCGTCGCAAACCTCTCGATGGTCGCAGCCAGGAGTGGGCGATCCGCACGGGAGTGGTATTTCTTCTTGCGCTCATGGTGTTCGTTACGGTGAACGACATCGTCTCCCTGCCGATTTTCGGGGGATAGGGCCGGAATTTTACCGAGGATCACAATGTCGCCCGGTTTGGCTGCTTGATCGTCGCGGCTCCATCAGGCAGATGGCTGCGGACTTGCGCAGGTTTCGGTGCAGGCCTGCCGACTGTCATGGATCTCGCTGAGGCGCTTATCAGGAATTATCTTGGAATGATCGGAGTGGAAATGGTTCGCAGCACTGAGGCTCGCCGCTCGTCACACGTCGCGGCCGTGCTCCTTGGGACCACGATCCTGGCCGGTGTGCCCTCGGCCGCCTTTGCCCAGGACGCGGCCGCGCAGAGCGCTCCGACCGAGCCCGCCGCGCAGCCTGAAGCCGAGAAGATCACCTCGCTGACCGTGCGCGGTGCCGAGCGTCTCGAGCAGCAGACGGTTCTTTCCTACGTGAAGCTGCGCATCGGCCAGCCTTACACCAAGGCGGCCGCCGATGGCGCGCTGAAGGATCTCTACGCGACCGAGCTGTTCAAGTCGGTCGAGGTGACCAACGAGAACGGCGCGGTGGTGATCGAGGTTCAGGAGAACCCGGTTGTCAACCGCATCATTCTTGAAGGCAACAAGCGCATCAAGAACGACAAGATCCTGCCCGAGATCAAGGTCTCGCCGCGCCAGATCTTCACCCGTTCCAAGGTCCGTGCCGACGTTGCCCGCATCATCGAGCTCTACAAGCGTCAGGGCCGTTATGCCGCGACGGTCGAGCCCAAGATGGTCATGCTCGACCAGAACCGCGTCGACATCGTCTTCGAGATCACCGAGGGCGACAAGTCGAAGGTCCGCCAGATCAACGTGATCGGCAACGAGGCCTTCTCGGACGGCGAACTGCGCTCGCAGATGGTGACCAAGCAGGCCCGCTTCTGGCGTCTGTTCTCCTCGGGCACCAGCTATGACCCGGACCGCATGGCCTTCGACCAGCAGAAGCTGCGCCAGTTCTACCTGACCGAAGGTTACGCCGACTTCCGCGTTGTCTCGGCCGTCGCCGAGCTGACGCCGGACAAGAAGGACTTCATCATCACCTACGTGGTGGAGGAAGGCGAGCGCTACAAGTTCGGCGATGTGAAGGTGGAAAGTCAGCTGCGCGACTTCTCCAGCGAGAAGATGTCCCAGAACCTGCCGATGAAGGCAGGCGACTGGTACAACGCCAAGCAGGTCGAGGACACGATCGAGAGCCTCAACAACACCGCTGGTGCCTTCGGCTATGCCTTTGCGGACGTGCGCCCCCAGTACGATCGCAACAAGGAAGACCTCACCATGGGTCTGACTTTCGTGATCCGCGAGGCACCGCGCGTCTACGTCGAGCGCATCGACATCAACGGCAACACGCTCACCCAGGACAAGGTCATCCGCCGCGAGTTCCGTCTCGCCGAGGGCGATGCCTTCAACTCGCTCCAGGTGCGCCGTTCGACCAACCGCATCAAGTCGCTCGGCTACTTCCAGGAGAAGTTCGAGGTCGAGCAGAAGCCGGGTGCGGCCGATGACCGCATCATCCTGGAAGCCAACGTGGAAGAGCGCCCGACCGGCGAACTTCAGCTTTCGGCCGGTTTCTCGAGCCTGGAAAGCTTCATCTTCCAGGCATCGATCCGCCAGCGCAACTTCCGTGGCCGCGGCCAGACGGTGGGCCTGTCGGGCAGCTATTCGCGCTATTCGCGCTCGGTCCAGGCGAGCTTTGTCGAGCCGTACCTGTTCGACAAGAACGTTTCGCTCGGTGTCGACCTCTACCGCCGCGACTACAACAACTTCAACTTCCAGAACTCGAACCGCAACACCACCTACCAGCAGACCACGACCGGTTTCCAGGTACGCGCGGGTGTTCCGGTCACCGAGTACATCACCGCGGTCGGGCGCTACACGCTCAACTACGATGACGTCTCGCTCTCGGAGAACCAGTTCTACTCGATCGGCGATACCGGCGAGCTCGAGTGCGATCCGCTGCGTGCGGGCCGCTACCTGTGCGATGCCATCGGCAAGCGCCTGAGTTCGATCGTCGGCTTCTCGCTGATCTACGACACGCTCGACAACCGCGTGCGTCCTTCGCGTGGTGAAACCGCGCAGGTCAGCATCGACGTGGCGGGCCTGGGCGGCGACGTGAAGTACGCGCGCCTGCGCGCCAATGCGGCGAAGTACTGGCCGCTGGGCGGTGGCTTCATCTTCTCGCTGCAGGGCGAGGGCGGCATCATCGAGCCCTACGGCGGCGACGACTACGTGCGCCTGACCGACCGCTTCTACCTCGGCAACCCGCAGATGCGCGGCTTTGCTGTGCGCGGTGTCGGTCCGCGCGTGATCCGCCAGTACTACGGTCCCGACGAGGACGGCAACTACACGGTGCCGGGCAACGATTCCGACGACGCGCTGGGTGGCAAGTACTACTACATGGCGCGTGCCGAAATGGAGATCCCGCTGGGATCGGGCGCGCGCGAGATGGGGCTTCGCCCCTCGGTCTTCGTCGATGCCGGCGCGGTCTGGGGCACACGCCGTCCCGAACTCAGCGACTGCGGCGATGGCTGCTTCATCGGTCAGCGTGACCAGGACGGCAACCAGCTCTACAATGTGCTCGACGATGACGGCAACGTCGTGGGCACGAGCATCGATCAGATCGATCCGGACACCGGTGCGACCCGCAATCCGGCCGGCTCGACGAGTTATTTCACCGAGAACTATCTCGGCGACACCTGGCTGCCGCGCGTGGCCATCGGTGTCGGCGTGAACTGGAACTCGCCCTTCGGACCCTTCCGCATCGACATGTCGCACGTGCTCCTGAAGCGCGATGGCGACGACACCCGGGTCTTTTCATTCAACGTGGGAACGCAATTCTGATGAAAACTCTTCTCAAGTCCGCTGCGCTGGCTTCGACCCTGGCGCTTGCATCCGTCGCGCTTCCGGGCGTGGCCTCGGCCCAGTCGGGCACCGTGGTCCCCGGCATCGGCGTGGCCGACCTCGAGGGCATCGTCTTCAGCTCGGCGGCCAACCAGACCGCGCGTGAGCAGCGCCAGACCACCTACAAGGCGCAGATCGATCAGGCCAACAGCCGTCGCGCCGCGATCCAGGCCCAGCTTCAGCCGCTGATCCAGAAGTACCAGACCGACAGCCGCGCGGCGAACCCGAACGAGGCGTCGCTCCAGCAGCAGGCCCAGCAGATCCAGCAGATCCAGCAGCAGGGCCAGCAGGAACTGCAGCAGATCCTCGCGCCGGTCTCGCTCTCGGAAGCCTATGTCAACGAGCAGATCGAGGACAAGCTGAACGATGCGGTCAAGGCTGCGATGACCAAGAAGAAGGTCACCATCCTCCTCAACCCGCAGTCGATCCAGGCGATCACCGACGGTGCCTACTCGCTCAACCAGGACATCCTGGCCGAGCTCAACACCGCGATCCCGACCGCCCAGATCGTCCCGCCCGAGGGTTGGGAACCGCGCCAGGTGCGTGAAGCGCGCGCGCGTCAGCAGCAGGCCGGCCAGGCCCCGGCTCCGGCCGCTGGCAACACCGCGGCGCCCGCCGGCCGTTAATTTCCAGACGAAAGTACCTGTACGATGAGCGAACCGGGCGAACTGGTCTACGACATCCCGAAAATCCTCGAGGCGCTGCCGCATCGCTACCCGATGCTGCTCGTCGACCGGGTGGTCTCCTTCGATGAGGAGTCGATCCACGCGGTCAAGGCGGTGAGCTTCAACGAGGATTTCTTCCAGGGCCATTTCCCCGGCCGTCCGATCATGCCCGGTGTCCTCCAGATCGAGGCGCTGGCGCAGACGGCGGGTATCCTGGCCATCGAGACCCTGGGTCTCGCCGGTTCGGGCAAGCTCGTCTACTTCATGGCGATCGAGAACGCGAAGTTCCGCAACCCCGTGACGCCCGGGCACCTGCTCGACCTCAAGGTGAGCTTCGTCCAGAAGCGCGCGCGGGTCTGCAAGTTCACGGGCACGGCCTCGATTGACGGGAAGACGACCTGCGAAGTCAGCTTTACCGCGATGATCGCCGACGCCTGAGGGAAGGGGGCTTTCGGGCCCCTTTCGCCGCAGGTGGTGCGCCGGGACTTGCCATTGGGCCCGTTCCGATGTAAGCGCGCCGCTTTCCATGGCAGGCCGGTCGGAACCGGCCATATGCAAGAGAGATTACGACATGAAGGCCGATCTGCACCCCGACTACCACATGATCACCGTCCAGATGACCGACGGCACCACGTTCCAGACCCGCTCGACCTGGGGCAAGGAAGGTGACACGCTCGTTCTCGACGTCGATCCCACCACGCACCCGGCCTGGACCGGTGGCCAGCAGCGCGTCAACGAAGGCGGCCGCGTGGCACAGTTCAACAAGCGTTTCGGTGGTCTCTCGCTCAACAAGAAGTGAGACGACGGTTCATCCGAACCTTGTAGCGAAAAGGGCGGCCTTGCGGGGCCGCCCTTTTTCGTTGGGGCTGTGGAGGCGTGCGGGGCGTCGGGTCACGAATCGGGGGGCGCTTCGTCCGGTTGTAACGGCAGGGCCGGGTTCTCGCCCGTGTAGGAGCCGCCGCTTGTCGCGATAAGGCCTTGCCACAGGGTGTCGCTGCTGGGGATCGCGCGCTCGAACTGAAGGCCGGCCATGTCCGCATGGGTCCAGCGAACCACCGCGCCGTGGCCACTGGTGAGGAAGGCGAGCCCCGCACCGCGGTGCAGGCTCAGGCACTGACCGATGCGCAGGTCCAGCCCCTCGGCGTGGACGCAGCAGCCGCTGGCCGACAGGTCGAGCAGCCAGGCTCTCCCGATGGGGACACCGTCCGTGCGCAGGAAGATCCGCTGTCGGATGGGGTGGCGCGTCTCGCGGCGGCGATCGTCGTGCGCGGCAGGCGTGGGCAGGGCCGTGGGGGCGGCGTGAGCGGGCGAAGCGGATTCGTAGCTGGACACGTGCGGCAGCCTATACGCAGGGCGCCTAGCCGGGCTCTAACCGGCAATTAGGGGATCGTGCGAGGCCACGACTAGGCCACGACTAGGCCACGACTAGGCCGCGAAGGGGGAGCGTTGCCGCGTTCAGCCCCAGGGTTTTTCCCGGAACCACTGCGTGAGAACGTACTTGGCCCCCTTGCGCACCTTCATCGCGTGGTGAAGTGTTGCGGCATTGGGCGATCCGTCGGGGCGCAGGTTGTTCCAGCAGATGAGTTTGCCCGCTTCGGGCTGGACGATCTTGTCGGCGACCTTGAAGCGGGTCGCGCCGCCCGCATCGACCGCGTTCAGGTACATCATGTAGGTCCAGGTCCTCTGCCCCGCGACCGAGCAGAACTGGTCGAATTCCGGCCGGTCGGGCTCGAAGTAGTCGGTGTGGGCCTTGAACTCCTGCCCGACCTCGTAGCGCTGGCCCTGGAGCGGCTCGGCGTGGCTTTCGGGGATACCCGAAAGCGCGGACAGGCGCGCGCGCAGGTCGGCCGCGTCTGGATCGCGCGGAGAGAGGTCGCAGGTCGAACTGGTGCGGAAGACATCGTCGCCGTTGTACCCGGTGATGGTGGAGGGACGGTGCTGGGTCTCGATCTTGTCGATCAGGCGCGCGCATTGCTCGCCCGAGAGGAAATTGGGCAGGATGTACATCTCGATTCGCGACGAGGGGACCTTGCGCGCGGCCGGATGAGCCTGGATCGGAACGGCGTATGATTCGGTGGCAGTGACCATGCGCCGCACGATAGTCGCTGGCTTCGTCCAAGAAAATTGCCTCTCCAGACGATTTTATCACTTTTTTGCTTGGCAAACGCGTCATCTGTGTGCAAAGGCGCGCTCCCGCACCGAGGACGCTTCAACGCACTTCGGTTCGCGGTTAAAGTCTCCCGGTTCGCAGATGGTCGAACGGGACGTGTGGCGATTGTAGCTCAGTTGGTCAGAGCGCCGGTTTGTGGTACCGGAGGTCGTGGGTTCGAACCCCATCAATCGCCCCATTCCTTGAAAGCTTATGATACCTTCGCCCAATAGGCGGGTAAAAACCGTAAGCCTTTTCCATCATTCGCTTGCTCCTTTCGGTACGGTCTTTAGAAAGCGCGGCTTATGCACGGCTTCGCCAACCCGGCCCGTTTTCTGCGCATCGCACGCTGGCTCATGCCGCTGTGCCTGGGCGCAGGTATCGTGATCGCCCTCGCCGCCCTGGGATGGGGCCTGTTCCTTGCGCCCGCCGAACGCCTGCAGGGCGAGACGGTCCGCATCGTCTACCTGCACGTGCCCGCCGCCTGGCTGGGCATGGCGGGCTGGAGCGGCATTGCGATTGCCAGTTTCACTGAACTCGTCTGGCGCCACCCGCTGGCCGGAATTGCCGCACGCGCCTGCGCGGTTCCCGGCGCGGTCTTCACCGCGGTGTGCCTGGTGACGGGCTCGCTCTGGGGCCGTCCGGCCTGGGGTACCTGGTGGGTCTGGGACGGGCGCCTGACCTCGATGCTGGTCCTGCTGTTCCTCTACTTCGGCTGGATGGCGCTCTCGCAGGCAAGCGAAGCGTCCGACGGAGCAGGGACCCGCGCGCCGGCCATCTTTGGCCTCGTGGGCGCGGTGAACATTCCCATTATCCATTATTCGGTGATCTGGTGGAACAGCCAGCACCAGCCCCCCAGCATCACCACGGGCGGCTCCGCCATGTCGGGGGCCTTCCTGTGGCCGCTCCTGATTGCGATGACAGGCTTCACGCTGATCTTCGCAGGGGTCGTGCTGGCGCGCATGCGGGCAATCCTGGCACACCAGCAGGCCGAGGCGCGGCTGCGCCGCAAGGCGCTGGCCCAGGCCGGTTGAGAGAGGACGCGAGAGAATGCGCGAAGCGATGGACCCCTGGACCTTCGTCCTTGCCTCCTACGCCATCGGCGTGGGAGCTACGGCGGCGATGGTCGGCTGGTCGCTTGTGACGATGAAACGCGCCGAGAAACGGCGCGATGAGGCAAGGAAGCGCTGACGAGGATGGCAATCAAGGCAAAGCACCAGCGCCTCGTGCTGCTCGGCGTCGCGATGGTCGTGCTGATCGGCGCGGCGATCCTGGCGATCTGGGCGCTGCGCAACCAGGCAAGCTATTTCTACGTCCCGCGTGAGATCGTGGCGAGCCCGCCCGAGGCCTCGCGTGCGGTGCGCCTGGGCGGTATGGTCGAGCAGGGCTCGATCCGCACCTTGCCCGACGGCGTGAGCATCGCGTTCGTTGTCGAGGACAAGGAAGCGCGCGTGCCTGTCACCTTCCGTGGCATCGTCCCCTCGCTCTTCGTGGAGGGTTCGGGCGTCGTCGCCGAGGGCCACATGGGCAGCGACGGCACGTTCGTCGCCGACAATCTCCTCGCCAAGCACGACGAGAACTATGTCCCCCGCGAGATGCAGGACATGACCGGCGAAGAGCTGCAGCAGGCTATGGCTGAGGGCAAATGATCGCGGAACTGGGACTGGCCGCGCTTTGGCTCGCGGCGGCATTGGCGGGATTGCAGCTTCTGGGCGGATCGCTCGGGCTGACCACGAAAGGTGTGGCGCTGGGCCGGGTCGTTCGTCCCGTCGCGGTGGTGCAGGGCCTGCTGGCGCTCTTCGCCTTCTTTTGCCTGATCTACGTCTTTGCGATCACGGACCTTTCGGTAAAGCTGGTCGCGCTCAATTCGCATTCGCTCAAGCCTCTGGTCTTCAAGATCGCGGGCGCCTGGGGCAACCATGAGGGCTCGATGCTCCTGTGGGTCACGGTCATGGGCGTTGCGGGCGGTTTTGTCGCGCTGATCGAGCGCCGACTGCCCGAGCGCACCATGCTTGCAACGCTGGCTGGACAGGCGTTCGTGAGCCTGGGCTTCTACGCCTTTCTGCTGCTTTCCTCGAACCCGTTCGAGCGCCTCTCGCCGGTTCCGGCCGAGGGGCAGGGGCTCAACCCTTTGCTGCAGGACCTGGGCCTCGCCTTCCACCCGCCTACGCTCTACCTGGGCTATGTCGGTCTTTCAGTAGCCTTCAGCTTTGCCATCGGGGCGCTTGTTACCCGCGAGGTCGGCCCGGCTTTCGCGCGCGCCATGCGCCCCTGGGTGCTGGCGGCCTGGATATTCCTGACGGTCGGCATCACCGCCGGTTCCTACTGGGCCTACTATGAGCTGGGCTGGGGGGGCTGGTGGTTCTGGGACCCGGTCGAGAACGCCTCGCTCATGCCCTGGCTGGCCGCAACCGCGCTGCTCCATTCGGTGAGCGTCCTGGCCGCGCGCGATGCGCTGCGCACCTGGACGGTTATGCTGGGCGTCGTCGCGTTCTCGATGTCGATGGTGGGCACGTTCCTCGTGCGCTCGGGCATCCTGACGAGCGTCCACGCCTTCGCCGTCGATCCCGAGCGCGGCAGCTTCATCTTGGCGCTGCTCGCCATCAACATCGGCGGCGCGCTCACCCTCTTTGCCCTGCGCGCCGCGACGGTGAGCGAGGGGGCCCGCTTCGCGCCGATGAGCCGCGAAGGTGCACTCGTCATCAACAACGTGTTGCTCTGTGCGATCCTGGGCATCGTCCTGTTCGGCACGCTCTACCCGCTCGTTGCCGAGGCTCTGGGCGCGCAAGTCTCGGTCGGCCCGCCCTACTTCAACCCGATGAGCGCGCTCTTCGCCGTGCCCATGCTGGTGGTGCTGGCGGTCGGCCCGATGCTGCGCTGGCGGCGGGACGACTTTGCGCGGATCGGCAAGAACCTTGTCATCCCGGCCATGCTCGTGGTGGTCATGGGCGGGGCTCTGGTGGCCCTGGCCGATGTCGCGCTCCTGCCATTCCTGGGCCTCGTGCTGGGTGTCGGTCTTGCCTGGGCGAGCGTGCTTCCCTTGCGCGGGCGCAATCTGCGCCGCCTGCCGCTGGCGGTCTGGGGCATGGTCGTCGCGCACTTCGGCATTGCGGTCGTGCTTGTCGGCATGAGCAGTGAGAGCGCGTTCTCCACCGAGAAGCTCGTTGCGGTCGAGGTAGGCGAGATTACCCAGGTCGGCCCGTGGGGCGTGAAGCTGGACCGGATCGAGCCGGTCGCAGGCCCCAACTGGACCGCGCTCGAAGCGCGTCTGCTGGTGCGCTACGGCCCGGACGGCAAGGTCACGCGCCTTACCCCGCAGTCGCGCACGTTCTGGGCGCCGCCGCAGAACACCTCCGAATCGGCGCTGCTGACACGCTGGAACGGCCAGCTCTATGCCGTTCTGGGCGGCGAGGGCGAGGACGGCCGCTGGCAGCTGCGTCTGTGGTGGAAGCCGCTGGTTCCGTTGATCTGGCTGGGCGGTCTGCTGATCGCGCTGGGAGGCCTGCTGGCGCTGCTCGGCCGCGTCACCACGGATGTGCGCCGCTCGGTCCAGAGCGATCGCATCGCCGAGCGCCGCGAAGGCGAAGAAAAGTTGCGGGAGGACCGGCCATGAGCGCGAATCACAAGGCTCCCGAAGGCCGCGCCCGGGCGCCGCGCTGGGCGATCTGGCTCCCGCTCGCGCTCTTCGTGGGCTTCGTCGCGCTGGTGATGACCGGCCTTCTCAAACCCGCCGACCGTACCGTGCGCAGCGCGCTCGTCGGCAAGCCCATGCCCAGCTTCGATCTGCCGCCCGCGCTGCCTGGACGGCCGGGCCTGAGCAGCGCTGAGCTGGCCAACGGCAAGGTTCACCTCGTCAACATTTTCGCCAGCTGGTGTATCCCCTGCCGGGTCGAGGCGCCGCAGTTGGCCCAGCTGCAGCGGGCGGGTGTCGAGATCGAGGGCATCTCGGTGCGCGATTCGCGCGAGAACCTCGAAGGCTTCCTCGCGACCAACGGCGATCCCTTCGACAGCATTGGCGCGGACGACGATGGGCAGGTGCAGCTTGCGCTGGGCTCTTCGGGCGTCCCCGAAACCTACATCGTCGATGGCAAGGGCGTGATTCGCTACCAGCACGTCGGCGAGATCCGGCCCGAGCAACTCGACGTGATCCTCGCTCGGATCCAGGAGGCCGGCCAGTGAAGCGAGTCCTTTCCGTTCTGGCTGCCGTTGCGCTGCTGGGCGCTCCGGCTCTTGCCCAGGAGGAGCAGTCGACCGCCCCCTTTGCCTACCGTCAGCTGGACGATCCGGCGGAGGAGCGGGCGGCCATGGATCTGATGGAGACGCTGCGCTGTCTGCAGTGCCAGGGGCAGTCTATCGCCGATTCGGACGCGCCCATCGCGGGCTCGATGCGCAGTCTCGTGCGCGAGCGGATCAAGGCGGGCGAATCCCCGGAGGACATCCGCGCCTGGCTGATCGAGCGCTATGGCGACTATGTGAGTTACGCGCCGCAGCTGACCGAGCTGACCTGGCCGCTTTTCGCCGTGCCGCTTGTCTTCCTGCTGATCGCGGTCCTCCTGCTGCGCCGCCGTTTCACCTTGCGCCGGGAGGCCACGGAGCGTGACGCGGGCGATGAAGGAGAAGAGGCATGATCTGGTTCCTGCTGGCCTTGCTGGTCATCGCCGCGTTCGTGCTGGCGGTGGTCGTCCTCAAAGTGCCTGTGGGAGGGCGCGAGGCGGTGGCCGCTGCGCTGCTGCTGGGTGTTGCGGGCTATGTCACGCAAGGCTCGCCCTCGCAGCCATCGAGCCCGAGCACCGTGACCGAAGGAGGCGGCGAGGAAGCCGCGTTCCTGGTGGCCGCACGTGGCAAGGTCACCAACCGCACGATCCCGCCGACCAATCGCTATGTCGTCATCGCCGATGGCTTCGCACGCAACGGTCAGACGGCCGAGGCGGCGCGCGTCCTCTTGGGCGCGGTCGAGGAAAATCCCAAGGACGAGGACGCCTGGCTGGCCATGGCCAATGCGCTTGTCGCCCATTCCGAAGGTGTCCTGACACCCGCTTCGCTCTATGCCTTTCGCCAGGCCGCCAAGGCCGACCCGAAGGCGCCGGGACCCGCGTTTTTCCTGGGGTTGGCGATGGCGCAGTCCGGCCAGTTCGGCGAAGCGCGCGAACTGTGGGCAGACCTCCTGGAGCGTACGCCCGAGAAGGCCGAATGGCGTCCGGTGCTTGCCGCCGAACTCCAGCGGCTCGATGCCTACATCAAGGGCAATGCGCCGGCTCCGGCACCCGATTCGCAGGTCGGGCCAGAGTCCCGCAACGGTACGGGCGCGGAACCAACGGCCCCTTCGCGTGATTGAGCATCATTGCTAGGCACCTGCCATGCTGCTAACGGCCTTCAACCTTGCCGCGAGTGCGAAACGGGGTCTCTAGTCCATGACGGGGCGCACGAATGAGTGATGCAACTACGGATATGAATGGCGGTGGAACGGCAAGTGCGCCGGGTGCCGCGAAGCAGTCCGATGCCGGAAAATCCGGTTCCCACGGCCATTCCACCGGAAACGTCGCGAAGCTCGCCTTCGGCGCGGTCGGCGTCGTCTTCGGCGATATCGGCACGAGCCCGATCTACGCGTTTCGCGAGACGTTCGTGGGCCCGCACCCGCTGGCCATCGATGAACTGCACATCCTGGGCGTGGTCAGCCTGATCTTCTGGTCGATGACGCTTGTCGTGGCGGTTCAGTACGTCGGCATTCTCATGCGCGCGGACAACAAGGGGCAGGGTGGCAGTCTCGCGCTCGTTGCCCTCATTTCCGGTGCGATCAAGAAGTCGCGCTATGGCGGGCTTATCGTCATGCTGGGCGTGTTCGCAACGGCGCTGTTCTACGGCGATTCGATGATTACGCCCGCCGTTTCCGTGCTCTCCGCGGTCGAGGGCCTGACCGTCGTCCAATCGAACCTCGCGCCCTTTGTCATGCCCATCGCGCTGATCCTGCTGGTGGGTCTGTTCGTCCTTCAGAAGAGCGGTACGGCCAAGGTCGGTGCGCTTTTCGCTCCGGTCATGGTGACTTATTTCACGATCCTCGCGGTCCTGGGCATCTACCACCTCGTGCAGATGCCCGAGGTGCTCGTCGCGCTGAACCCGTGGTACGCGATCCAGTTCTTCCTCACCGACAAGGTGCTGGGATTCCTCGCGCTGGGCTCGGTCGTGCTGGCCGTGACCGGAGCCGAGGCGCTCTATTCGGACATGGGCCACTTCGGACGCGGCCCGATGCGCCTGTCCTGGTTTGGTTTCGTGATGCCGTGCCTGCTCATCAACTACTTCGGGCAGGCAGCGATGATCCTGAGCCTCGACGATGCGCAGGCCGCGCTTGCGATGGAGAACCCGTTCTTCAATCTCGCGCCCGAATCGCTGCGCCTGCCGCTCGTGATCCTGGTCAGCGCCGCCGCCTTCATCGCCAGCCAGGCGGTGATTTCGGGCGCCTTCTCGATCACGCACCAGGCCATGCAGCTGGGCTTCATCCCGCGCCTTTCGACCCGCCATACCTCCGAGCACGAGGTCGGCCAGATCTACATTCCCTTCGTGAACTGGGCGCTGATGATCGGCGTGATCGTGCTGGTGCTGGTCTTCCAGAACTCCTCGAACCTCGCCTCGGCCTACGGTATCGCGGTGACCGGTGCGATGCTGATCGACACCTGCCTGATGACGGTTCTCCTGATCGTGCTGTGGCGCTGGAAGCTGTGGATCGCGATCCCCGTGGCGGTGACCTTCTTCGTGGTCGACGGCGCCTACTTCGCCGCGAACGCGACCAAGATCCCCGACGGTGGCTGGTTCCCGCTGCTGATCGGCGCGGTGGCCTTCACGCTCCTCACCACCTGGAACAAGGGCCGCCGCCTCATGCGCGATCGCATGACCGAGGCGGCGCTTCCGCTCAACGTCTTTGCCAAGAGCGCCCACGGCAGCGCCGCGCGCGTGCCGGGCACGGCGATCTTCATGGCCTCGAGCAACGTTGGCGTGCCTTCGGCACTCCTCCACAACATCAAGCACAACAAGGTGCTGCACGAGCGCGTGGTGGTGCTGACCGTCGAAGTTCAGGACGTGCCTTACGTCGAATCGGGAGAGCGTTACTCGGTGCAGGACCTGGGGCAGGGCTTCTACCGCATGACGCTGCGCTACGGTTTCATGGAGGAAACCGATATTCCCGCAGCGCTTGCCCATAACCAGATGTGCGGCCAGCCCTTCGAGATGATGAAGACCAGCTTCTTCCTCTCCCGCCAGACCCTTGTCGCCTCGGAAAAGCCGGGCATGGCGATTTGGCGGGAACGTCTCTTCGCCTGGATGATGCGCAACGCGGCGAGCGCCATGGTGTTCTTCCGCCTGCCCACCAACCGCGTGGTCGAACTCGGCAGCCAGCTGGAAATCTGATCGACGCGGTGGAAACGGCGCTGACCTTCACGCTCGTGGTCGGATTGGGCGCGACCGTTGCGCTCGATGTCTGGGCGCGGCAGCTGCGGGGCTGGTTCGGCATTGCCGGTGCCGACTGGGGCCTGGTCGGGCAATGGCTCGTCGGATTGCCCGCCGGACGAATGGTCCACACGAGCGATGGGTTCGCGATGCCAAGCCGGGGCGAACGCGCGCTTGGCTGGAGCTTCCACTATCTTGTCGGCCTGGTCTACGCGGCGGTCTATCCGCTGGTCTGGGGCGAGGATTTCCTGGCCGCGCCGAAGGTGGGCCCATTTGCCCTCGTCGGCTTCGCGCTCAGCACGCTCGCAGGGCTGTGCGTCCTGACACCGGCCATGGGCGGCGGCCTGTTGGCATCGCGTACGCCCGACCAGGGGCGCCGGATCGCGCTCATGCTGCTCAACCACGCGGTCTTTGCCGGTGCGCAGTACGCGCTTGCCTTGGGCCTGGTGACGGCTCCCACCTGAGGCGGTGCGGGCTGACAGCTTCGGGCGCGCCCGCTAGGATTTCGCGCCATGCAGTTCCTACGCACGCTCGTTCACGATTTTCGCTGGTTCCACATCGCGGTGGGCCTTGTCGGCAACCTGCTCTTCGTGGTGGGGAGCGTGCTGTTCCTGCCTGCCATGGCCGCCTGGCAGACGGCGGGCGTGTGGATGTTCATCGCCGGTTCGGGGCTGATGTTCCTGGGGGCGCTGGGCGAGCTGCTCAAGCAGACGCTTTCCATGCGCGGCACCCGGCTGGAGCGCGACAGCAGCGCGCCCTGACCGGGTGATGCCCTGCTGCGCTCAGTCGTGCGGCGGGTTGTCGAGAAGGTCCTCGCGCGCTTCGGTCTCGCCCATGCCGTGCTTCAGCACCATGGGAAGCTGCGAGAAGGTGAAGAGGAACGAGGCGACCGTGAAGCCCCAGAGCTTGGCCTGAAGCCAGGCATCGAAGCTGACGGTGTAGACCAGCGCCGTGTTCGCAATGGCCAGGACCAGGAAGAACCAGGCCCAGTTGCGCGACAGCTTGATCCAGCCTTCCTCGTTCAGCCCTTCGAAGGCGGACTGGAGCAGGTACTTGAGCATCGGCTTGCCCTTCATCAGCCCGATGAAGAGCACGACCGAGAACATCAGGTAGACCGCGGTCGGCTTGAGCTGGATCCAGATCGCCTCGCGGAAGATCACCGTGAGCGTGCCGAAGCCCAGAATCAGCGTCGTCGTCAGCCATAGCATGGGCGAAACCTTGCCCAGGCGCCATTTGGAGACACCCAGCGCCACGACGGTAGCGCCCATGAAGGCGATGGTGCCCTTGATGACGGCCGAGACCGTGCCGATGGCATCGCCGCTCTCTTCGGGCGAGAAGTGGCGGTAGGTCAGGAAGAAGACGAGAAGCGGGCCGAAATCGACGACCAGGTTGATCCAGCTCGACTTGGGCTTTTCGGCCGTAGTGGCGCTGTCCTGCTGTGCCTTCGGGCTTTCCATTACGCGATACCTGCAATGACGCGGGCGACGAGGTCCGGGTCGAAGGGACGAAGGTCGTCGATCTTCTCGCCCACGCCGATGGCGTGGATGGGAAGGCCGTATTGCTCGGCCGCGGCCACAAGGACGCCGCCGCGCGCGGTGCCGTCGAGCTTCGTCATGACGAGGCCGGTTACGCCTGCCACTTCCTTGAAGGTCTCGATCTGGGCGAGCGCGTTCTGCCCGTTGGTGGCATCGAGCACGAGCACGACATCGTGCGGGGCAGCCGGGTTGAGGCGGCCCAGCACACGGCGGATCTTGGCCAGCTCGTCCATCAGCTCGCGCTTGTTCTGGAGGCGCCCGGCGGTGTCAACGATCAGGACGTCAGTGCCGTCCTCGGTCGCGTCCTTGACCGCATCGAACACCACCGAGGCGGGATCGCCGCCCTCTGGGCCCTTGACGATGGGCACGTCGAGGCGCTCGGCCCAGACCGCGAGCTGGCCAATGGCGGCCGCGCGGAAGGTGTCGCCCGCAGCCAGCATGACCGCATAGTCCTGTTCCTGGAAGAGGTGGGCAAGCTTGGCGATGGTCGTCGTCTTGCCCGAGCCGTTGACGCCGATGGTGAGGATCACCTGCGGGCGCGGGAAGGCGACGATGTCGAGGGGCTTGGCGACGGGGCGCAGGATGTCGGCAATCTCGCGGGCGACCACTTCCATGATCGCGCGCTCATCCGCGTCCCGCTCGAAGCGTTCCTCGGCAAGGCGTTCGCGGATGCGGGCGGCTGCGCGCGGTCCCAGGTCCGAGATGATCAGCGCGTCTTCCAGGTCGTCGAGCTGCGCGTCGGTCAGGCGGTTGCCGCCCACGATCCCGGCGAGGTTCCCGCTCAGGCGCTCGGAGGTCTTGCGAAACCCGCCAAAGAGCCGGTCGGACCAGTCGCCATCCTGCGGCGTGGCGGACCCTCCGGCAGGTGGGGTGGTGTCGCTCATGCTTCCAGTATTCCTTCGATCACGTTGGCGGGCGTGAGGCACAGCACGGTGCCCGGCACGGTCCCGTCTGGCAGCCGGACCCGTGCGAAATTCTCCGCGTGGCCGGTACCATCCTTTTCGGCGAGAACCCATAGCGGGCGAGAGACCTGCGCGGCAAGCCAGCGCGCACGTTCTTTCGACACCGCCTCGCGCAATTCACGGGCCCGGCGCTTGATCAGCGCAGGCTCGACCTGCGGCATGCGCGCGGCAGGCGTGCCCGGGCGCGGGGAGAAGGGGAAGACATGGCCGTGGACGATGCCGAGCTCGGCGATGATCGAGAGATTGGCCGCGTGCGCGGCCTCGTCCTCGGTCGGAAAACCGGCCATGAGATCGGCGCCCACGGCAAGCTCGGGGCGGCGCGTGCGCAGGCTCTCGACCAGCCTCACGGCATCGGCGCGGCTGTGGCGGCGCTTCATGCGCTTGAGGATGAGGTCATCGCCATGCTGGAGCGAGAGATGAACGTGCGGCATGACGCGCGGCTCGCTGGCGAGAAGTTCGAACAGGACGGGATCGACTTCGGCCCCGTCGATGGACGACAGGCGCAGGCGCGGCAGTTCGGGGAAGCGTTCGAGAATGGCTGCGCACAGATCACCCAGATGCGGGCGGCCATCGAGGTCCTCTCCCCAGGAGGTGAGATCGACGCCGGTCAGGATCACTTCCTGTACGCCGCGTTCGTGGTGGACGGCAACGTCGGCCAGCGCCTCGGCAATCGTGCGCGAACGGCTGGCTCCGCGCCCCTGCGGGATCACGCAGAACGTGCAGGAATGGTCGCAGCCGTTCTGCACCTGGACGAAGGCGCGGGTATAGGCCGCGCGGCGTTGGGGCAGGGAGGGCGCAGGAACGTTCCAGGCGCGTGGGTCGAGCTTGGCGGTGTTGGCGACAAGGCCGTCGACCTCGGGCATGGCGGCCAGGGCCTCGCGCTCGACTTCGGCGGCGCAGCCGGTCACGACGATGCGCGCGTCGGGACGGGCACGTCGCGCCCGCCGGATGGCCTGGCGCGTCTGGCGCACGGCCTCGGAGGTGACCGCGCAGGAGTTGATGACGACAAGATCGTCCGCCTCGCGCAGCAGCGCGCGCATCTCTTCGCTTTCGGAAAGGTTCAGCCGGCAGCCCAGCGAATGGACTTCGAGGCTCAAGCGCGCGTCCTGTCCACGGGGCCAAGGCCGAAGTCAGCGGCGGCGAACGAGCCCCGGAAGCTTTCGGTAGCAGGGCCCGTCATCACGATCACACCGTCCTCGCGCCAGTCGATGCGCAGCGTGCCGCCGGGGAGCGAGACCTTGACCGAGCGGTCGACAAGACCGCGCCGCATGGCCGCAACCGCCGTGGCGCAGGCTCCCGTCCCGCAGGCGCGGGTGAGGCCGGCACCGCGTTCCCATACGCGCAAGGTGATGGCATCGCGGGCGGTGATTCCGGCGACGTTCACGTTGACCCGCTCGGGAAAGATGGGGTCGTTCTCGATCAGCGGGCCGAGGCGCGCCATGTCGATGGCGTAGGGATCGGGAACGAAGAAGATGGCGTGCGGATTGCCGACGTTGACGGCGCTGGGGTTGACCAGTTCCTCCCAGGCGACGGGCATGGCGTGGGTGTCCATGGCGTAGGCGAGGGGGATCGCGTCCCAGTCGAAGCGGGGCGTGCCCATCTCGACCGAGATCCCGGCCTCGGCGGGCGATGCGTGGACGATGCCGCCCAGGGTCTCGATCGCGGCGCTTTCGCCGTGGAGCAGGCCGACCGCGCGGGTGGCGTTGCCGCAGGCTTCCACCTCGCTGCCGTCGGGATTGAAGATGCGCATGCGAAAATCGGCCGAAGTGCTCGGCTCCAGCACCAGCAACTGGTCACAGCCGATGCCGGTGTGACGGTCCGCAAGCGCACTGGCGATGGACCCGTCGATGGCGGGCAAGGGCTGGCTGCGCGCGTCAAGGACCACGAAATCGTTGCCTAGGCCATGCATCTTGATGAAGTCGATCCGCATGGGCTGCGATCTAGGTATTTCGGGAGGATTGGTCCAGCCCTCAGATCAAGAGACGTGCGACGGCGCCCCCGGTCATAGGGGGTGTTCAGACGCGGCCGGAACGGCGACTTTCGTTCGAGGTCGTCGTCTCGAGGTCGAGCGTCCTTGGCGTGCGCTCCAGGCCAGCCGGGGTCGCGGATACGCTTCCACCGCGCGGGGCGGTTCCCGCGCTAATCCAGTCGCCGAGGTCGCAAGCGGGGCGCGGCGCACCGAAATAGTGCCCCTGGCCCTTTACCGGGCCAAGTTTGCGCAGTTCGTTGAGGACGTGAACATTGGCGATGCCTTCGGCCGTGATCGGAAGATGCAGGCCTTCGCCCATCATCGCGATGCCACGTACGATGGTGGCGGCGTCCATGTCGGTATCGATCCGCTCGATGAAGCTGCGGTCGATCTTCATGTGGTCGAAGGGCAGGCTGCGCAGCTGTGCGAGCGAACTGAAACCGGTTCCGAAATCGTCAAGGCTGACCTTGATGCCCTGGTTCTTGAGGCTGGTCAGCAGCGAGCGGACCTGTCCCACGTTCTGGTGCAGGCAGCTCTCGGTGATCTCGATTTCCAGGCGCTCGGCCGGGAAGCTCGATTCGACAAGAAGTTTCAGAAGTTTCTGGGCAAACCAGGGATCCCGCAGTTGGAGCGGGGAGATGTTCACCGAGAGAGTGAGCTCGCGGGGCCACCCCTTTGCGTCCTGGAGGGCCTGTCGGATGAGCTCTTCGGAGAGTTCGGCGATGGCGCCGATATCCTCGGCAATCGGGATGAAGATGTCGGGCGAGACGAGGCCCAGATCCGGGGATTGCCACCGCGCGAGCATTTCAAAGCCGCACAGGCGACCCGTGCCCAGATCCATCTGCCGCTCGTAATAGGGAACGAACTCGCCAGCGGGGATGCCGCGGCGGATCTTGTCCTCCAGCTCGGTGCGCAGGTGCAGTTCCTCGGCCATCTGCGGTTCGAACCAGGAGAAGGAGTTCCGGCCCTGGTGCTTGGCATGGTACATCGCCACATCCGCATATTCGAGCAGGACCTGCGCGTCGGCAGGCTCTGCGGCGCGGTGGCTGCGCGCGGTGGAGGCAAGCCCGAGCGAGCCGGTGATGTCGGCTGTTGTGCCCCCCACGCGCATGGTGCGGGCAAGCTGCCTGAGAAGGATCTCGGCGAGGCGGTCGACGTGTCCGCTCTGGGCAGGTGCGTACTCGATGGCAATGGCGAACTCGTCGCCGCCGATGCGGGCGATGGCGCTGCCGATGGGGACCACCTCGCGGATGCGCGCGGCGCACTGGCGCAGCAACTGGTCGCCTGCGGCGTGCCCGTTGAAGTCGTTGACCTGCTTGAAGTTGTCGAGATCGATCATCATCAGCGCCACGGCACGTCCGCTCTCACGGGCCTTGGCGATCATGACATCGGCGCGCATGCCGAAGCTGCGGCGATTGAGGAACCCGGTCAGGGGGTCGGTTTCGGCCAGGCGGCGGGCCGCAGCTTCCTCGCGCGTGCGCACGGCCAGTTCGGCGTTGAGCTCGCGGTAACGGCTCCAGCCGAAGATGATGATCGCGATGTTGAGAAGAAAGGCGTTGAGGACGAACTGGTCGGGCCCCGGGCTCTGGCCCATCAGTGCGCGCACGATATCGGGGCCGATCACGCTGCCGGTCGCCGTGAACAGCAGGATCGCGGATGTCACGATACCGAACGCGACGACATCCACGGTGCGTCTGCCCGGGATGTCGTCGCTGATGTCTGTGGTCGTCGTGACCTTGGCGTTCAAAGCCAGAGCTCCCTGAATTCGTCGGAAGCGGAAGCTCTAGGGATATCCCCTGAAGTTTTGGTTAAATCACCTCGGACGCTCACTTCAGGATTTTGCTAATTGTTATCCGTTTCAGTATTTTAATCCGATCTCGCGCAAGCGCTCCTGAAGATAGTCGTCTGCGGTAATGACATCGGGATACTGGTCGGGATTGTCCGCGCTGATGCATTGCGGAAGCGTCACGAAGGGGAAATCGCTGCGCAGGTGCAGGAAGAAGGGCATCGAATAGCGGCTGTAGCTGGCGCGTTCGCCTTCGGGATTGCGCACGCGGTGCGTGGTCGAAGGCAGGACGTTGTTGGTCAGGCGCTGCAGCATGTCGCCGATGTTGATGACCATCGCGCCTTCGGGCGGCGCGACCGAAAGCCACTCGCCATCCTTGCTCAGAAGCTCCAGACCGGCTTCCTCGGCGCCGAGCAGCAGGGTGATGAGGTTGATGTCCTCATGCGCCCCGGCGCGGATGGCCCCGCCGGCACCTTCGGCCACGGGCGGATAGTGGAGCAGGCGCAGCACCGAGTTGCCATCGTCGATAGCCGGATCGAACCAGCGCGGATCGAGGCCGAGGTGGACAGCGATAGCCGAGAGGATCTCTGCGCCCACCGCGTCGAAGCGGGCGAACAGGGTCTTGAAGGTCTCCTCGAAGCCTTCAACTTCGCCGGGCCAGATGTTGGGCGGCATGCTGTCGGCCAGCGGAGAGCCCTCGGGAAGATCGCGTCCGACGTGCCAGAATTCCTTGAGGTCCTTCTCGGTCGCGCCCTTGGCGACCTCGGTGCGGAACGGGGTGTACCCGCGCGCACCGGCCTTGCCGGCCAGGTGGTAGGCGCGCTTGGTCTCTTCGGGCAGCGCGAAGAATTCGCGGGTGAGGGCCCATGCCCGGTCGATCAGGTCCTGATCGATGCCGTGATCGCGGATCATGGCGAAACCGAAGGTGCGGAACGATTCGCCGATACGGGCGGGAAGATCGTCACGATCGGCCTCGAGGCTCAGAACGGGGATATTGGCGAGGTCCATGTCTTGCATATTTCCATCAAGAATCGTCTATGCCGCCGCTGTAAAGGTTTTGAAGCCCTTAGTCGAAACGGAAAGGCACACGATGGCAAAGCGCTACTGGCTCCTCAAGTCCGAACCCGATGCCTATGGCTGGCGCCACCTGGTGCGCGAGGGGGAGGGGACCTGGGACGGTGTGCGCAACCACCGGGCGGCCAACAACCTGCGTGCGATGGAAGTTGGCGACGAAGCGTTCTTCTACCATTCGAACGAGGGACGCGAGATCGTGGGGATCGTCGAGGTGAGCGCGGCGGGACTTGCCGATCCGAGCGACCCCGATGGCAAGTGGGCCGCGGTCAAGGTCAAGCCGGTGCGCAAACTGGCGCGCAGCGTCACGCTCAAGCAGATCAAGGCCGACCCGGCGCTCGCCGACATGGAACTGGTCAAGCTGTCGCGGCTCTCGGTCGGCGAGGTCCGGCCCGAGGAATGGGCGCACATCCTGGAAATGGCGGGCGGCTGACACGTGACTGGAGTGGGTTCAACCGGGTTGTCCAGTTGTCTCACGTAAGGCTCGCCTTGTCGGCGGGGCGGGAACGAACCGCCCGGTCGAGCTGTTGTCCTTGTGTAAGATCGGCAGGTAAGTGTCGAAGAAACAAGGAGATGTTATCATGGGTGAACTGAAGGACACGATCAAGGGTCTGGGCAACGAGATCGCCGGTAACGCCAAGCAGGCCGCAGGCGATGCGCGCAACGATCCCGAGCAGAAGGCCGAGGGCAAGGCGCAGGAGCGCAAGGGCGAAGTCCAGCAGGGCGTCGGCAAGGTGAAGGGCGCCGTGGGCGACCGGGTCTGACGGCAAGACCACGATAAGGCCAAGGCCAAGGCCAAGCCTTGCGCCAGTACGAACAGGGGCGACCGCAAGGTTGCCCCTTTTTCGTGCGCACTCCCGCGTGAGCCCGCCACGTCGGGAGACTTTCGTCCCGAAGTGGGAAGCGCGCCATTTTGGTCTGGATAGTTAACTAACCGTTAGCTAACTTTGCGGCATGAGAACCCAGAAACGTCGCGCGCTGGTCCTCTCCAGCGAACAATCCGGGCACCCGTTTCGCCGCTCCCTTCCGGCCCATGTGCTCGAAGTGCCGCCGCACCTGCGCCCTGCCGTGGACGACGAGGCGCTGGCCGCGCGGCGCTGGAAGATGCGAGGCGGCGACTGGCAGCAGTTCCTCGCGGCCTATTGCGCCTCGTTCCTCGCGATCTTTACCTTCATTCTCTAACGCGCGGTAAGTTCGGCGCGGTAGAGCCGGTAGCCCAGCCAGGCCGAGGCGAGGCAGGCGGCCGCGACGACCAGCAACTGCTTGACGATCGGCATGCCGAAGAAGTTGAGCGCCATAGCCACGCCCGCGCCCAGCACCATGGCGCCCGAATTGACCACGTTGTTCGCGGCAATCGTGCGCGCGGTCTGCGACTTTTCCACGAAGGTCGTGAGAAAGGCGTAGAGCGGCACGACGAACATCCCCCCCGCAATGGCGACGCCCAGGAGGGAGAGCATCAGGGGGAGCGCGAGCGGCTGCAGGACGAACGTGCCCACGTCCATGAGCGCGTCGGGCCCCTCGAAAGCGGGCCAGGCCTCGCACACGAGCTCGAAGCCGATCAGGCACACCCCCATCGCGATGACCGAGAGCGGCGACCAGCGCGCCGAGACGGTGCCTTTCAGGAGCGTGTTGATCGTGACCGAACCAATCGCGATGCCGATGGAGAAGATGACCAGGAACAGGCTTGCCACTTCCTTGGCGGCCATCAGGATGTTCTTGGCAAGCGGCGGGAACTGGATGAAGAGGATCGTGCCGAGCGCCCAGAAGAAGCTGATCGAGCACACGGCAAGGTAGACCCGCCGGTCGCTCATGGTGGCGCGGATCAGGCGCGCAGGCGCCCGCACCAGGTGGAAATCGAGGGGCTCGATCTTGCCGATGGGCGGGGCTGGGGGCACGCTGCGTCCCGAGACATAGCCGATCACGGCAACCGCGATCACCGCGATGGCCGCCGCATCCACGCTGATCCAGCCTGCAACGATCGTACCGGCCAGGACCGCGAGATAGGTGCCCGCTTCGACGAGGCCGGTGCCCGCGAGGACTTCCTCGCTTTTGAGGTGCTGGGGCAGGATCGCGTACTTGATCGGCCCGAAGAAGGTGGAATGTACGCCCATGGCGAAAACCGCCACCAGGAGCAGCGGGATCGCCACGGTGTGAAGGGCGATACCCTGCCACGCGAGGGCAAGGCCAAGCCCGCCCACCAGCATGATGAAGATCTCGCACAGCTTGATGAGCCGGATGATCGTGGCCTTGTCGCGCATGTCGGCCAGCTGGCCGGCCAGTGCGGAAAACAGGAAGAAGGGCGCAACGAAGATCAGCGAGGCCACCGCGCTGAAGATCGCCTCGGAACTCTCCGAGTTGTAGACGCTGTAGACCACGAAGAGGACCATCGCGTTCTTGAACAGGTTGTCGTTGAACGCGCCCAGAAGCTGCGTGACGAAGAGGGGGAGAAAGCGTCGCGCGCGGAGCAGTTGGGTCGATTGCGTCATGTAATGGTCTTGTCGGTCTCTCACCGTTCAGGTTGACGGGATCCTTAAAGCGGCAGGCCGAGGCCGCAACCCCCGATCAACACTTTATTCTGCCCCGCATTCCCGGCTATGGGGCAGCCCATATGCTGACGCTTCCGAACATCCTGACCCTTTCGCGAATCTTCGCGGTTCCGCTCCTTGCCTTCCTGCTGTGGTGGCCGGACTGGGTGCTGGGCTATGCGCTTGCCTTTGCGCTCTACTGCCTGATGGGGATCACGGACTACTTCGATGGCTATCTTGCGCGCTCGAGCGGGACGGTTTCCAAGCTCGGGGTCTTCCTTGATCCGATTGCGGACAAGATCATGGTCGCGGCGGTCATCCTCGTCCTGACGGCGCAGGGCATCCTGCGCGGGCCCTATGTGGGCGACATGCACGTGATTGCCGGGCTCGTCATCCTCATCCGCGAGATTGCGGTTTCGGGCCTTCGCGAGTTCCTGGGCCCCTTGCGGGTCTCGATCCCGGTCAGCAAGCTCGCCAAGTGGAAGACGACGTTCCAGATGGTCTCGCTGGGCGCGCTGATCCTGGGCAAGGCGATGCCCTGGTGGAACACGCCGTTCGCTGGTGTGGCGATCAATATCCCGCACACCGTGGGCCTGACCACCTTGTGGGGGGCGGCCGTGCTGACGCTCATCACCGGCTGGGATTACCTGCGCGTCGGCCTCAAGCATATGGACTGACGCGTAGGTCCGCGACGTGCGTCGCGCGCGCAAGGGCGTGCGTTCGTTGCATTCGCGGCGAGAGGTGAGGCGGGCCTAGGGCTCGGCCTCGATCCCGGGCCTGCCTGGCCCCTGCATGTTCGCGGAGCCCTGCCATTTCCTCGCTTTCCCATCCTGCCCGAGAGCATCGTGCGCTTCTGTCGGTGAGTGTCGTTGCGGTGATGGCGCTGGCCGCAGGCCTGACCGTGGCCAATCTCTACTACAACCAGCCCATGCTCGAGCAGATGCATGGCGACCTTGCCGATTGGCGGGTGGCCTATGTGCCGACGGCCACCCAGATCGGGTATGCGCTGGGCCTTCTTTTCCTTGTTCCGCTGGGCGATCTGTTCGAGCGGCGCGGGCTGGTCCTGTGGAAGTGTCTCGGACTGGCCGTGGCCTGTGCGGGTGTTGCGCTGGCGCAGGGGGGCGCGCTTGTCCTGATCGCCTCGCTGGTGGTGGGCATCTTTGCCTCGGTAGCCCAGCAGATCATCCCGATGGCCGCCAGCCTCGCGCTTCCCGAACGGCGCGGGCATGTGATCGGGGTTGTCATGGCGGGTCTGCTTTGCGGCATCCTGCTCAGCCGTACACTTGCCGGGTTCGTGGCCGAGCACCTTGGCTGGCGGGCCATGTTCTGGATCGCGGTGCCACTTGCCCTGGGGACGGCGGCCATGGTGGCGCTGCGCCTGCCGCGCAGCGCGCCGGAAACGGCTGGCACGAGTTACCGCGCAACGCTCGGCTCGCTTGTCGGGCTCTGGCGCGAATTTCCCGCGCTCCGGCGGGCAACGGCGATCCAGTGCTGCCAGTTCGGCGTGTTCTCGGTCTTCTGGTCGATCCTGGCCTTCCGGCTGGAGGCGCGCTTCGGCTTCGGCCCTCAGGTAGCGGGTCTTTTCGGCATCCTGGGCGTGGTCGGCGTTCTTGCTGCGCCTGTCGCGGGGCGCATCGCCGATAGTCGGGGCCCGCGCCGGGTGATTGCCGCTGCAGCCTGCATCTCACTGGTCTCCTGGGCGATCTTCGGATTGTGGGACGGGCTCGCGGGCGTGATGCTGGGCGTCGTCGCGCTCGATTTCGGTGTGCAGTCGAGCCAGATTTCCAACCAGAGCGTGATCTTCGCACTGAAGCCCGAGTCGCGCTCGCGCATCAACACGATCTACATGACCGCCATGTTCGTGGCCGGGGGACTTGCTTCGGCGGCGGCCATGGCATGCTGGACGCACCTGGGCTGGACGGGCGTGTGCGCGCTGGGCGCGGCGATCAGCCTGTGCTGCGTTGCGCTTCAGTTCACCGGCGGCAAGGCTGCGTCAGCGGGGCAATAAGGCGCGGTCAGCCCGCGCGCAGTTCATCCGCCAGCATCCGGAATTCGTCCGAGCGGGGCGAATTCTTGCGCCAGACCAGCGCGATCTCGCGGTTCGCGTTGGCCGAGATGAGCGGGCGGGCGACCACGTTGGTGCCGTTGAGGATGCCTGCATCGAGCGCCATTTCGGGCAGCATCGTGAGGCCAAGGCCATTGTCCACCATCTGCACCAGCGTGTGCAGCGAGGTCCCGATCATCGTGGCAGAGGCGCGCAGTTCGGGCCGGTTGCAGGCCGCGAGCGCGTGGTCCTTGAGGCAGTGCCCGTCTTCCAGCAGGAGGAGACGGTTTTCATCGATGATGTCGGGCCCCACTTCCTGGGGCGGGTCGCGCGGATCGTCGGCCGGGAAGGCCACGAAGAAGGCGTCGAGTTCGATCGTCTCCTGCTCCACCTCGCCTGTGGGGTAGGGGAGGGCCAAGAGCACGCAGTCCGCCCGGCCATGGTGCAGCGATTCGATCGCGGCCTGGCTCGGTTCCTCGCGCAGGAAGAGCTTGAGGTTGGGGCGTTCACGGCGCAGGCGCGGCAACATGCGCGGGAGCAGGAACGGCGCGATTGTCGGGATCACGCTCATGCGCACCTCGCCCGAGAGTGGCTTGCCGCTCGACTGGACGAGTTCGGACAGTTCCTCGGTCTCGCGCAGGATGCGGTGCGCCTTCTCGACCACCGTATTGCCCAGCGGCGTGAAGCGCACCGCACGCTTGGTGCGCTCCACCAGGGTCACGTCGAGCAGGGTTTCCAGGTCGCGCAGGCCCGCCGAGAGCGTCGACTGCGAGACGTAGCAGGCTTCGGCCGCGCGGCCGAAATGTCCATGTTCATGCAGGGCAACCAGATACTGAAGCTGCTTCAGTGTCGGCTGGTAGACCGTCATGATTCGCTGTCGTCCCCGCTCTCGTCGGTTTCCTCGTCGACCGCGTCGTCCGAGCCGGCGGAGGCGAAGATTTCCTCGTCCTCACTGACCCGGGTCATCTTGAGGCGGCCCTTCTCGACGGCGAAGCCAAGGCGCCCCTCGACCAGTTCGAGCGCGTCCTTGCCGAATACCTCGTAGCGCCAGCCTTCCAAGATCGGCAGGTTCTTGCGCACACCCGAGGCGAGCATTTCCAACTCGTCGCTGCGGGTGAGGAGGCGGGCGGCAACGTCGATTTCGCGCGCGCGGATCTTCAGGAGCAGCTTGAGGAGGTCGGCAACCAGTGCGCCTTCCTTGCCGAGCGGTGCACCGCGCGGCTGGCGCGGGGGCATCTCGTCGTCGCCGAGTGGCTGGGCCTTGGCGATGGTGTTCATCAGGCGCTTGCCGATGTCGTTGTCGCGCCAGCCTTGCGAGAGGCCGCGCACCTTGGCGAGATCGGACTGCTGCTTGGGCGGATGGCTGGCCAAGTCGGCCAGCGTCTCGTCACGGGCGATGCGCCCGCGCGGGATGTTCTTGCCCTGCGCTTCCATCTCGCGCCATTCGGCGATGGCTTTCAGGCGGCCGAGCATCTGCGGATTGCGGCCCGCGGCCTTGATCCGGCGCCAGGCCAGCGTCGGGTCGTTCCGGTAGTTGTCCGGATCGGCGAGCTTTTCCATTTCCTGGTTCAGCCACATGCCGCGGCCGGTCTTGATCAGGCGCTTGAGGATCTTGGGGAAGATCTTCGAGAGGTGGGTGACGTCACCGATGGCGTATTCGATCTGGCGCTCGGTCAGCGGACGGCGCGACCAGTCGGTGAAGCGCGCGCCCTTGTCGATGGTCAGGCCCAGCCAGGATTCGACGAGGTTGGAATAGCCGATCTGTTCCGACTGGCTGATGGCCATCATCGCGATCTGGGTGTCGAAGATCGGCGAGGGGGTCTTGCCCGTCGCGTTGAAGATGATCTCGACGTCCTGCCCGCCGGCATGGAAGATCTTGAGAACATCGTGGTTGTCCGTGAGCAGCTCGTAGAGCGGCGTCATGTCGAGGCCGCTGGCGAGCGGGTCGATCGCGGCAGCTTCCTCGGTGTTGGCGATCTGGACGAGGCAAAGCTCGGGCCAGTAGGTGTTTTCGCGCATGAACTCGGTGTCGACCGCGACAAAGTCCGACTTTGCCAGGCGGTCACACAGTTGGGCGAGCTCGTCGCTGTCCGTGATCAGGGTGTGTATCTTCATTTGCATGCGGCGTTACGCTGAAGACGCGAAGGGATCAACGCCAGCGATGCCCCGTTTCGCGTTTGTTTGCGATTATTAACGGCGAAACAGGCGGGCAAGGAGCCCCGGACGGGCCGATTCGGCGAGTTCGGAGATGCTTTCTTCGGTCACCAGCTTGCGGCGCAGCTGCGTGCCGGTGGTATGGATGCCCGGTGGCGGGAGGTGCCAGGATTCCGGGTCATCGCCCGGAGCGGAGCCTTGCGCGTCGCCGGAATAGGAAGGCGAAAGCAGCGCGGCCATCGTGTCGGCGTGGTCTTCGCCCTCGTTCTCGAAAGCGTCCTCTTCCTCGTCGTCCTCGTTGTAAGTTCCCGAGAAACCTGTGGCGCCATCGTAGGGCTCCGGCGCGCTTGGCGTCTCGGGCGCGTCGCAATTGGCAAGGACGGGGGTGGAAAGGGCCGCGAAGGGGCTTTCGCTCACCGCGAGGAGGGCCATGCGGCGCGGCAGCGCGGTGCGGCGGGCCTTGTCCTCGACGGCCAGGTGGAACAGCACGCCCATGTAAAGGGTGCCGAGCAGTTCGGCCTGGAGGGCGGTGGCGTTGGGTGTCTCGCGCGCGGTGTTGGCCATGTGCAGCGCGGCCAGCGCATCGGCCATGGTGCCAAGGCCGTCGATACCCACCACGCGCTCTTCGGCATCGGCGTGGTCGTTGTGCCAGGCCGATCCATAGTCGTTGAAGCCTTCGAGCAGTTCCTCGCGGGTGCATTCGGAGAAGGGCCAGGAGGTGTCGAAGAAGAAGCGGGTGGCGAGGACCGGCTCACCGTCCTCGTCGCTGATGGTGTGGGGGGAGAGGTCGAGGCTGACGGCCGAGACCGGCTCGCCGCACTGGTCGAGCTTCCAGATCGCGTCGGCGAGGAGATTCCAGCCCGTGAACGAGATTGCTTCGGGCCGTGTGTTCAGGAATTCGGCGGGGAGGGGGCCTTGCGCTGAGCAGACGCCCGTCAGCATGTCCCGCAGCATATCGGCGGCTTCGTCCGCGCGCTGGCTGCGCACCATGTCCTCGATCGAGCGTCGAAAAGCCTTGTTTTCTGCGCTGTCAATCGTGACCTCTGCCAACATCGTGTTCTCCATTCGACCCGAACGTCAGGCAATTAGATGATAATGGTTTATACCGGGTTACGCGGATAACCTTTTGCGCAGGGTCAAACGGTGTCTGGAAATCGGCGCGCCAGTCGACTAGGGGACGCGGCCTGAACTCTTAGTTTTTCGCGAAGAAGAAGCCTGACGCCATGACTCATCCCTATCGTTCCCACACCTGCGGCGCCCTGACGGCGGCCGAGGTCGGCCAGACGGTCCGCCTGTCGGGTTGGGTCCATCGCAAGCGCGACCACGGCGGCGTCCTGTTCGTCGACCTGCGCGACCACTACGGCATGACCCAGGTCGTGACCGACAGCGACAGCCCTGCGCTCGAGATCCTCGACGCACTGCGTCTGGAATCGGTCGTCACCATCGAGGGCACCGTCAAGGCGCGCACTCCCGAGACGGTGAATCCCAACCTCGTCACCGGCGAGATCGAGGTATACGCCCGTTCGGTGACGGTGCTGGGCAAGGCTGCCGAACTGCCGATGCCGGTTGCCGGTGAGCAGGAATATCCCGAGGACATCCGCCTCAAGTACCGCTTCCTGGACCTGCGCCGCGAGACGCTGCACGCGAACATCGTCAAGCGCACCCAGATCATCTCGGACATGCGTCGCCGCATGGAAGGCATCGGCTTCACCGAATTCTCGACGCCGATCCTGACCGCGTCCTCGCCCGAAGGCGCGCGCGACTTCCTCGTGCCCAGCCGCATCCACGCGGGCAAGTTCTACGCGCTCCCGCAGGCGCCGCAGCAGTACAAGCAGCTGCTGATGGTCGCCGGTTTCGACCGCTACTTCCAGATCGCGCCCTGTTTCCGCGACGAGGACCCGCGCGCCGACCGTCTGCCGGGCGAGTTCTACCAGCTCGACCTCGAGATGAGCTTCGTCACCCAGGAAGAGATCTGGGAGACGATGGAGCCGGTCATGCAGGGCATCTTCGCCGCGTTCGCAGGGGACAAGCCGGTGACGCCTTCGGGCGAGTTCCGCCGTATTCCCTACGCCCAGGCGATGCTTGACTACGGTTCGGACAAGCCGGACCTGCGCAACCCGATCCTCATCAAGGACGTGACCGAACACTTCGTCGAATCGGGCTTCGGCATCTTTGCCAGCATCGTTGGTGGGGGCGGCGTGATCCGCGCGATCCCGGCGCCGGGCGCGGGCGCCGGCAGCCGCAAGTTCTTCGACGACATGAACAACTGGGCGCGCGGCGAGGGCTTCTCGGGCCTTGGCTACATCAACATCAAGGATGGCAAGCCCGGCGGTCCGATCGCCAAGAACCACGGTGAGGAAAAGACCGCGGCGCTGATCGAGGCGCTTGGCCTTGGCGAGAATGACGGCGTCTTCTTTGCCGCGGGCAAGCCCGAGCAGGCCGCCAAGCTGGCGGGCCTTGCGCGCACTCGCGTCGCCGAGCAGCTCGACCTCATCGACAAGGATCGTTTCGACCTGTGCTGGATCGTCGACTTCCCGTTCTACGAATGGGACGAAGACAACAAGAAGGTCGACTTCGCGCACAACCCGTTCTCGATGCCGCAGGGCGGCATGGAAGCCCTCAACGGGCAGGATCCGCTCACGATCAAGGCCTACCAGTACGACCTCGTGTGCAACGGCTTCGAGATCGCTTCGGGCTCGATCCGTAACCAGGATCCCGAACTGATGGTTGCCGCCTTCGAGAAGGTGGGTCTGACCAAGGCAGATGTGGAAGAGCGCTTCGGCGGTCTCTACCGCGCCTTCCAGTACGGCGCTCCGCCGCACGGCGGCATGGCCGCCGGTGTCGATCGCATCGTGATGCTGCTGTGCGGGGCGCAGAACCTGCGCGAGATCTCGCTGTTCCCGATGAACCAGCGCGCCGAGGATCTTCTGATGGGCGCGCCGACGCCGGCGGAATCGCGTCAGTTGCGCGAACTGCACATGCGCGTCGTCGAGCCCCAGCCCAAGCCGGGCGCCTGAACGGGCAAAATCGACGCAAAAACCGAGCTTGCGGCGCCTTGAGGGTCTTTCGCCCTTGCAAAGGCGCCGCACTTGGGACAAGTGCGGTGCCCGTGCTGTGGCGGCACTTGCCAGCCAGCGCCCTAGGAACTAGGGCGTCAAGCAACCAAGATTAATCCTCCGCTTTCTGAAGGGGTCTATACAAATGAGCGATACCGCCGATCGGGTTAAGAAGATCGTCGTCGAGCACCTCGGTGTGGAAGCCGACAAGGTCACCGAAGATGCAAGCTTCATCGATGATCTGGGTGCCGATTCGCTCGACATCGTCGAGCTGGTCATGGCGTTCGAAGAAGAATTCGGCGTCGAAATCCCGGACGATGCCGCTGAAAAGATCAGCACCGTCTCGGATGCGATCAAGTACATCGACGAGAACAAGGGCTGATCCCGGCCCGCCCGCAGCGTCCCGGTAACGTCCTTTCAGGGCGGACCATCGCCGGTTTGTGGGCAATTGGATTGAATTTGACAGGCTCGACCTCTAAGGGGGCGGGCCTGTCGCCGTTTCGGAGAGCATTGGAATGCGTCGTGTCGTCGTAACCGGACTTGGCCTCGTCACCCCGCTGGGCGCTGACGTGGAAACGACCTGGAAGAACATCCTCGCCAGCAAGAGCGGGGCGGGCCCCATCACCAAGTTCGATGCGTCGGATCAGAAGTGCCAGATCGCCTGCGAGGTCAAGCCGGCGGATCACGAGTACGGGTTCGATGCCAGCAAGCGCGTGGATCCCAAGATCCAGCGCCAGGTCGATCCCTTCATCGTCTTCGGCATCGATGCCGCGGGCCAGGCGCTCGAAGACGCCGGCCTTGTCGACATGGACGAAGAGACCAAGCTGCGCGCGGGCTGCTCGATCGGTTCGGGCATCGGCGGTCTTCCCGGTATCGAGAGCGAATCGCTCGTGCTCGCCAACCGTGGCCCGGGCCGCGTCTCGCCGCACTTCGTGCACGGCCGTCTCATCAACCTCATCTCGGGTCAGGTCTCGATCAAGTACGGCCTCAAGGGCCCGAACCACGCGGTCGTCACCGCCTGCTCGACCGGCGCGCACTCGATCGGCGATGCCGCGCGCATGATCAAGGACGACGACGCCGACATCATGCTGGCGGGCGGTGCGGAAAGCACGATCTGCCCCATCGGCATTGCCGGCTTCGCCCAGGCACGCGCGCTCAACTGCAGCTTCAATGATCGTCCCGAAGAAGCCAGCCGCCCCTACGACAAGGACCGCGACGGCTTCGTCATGGGTGAGGGCGCGGGTGTCCTCGTCCTCGAGGAATACGAACACGCCAAGGCGCGCGGTGCGAAGATCTACGCCGAAGTCGTGGGCTACGGCCTTTCGGGCGATGCCTACCACGTGACGGCTCCGGACCCGGAGATGGACGGTGCCTACCGTTCGATGGCCGCGGCTCTCAAGAAGGCGGGCATGACGCCGGCCGATATCGACTACATCAACGCCCACGGCACCTCGACGATGGCCGACACCATCGAGCTGGGCGCCGTGCGCCGTCTGTTCGGCGAGGCCATGGACAGCGTCTCGATGAGCTCGACCAAGTCGGCCATCGGCCACCTCCTTGGCGGCGCGGGCGCGGTCGAATCGATCTTCTGCATCCTCGCGATGCGCGACCAGATCGTGCCGCCCACGCTCAACCTCGACACGCCTTCGGAAGGCTGTGAAGGCGTCGACCTGGTGCCCAAGGTGGCACGTTCGCGCGAAGTGCGCGCGGTGCTCAACAACAGCTTCGGGTTTGGTGGCACGAACGCCAGCCTGATCATGAAGAAGGTCGACTGACCTTCCGCGCGGGCTCCAGGGAAGAACCCTCATGATGTCACGGCGCAGGTACGCCCTCGTGGCAGCGCTCGTCCTGGTGGCGGGGATCGTGGTGTGGAACGTCGTGGGCGGCTGGTTCGGTTCCGGCCCGCTCACGAAGGATTCCGCTTTCGTGGTCCCTAATGGCGCCAGCCTCTCGGCTGTGGCCGACAAGCTCCAGGACGAGGGCGTGGTGCGCTCGGGCGACGGGTTTGCCCTGCGCGCACGCCTCTTCGGGGGCGGTGGCGCGATCAAGGCCGGGGAATTCGTGATCCCCGCCCACGCCAGTCCCTCGCGGGTCCTGGCGATCATCTCCAGCGATGACGTCGTGCGTCGCCAAGTCATGATCCCGGAGGGCATGCCCTCCATCATGGTCTACGAGCGCCTGATGGCGCAGGAGGCCCTGTCCGGCGATCTTGCCGTGCCCGAAGAAGGTTCGGTCCTACCTGCCACCTACGATATCCAGAAAGGCGATGCGCGCGCGGATGTCCTGCGCAAGATGCAGGCGGGCATGCGCCGTACCCTGGCCGAGCTCTGGGAAAAGCGCGCGCCCGATCTTGTCGTCAAGACGCCTGAAGAAGCGCTGGTACTCGCCTCCATCGTGGAGAAGGAGACGGCAAAGGCCGAGGAGCGCACTGTCGTGGCCGGGCTCTATTCCAACCGTCTGAAGCAGGGGATGTTGCTCCAGGCCGATCCCACGATCATCTACCCCATCACCAAGGGCAAGCCGCTGGGCCGGCGCATCCGACAGTCCGAGATCCAGGCGATCAACGACTACAACACCTACTCCATGGTAGGCCTGCCCAAGCACCCGATCTGCAATCCGGGCCGCGCCTCGATCGAGGCGGTGCTGCACCCGGCCGAGACGGACGCGCTCTATATGGTCGCCGACGGAACTGGTGGGCACGTCTTTGCGTCCACGCTCGAAGCGCACAACGAGAACGTGAAGAAATGGTTCGAGATCCGGCGCAAGCGCGGCGAGATCTGAATGCATTCGAGGCATCTGGCGTGACGGTAGGCCGGCCATGGTGAACCTTCCCGGCAAAGTTCTCAGCTCCGAGCGTCAGCCGGGCGCTCCCTTGCTGGTGACGGCCCTGCTTCCCCCTGAGATCCAGGCTTGGGCCGACGCACTTCGCACGGCCCATTTCCCGCCTGAACGCAATCGCCTGCGCGCGCACGTGACGCTCTTTCACGCGCTGCCACCCAGCGTGGAGGAGGAGTTGATACAGGTCCTCAAGGACCTGACGCGCACTCCGCCAGCGCAGGCTCAGGTCGTGGGTCTGCTGAAGCTGGGCAAGGGCACGGCGATCCGCATCGAATCGCCCGCGATGGTCGAATGCCACGCCGAGATCGCCGCGCGCATGCACGGCCTCCTCACGCGCCAGGACGCCCAGCCCCTGCGCCTTCACATCACGATCCAGAACAAGGTGACCTCGCAGGAGGCGAGGGCGCTCCAGGCGCAGTTGAGCCCTATGCTGGAGCCCCGAACCTTCCGTTTCCGCGGCTTTGGCATCTATGCCTGGGAGGACGGATTATGGCGTCCGATCAAGGACCTGCACTTTAATCGCTAAATTTGTAAAATAGGGTGTTGACCAATCTCCGATACCCCCCTAGAGGCACGCACCTGCCCCGCAGACGCGGCGCACCACACTGCTCCGGCCAAGGCCGGAATTGGTATGGCGGAGTAGCTCAGCCGGTTAGAGCAGCGGAATCATAATCCGCGTGTCGGGGGTTCGAGTCCCTCCTCCGCTACCATTCCTTGATCCGGAAGCTTCCACTAGCTTCCGCATTTTTCCAAAAATCGAAAGAAAAGCAGAGGGTTGCGGGTGATTCGCGTCCGCATGCGCCCATGGTCTTCCACATGCAGCCAGATTTGGTGTGGGGGTATTTTGGGGGTATTTTCGCGGAGTATCGGAAAGGAGCGATACCCCCAATGCCTCTCACGGAGATTCAGGCCCGAAATTCCAAGCCACGCGAGCGCGCCTACAAGATGGCCGACGGGGAGGGCTTATTCCTGTTCGTACAGCCGAACGGGTCTAAGTTATGGCGGATGAAGTACCGCTTCGCGGGCAAGGAGAAGTTGCTCTCGTTCGGCGCTTACCCAGATCTCGGGATAGCTGCCGCGCGCGACAAGCGCACAGCCGCAAAGGCGTTGCTAGCCGAGGGCAAGGATCCAATGAAATCCAAGGGAGAAGTGATCTCGCAGGAAGGAGCCACCTTCTTCGAGGTCGCAAAGCGTTGGCATGAAAATCGAAAGAGCGCGTTGAATGCCGCGCACGCCGAACGCGTCTGGTCGCGCATGGAAAGGGACGTCTTTCCAGTCATCGGCGAGAAACTCGTGAATGAAATCACGGCACCCGACGTCCTGGCAATGATCCGCAAGATCGAAGCAAGAGGCGCGCTCGATATCAGCCGGCGTGCGAAACAAGGGGTGGGGCAAGTCTTCCAGTTCGCAATCGCGTGTGGTCTTGCCTCGAACGATCCGACGACGCATTTGCGCGGGGCTCTAAAGCCGCGTCCAAGAGTGAAGCATATGAGCCGGCTGCCTCTCAGCGAGTTGCCCGCATTCATCGAGAAGCTGCATGCCTATCAGGAAGAGGGCGAACGACGGTCCGCGATCACCCGTGACGCAGTTCTCTTTGCGCTCCTGACTTGGGTTCGAACCAAGGAACTGCGTTTCGCCGCCAAATCCGAGTTTGAAGACCTGGGCGGAAAATCACCTGTCTGGAGGATACCAGCCGAGCGAATGAAGATGGGACGAGAGCATTTGGTACCCCTCTCGCAGCAGGCAACGCACATCGCGAAATCCATGATAGCAGCAGCGCCTGGCGAGTTTCTCTTCCCGGGCAACGGCCCGAACAAGCCGCTTTCAGAGAACACAATGATCTACGCGCTCTATCGCCTCGGATACCACAGCCGCCAAACCGTACACGGCTTCCGGGGCTTGGCGAGCACTTGGGCCAATGAGCAGTTGGTCGAGTTCGGTAAGCCGCCCATGTGGATCAGGAAATACCATGAGGATTGGGTCGAACTACAGCTCGCGCATTCGGAGAAAAACGACGTGCGTGGAGCTTACAATGCCGCTGAATACCTGGCTCCTCGGCGCCGGATGATGCAGGACTGGGCTGACTATCTGAGCGGCGGGAAGGTGATCGACATCAAGAAGGCAGGGAAGCGCGCAGCCTGATAACTATGGCTTCGATCAGACCGGTCCAATCCAGTCTGCGCGCAAACGATCTCGACCTGCGACAACCCCCTCGACAATCACCGCTGATTCGACGAATTCGCATTCGGGTTCTTCGCTCTCGATGATCCAGACGACTTCGTCTGTCGTGGTCAGGAACATCCCGCGTCTACCGCGGCTTAAAATTCCCGAGACGCGTATTCGACCCGCGCTCACAACACCCCCCGTTCAAAAACGCCAATGGCGCAGCACTTCGCGCACATAGGCCGGCGTCTCGCCATTGCGAGGAATACCGCCTGCGCGCTCGACGGCACCTGGACCTGCGTTGTAGGCAGCGAGGGCCAGATGAACCACCCCGAACTTGTCCAGCATCTGGCGTAGGTATCGGGCCGCACCCAAGATGTTCGCCTTGGGATCGAAGCGATTTGAAACGCCAAGGTCCCGCGCTGTCCCTGGCATCAATTGTCCCAAGCCTGCGGCCCCGGCCTTGCTGATGGCCATCGGATTATATCGTGATTCCGTCCATACAAGAGCGTCGAGAAGGCCGCTTGGTAGCGAGTATTGAGCCTCAGCAGCGTAAACATGAGGAAGGTAGCTAGCCCGACGGAAGCCCGATGGCGCGCTGCCTTGGGGCTTTGGATATCGATAGGGCAGATAGGTTCGACCCGCATCGGTAGCCGGCGGCTCGGACGAGGCCGTTGGAGGCTTTCTCCAAATGCCATGTTCGACGAGCAGGAAGCCATCAGTCCCTTCTGCAACGCGGAAGCCGTCGGTCGTCAACTCCGAGGCAACGGTCATCTGAGGGGGCTCCATCTCCTGCGCGTGAGCGGGGAGGACGGACCCAAATCCTGTCGTTGCCCCTGCAACTACTGCCCATTTCAGTCTCATTCCCAAATCCTTTGGTGGTCGAATCGGGAAAGAACATATATAGAACACCTGATGTAGGAAAATGAAACGTCAGCGACGCAGAGCGGAGGCTGCGCGGTTGGAGGCACGTTACGATGGAGATGCCCCCATGCACCAACAGCGATCATCCCAATTTCAAGGTCTGCAACTGGAAAACCGCGGGCGCAAGATAGTCGAGCAGCTGGGCGGTGTCTGGTCGCGTTCGCGCGGAATGTGCTGCTGCCCGGCCCACGACGACCGCACTCCTTCGCTAAGCATCACACTTGGAAAGCGCGCAATCCTTGTTCATTGCTTTGCCGGCTGCACGAACGAGGCGGTGATAGAAGCCATGGCCGGGCTCGGAATACGAATTGCGGACCTGTTCGATGGCACGAATGGTCCGATCGTGGCCGAACCGCGCGAGGAAGTCACCAATCGCAATGCGCTGAGGCTCTGGCGTGAGGCGTCGACCATCGCTGGCAGCCCCGCCGAGAAGTACCTCGTGTCCAGAGGCATCACGATTTCTTCGCCGGAGCTACGTTTCCACCCGCGTATGCCGCTGGGGCCAAAGGGTGCTGTCCGGTTTCTACCCGCGATGGTGGCGGCCGTGCGCAATGATGCCGGAATTCTGGCGCTGCACCGCTCCTTCCTTGACCCCGACAAAACCAGCTTGGCTTCTTTCGATCGGCCCAGGCGTGCTTTGGGCAGCCCCGGTTCTGGCGCGGTGCGTTTCGCGTACCCGGATGGGGGACGCCTTGGCCTCGCAGAAGGAAACGAAACGGCCCTCTCAGCGATGCAAATGTTCAAGGTTCCCTGCTGGGCGACGCTAGGAAACGAACGCTTCGGCTTGGCCACAATCCCGGAATCGGTGCACCAGCTGTATCTCTTTGTCGACAATGATGCGGGCGGGCACCTTGCTGAAGAGCGTGCGCGAGAGGCCTACGCTTGCGAAGGGCGGCTAATTGTCACCAGGCGACCGGAGGTAACCGGCGACGACTGGAATGATGTGCTCATGCGCTCAGTCCGAGCTGCGGTCTGAATGTCGGTGAGAGGAAAGCGGGCTTGGGGCCTTGTGAGGCCCCCGGGCGGATCCATCTGAACGGACACCCGGACAAACCCAGGGCTTCTTCAGGAGGTCTCTCATGTCACACGCAAATACCGCTTTCGCATTCTCCGATCCCGCCGAGCCGCAAGTGCTGGCAGCGGCGAGAGCGCTGGGCGCGCGGCTCGCTGCAGATCAAGCAATTTCTCGGCTCACTGTGAATGCAACAATGGCCGATCACTTCGGCGGTAGCGACGCCGAAGGACGCTGGTCCGTACGCGATGCCCATGCCGCACTTGAATTGGCGCAGGTGCTATTCTTGGTGCAGGCAACTGAATTCTCTCTCGCGATGCCATCCAGCGCTGCCGATGAGGCCTTTACGCGCCTTGAACGTCTGCTCCCGACCCAGTCCAACCGGAGCGACGAGCAGATCGAGTGGCAACAATTTGCAACGCCGCCCCGTCTGGCCTGGATGGCTGCAAAGGCATCCGAGATTTCTGCCAATGAACTGGTTCTCGAGCCGTCGGCCGGGACCGGGATGCTGGGCGTATGGGCGGCAAAGGCAGCTGCGCGTCTTGCTCTCAACGAGATTTCGCCGCTGCGCCGCGAATGTCTGGGCGCTGTGTTTCCGGAAGCGACAGTCACCGGATTTGACGCGGAACTGATCGACGAACTTCTCACGCCCGACGTGGGTCCGAGCGTGGTGCTGATGAACCCGCCCTATTCACACGGTATCGAGAGGGGCCACGATGGCCGCACTGGCAACCGGCACTTGCGTTCTGCCTGGAAGCGCCTTCTGCCCGGTGGCCGCCTGGTCGCAGTGATGCCAGAATGGTTCGAGCTTCCGAAGTTCCTTGCCGGGATCGCTGGTCCCGTCTCGTTGCGTCTCAACGCGACGATCGAGCGCGGTTTCATCAAGCAAGGCACCTCAATCTCAACCCGGCTCCTGATTCTCGACAAGGCTGAGGATGGTACCAGCCCGATCATCGCCCAGCCGGCAAACTTTGCCGAGCTTCATCTGCTGATCGATATGCTCCCTGACCGGGTAAGCCTGCCCGCGGGACCCAGCATTGGCATCAAGCCAGCATTGCCACTTCGGCTGGTTGCGAACAGGACGAAGCCGGTTCCACTTAAGGTCCATCCAGCCGCTGCGGCGCCGTCGATCCTGCCGCTTGATTTTACTCCGCTCGAAGCACCTGCGCCTATCGAAAGTCAGGTTGGGCATTATTTGCCTTACCGACCGAGCCGGATCTCGATTGCAGATGCGGTCCCGCATCCGACCCCGCTGGTCGAATCCGTTGCGATGGGTTCGATAACCGCACCCGTGCCCGAAGTGGTGCCTCAGCTTCCTTCGAGCGTCATTGCTGGAGGCGCCTTATCCGCTGCGCAGGCCGAGACCCTGATCTATGCCGCAAGCGCGCATGCCCGCGATCTGCCGGGACGGTTTGAGCCCGACGACAAGGGCTGCGCCTTGAAGGCGAGCGCCGAGGGGCACGCCTACCGCATGGGCTACTTTCTTGGTGACGGAACTGGCGCAGGTAAAGGCAGACAAGTCGCTTCCGTCATCCTCGACCGGTGGGTGAGGGGCGAACGGCGCCACATCTGGATTTCCAAGAACGAAGCTTTGCTCGAAGATGCCCGCCGCGACTGGAGCGCGCTCGGCGGCCTTCCCATCGACGTCCAGCCCCTTGGCCAATGGAAGCTCGGTGTCCCGATCGGGATGCGCGAGGGCATACTCTTCGTGACTTATCCGACGCTGCGTTCGGGCCGCAGCGATGCGACCCGGCTCGATCAGATTCTCGAATGGGCAGGGGAGGACTTCGACGGGCTCATCGTCTTCGACGAAGCCCATGCGATGGCCAACGCCGCAGGCGGGGAGGGCTCACGTGGTAAGGTCAAGGGATCGGAGCAGGGCATTGCCGGTGTTCGCATCCAGAATCTGCTGCCGCGCGCCCGCGTGCTCTACGCTTCGGCGACCGGGGCATCCGACGTCAATAATCTCGCCTATGCCACCCGTCTTGGCCTTTGGGGTCCCGAAACGGCTTTTGCCAATCGCGAAGCCTTCGTCGCAGATATCCGCGATGGCGGTATCGCTGCAATGGAACTGGTCGCGCGCGATCTGAAGTCACTGGGGCTGTATGCGGCGAGGGCCCTTTCATTCGCCGGAGTTGAGTACGAGATTCTCGAGCATTGCCTGACCCCCGACCAGGTAGCGGTTTATGACGCCTATGCAGACGCCTGGGCAATCATTCATGCCAACCTGCGCGAAGCTCTCGAGGCAACGCGGATCGTCGACACTGACAGTGGCGAGACACTCAATTCAGGTGCCAAATCGGCTGCGTTTTCGGTGTTTGAAGGCACCAAGCAGCGCTTCTTCGCGCAGCTCCTTTTATCCATGAAGCTGCCGAGCCTGCTGCCTGCGATTGATACGGCACTTGTCGACGGCAACGCTGTTGTAGTGCAACTTGTAGCGCGACAAACAGGATGAGGATTGCGCGTCAATCAGGATGAGAATGTGATTGTCGCGGCGCGTCATTCAGTGCCGATTTTAATTGTCGCTGGCAAGGACCTCGTTCTCATCCTGATTGTCGCGGATGGTCTCGAGGACTTTCGGAGTGGTGTAGGCGGCAGGACGTCCAGCCCCGGTGCGGCGGGCCTGAGCCGTGCGCCGGCGATAACTTTCGACGTTCATCTCGAAGATCGTGGCGTGATGCACGAGCCTGTCGACCGCAGCGAGCGTCATTGCCGGGTCCGGGAAGACGCGATTCCATTCACCGAAGGGCTGGTTGGCGGTGATGAGCAAGGATCTGCGCTCGTATCGGGCACTGATCAGTTCGAAGAGGACGGAGGTTTCCGCCTGATCGCGTGAGACGTAGGCAAAGTCGTCGAGAATGAGCAGATGATATTTGTCGAGCTTGGCGATTGCGGATTCCAGCGTCAGTTCGCGGCGAGCGACCTGCAGACGCTGGACGAGGTCAGAGGTGCGGAGAACAGCACTCGCCAGCCATTTTCCACCAACGCCAGGCCGATCGCCGCCGCCAGATGGCTTTTGCCGCCGCCTGGCGGGCCGAACAGGATGAGATTGGAACCCTGGTCGAGCCAGCCATCGCCGGCGCACAGGGCCATGACCTGGGCCTTGGAGATCATCGGCACGGCCTCGAACGCAAAGCAGTCCAACGTCTTGCCTGCCGGCAGGTGGGCTTCAGCCAGATGACGCCCGATCCGGCGGCGATCGCGTTCGGCGAGTTCATGTTCGGCAAGGGCTGCAAGGAACCGGCTCGCGGGCCATCCTTCCTTGTCCGCACGGGCCGCAAAATCTCCCAGATATGCTTGATGGTTGGCAAGCGCAGTTCATTGAGCATCAGGCCGGGCGCTGTGCGTCGATCATAGAGCCGTGCTCATGCCGCTTCTCCCTGTTCGATCAGCCCGTCGTAGATCGAGAGCGAGACCATCTCGACCACGACTTCGGGCAAAGTGGCGGGATCGGGGCTGAAGCGGGCCCGTAGTGCCGACAGGCATGGGGTCCTGCGGATTGCCAGGTCCTCCTCCAGGATATGGGCGAGCTCCGCCTCGCAGGCGCGCTCGTGGGCCATGGCCAGAAGCTCGACCATGATCCGGCAGGCTTCTTTCTCGCCCACAGCTTCCAGCAAGTGCTCGAACATGAGGCGGTAGGGCGCGCGGGGGAACAGGCTGTCACGATAGACCAATCCCCGTAGCGCCATCGGCTTGCGCCGCAGGGAATGAATGACATGGCGATAATCGACGACGTGGCCGTGCTTACCGTTCACACCGGCGCGGCCGCGCTGCAGGGTCATGAGCCTTGTGCCGCCGATGAAGACATCGAGACGGTCGTCGTAAAGGCGCACGCGCAGGCGATGTCCGATCAGGCGCGAGGGGACCGTGTAGAACACCTTGCGCAGAGTGAAGCCGCCCGAGGACGTCACCGTCACGAGGACTTCCTCGTAATCGGTAGTCCGTGCGTTCGGGAGGGATTGCAGCGCCTTGCGCTCAGCATCGATGCCGGGACCGTGGCGCCGGTTCCTTGCGGTCACGACTTCGTCGATGAAGCGGCGATAAGCGGCAAGGTCGGTGAAGTCGGTGGTCCCGCGCAATAACAGCGCGTCCTTGACTGCAGCCTTGATATGGCCGTGGGCGCTCTCGATCGCACCGTTCTCGTGGGCAATGCCTGTGTTGTTGCGCGTCGGCTCCATTCCATAATGGGCGCATAGGGCGTCATAGCGCTTGGTCAGGTCGGCCTTCGCATCTGCGTCCAGGTTGCGGAAGGCGGCCGACAAGCTGTCGGTACGGTGGAGCCTGGGCGCTCCGCCAGCAGACCAGAGCGCATTCTGCAGCCCTTCGGCCAGGGCGACGAAACTCTCGCCGCCCAGAATGACGTGCCCATGTTCAAAGCCACCGCAAGGCAGGCGGAAGTGATAGAGCAAGTGATCCAAGGGGGCCCCGGCGATGGCGACGTCCAGATCGTTCATGCACGTAAAATCGGACATGCCGAGCCGTCCCGGTTCATGAACCTGCCTGAAGATGACTTCCCGATCCTGGCCGTTCAGAGCGCGCCAGTCGCGAATACGCCTCTCCAGGGTTCGTCGTGAGCCGAACTCGGTATCCGGGTACCGGCGGCGCAGTTCCTCGAAGATCGCGACAGGACGAAGACCGGGGGCGGCCTCCAGCATCGGCACGACGACTTCTTCGAAAATGCCTGATAGCGGATCAGGCCGCCGTCGGCCGCGCGGCGCCTGTCGCTGAGAAGGCAGGCGCGCATCCTGCAGCACCCGGTAGCCTGTCGCCGGGCTGAAACCGGCCTTGGCCGCCGCCAGGGCGACGGGATCGTTACGTCTGTGGGTCATGAAAAGTCTCACCTGATGATCGTTGATGTGTCGGCCCGCCACACGTCAGGTCCTCCTCCCTAGGAAAACCCAATGCATAGCGACCACCACGACCATCACAGGCACCCTTCAAAAGGCGCCCCCTGCGTTCCGGCATCGGCTACGGGCTACGCCCTTCGCCAATCCCGGAACGCAAGATTCTCATCTTGTTTGTCGCGCTTTCTCAACCTGAATGTCGCGCGACATGCAACTCGTCTCGACCGCCGAAGCCATGCTCAACCGCCGCCTTGCTGATCTCTCCGATGCGGAACGTGAAGCACTCGAAATCGATCTCTCCCCCCGTGAATACGTGGTCGATTACCTCACCAAAAGCTTCCCGGTTCGGTTGATGGCCGTGTTTACGGACGAGAATGGCAATGCCCGGTCCGAACCGATGAGTGATGAGAACGGTGCCCCTGTTCTCTGTCGTTCGGCGCTTGCCGCGCGCGATAGCATGATCGAGCAGCTCTGTGCCTTGCCGCCGATCGCGACGGCGCTCGATGCGATCATCGAACGGTTCGGTGTCGATCAGGTCGCCGAAGTCACCGGCCGTACCCGCCGCCTGATCGTCGGACGCGATGGGTGCCAGGTGCTCCAGTCGCGCTCTCCGCGCGCCAATGTCGCCGAGACGCGAGATTTTATGGACGGAACCAAGCGAATTCTCGTTTTCTCCGATGCCGGTGGCACCGGCCGCAGTTATCATGCCGACCTTGCGGCAAAGAACCAGATGCGCCGGGTCCATTTCCTGCTTGAGCCGGGCTGGCGGGCCGATGCCGCAATTCAGGGCCTTGGCCGTACCAACCGCACCAATCAGGCATCGGCCCCTCTGTTCCGCCCGGTGACAACCGATGTGCGTGGCGAACGTCGGTTTATATCGACCATTGCACGTCGGCTAGACAGCCTCGGCGCGCTAACCCGCGGGCAGCGCCAGACGGGTGGGCAGAACCTCTTCGATCCTGCCGACAATCTCGAGAGCACCTACGCCAAGGAGGCGCTCCATCGCTGGTTCGGCCTGTTGTTCGCAGGCAAGCTGGAAGCCGTTACGCTTTCTCGGTTTGAGGAATTGAGCGGGCTCAGGGTCGAAGGGCCCGACGGCGGGATGGTCGATGACCTGCCAACAATCCAGCGCTGGCTCAATCGCATCCTCGCATTGCCGATTGCTTTGCAAAACGGCATATTTGACGAGTTTCTCGGCCTCGTCGAAGCGCGGATCGATGCAGCACGGCAGGCCGGCACGCTCGACATTGGGGTCGAGACTATTGCGGTAGAGCATTACGAGGTGCTGACCGACACGCTACTGCGCACTGATGCGCTGTCGGGTGCGACTACGCACCTCCTGGAACTCGAGATCGCCCGCGCGCTCAAGCCATTGCGTCTCGAACGACTGGAAGAGCTCTACGGCTTTTCAGGTTCGCGTCAGCAACTTCTGCGTAATGCGCGCTCAGGCCGGATCGGGCTGCTGGTCCCAGCGCGAAGTCTGCTCACCGACGAAGGTACGCGTGTGGCCCGCTTCGAGCTTGTCCGCCCCTTGAAGCACGGACACATCACTGCCGATCAACTCGAGGAGAGCAACTGGGAAGCGGTGGATCCAACCGAATTTCGCCGCCTGTGGCAGGTGGAGGTCGATGACGCCGCCTCAAATCACAAGCGCGAGCGCCTGCATCTTGCAACCGGCCTCCTACTTCCGGTGTGGGACAAACTCCCTTCCGACTATGTACGTGTCAGCCGGATTTCGGCGCGGGACGGACGCTCGCTATTAGGTCGGGAGGTTCCGCTCCATTGCGTGCCCGAACTATGCCAGGCGCTTGGGCTTGAAGACGAACATGCCTTTTCGGCAGAGCAAATCGTCGATGCGGTGCTCGGGACAGGGCGACCGATGCAAATCAAAAGCCGCGAAGCGCTTACTCTCAAGCGCAGCCTCGTCAATGGCGCGCAGCGGCTCGAACTGGCTGGTTGGTCGGCGTCGCGCCTCGACTGGTACAAGGCACATGGGTGCTTCACCGAGATCATACGCTATCAGACGCGGCTTTTCGTCCCGACGACGAGCGCTGTGGCGGTCTTGGCGGGACTTGTCGGATGAGGCAGCCCTAAATTGCCAATTGGCATCTAAAGTGATATATGATGCCATATGGAGAATGCTCATGTTGGCACTGCAACCCGTTGATACCGTCCCCCATGCCTTCCGGCCCGATCCTGTAACCCAGGAGGAAGCAGCGGCCATGTTCCGCGCCGTGCTGAACCTGTTTGGGAAATGGGAACTAACCGACGAACAAGCCGCGACTTTGCTCGACATGCCGGTTCGCTCCTATCGGCGCTGGAAAGCTGAGGGGCCGGGCCGTGTCTCGCGCGATGGTGCGGCGCGGCTCTCCAACCTGATGGGTATCCACAAGGCGCTGAGGATCATCTTTTCCGAACCCCAACGTGGCTACGCCTGGATTAAGGCAGGTAACGCCGCCTTTGCCGGAGCGAGCGCGCTCGATGTCATGCTGGGCGGCGAGCTGACTGATGTCATGCGGGTGCGTCGCTATCTTGATGCCGAACGTGGTGCCTGGTGATTGATCCCAAGGCAATTCCGGTTGCCCAGGTCGAGTGGAAAGGTGCTGTACGGATTATCCGCAGTGCCTTTCCACCTATCGACCTGTTCGAAGATATCGCAGACCCCGCAGATTGGCCGCTGCTGATCTCTGCCGAGCAAAAGACCAATCCCCGCATCATGGCGACGATCGGCAATCTCGATCTCGTGCCAACTGATCGCCGGGTAGGGGGCAACGGCGCATCCTATCTGATGGCCCCGTTCACGCATGTCAGCACTGACCGACCAAGTCGCTTCACCGATGGGACCTACGGCGTCCTATACGCGGGGGATGCATTCGAAACTGCGCTGTTCGAGACAATCCATCATCATGCCCGCTTCATGGCTCGCACTGCCGAAGCGCCAGGCTGGACCTCGCAGTTCCGTGAGATCGTACTGTCGGTAGGCGCCGATCTTCATGATCTCAGGAGCCTTGCCGCAGGCGATCCAGCGCTTGATCCCGACAACTATGCCGCATCGCAAGCCCTCGCTGTTGAACTCAAAGGGGGCGGGGCCGACGGTTTTGTCTATCCGAGCATCCGGCATCCAGGTGGTGAATGTGTCGGCTTGTTCTACCCGGATTGCGCATCTGAACCCACTCAGGGACGTCACCTCGACTATCACTGGGACGGAATGGGTGTCGATCTGGTTCGAGACGCTGGTACAGGGGCGGTGTTTCGGGTGGTGGATTCTACGTAGAGTGAAAATCCAACGCCCGTGCTCCGCTGGGGTGTTTCCGGCAGCTTTGCGCCCCATGTGTGGACGGCTCTCCGTTGGCAAGGGATTTCGAGTATTGCAGCGCTGGTTGGTGCGGCCATGTGTCCGACCTGTAATGCGGCCTGATTGTTGCCGCTGGCCATAATGCCTTCCGCGAACCAGGTTCCCGATCAATTTCGCGCACTCAAAAGGTGCAGGGCGCAAGTGGGATCTTCTCGTTCGGCGGTATCAACCTGCTTTCGTGCAATAGCTCCTATGCCCTTTCCAACCTCTGTTCGCCGCTTCCAGGCGGCGTAAGTTTCTAGGCTGCGATAACCTGTGGCTCCCTGTACCTCTCACCGCTCATCATGATGGCCCATGCGATCCTCGCATTCTTGTTAGCTAGTGCCATGGCAGCGACCTTAGGCTTGAGCCGTTCGAGCAGCCGAACAAGCCATGTCCGCTGGGTCCCCTGCATCGCTCGGCGGACAACCGCCATCGCTCCTGAGAACAGCATCTGTCGCAAGTAGCGGTTGCCCGCTTTGGTGATCGACCCCAGTCGGGCCTTGCCTCCTGACGAGTTCTGACGCGGCACTAGACCGATCCAGGCGGCCATGTTGCGACCGCATCGAAAGACGGATGGGGCGGGGACACAGGCAACCTGTGCCGATACGACAAGTGGACCGATCCCGGGAACTTCCATCAGCGTGGATCAATCCCAGGAAATCACCCCGTCGGCAGAACGCCAGCTCGCTGGCCGGATCATCTTTTCGTGCGCGATACGGACTGACCTGATCTCCGCTTCGATCTCGCGCCGCCAATGTGCGAGGAAATCGAACAACACCGGAAAATCCGGTGCTGCGTCGTATTCCTGCCATGCATAGATCTGCACAAGCGAGGGGTGATCCGGCATGAAATAGCAGATTTCTGCCGTGGTCAGTCCGTATCCGTCCAGCTGAACCAGGAAAGCGCGATCGGTCATTGCAGCGTGGGCTGGCTGTCCGGGCCGTCGAGCGAGCGCAGCGCCGCGAATACGTCGTCAACGGAAACCGGACCTTTGAGTTCGGGGGGCTGGCGCATCGCCGGCTGGTTTTCGACGGCATGCCGATCAGACGCCCAGGAAGCCAGGATGGCTCGCTTCACTTCGGGCTCAAGCGCGGGATGATGCGCTACATCGAAGGGATGCAGGTAGCGTGCGAATGGTTGCGACATGGAAACATCCTCCTTTCTGCCTTGCCGCTGGTCACTCACCGCGGATTACTCCGCTCGGGATATTTTGTGAGTCGATTTTAGACCGTCAAGACCCTGATAAGGCGAACGGAAAATGGCTATTGGCAGTCGCGATCGGTGAGTGCCAAAAAATTTTGCTCGGACCTCTTGAAGCCGTTTTCGCCAAAACTAGATCGCCAAAGTCTCTCGCCGATCATCCGGGGAAGGCGCTGTAAGTCATTTCGCTTTGTAATGGAGGTTATGCATGCATTTCCGACCTTTGCACGATCGCGTGCTGGTTCGCCGTATCGAGGCCGAAGAAAAGACGGCCGGCGGCATTATCATCCCTGACACCGCCAGGGAAAAGCCGATGGAAGGCGAAGTCGTTGCCGTCGGCCCGGGTGCGCGTGACGATGCCGGGAAGCTGGTGGAACTTGCCGTCAAGGCGGGCGACCGCATCCTGTTCGGCAAGTGGTCCGGCACCGAAGTGCGGATCGACGGCGAGGACCTGCTCATCATGAAGGAGAGCGACATCCTCGGCATCATCGAAGCCACCGCCGAGCTCAAGAAGGCGGCGTAAGCAATCAACCCGATCTTCAGTTCAATCGAAAGAAGAGAAAGGAGCAGGCCAGATGGCTGCGAAGGAAGTAAAATTTGCGTCGGATGCGCGTGATCGCATGCTCCGCGGCGTGGATACGCTTGCAAATGCGGTCAAGGTAACTCTCGGCCCCAAGGGCCGCAACGTGGTGATCGAGAAGAGCTTCGGTGCCCCTCGTATCACCAAGGATGGCGTGACTGTCGCCAAGGAGATCGAACTCAAGGACAAGTTCGAAAATATGGGCGCACAGATGCTGCGCGAAGTCGCCAGCAAGCAGAACGACAAGGCAGGTGATGGCACCACCACGGCCACCGTCCTGGCCCAGGCCATCGTGCGCGAAGGTGCCAAGGCAGTTGCGGCCGGCATGAACCCGATGGACCTGAAGCGCGGTATCGACCTCGCCGTCGGCACCGTGGTCAAGGACCTCGAAAGCCACGCCAAGAAGGTGTCCGCCAACAGCGAAATCGCGCAGGTCGCGACCATTTCCGCCAATGGCGACGAAACCGTCGGCCGCATCCTTGCCGAAGCCATGGACAAGGTCGGCAATGAAGGCGTGATCACGGTCGAGGAAGCCAAGAGCCTCGAGACCGAACTCGAAACGGTCGAGGGCATGCAGTTCGATCGCGGCTATCTCTCGCCCTATTTCGTGACCAACGCCGAAAAGCTGAAAGTCGAACTCGAAGATCCGTACATCCTCATCCACGAGAAGAAGCTGTCGAACCTGCAGGCCATGATTCCGCTGCTGGAACAGGTCGTGCAGTCGGGCAAGCCGTTGCTGATCATCGCCGAGGACGTTGAGGGTGAAGCCCTGGCAACCCTGGTGGTCAACAAGCTTCGTGGCGGCCTCAAGGTCGCGGCGGTCAAGGCACCGGGCTTCGGCGATCGCCGCAAGGCCATGCTGGAGGACATTGCCATCCTCACCGCCGGCAATGTGGTCAGCGAGGAACTCGGCACCAAGCTGGAAAATGTCACCATCGGCATGCTCGGCCGGGCCAAAAAGGTCATCATCGACAAGGACAACACGACCGTCGTCGATGGTGCCGGCAACAAGGCGGACATCGACGCCCGGGTCAGCCAGATCCGTGCCCAGATCGAGACCACGACCAGCGACTACGACCGCGAAAAACTGCAGGAGCGCGTGGCCAAGCTGGCTGGCGGCGTTGCCGTTATTCGCGTTGGCGGTGCGACCGAAGTCGAGGTCAAGGAGCGCAAGGACCGTGTCGACGACGCGCTGCATGCAACCCGTGCGGCGGTCGAGGAAGGCATTCTGCCGGGCGGCGGCATCGCCTTGCTCCGGTCGCTCAAGTCGCTGGAGGGCCTCAAGGCCGCCAATGACGACCAGCAGTCCGGTATCGATATCGTGCGTCGCGCGCTGCGCGCCCCGGCTCGCCAGATTGCCGAGAACGCCGGCGAGGACGGTGCCTATATCGTCGGCAAGCTGCTCGAAGGCGACGACTACAACCACGGCTTCAACGCCGCGACCGGCGAATATGAAGACCTGGTGAAGTCGGGTGTCATCGATCCGGCGAAGGTGGTGCGCACAGCGCTGCAGGATGCGGCTTCGGTCGCCTCGCTGCTGATCACCACCGAGGCGCTGGTGGCCGAACTGCCGAAGGAAGGTACGCCCGCACCGATGCCGGCCATGGACTTCTAATCCGGTGAGGAGAGCGCGGTGTGACCCCGCGCTCTCCCATCATCAAGCACACCGTTGGCGGCAGTGCTGCCTGGGCGCCTTGCACAAGCCGTTCTGGGCGAGGCAGGCTCCAAATGCGGCAACATCGGAAAATCGGTCGACGAAGAGAGGAGGAGATAATGACCGACAGGTATCTGGACTATCTTTCACGCGAACATGCGCGGCTCGAGGAGGAAATCCGGCTGGAAAGCAAACGACCCCGGCCTGACGAAGTTCTGATTGCCCGCCTTAAGAAGCTCAAGCTGGCGCTCAAGGACCAGATGCAAAGCTGGGCTTCGGATCACGCGAGCAGCGATCGGCTGACCGCGTAAACGCACTGGATCCAATCACATTCTCTCCTGGAAGAAGGCCAGGCGCACCTCTATCGGTGTGCCTGGTTTTCCCTTGCAAAGCACTGAAAACAAACCGACAAAAAATCTTTATCGGGTCTTGAAACCAATTGCGCGTTTCCTAATTTTGTCAGTACCGGATGCCGTAACGGGTCCGGTTGGACAGAGGGCGTCGGCTCTTGGTTCCCGGCGCCTCTCATGCCCAGATTGCTCAACAAGGAGGATTTGGAAATGAGAACTGCATTTGATTTGACCCCCTATCGCCGCTCGACGGTCGGCTTCGATCGGCTTTTCGATGCGCTCGAGAACAGCTTCCGCGCCGAGACGCAGGATGGCTACCCACCCTTCGACATCGTCCGCACCGGCGAAGACAGCTACCGGATCACTCTGGCGGTGGCCGGCTTCCGACCGGACGAAATCGACATCACTGCACAGCAGAACCAGCTCGTCATCTCTGGTCAGAAGACCGAGAAGGAGGAAGACGGTGTCGAATTCGTTCATCGCGGTATCGCTGCCCGTGCGTTCGAGCGCCGGTTCCAGCTGGCCGACTATGTCGAAGTGCGCGATGCGGACTACGAGCACGGCATGTTGACGATTTCGCTCCAGCGGATCGTCCCGGAATCGCTCAAGCCGCGCAAGATCGCCATCGGAAGCCGCGAGCATGTCAATGACGACACGCCGCAGCTGACCGAAGACAAGGCGGCCTAAGCCTTAATCACAGGGCAAATCCTCGGCGGGGTGGGTGCAATCGCGCCCGCCCCGCTTGACGAAGCTTTGCCTGAACCAGTCGGAAAACAGGAGGAATGTCGAGATGGCAATTCGCGATCTCATTCCCTGGAAAAGCCAGGGTCAGGACATCGCTCCCCGGCAGGAGGAGCGGGTCGATCATCCGGTGATGTCGCTTCATCGGGATATCAATCGCTTGTTCGACGACATGTTTCGCGGGTTTTCCATGCCGTCGCTGCCGTCCATCGGACGCAGCCTTGGCTGGCCGCGGCTCGAATTGTCGGAAAACGACAAGGAAATCCGGGTCACGGCCGAGTTGCCGGGCATGGAAGAAAAGGACATCGAAATCAGCCTGGACGATCACCAACTGGTGATTTGGGGCGAAAAGAAGTCCGAAACCAGCGACGAGGAACGCGGCTATTCGGAACGCAGCTATGGCCGCTTCGAACGTCGCATCGGCCTGCCCTCGCAGATCGACGAGGACAAGGTCGAGGCGGCCTTCCGCAATGGTGTTCTGACCGTTACGGTTCCGCGCACCGCAGAAGCGGCACAGGGACGCAAGACGATCCCGATCAACGCCGGTTAATGGCAGCCGTGAGGGCCGGTCCTACCAGTGGACCGGCCCTTCTTCTTGCATCAGCTTCCCGGTTCGAGTTCGAGCCTGGCTGTTCGCTCTTCGCCGCCGCGCATCAGCGTAAGTTCGACGCTTTGTCCGACCCGAAAATCGTCAAGCCGGGCGAGCAGATCGCCGACTCTGGAAACGGGTTTGCCGTTCAGAGCGGTAACGATGTCCCCTGGAGCGACCCCGCGCCTTGTGCGCTGGGCAGCAACCAGACCGGCGCGCTCTGCAGATGACCCGGGATCGACCCGCAGGACAAAAACGCCCTCGATCCCCGAGGCGCGCTTGAGCCGGTCGTTTATATCGTCATCGCTTTCAACGCCAAGGCTGGGCCGCGTATAGCGCCCCTCGGAAATGAGCTGCGGCACAACGCGTATGACCGTATCGACCGGCACGGCAAAGCCGATCCCGGCCGATGCCCCGGAAGGACTATAGATCGCTGTATTGATCCCGATCAGTCGGCCCGCGGAATCGAGCAGCGGACCACCCGAATTACCGGGATTTATGGCGGCATCGGTCTGGATGAGGTGCCGAATGTCGGGACCATTCTCATTCGGCAGCGAACGATCCAGCGCCGAAACGATGCCCTTGGTCAGGGTCCAGTCCAGTCCGAACGGGTTTCCGATTGCGAAAACATTCTGTCCGACCTGCAGGTCGCTGCTTGTCCCGATTGGCACCCGCGCGGGCGCAGTGAAGCCCGCACCGCCTATTTTCAGGACAGCAAGATCGTGCTGTGGGCTAACACCGACCAGCGTGGCGGAAAACTGGCGACCGTCGGCAAGCTGGATTTGCGCTTCGGAGGCGCCTTCGATGACATGGAAATTTGTGACAATATGGCCGGCCTCGTCCCATACGAGACCCGAACCCGATCCGCGCGGCACGCTATAGACATTGCGTGTCCAGAAATCGGCGACCCGCTGCCGTGTGGAAATGAACACGACTGAATCGCGCGCATTGCGAAACAGGTCGATAGTGGCGCGTTCATCCGCGCCAAGATCGCCCCGCGCAGTGACGACGCGTGGTTCGGCAACCGGGGCGGATTGGTTGATCAAGAGGGCTGCGGAGGCGGCAAGAAGAAGGACGTTCATGATGATAAGGAGTTGGAAGTAGGTTCTTGACTTCGATACCTTGAGGTTAGGGGATCTATCCATGGAGGAAACTTACGTGTTCGGCAGCTCATATCAACTGTGGTGTGAGGCAAAGGGTCGCTCGTGATGATGGATTTTTTGCCAAACCCTACTATTGCGCTCACGACAAGCGCGAGTTTATCCCGTCTTGGATCTCAGCGCCGGTCCACCATCCCCAACCGCGCGAGTGTTGCAAGGCTTATGAGGAATTCGATGAAGCCGGGCGGATGAAGCCATCCAGCTATTGCGACTGGATCGTCGATGTTATGAAAGAACTGGTGCGTTGCTCGGTTCGCCTACGCCCAGATGCAAATCAGTTCATCGTCCGCTATTCTGAACGCAAAGAGAGCAATGAACCAGTCGTAACTCCCGTCGAAAAATCGTGGATTGCATCTGCTTGACGGCGATTGGGAATATACCGGCAATCAAGGCACCACTCGTCCTATCGTCCAGCCTTGATATTGCTGATTAAGGATTGATCCGACCAGAGTGCAAAGAGAGGGAAGGGGGCTTGCTTCTGATTGAGCCGAACGGGCGTCGAAGGTCGATGCCAGGGCTCGCAATCAGGAGTATGTCCCATGATCAAGTCGATTCCGTTGACCAAGTTGGTCCAATCTGCTCGCAATGTGCGCCGCCACGGTGACCCAGTTGCAGATGCCGAACTGAAAGCGAGCATTGCAGCTCATGGGTTGTTGCAGAACCTCATCGTTCGGCCTGCCGCTCGTGGAAAATTCGAGGTCGAAGCAGGAGAGCGCCGCCGGTGCGCCTTGCTGGCGCTTGCCGAAGAGAAAGTTCTGCCGAAGGGCTACGAGGTTACCTGCCTCGTGCTTGAGGACGATGCGGAAATAGCCGTCGAAACGAGCCTGGCCGAAAACTTCCATCGCCTCGCGATGAACCCAGCCGATGAAGCGCAGGCGTTCGCTGCCCTTATTGATGCTGGTGCCTCGAAGGAAGATGTCGCGCGCCGCTTCGGACTGACGGTCCGCTTCGTCGAAGGCCGGCTGCGTCTCGCGACCCTTGCACCCGTCGTCTTCGATGCTCTGGCATCCGGCGAAATCACTCTCGATCTCGCCAAAGCTTTCGGCGCGACCTCCGACCAAGAAATTCAGGCTCGCGTCTATGAACAGGCGTCCTCGGGCTATTATGCGCCCAGCGCCGACAGTATCCGGCGCATGGTGCTCTCAGGCACTGTTCGCGGCAGCGATGCTCGGGCCCGTCTCGTCGGTCGCGAAGCCTATATCGCTGCAGGTGGCCGGATCGAACGCGAACTCTTCGACGACGATGACAGCGAGTCCTGGGTCGATGTCGCGCTTCTCGAAACGCTCGCCGCGGAGGAGATGGAAAAGCGCGCCAAGGCGCTCGCAGCAGAGCAGGGTCTTGCCTGGGTCAAGCCGACGCTTGACGCCTATGCCAGTCACGATCTCGTCGAAGGCCTCATTCGACTTCCAGCCGAGCCGGCTCCGTTGACTGACGCCGAACTGGCCCGCCTTGACGAGCTCGATGCCTCGTACGACGAGCATGCGGCCATTCTTGAGGACGAAGACAGCGCCGAAGAAGCAATTGCTGCGGCTGAGGCGACGATCGAAGCAATCGAGCGCGAATGCCAGGACATTCGGGCAAAGCCCCCGGAGCTGGCACCCGAACTGAAGGCCGATGCCGGAATGATCCTCGTTCTCTCGCGCGACGGCACACCGGTTCTCCAGCCGGTGTTCTACGGCGAACGCGACATCGAAGTCGTCGGCGACGAAGATGGCGTCGAAGTCGTTACGAGTGTCGGCAGTGATGGCAAGCGCCGTGCAGCGCTTTCCAAGCGTCTGGTCGACGAACTTGCGATGCAACGGCGTGATGTGCTCGCGCTCCACGTAGCTTCGGATCCCGACCTTTCGCTCGACATCATGGTCTTCACCCTCGCGGATGCCGACACCCACGACTGGCGGTCACGAGCGGCCACAACCCTGCGTGGCGGCGTCCCCGCGGGGCCGATTGTCGGGTTCGAAGCGAAGGATGCGCCGGCAAGCGCATCTCTTGCGGATCTGCGCTCGGGTCTCGATGAGAGCTGGCGATCTGGCGAAGACGCTTCGTCCCGCTTTAAGTTGTTTCGGGCACTCGCTGATGAAAGTCGCGCAGCATGGCTCGGCTTTGTCGTCGCTCGCACACTCGAGGCGAGCCTCAACATGCCTGGCGAACGCCAGATCGCGTTCCAGGATCATCTGGGCAGCGCGATCGGCATCGATATGGCGCAATGGTGGCGTCCGACCGCAGCAAACTACTTCGACCGCGTCTCGAAGCAGGTCATCCTCGATGCGCTCACCGATGTCGGCGGCCTGGAACTGTCCTCGCGCTTCGCATCGGTGAAAAAGGGCGATCTCGCGATGAGCGCCGAGCGCGTCTTCGCGGGGACCTACATCACCGAGGTCGAAGTTCGGGAAAGGGCCCTCGCCTGGGTGCCCGAGGTCATGCGCTTTGCCGACCTGCTGGAAATTCCTGCCGATCACGAAGCGCAAAGTCCCGACGCGGAGTTCGTCGCCAACGACGACAAACAGCCCCCGAGCGAGCTGGCCGCCTGACCTCCTCCTGACAGGAACGGCTGCTCGCCAACGTGAAGCGGTCCTCCGGCACATGCCGGGGGGCCGCTTCCTTCATGGAAAGAGAGCGGAGGGGGCTCCGGGATCTCCGGCACTGACCGACGGAACTGTCGTCAGGCCATTTCAGGAGATCCAACATGGCCTATCGCAAGGGACAAAGCGGCGGAGTGTCGCCTGCTGCCCGTATCACCCAGGAAATCATCGCACGCCTCGAGTCAGGCACGAAGCCGTGGATCAAGCCATGGCGCGGTGTGCCAGTCTCGCGCCCATTGCGGGCGTGCGGCATCCCTTATCGCGGCATGAATCTATTCTGGCTCTGGATGGTTGCCGACATGTGCGGTTACGCCTCGCCGTTCTGGATGACCTACAATCAGGCCAAAGAACTGGGCGCACAGGTGCGCAAGGGTGAAAAATCCACCATCGCCATCTTCTACAAGAGCTACACCAAGGAAGTCGAAGCCCCCGAAACCGGCGAAAAGACCGACGAAAGTCGTCGTGTGCTGAAGGCCTATCCGGTTTTCAATGCCGATCAGGTCGAAGGTCTGCCCGAGCGTTTCCATCCCGCCGCGACGCTTGAGGTGGTGGAGCCCGAGGGCCGTCAGGCTGAACTCGACTCATTCTTTGCCCGTATTCCGGCCGTGCTGCGGCATCAGGGCGACGAAGCCTATTATGAGCCAGTGGCTGACCGGGTGACAATGCCGCCCGCGCATCTCTTCTCGGGCTTCGACCCCTATTACGCGACGCTCGCGCACGAGCTATCGCATTGGACCGGTCATGCCAGCCGCCTCGACCGTAATCTCAAGAATCGATTTGGCTCTGCAGCTTACGCTGCCGAGGAACTCATTGCCGAACTTTCGAGCGCCATGCTCGGCGCTGAACTCGGTCTGCCAGTCACACACTTGGATAGCCATGCGAGCTATATCGAGCATTGGCTCAAGCTCCTGAAGCAGGATGACCGTGCCATTCTCACCGCTGCCGCAAAGGCGGAGGAAGCATCAAGGCTTCTGCTCAGACTCGGGGGACGGACCTCTGCCGATGATATTGACGAAGCGTCTGACGACGCTGCGCTGGCCGCTTGAAGGAGGGCATCATGGGCCGATCGGTCAGCTATCCCAGCGGGGCCATTGTCGCCTTCACCGTGCTCGAAGTCGAAAACGACGACGACTGGGACTTCGAATATGAATGGCTCCGCGAGGATCTGCGCGAGCGCGCAGGGCAGGCATTCCCTTCCCTGATCGCGCACGACGGTTGGCGAGGCCGCGAAGACCGTATCCTCATGCGCAATGCCTATGCGGATTTCGGCGTGTCGGTTTACGCCGGCCTGGTTGCGGTGTGGATCGTCGAGCGCGACGATGGCGCCTATTGGGATGCCGATTGGCGCACGGCCAGATCGCCCAGAGCACAACGCTGGCTGTCCCAGATCGCCTCGCGCTTTGAAGCGTTATTCGGCGACTACGTCTGCCTCGGTCACATGTCGAACGGTGAGGGCGTCTACGCAAAACGGGTGGCCTGAATGCGCCACTCAATCGTGAGCGAACACATGTACCAGTCCTGACTGACCAAGCCTGCATGTGCACTCATGGTCTGAAGCCATGCGAGAGAGGCCCTGGGCCAGCCGCCAGTCTTCCGCAACCCGGCTTGCGCAGGCCCGAGTTGGCCCGGCCCTGTGGGCCGTTGGCCTGCCCGCGCCAGCCTGCCCAAGCGGGTTTCCCCTGTCGGGTGCGGAGACTGCCTCAAGCTGGCCCTGACGGGCTCTCGCTGGCGCAGCCATGAGCGGGTGCGTCAGCCTCACGCCAGTCAGGAGGACAATACCCATGCACTCATCATTTTCTGACCAACTTGCCGGCCTCGATCTTTCCGGTTTTTCGATTGGTCCTGCCCCGGTTTCCACCAATGATTTTCCGGTCCACGAAGCGGTCGTCCAGACGCTCGAAGCTGTCTGGTCCGATCTTTTTGCGATGGTCTCTGGGACTGCGCTGGAGGCCGATGCCGAGGACCTCGGCTGGGCGTTCGTCAACATCTTTCACCGTTCCGCGACCCGCAAATCGACCGCAGTCGACCGCGCAACCGACGAAGTCCGAGCGCTCCTGGCCACTGCAGATGGATCCGAAATTCATACCCATGAACTCGAGACCCAGGTTGAGCGTGCGCAGTGTGCCGAAGGGGCCATGATCGCTCTCGAGGAGATGCGCGAAGTGGCCGCTGCCCTCTATCTCAACGAATTCGGCTCCTCGTGGAAGCCCGTGTCGAGTTCGCGCTTCAATCACAGCGCCATGCTGACTTCCGCGCTTGTGGAGGGCCGCGAGTTCATCCGAGCCCGGTGCGAAGCCAAGCGCCGCGCCGCCATGCCAGAAGGAACGCCGGTGATCTTTGCCGGTGGCCGCACACGCCATCCAAACGAGCAGGACGCTCTCACTTTCGCCAACAACGTCTGGGCTACTCTGGACAAGGTTCACGACCGGGTTCCTGACATGGTTCTTGTCCACGGCGGTGATACCAAGGGCGTTGACCGTCTGGCATCTTCATGGGCGGAACGACGCAGTATCCCCCAAATCAGCTTCTCCCTCGACATGCGCCTGGGGGCACGCGCAGGCTTCAAGCGCAACGAGCGTATGCTCTCGCTCGACCCCCGTTATGTCGTGGCCTTTCCCGGAAACGGGGTCCTGGAGCGCTTGGTCATCGAAGCCAAATCCCGTCGGATTACCGTCGTTGATCGCCGTGGTCCGCTTGGCACTTCACCCAAGCGCGCGGCTCAGAATACCGACTGATGCGTCTGGCATCGCGCCAGCGCCATCGGCGCTGGCGCAGCCTGTCAGAGGAGAGAAATCGCCTGTCATCGTGGGCAAGACGATTGGTGCTTTCCCCCCACATTGCAGGAGAAATTTCATGACTGATTTTCAGGCGATCATGGCGGATTTTGCTGTCCGCCAGGCCGAGCGCGCGGCGCAGGCACAAAGTGAAATCCAACGGCTCAAGGCAGCTATCATTGCCCCGCTGCGCAATGCCGAAATTGCCCGCGTAGAAATCCGTTTCGATGGTGTGGCGACAGCGGTGCGGTCGAAGAATGCGTCTTCTCTGACGCCGTGGGGGCGAGTGTTCCGTGTCCCGAAGTGACGATCGCCTGTGCTGGAGAAGGCGACGACCAGAGCCTCAATTCCGCCCTCGAGCAACTGACTTACCTTGCTCTCGAACGCCATCATCCTGGGTGGGAAATCAATGATGGTGCCTGCGGCGAACTGGTCATCGACGTGGCTATGCCGAGTTTCGTTCTGGACTGCCAGCTGCGGTACACGGCGACCGACGACCATTCGACTGATCTCTAGGAGAGGTGTGATGGCTCATTGCTATTATCACGCCCTATCGTCAGTCCGGAAATGGGGAGGGGTGGTGGAAGATTACCTGCCGCTCCACCAATGGTTTGACCAGTCGAAGGCGATCTTTGCTGATCCGCGGCACCGGGCCCTTCGGCACCATGCCGAAGGCATTTTCATGCTCGAAACGCTGTTCGGGCCTACCATCCTCAACGCCGACAGCCGTGTCGTGCCCGTTCGCCTTGTAGGCGAGCAGCACGTCCGCGAGGACTTGGGCACGATTCCTTCCTTTGCGGATTGGGGACGCCTCATCACGCCCCAAGACTGGATGTTGCGGGGCCATCGTCTGGACGAGCCTATGCCGCTTGGCACTGTGGAGACTGCTGCTGGCGGCGCGTTTTCAGGGGAGCTTTCGTCCGCTTCGGGAGGAGCGTCGGTAGTCGAGATATGATGTCGCCTTGAAGGCAAGCGAGGTCAGGGGGGACGTGGCAACCTGTTAATGCGAAAAGTCATGGCTTGGCCTGTGCAAGGCACTCGGGACCAACCCGGCCTGTAAGCAAACCTTTCCTGAAGCATCCCCGTCGAGACGCGCAACCCCGATCAGGTCCGGCCGAGTTGCCGGGCTGCGCCCGGCTGCCCGCACCACCCGAACCAGATCGAGGTTTCCCTTCGGTGCGCTTCGCCGTGGCCGCTTCCTAGTCGGGTTTGCAGCCGGGATGGACCCGGAATGCTCGATCAGGAGAAAGACCATGACCAATCTCGTTATCCTCGTTGGCCGCATCGCCCGCGATCCCGAAACCCGCACGACCCAGGGCGGTACCAGAATCACCTCGATCTCGGTCGTCACCGACCGTCCCGCACGCAAGGACGGCAAGACCTACAAGGACGAAAACGGCTACACTGCCAAGGACAGCGAATTCCACCGCGTGACCTGCTTCAACGGTCTCGGCCAGAACGTCGCCAAGTACTGCACCAAGGGCCAGCTCGTGACGGTCGAGGGGCGCATCCACTATACGCAGTGGGAAGACCAGGACGGCACCAAGCGCTACGGCTGCGAGATCATCGCCGACGTATCCATCCGGTGAGGACCGCGGCGCGATAGCTACACGCCCTATTTTGTGATGATGCGCTTTGCGGCGGCGTTGCGTTTGGCGGCGATACGGCCGAGCGCGACCTGGATGGGGAAGATATCCAGTTCCTCTGGGTCGTAGTCTTCGAGCCAGCGGCAGATGTCAGCATGTTCCTCGTGCGCGGGATCGGACCTCGCATCGAGCATTTCGTAGAAGCCGCTAATCCCTCCGCAATCTTCGGGCGGGCAATTGCGCTCGCCGGCGATGAAGCGCGGGTAGGCTATGGCCGGGTCGCCCTGGCGAACATCACTCAGGGTCAGCGTGTGCTGCCAGTCGTCACCAAAGTCGTAGGAATAGGCGATCCTGATGGTGCCCGGAGCCAGGATATCACGCAGACGAACCCTCGAGGCATTTTTGGGCAGCGGAGTGCCCCAGCCGTCATCCATCGGGATGCCGTATGCCTGGCCGTCGATCACCATCTCCCAGAGATGATAGTCGAACCAGCCCATCGCGGCCTGGACGATGTCATGCAGGACCTTGAGGGTGATCGAGGTCGGCACTTCGACCTGCCGCCAGATCGGCGGATCGCTGTCCTTGAGGTCGATGCGCAGCGTTGCGATTTGCGTGAAGCTGTCGATGGCCGTGGGCCTCTGCATGGATCGAGCGGTCATGCCGCCTGCGATAGCACTCCTGCGTTCGCACGCCAGTTCCAGGGCAGCAGTTCATCGATCCGGTGCGCGGGATGTCCGGCGATGCGCGCGAGGACATCGGCCAGCCACGCCTGCGGATCCACGTCGTTAAGCCGGGCCGTCTGGATCAGCGTGTAGAGCACAGCCGCGCGCTGGCCGCCGCGATCCGAACCGCAGAACAGCCATGCCTTGCGGCCCAGCGGTACACAGCGCAGTGCCCGCTCGGCGGCATTGTTGGTGATGCAGATCCGGCCATCATCGAGGAAGCGGGTGAAGGCATCCCAGCGCCGGAGCATGTAGCCTATCGCCTTCGCCAGATCATGGCTGCGCGACAGCTTCGCGAGCTGCGCGGTGAGCCAGGCGTGCAAATCCGCCATCAGCGGCGCGCTGCGTTCCTGCCGGAGTGCAACGCGCTCGGCTGCCGTCTTGCCATTGATGCCGCGCTCGATCTCGAACAGGGCATCGAGGCGCTGCACGGCCTCCAGCGCAATCGGGTAGATCATGCCGGTGTGCTCGCCGCGGCTTCTCCTGCGCGCGGCTCCCTCGACATCGGCCAGCTCGAAGAATTTGCGGCGTGCATGCGCGAAGCAGCCCGCCTCGATCACGGGTGCTGGCTGACGACCGGGCGCGTAAAGCTCGTTGTAGCCGCCATAGGCATCGGCCTGCAGAATCCCTGCCCAGGACGCCAGATGCGCCCGAGGATGCTCGCCGCGCCGGTCGCGCGAATAGTGGAACAGGGCCGCTGGCGGATCGCAGCCGGCGAAGGGTCGGTCATCGCGCACATAGACCCACAGGCGCGCCGTATCGGTCTTGCCCTTCGCCATGACCGGCACGGTGGTATCGTCGCCGTGGATCCGGGTTGCATCCAGCACATGGGTCTCGATCCGCCGGTAGAGCGGCATGAGTGCGAAGGCGGCGGCACCGACCTGGTCGGCCAATGTCGAGGTGCTGAGCGCAACGCCTTCGCGGGCAAAGCGCTCGGCCTGCCGGTTGAGGGGCTGGTGCTGGCCGTACTTCTCGAACAAGAGCATGGCGAGAAAGCTGGGGCCCGCCCATCCGCGTGGCACGACATGGAACGGCGCCGGGGGCTGCATAATCATCTCGCAGTCCCGGCAGGAGAACTTCTCGCGCACCGTCTGGATCACCTTCCACTGGCGCGGGATCACTTCCAGAGTCTCGGTGATATCCTCGCCCAGCTTCGACAGGCGCGCGCCGCCGCAGGACGGGCACAAACAGGGCGCGGGGATGACGACGCGTTCGCGCGGCAGATGTTCGGGGAACGGCTTGCGGCTCGGGCGCTTGCGGTCGAAGGCGGCGACCTCGCTCGTCTTCGCCGCAGCGGCTTCGGCAGCGCAATCATTCTCGCAGGCATCGGCCTCGAGATCTTCAAGCTGCAATTCCAGCTGATCGAGCAGATGGCGGCTGCGTTCGGCGCTGGCGCCATATTGCTCGCGGCGCAGCCTGGCGATCTGCAGTTTGAGGTGGGCGATCAGCGCCTCGATCGCACTCTCGCGGGCCTTGGCCTTGGCAAGGCGGGCCTCGGCATCATCGGCGCGCAAGACCGCGGCGGCCAGTAGCGCCTTGAGCGCTTCGACGTCGTCCGGAAGGGGCGATACGGCCTTGTCCATGAGGGGCATGGAATCACAGATCGGCCTCCGGTCAAAGCCAAAAATGCGCTAGCCAACGAAGAAAATGCCGCACCTATCCGGCGCTCTGCGGACGCCACGAATACTGGGGATTACGCCAGTCGATCCCCTCCAGCAGGCAGGACAATTGCGCATTGGTCAGCGAGACCATGCCTTCCCGAGCCGAGGGCCAGACGAAGCGCCCCTTCTCGAGCCGTTTGGCATAGAGCGACATGCCGATGCCGTCGTGCCAGATGATCTTGACCAGCGATCCCGTCCGCCCGCGGAACACGAACAGGTCGCCGCCATGCGGATCGCGCTTCAGGCCCTGTTGCACCTGCAAGGCCAGCCCCTGCATGCCCTTGCGCATGTCCGTGTGGCCCATCGCGATCCAGACTCTCGCGCCCGATGGGATCATCGCAGCGCCTTCAATGTCGCCGAAACCAGCGTAGCCGATGCAGACGACGAAATACGCACGCAGCAACCTTCGCCCAGTTCGACCGTGATCGCGGCGCACGGATCATGATCGGCAGGCTGCTCATCATCGGCGAGCACGGCCTGCGCAAATGTTACCTTTGGTACCGGCAACGACGCTGCTTCCGCCTGTTCCTGCAACTTGCGCCGCCAAGTGTAGATCAGGCTGGTCGAAACGTCGCGCCGCCGGGATACGTCAGCAACGCAGGCACCCGGCGCAAAGGCCTCGGCGAGGATATCAAGCCGCTCCTCCTCGCTCCAACGCCGCCGACGCTCCGGCCCCGCCATCACCGTGATCTGACCCATGCTCCGCTCCTAAGCTCGCTCATACGAGCGCTCTTAAGACCGGTCGTTCACCCGCCGGACAAGGCGGGGCTCACCGGATGGGTACTCGCCGACAAGGTGGACTTCCTCACCAAGGGCCGAGCGTCGAACAATGAAGGTGCGCCCGACATCGATGAGGACTGAGAGCCTCCCGCAAACGACAAGGCTCCGATGGTTCGCGCCATCGGGGCCTTTTTTGTGCTCGCGGGCGTGATCGGCGGGGCGGAGCATCGAGCCCACACCCCGCCGCGGTTTAAGTGTCAGGCGGGGGAGAGCCTTTTGAGAGCATCGTCGATCCCGATGGTAAGCGATGCGCGGATGAGCTGCTTCAGTTGCGCAGGTTCGATAGTCTCGGCTCCGCATTCGAGAAGAACCTTGCCCAGTTCGCCGGCTGCTTCATCACGGAGCCTGGCCTCCTGTGCATCGAGTTCTTCGCGCTGTTCACGCAGTTTCTTGAGCGCATTACGCGCGCTCGGTTTGGACCTGGCCATGAGATTGTCCTTTCGCTGGCCGTTGGTCCCCTCCACGCGCGACAGTGCCAGCATGGGGCCATGTAGGAAAGCGGTTTTTGCCGCAATGCCAGTGCTTTTCACGCTGACGTTGGAGAGGTCTCTCTCGCAGAAAGTCCAAGTGTGATGCGGGCTTTGGGGCCGCGTCAAGGACGACGGGGCCCCACCATTTTTACCGGGCAAGCCCGGCAAAAATCGTTTCCCCCATCGCCGCTTCGCGGCCGCGCTATGCGCGGTCCCTGACCCGGCCCGTCACCCACATCTTCGCAGCTCCTGATGCGACGCATCGAACATCAGGAGGAAAGATCATGTACGCTTCACTGAATATCGCGCAGGGTTCATTCCAGGCAGATCAGGCAGCTTTCGTTGCTGCACTCGACAAGGCTCATGCCCGGTCCCTTCACAGCTACTTCACCCAATATGTCCTGACCGATGGTGAGACAGGTTACATCGCGGTCGATGAGGGCGATTACGGCGCACTGCCCAAGTCCATGCTGGACCGGGTCATCGACACTGTGCCCGGAAAGCTGAGCGATGAATTCTGAGGCTACACACAAGGAGGAAGTCCGTCAGGGCTTCCTCCTTTCTTTGTGTGCCGGGCACGGCGTTGATGCAGGAGGTGTAAGTCCTTTGCAGGCCTGCTGGTGGGAACTGCTAGCTGAAGGCAACTGCGTCGCCGCGAGGCGGGGTGGGGAGGAAGCCGGAGGCAAAGCTCGGAGCTGACGAACAGGAATCGGATAGAAGGCCGGTGCGGCGGGATAACCCAGCAATGGATGGGGATGTCCGATAGCCAGACAGACGCGCGCATTGGTAAATCCGGCAGCGACCGAGTGAAGGATCAACGTCTTACCCCGGGAGATCTCCTGGCCTCTCCGGACGATCCGGAGAACAGCGGCAGTGATGTTGCTGGATGGGCCCGGAGAAGTCAGCAGCGGTCATAGTAGCGGGCGCAAGCCGGCGAAGGACCAAATTCGGTACCCAAGGAGCAAGACTGGGCACATTCGATGGGTGTGGAGCGGCAGCAAGGTAGCGGGAAGCAGCAGGACTTCTTCGATGAAGCCCTGAAGGCATCGCTTGGCCACGACGTCACCGGCAAAGGCGGAACTGGCGCTGGGACGATCGAGGAGCGGCAATCACCCACGGCATGGGCCGAGCCCCTCGCCTTGACGCGTTACGTGATGGAGGAGGTGGCCAGCTCGGCCAACCTGAACCAAGCCTACAAGCGGGTGAAAGCGAACAAGGGGGCGCCGGGCGTGGACGGGATGACCGTCCCCGACCTGCGTGACTGGATTGCAGGAAACCGTGAGAGGCTGATCGCCTCGTTACTCGACGGTACTTACCGTCCAAGCCTGGTGCGCGGAGTTGAAATTCCCAAACCCGGCGGGAAAGGAGTGCGCCAGCTGGGCATTCCGACGGCTGTCGACCGGCTGGTACAACAGGCGATACTGCAAGTCCTGGATCCCGTCCTTGATCCGACATTCTCGGCATCGAGTTTTGGGTTCCGCCCCGGACGCGGCGCACACGATGCGCTGCGTCAGGCCCGACTATGTGCGGGACGGCTATGCGATCGTCGTAGACCTCGACCGAGAAATTCTTTGATCGGGTGAACCACGACATCGTCATGGCCCGTCTGGCCCGGCACATCGCCGACCCACGCCTGCTCGTCATCATCCGCCGGTTTCTACAGGCCGGGATGCTGTCGGGTGGTGTGCACGTCGAACGGCAGGAGGGGACCCCGCAAGGCGGCTCTCTCGCCGCTGATCGCTAACCTCATTCTGGATGACCTCGACAAGGAGCTCGAACGCCGGGGCCACCGGTTCTGCCGCTACGCCGACGACTGTAACATCTATGTACGGTCACAGGCAGCGGGGGAGCGCGTCATGGCTTCGGTTACCGCCTTGCTGGAAGGCAAGCTCCGACCCGCGTCAATCAGGCCAAGAGCGCGGTTGCACACGTCCGGGAACGTACCTTCCTCGGCCACCGTCTGACAGCGGGAGGCTTTTTGAGCATAGCGAACAAAAGTCTCACGCGGCTGAAGGAGCGGCTCAGGGCGATTACGCGCCGCAACCGAGGCATCAGCCTCGCGGCGATGATCGCACAGACCAATGCCTTCACTACAGGGTGGGTCACCTACTACCGACACGCCCGGGCTCAGACGGTTTTGCGCGAGATCGACAGCTGGCTCCGGCGCAAGCTTCGCTGCGTCCGGCTCAAACAGTGCAAGCGCACCATGACGATCGCCACTTTCTTAAGGGAAAACGGCGTCCCAGAATGGCAGGCTTGGATCTTCGCGCTCTCGGGAAAGGGCTGGTGGCGCCTGTCGGGCAGCCCTCAGGCCGCCCACGGCATGCCCAACGCATGGTTCGATCAGGCAGGTCTCTCAAGCCTCGCTCTCCAACATGCCGCCTTAAACCGTACCGGAAACCGCCGTGATACGCAGTACGTACGTCCGGTGGTGTGAGAGGGGGGCGCCGTGAGGCGCCCCCCTACTCGATTTGCTCGGGTCCCGTATTGTCGCTCCCGTAGGTTTCGCGCGAGCATTCCCTGCAGCATCAGCCCTTGGCGTCCGACGCATCGAATTCCTCCAGCCGATCGGGCATGTCGAGTACCTTCATGGCCGCTGCTGAAATGGCCTCGGCCTTCGTCGGAAAGGCTTCTGCCGAACTGATCGACACGCCGTTCGAATAGGTAACGGTTGCCTGGAAACCATTGCCTTTGGGCGTCGCGCTCAGTGTTACGTCCGCCATATCCATGCTCCCGGTGGGATGTCCGCGCACCATTCTTCCTGCCGGCGGACTCGATCGATCTTTAACACAATCGGCAATCGAGCGGCATCGTCTTCATCCCTTGTTCTTGGGATTTCAAAACCGTCGATCCCGTGCAGGTCATGACACTGGGATCTAACCCTCTAAGCTGGGGACGGAAGAGCACACCGTACGCGACAAATCGCAAGCGGGAGGCGGTAAAAAAGATACTAAAGACAGCGTGTTGATTGAGAACGGCGGAGCAATATTCGACCACGCTAGCGGCGGGATAGTCCTGCTGCGGGCGGCGTAAAAGTCGTCCACCTTGAAGCCTTTCTGCCAAGTCAGGGAGGTGTGGGGATCTACAGCGTGGAACTTTATCTTCAGGTCCGTTTGGCTTGCGCGGATGGCATGAGCCAGCGGGCGGCGGCGAAGCGTTTCAATGTGTCGCGCGACACGGTGCGCAAGATGCTGTCGTTTTCATCGCCACCGGGTTACCGGCGTCAATCTGTCCCGCAGCGTCCGAAGCTGGACGGGTTTGTGGCGATCATTGATGGATGGCTTGAAGGGGACCGCTGCGTCCCGCGCAAACAGCGCCATACGGCGAAGCGGGTATTCGACCGCTTGCGCGCCGAGCATGGTTTCACCGGCGGCTATACGATCATCAAGGATTACATCCGCGAGCGTGAGCAACGCAGCCGGGAGATGTTCGTGCCGCTGGCCCACCCGGCGGGGGATGCGCAGGCCGATTTCGGGGAAGCGCTGGTGGAGATCGGCGGGGTGCAGCAGAAGGCCTACTTCTTCGCACTCGATCTGCCGCACAGTGATGCCTGCTATGTGCGGGCCTATCCGGCGGCGGTGGCGGAGGCCGGGTGGACGGACACGTTCATGCCTTCGCGTTCTTCGGCGCGGTGCCGCGCTCGATCGTCTATGACAACGATCGCTGCCTTGTGGCGAAGATCCTGCCAGACGGCACGCGTAAGCGTGCCACGCTGTTCAGCGCTTTCCTGTCGCATTACGTGATCCGCGACCGCTATGCCCGCCCGGGCAAGGGAACGAGAAAGGCAATGTGGAAGGGCTGGTTGGTTACTGCCGCCGCAATTTCATGGTGCCGATCCCGAAGTTCCCGACCTGGGAGGCCTTCAACCTATGGCTGGAGGAGCAATGCCGCAAGCGCCAGCAGGACAAGGTGCGCGGACAGAGCGAGACGATCGGTGAGCGCTTGCAACGCGATCTGGCAGCCATGCAGCCTCTGCCCGCTACACCCTTCGAGGCCTGCGATCAGACGAGCGGGCGGGTCTCCTCGCAATCCCGGTGCGCTACAGGACCAACGATTATTCGGTTCCGGTGGCTCGGGCCATCAGGAGGTCTGGATCAGGGCCTATGTCGATGAGGTGGTGGTCGGCTGCCGCAGCGAAGTCATCGCCCGTCATCCTCGTTGTTATGCCCGCGAGGAGGTTATCTTCGACCCGCTCCACTATCTCCCGCTGATCGAGCAGAAGATCAACGCATTCGACCGTGCCGCGCCTTTGCAGGGCTGGGATTTGCCCGAAGCGTTCACGACACTGCAGCGGTTGATGGAAGGCCGCATGCACAAGCATGGCAGGCGTGAATATGTACAGGTGCTGCGCCTGTTGGAAACGTTCACCCTCGCCGATCTCCAGGCGGCGGTGGAACAGGCCATTGATCTTGGCGCCATCGGCTTCGATGCCGTCAAGCACCTCGCCCTGTGCCGGGTCGAACGCGTACCGCCGGGCTGGACACGGACGTCTATCCCTTCCTGCCACGCACAACGGTCGAGAAGACCTTTGCCAGAGCCTATCTGAGCCTGCTCTCCGACCAGCAGGAGGCCGCATGAGCGATCAGACCCCGGAGCTTCTTCTCGCTCACAATCTCAAGGCACTCAAGCTGCCTACGTGCCTGCGAGAGCACCACAAGCTCGCCCGGCAATGTGCCGCTGAAGGCGTCGATCATATCCGCTTCCTCGCCCGCCTTGTCGAGATGGAGATGATCGACAGGGAGCGTCGTATGGTCGAGCGGCGCATCAAGGCCGCGCGCTTCCCCGCCGTCAAAAGCCTCGACAGCTTCGACTTCACCGTCATCCCCAGGCTCAACAAGATGCAGGTGCTCGAGATGGCGCGCTGCGAGTGGATCGAGCGGCGTGAGAACGCCATCGCTCTGGGGCCATCGGGCACCGGAAAGACGCACGTAGCGTTGGGGCTCGGACTGGCAGCATGCCAGAAAGGGCTGTCGGTGGGCTTCACCACTGCGGCGGCGCTGGTCAGCGAAATGATGGAGGCGCGCGACGAGCGGCGTCTCCTGCGCTTCCAGAAGCAGATGGTCGGATACAAACTGCTCATCATCGACGAACTGGGCTTCGTACCGCTCTCCAAGACCGGCGCCGAACTGCTGTTCGAGCTGATCTCCCAGCGTTACGAACGCGGCTCCACCTTGATCACCAGCAACCTGCCCTTCGACGAATGGACCGAAACCTTCGGATCCGAGCGTCTCACAGGCGCGCTCCTCGATCGCCTGACCCATCACGTCAGCATCCTCGAGATGAACGGCGAAAGCTATCGCCTCGCTCACAGCCGGGCCCGCAAGGCCAAAATCAGACCCTGAAAAGCAAGCCAATGCCGGGGGGAGTGGCCCTCGGGCTACGCCCTCACGCCACTCCCCCCGGCGTGTAACACGATGGCCTGGTTTTACGCCGCCCCATGGCCGACTTTTGCTCCGCCGTTGACATTCCTCAATGTGCTTCAGTCGCAATTGCCGACACTTGACGTTCCGGCGATGCCCAACCTCGCATTCTCAGCCTGACGGTCCTTATTTTGCCGCCATACCTAAAACAGGTCGATAATTGTTAATGCGCTGCGCCGCCTAGAAACCCAATTCCCTGACAGGCGTTCGCATAGGGCTGGGTGGGACACCAAGAGATCGCCCGGGCTTTCGGCAATCAGGAGCTTATCATGGCCAAATCACCCCGCACGTCCAAGACCAAGTCTAGTCCACCTAAAGACACCAATATAGCTGCGGCCGGGCCGACTCTATCAGAGAGTTTCGCTGAACCGCAGGGCGACGGCGGTGAAACGCGCCAGGTAGCTGGAGGGGATGTTGCCGTACTGACGACCTCGCAGGGAGTCCCAGTTAGCGACGATCAGAACAGCCTCAAACAGGGCGCGCGCGGCCCCGCACTGCTGGAAGACTTCCATTTCCGCGAAAAGATGTTTCACTTTGACCATGAACGCATTCCCGAGCGCGTGGTGCATGCCCGGGGTTATGGCGCGCACGGCTATTTCGAGCTAACCGAGAGCCTTGGCGACATCACACGTGCCGATATCTTCCAGCGCGTCGGCGAAAAGACAGAAGCCTTTGTGCGCTTCTCCACGGTAGCCGGATCGAAGGGTTCCGCCGATCTTGCTCGTGACGTGCGCGGTTTCGCGGTTAAACTTTATACCAAGGAGGGCAACTGGGATCTTGTCGGCAACAACATCCCGGTTTTCTTCATCCAGGACGCGATGAAGTTCCCCGACCTCATCCATGCCGCGAAGCCTGAGCCCGACCGCGCCTTCCCGCAGGCGCAGACCGCCCACGACAATTTCTGGGACTTCATCAGCCTCAGTCCCGAATCCATGCATATGGTAATGTGGATCATGTCCGATAGGACGATTCCGCGCTCGTTTCGCTTTATGGAAGGCTTTGGCGTCCACACCTTCCGGCTGGTAGACGCAGACGGCAAATCGACCTTCGTCAAGTTTCATTGGAAGCCTAAGCTAGGCCTGCAGTCGGTCGCCTGGAACGAGGCGGTCAAGATCAACGGCGCCGATCCCGACTTTCACCGCCGCGACCTATGGGCGGCAATCGAAGCTGGCGACTTTCCCGAATGGGAATTGGGCGTGCAACTTTTCGACCAGGAATTCGCGGACAAATTCGATTTCGATGTTCTCGACGCAACCAAGATAATCCCGGAGGAACTCGTTCCAGTCCGCATCGTGGGTCGGCTGGTGCTCGATCGGCTGGTTGACAACTTCTTCGCGGAAACCGAGCAGGTCGCCTTCTGCACACAGAATGTCGTTCCCGGTATCGACTTTACCAACGACCCACTGCTCCAAGGACGCAATTTTTCGTACCTCGATACCCAGCTTAAGCGCCTCGGATCACCCAATTTCACGCACATTCCGATCAACGCGCCGCGCTGTCCCTTCGCGCACTTCCAGCAGGATGGACACATGGCCATGCGCAATCCAGTCGGTCGCGCCAACTATGAGCCGAACAGTTGGGGGCCGTCGCAAGGCGGGCCCCGCGAAGACCCCACGCGTGGCTTCCGCAGCTTCGAGGAGGCGCCCGATGGCGACAAGCTGCGCATACGGCCTGAAAGCTTCGCTGACCATTACAGTCAGGCCCGCCAATTCTATATGAGTCAGACACCAATCGAGCGGAAGCATATTGGCGATGCACTGGTGTTCGAGCTCTCCAAGGTCGAACGCCCTGACATCCGGTCACGGATGGTTTCCCACCTCAGGAATATAGATGAAAATCTTGCCGCTACCGTTGCCAAGGGGCTGGGCCTTGAGATGCCCAAGCCGGCGCAGGCGGCGCGCCCCACAATGGAGGATCTGGCGCCGTCCGATGCGCTCAGCATCGTGAAAAACGGGCCGCAGAGTTTTGCCGGTCGCAAGCTGGGCGTCCTCATTACCGATGGCGCCGACGCGGACCTTGTCAACGCGCTCGTCGCAGCGGTGGAAAGCGCCGATGCGATGTGCGAGATCATTGCGCCCAAAATCGGCGGCGCAACCCTTTCGGACGGGACGCATTTGGAGGCGCAGCAGAAGATCGACGGTGGACCATCTGTCCTTTATGATGCCGTCGCCGTGATGGCATCAGATGACGGCGCACAGATGCTGGCCATGGACGCGGCGGCGAAGGATTTCGTGACCGACGCCTTTGCACATTGCAAATTCATCGGCCTTTCGAAAGAAACCCGGCCGTTGCTGGTCAAGGCGGGTCTAGCAGATGATCTCGACAATGGCTGCCTCCCACTTAAGAACAAGGCCGACGCCAAAAGGTTCGTGGAGGCGCTGGCGCCGCTCCGCTTCTGGGATCGCGAGCCCACGGTCGATCTCGACGCACTTCCCGAATAATTGGAGGGACGGACAATGAACGACAGGAAAGACAACGGAAACGGCCAGGGTCGCGGGCCACTCGGCGATGCCCGGCCCGAACATCAGGACGAAGCGCCAACCGCCGGTGGCCAATCGCCCGAGCCCTTGGAGAAAAGGCCGTCGGTGGGATCAGTACGGCCGCAGGATTATCCGGCAGAAGACCGGGCGAAAGGCGATCCGGGCGCATAACTGGCCGGTGCGGTCAGGCTAGCCACCAGATCGCGCCGCCTAGGCTTGCAGTTGCACTGGCAAGCGACCAAGCGAGTAACCGGACGCGGACGGGTTTGAGTGCAGCGACGCGGTGCGGCTCGAGTTGAGCGATGCGATGGCATGCCCGTTGCTCAGCGGAAACGAATACGAAGATCGCGATCAGAAGGAAAGCGGTCGCGATCGCTTTGGCCACCCAGGTTGGATCTAGCATCCGGAACAGAGCGTTGAACCCGAGTCCGATGCCGACTGACGCCATGCCGGTGCGCATCCAACTAGCAAAACTGCGCTCGTGCGCGAGCACCGTCCGGTCTTCTGCAAGATCGGTCCGGTTCTCGGCCAGTTCGTCGCGTTCCTGGCTCACGGCTGATTTCTCGTTGCGGGCAAGGCTTCGCGTGATCCCGCATCTTCTGCGGACACCACGCTGAGGCTCCCATCTGTTTCGAGCACCACGGCAGCGGCCAGCGCGAAGTCACCGAGACCCGCGCCGCGCAAAGCTGCCTTCATCTCATCGTGCGTAACCCGTTCGCGCCTCAACGCAGCATCGTCGATCCTCCCATCGAGAAGCAAGACCGTAGGTTCAGCCTTGGCCAAACTCTCGACAAACGCCGAGCGAACCGAGAGACCCGCGATCGCATATTGCAGGGCGACCAGCGAAAGAAGCGCAAGCAAGCCCTCGACCAACGACACATCCTTACTAAGAAGGATCGTCGCCAAGGTCGACCCAAGTGCGACCGTTACGACGAGATCGAAGGCATTCATTTTTGCGAGCGTTCGCTTGCCGCTGATACGCAAAATGGCGATCAATGCGGGATAGGCTAGCACGCTCAGAACGAGCACGCGTACAAGATTGGAGACGTCGTCGAAAATCATGCGTGGGGGAAGCTTTCTACTCGCCCTATCGCTGTTCGAAGGCCCGGCCCTTGGTGCGACGGGGCAGGATTTCGTCTTATCAATCCGGGTTTCTCGAGCAATCAGGCTAGCTGGCCGACCTTCCATGCCGCAAGAGCGGCAAATGGAGTTAGCACCGAAATTCAAATTGATCATTGTTACTCTGCACATTTGTCAGCCCATTTGAGGGATCACCGGACCGTCTCATGTGTTGAAAGCAGGCACAGATATATTGGAAAAATCAGCAACCCATGTTCACCGACCGTTTCCTCGTCAATCGTAGCGGAGTTGCACTTACGGCGGAGGAACGCGCCCTTCTGGAATCGGCGATCAGCGAGGTCCGCACACTTGAGCCGCGCACGACTTTGGTCCGAGCTGGCGAGGTGATTGGGATCAGTACTCTACTCGTAGAGGGCATGATGTCGCGCTACATCGATGACCATAAAGGCCTACGCCAGCTAGTCGCGGTTCATGTCGCAGGTGAATTCGTCGATCTTCACGCCTATCCGATGCATCGCCTCGACCACAGCATCGGCACGCTGACGGCGGCGACCGTCGCGATTATACCTCATGACGCATTGCAGCAAATCCTTGCGGGGCGTGAAGAATTCGCCCGTAAGCTCTGGTTTTCGACGCTCCTTGACGCTGCGCTGCACCGCGCATGGCTGTTCCGGGTAGGACGACTCGATGCCGTCGGCCGCGTTGCGCATTTTCTCTGTGAGACCAATGCGCGGCTACTGGCGGTTGGTCTTAGCGATGGACGCCGTTTCGCGCTTGGCCTCACGCAGACAGACATTGCCGAGGTCTGCGGTCTCACGACGGTGCATACAAATCGCGCGATCCGGCAACTGCGCGAAGCTGGATTATGTGTACTCAAATCCTCGCTGGTCGAGATAACCGATGCCTCCGGGCTCGCCAAACGAGGCGATTTTGATCCTGACTATCTCTATCTCGACCCACTCCGATGAAAGGATGCCAGCCATGTCCGACACCCGTACTACCCAGCCGTTTGTCAGTCCGGGCGTCGCCAGTGCTGAAGAGGGACATGTCGTGCTGGACGGGCCTGACGGCATCGCAATCACGCTGACTATCGAGGCCGCCAGGCAAACTGGAGAAAGCCTCATCGCGGCCGCAAACGCGGCCGCACAGCAAAAATCCGATCTGTGATAGAAAGTGCCTGGAATACCTATGGCGCCCCGTTTCTTAGACCAGGTCTGCAAGTGGCGCGCGCATGTCCAGTTTAAATCCGTTGGCCTCGAACCGGCGATCGACGATGCCGCGGCGGCCGAGCCCGATGTCTATAAGCCGTGAGCCGAAACCGTTGCATGTCGGTGCTGTAACTGGCGGGCCGCCACTTTCGTGCCAGCTTAGCTGGAGTGTATCTCCCCTTACATTCCAGGATACGAGAACCTTCCCTGACGGGGCCGATAAGGCCCCGTATTTGACCGCGTTGGTCGCGAGTTCGTGGATCATCAATGATAGCGCCACGGCGGAACGATGGTTGATTTCTAGGCTAGGTCCCTCGGACCGGACTTGGCCGAGCGCGTCGTGGGGCTCGATTGAGGCTTGGATCACTTGCTCGAGCGAAGCCGCCAACCAGTCCGCCTGAAGCAAAATGTCGTGTGCGTGCCCCAGTGCGCCAATCCTGGCATTGAACGCGTCCATTGCCTTCTGCTCCGTAGCGTCCCGCAGGGTTTGCGACGCAATCGCCTGCACCAGGGACAGCGTATTCTTCAGTCGATGACCAAGCTCCTGATTGACCAGAGCCAGTTCCTCCTGGGCGCGGATTTTCGGGGTTGTCTCGACAACCGTATCGAGCATTCCAGCAACAGTGCCGTCGGCAAGCCGCAAGGGGCTATAGCAGAAGGTGAACCATACCCGCTCCTCTGAGCCCGATCGGTTAATCGTCAGCGGGAAGTCCTCAATATACGTAGGCTCTCCGGCATACGCACGTTCAAGAATTGGACCGATCGTCTCCCATACTTCCGCCCAGATGTCCGCGAAAGACCGGCCCAGCGCGGTAGACTTCTTTCCGAGGATCGGCAGAAAGGCATCGTTGTGGATGGTGGTGAACTCTGGACCCCAAACAATCGCCTTGGGAAAGCTGGAATCAAGCATTTGGCCGACGGCTATGTTGAGCTCGGAAGGCCATTGTTCACGCGGGCCCAGCGGTGTCTTCGACCAGTCAAAAGCGGCGACGCGCTCGCGCATGCAGTCCGCCTCCGTCACATCCGCCTGGTCCTTCACATTTTCGCAATCACCGGACATGATGGCTTTCTTCCCCCCACTTAATAATGGCGTCTTCGTTTCGCTTCGGTCGCCGCTACTTACCGTAGGGCGACACTTCTCTCGATCATAATGTGCAAGACTGTGGCAGTTGGAGGCAATCGGAACCGACTGTAATGCTCAAAATGACCGACGCGCAAGGATCGCAACAGTTGTCCTAACTTTTATTAACACAGCTGATCGAGATTCCACAGAAACTGAGGGCAACAGCTTTCGAGGTCAATCGATCGTCAAACGAAGTCAGCGTTGCTTGGCACGAGAACGGCAATGGCCGCTGCGGTTGGTTCCTTGTGTGACCGCCCGGCGTTCCGAAGCCAACATTGGCGGAGAGGTCTTCGGCCAGGTCGAGAGCGTCGCGGCGCGTTCGTCAGCGGTAGGCTGCCGCAAAACGACCGGTGCGCCGTCTTGCCAGTCGATGAGCCCCATTGCCTCGAACCGATCAAGCCATCCGCGCATCGGCCACTCCCGCCAGCGTGCTTCAAAGCGCTGTGCATTGGCAACGATGTCCTCAAGATGCTGGATCGGAGGATCATGACTGTCATGGTATTGATGGCAGGCGATCGCGCCGCCGACGAACAGCAGCGGCAATCCCATGGCCCGGGCGCGATAGCCGAAATCGGTATCCTCGGCGCCGTAACCGGTGAACGCCTCGTCGAACCCGCCCAGCGCCTCGAATCGTGCGCGGCGGATCGCGAAGGCGAGCGACCAGAACAGGCCGGCATCGGGCTCTTCGCGCAGGCCGTCCACCGGGAAGTCTCGCACAGGGTGCGGGGCGCCGGTCGCGAGCAATTCTTTCTCTTCCCAACCTGTCCGCGCATCGCCGGGCCCGAGATAGCGGACGTCCGCACAGAGCAGCGCATCATGCGCGTCAAGCGTCGTCGAGAGACGTCCCGGGCAGTCGCGCATGGCGATGCAGTCGACGTCGAGGAACAGCAATTGATCGCCACGCGCGACTGCACCCGCGCGATTGCGCGCGGCAGCGAGGGGCAGGCCGATCGTTTCGAACCGTTCGACCCGGATCGGAAAGGCCGCCGTGGGTCGATCGACCGGCGTGTCGCTCATGTCAACGACGACGAGTTCGTCGGGTTGGCGCACGCTGCGGCGCAGGCCTTCGACAAGCTGCGCGAGATGCGCCTCGCGATTGCGGACGATGGTGAGCACCGAGAGCATGGTCAGCGCCGCCGCCAGAGATCGAGGCGGTAGCGGTCATGGCGGTCGCCGCGTTCCTCAGCAACTGCCTCGCCAAGCGCGTCCTTCAGGAAGCCCACCGCGCGATCACCGCTCTGCGGATAGTCGGTTTCACCGGTATAATGGACGAGAAGGATGTATCCGCCAGAGTCGACATGCGTCTCGAGCCATTGCGCCGCCCGCTCGAGATCCTCATCGCTCCAGTAATAGGCCACCTCCGACAGCACCGCCAATTCAAAGCCCGTGGCAGGCGGCGCCTCACGCGGAAAGGCCATACGCGCGAGCGTCAAGCCTGGCTTCGTTCCCAGGCGAGAACGGGCTTTGGCGATTGCGGCAGCGCTTATGTCGATGGCGAGCAGCGTATCGCAATGGGCTAACAGCCGCGCGGTGAGGACACCGTGCGCGCAGCCGATTTCGATCGCACGACGATAGCGGCAATCGCCGAGCGCGGCGATTGTCTGGTCGAACTTGGCGCGCTCATAGGCGCTCGACGCTAGCTGCCAGGGATCGTCGTCGGACGCAAAGATCCCTTCGAAATAGGCGGCGTCGAGGCTGCGGTCACTCATCGTAGCGGCTCGCGCAGAACCAGCAGGTCGCTGGACGGCATCGCTAGCCGCGCGCGCGGCAAGCGAAACCCGTCGCCCAACCGGACCGTAAGCTGGCTGCGATGGGCGCAGAGCGCCTGCCGCCGCCGGCCCACCAGCATTGGCGGGGTGCGAAGGTATTGGCGCTGCCGATCGAGAGGGCTCCAGACATGGTAGGCGAACAGCGCGATACGGCGCCTGGCATGGTGGATAGCGCCTGATGCAAGCGCGAACGCCGCCGCATGATCGCAATGGGCCTCGCTCGCATCGGACACCGCGACCGCGTCGACCCGGCGCCAGCGCATCACGGTCGCGAGAAGCCGCGCCTCCTTGTCAAACCCAGCGCTGCCGACTGCATGTGGGTGCGCGTCGCGCCAGTCCAGCCAGGCGATCGGCGTGTCGCCAGCGCCGAGACGCCGTAAGGCGGTTTGTGCCTCTCTGCGCCGGATGGCGGCAAGCCTCGGCGTGCCGGGTGGATGCGACCCGGTCCCATCGGTCAGGTAGACGAGCCCGGCAAGACGGCCCGTTCCAGCAGCATGCGCGATCAGCGCTCCAGCTCCGAGAGTTTCGTCATCGGCATGCGGCGCGAGGACGAGCCATCGCGCCCGGCGCCAGCGGCTAGCGAGCAGCGGCTCCGTCCTCACCAAAGCTGGTCACCGGGCGCCCACGGATCCCGTTCGAGCAGTGTCTTGGCCGCTTCGTCGCGCGCATGATCGGGCCCCGCCTGGCGCAGGTAGAGCGATAGGTCGCGGATGATCTTGTCGGCGCGCTCGCCGTCGAACGCGCTGCGCGTGCCGAGCAGACGCGCGGCGGCGTCCATGGCGGTCAATCCCGCCTGCTCGACGACGCCCCGGGTCAAGCGGGCAATGTGCACAGCATCGAGATCCTCACTGACGAACCGTTTTGCAGCCTCTGCAACCCAGAAGCCGGCGCTGCGCATCGCAACGACTGCCTCGGCGAAGCGGGCACGCTGGACCGGATCGGCCCGCGCTGCATCCCGCATGGCTTCGCGGGTCTCGGCGAGCAAGGCCTCGATGCCGCCGAGCTGGACCGCGCAGAAGCGCCAGCCGCCAGCCGTGAAACGTGGCTCGCGATCGTAGTCGCCGGGCTGGCCAAGCAGCATCGCCGCATCGAGCGCCAGTTCGTCCAGGTCATAGCGCCCGCTCACGCTGGCGCGCATGCCGCGCACACGCCAGTGCGCAAGGTCGGCGCGTGCAGGATCGTTGGCCGGGACGATAGCGAGGCGGGGGTCACCTTCGTGAGTAGCGGCAGTGACGAGCGCAAAATTGAGGCCGCCCGAGCCGCTGGCGAATACCTTGGTGCCGCGCAGCACCGGCGGATCGCCCGGCTCGATATGCACCCCTGGCGGGGCTTCGGTTGCCCAGACGCCGAACCACGCCCCGCGATCGAGCACCTGATTGAGCCACTCAAGCTGGCGGCTATCGGCATACCAGCCGAATAGCGCGAGCGCGTTGACATGACCCTCGTACAGGCGTCCCACGCTTAGGTCCCCGCGTCCGACCTCGCGCAGTACGCGGGCCATCGCGGCGGCCGCCGCTCCACCATCTGTGAACGTATCACCGCCCGCCGCCGGCGGCGCGAACCGTTGATGCAGACCCGCATCCCGTAAGGCGCGCAAGCTTTCAGCAGGAAAGCGCGGCGCCGCATCGTAGCGCGCGCCCAGCTCTGCCAGCTGGATTACAACGGTATCGGCGCAGTGCGTTTCTGGTCTTGGGCGCATGGTCATAACGCGCTTTGCCGCCCCAAAGCGGCCACCAGCGGCAGCGACGCGAGCCAGTCGACGACGCGTCCGGGGCCATCCGGGGTCGCGAGTGCGGCAGGCCAGCCCTCGCGGCGCTGGGCGACGGCATATGCGACCAGCGCGGGCCATTCGGTAGGAGTGGGCCAGGTCCAGACAACCACCGCTGCGCCGAGCGCAGCGAGCCGCCGTACCTTTGAGCACTGTTCGTCGAACGGGCGTTTTTCCGGCAGACAGAGAAAAGGCCGCCGGTGCGCGAGCACGGCGCTTACCAGCCCATCGCCCGCCGCTCCGACGACCAGGCCCGCCCCCGCGATCGCCTCTTCGGCATTATCAACCCAACCGCGCAAGCGAAGGTTTGGGGGTGGCTCGGCGGGCACGCTGCAGGGCCCGAGTACCTCCCAGCGATAATGGGGCGCCGCGCGCGCCGCTTCCGCCCAGCGCTCGCCATCGGCAGTGCCGCCGCCGCGGCCCAGCACAACCAGAATGAGGCTTTCGTCAACGGTCCCGGCCAGCGCGGACCGAATGATCCCTGGCGCATGGAAGGTCTTAGCAACGATCTCTGGCCGCGTGGAGGGATCTTCTAGCGCGGCATGGAACGGCGCGAGCAGGGCGCTGGCGCTCGCAAACGCATCGGCGTGTGGCCGGTCGTCGCGAACGCCGCTGAGGCGGACATAGACGGTGGGAACCGAGCACAGACGCGCGAGCATCGCGACCTCGACCGACACGTCGACGACAAATAGCCGGGGCCGCGCCTCGGCAATCCAGCCCGCGATCGCGGCGGTCCGGCGCCGTACGCCATCATGATCGAATGGCGCGTAGTGCAGCGCGGAAGGGCGCTCATTGAGAGTTTCGCCGGTGCGATCGTCGCCGCCAAAATTCAACGCGATCCGGTCGTCGGGAAGGCCGATGGCGTCAATGCCTTCGGTGCGCCCAACAAGGCCGGTACCGAGCAATGTGATCCCACCGCCAAGCGCTCGGGCAATCGCAAGCGCGCGCTGGCGGTGGCCGTCGCCATGATGATGGACATAGTAGCCGATCGGCCTGGTCATGCCGCACGCCTCCAGGTGAGCGCCATGTCGTGGGGCATCGGCTCCAGCTTCTCCTCGGCGGCGGGGACTGCAGCATCGCCATGCGCCGCGCGCCAGTCGCGCCGCCACTGTGCCCTTTTGCGCCAGTGGCGAAAGTCGGGGACCAGCAGGGGGCGGTTAGACCCGGCGAGCTCATGCCAGCGGCGCACTTCTTCGGCCATGCCCCCAATTGCACGGCCGAGATCGCGTGCGGAGGTACGGGACCAGACCGAGGAGGGGTGCACTAAACGGCCACCGGCACCAATGGCGTTTGCAACAAGCGCTCTGTCTTCGCCAGTAGCGATGCACGGTACACCGCCCGCGCGCCGATATAGGGCGATATCGAGTGCGAGGCTCGCACCGGTATGGTCGCCATGACGCGGCGGTGGGTCCCAGGGTAGCGGATCGACTCTATCCTCGATGTCCCGCACTGCCTGCCAATATGCGTCGAGCGCGGCACGGATCGCCATAAAATCCGCAGCGACGGGCTCGCGCTCGTCGAGTCTGATGCCACCGCCCACGATATGATCAGCCCGCGCGGCGGCGAGATTGGCGCCGATCCAATCTGGCGGTGGCCGGCAGTCGGCGTCGGTTGCGATCAGCAGGCCCTGGTCCGTGCCGAGCCAGTTCACGCCCATCGTCATGGCCGCGCGGCGCGCTGAGCCGGCATGCGCTTCGGGCTCCGGGAACGCGCGTTCTTCGAGGCGGAGCACAACACGACCGTCGGTGCGCTTGGCCGCCGCTCTGGCGATCGCCGCGGTGCTGTCGTCGCTGTTGTTGACGAGCAGCGCCAGCCGAATAGGGCACACATCCTGCTGGTCTGCCAACGCCTCGATCAACGTCGCGATTCGTCCCGCTTCGTTGCGCGCCGGCACGCAGACACAGAAGGGTCGGCTCATGCGACGCTCGCCATCGCCAGGGGCACCTGCTCGATCGGCGGGGTATCCAACCGCGGTGCAGCGAGCCGACGATATAGCGCCTCATATGCATCAACCATCACCTGCGCGTTGCAGTGCCGCTCGGCACGTGCGCGGCAAGCCGCGCGGTCGCAAGCGATTGCGATGTGTGCGGCGGCGGCGAGACCATCGACATCATCAGGGTCGGCGAGCGCGCCACAGTGCTCATCGAGCAGGGCCGGCACGCCGCCGCGACGGAAGGCTGCGACCGGCGTACCGCAGGCGAGCGCCTCGGCAACCACCAGGCCATAGGGCTCTTCCCAGCGTGGCGTGCACAGCGCGGCGACCGCTCCGCCGACCAATTGTGCGAGCGCGCCATGATCGAGATGGCCGACATAGACAGCGTGCACCCCAAGGAGCGGTGCGATCGCACCCTCGAAATAGCTGGAATCGGTGATGGGGCCGGCGATGCGCAGCGGGAGGCCGGTGCGCCGCGACGCCTCGATCGCGAGATCTAGACCTTTTTCCGGCACGATACGACCGTACCAAACGAGATAGGGCTCACGCTCGGGCACCACGCTAAAGGGGAAGTGAGCAAGGTCGATGCCGTTGGGAATGACCTCGTCGACCTTTGTCACATGCGACCACATCCGTGCCGTCGCGTCCGACACCGCGACATAATGCATGCGGGTCCGATTCAGACGGATTCCGCTTTCCAGCCAGCAAAAGGGCGGCGTGTGGAGCGTGGTGACCATCGGCGTTGCGAGCGTCTCGGCCATGCTGACTGGCAGGTAATGCAACGAATTGTTGTGGATGACGTCGAAATCACGACTGCGCAGTTCGGTCATCAGGCGCAAATAGGCATGGTGCTCGCGGAAGAAGGCCACGTCATTGGCCTCGGCGATGCCGGTCTCGAGCAAGGACGTCTGCTCACAGATCGCCTCGACACCAAGCGCCGGGTCGGAAGCAAGCGAGGCGAACAGCGTGACCGCATGACCGCGCTGCCGAAGCGCGCGGGCCAACATGTGGGTATGCATCTCTAGGCCACCCGAAAACGGCTCTGATATAGCATATTTGAGGTGGGCAATGATCGCGATTTGCATGACGTCCTCCCGAAGCCGCGACCAGTCCGGGCTTATCTGAACGCCAATTTGAACCGGTGATCCAGCGAATAGCTCCCCATCTTAACTTTAATCATAGCGTTCATTCGTAAGCGTCCGCCCGGGACCGTTGGCGGCAGGAAACGCCCCAAGTCGGCCAGTCAAATCGCGAGAAATGAGCGGCCGCTTTCAAGCAGCCCCCGCTTCGGACGCTATGGCATCAATGTCGGGGGGAGCGGACGTTTCACATTGATCGTGCAAGGCGTTTGATGGCTTCAGGCGGGCCTAATGCTACGAACACGGAATCTCTGGGAGTATGACTCGCATCTCTGCCCTTGACTGACTGGTCGCAGAGCGTTCCAATGTAGATTTTCCGCCGTGACACTCCAGCGGCAGCAAGCTCGCTCTGAACTATTCTTAGCCGCTGCCACTGTCGCCTATAGGGCTGATCGCCGCTAGTTGAGCAAAGATATGCTGCATATGGCAAGACTCGCATTGCATCAGCAATGACATCCACACCTGTGCTTGGCTCCGTCAGCTTCTCGCTGTGCGGCTGGAACTGCAAATAGAAGGGTCCTGAATGGACCGACGATGCGAAAGAGACAGTCCCTGTCATGACTAGAGCCGCAAAGGCCATGGTATGGCGAAACCCGGACATGAGGTAATCATAGCGGCTCTGTGGAAATGAACAACGGCAGCTTTGTCGGCGTGTCCGGAAAGGCAGCTTTTGAACCGAAATCTCGGATAGCAGACCTTCGTTCCCGATTGCGGCAATGACCACAATCCACCCAAAATGCGCGTTCACGCTCGCCGTGGCCCAGTTCCAAGGCAGCAGTTCATCGATCCGGTTGATGGGATGCCCCTTGCCGATCCGATCGAGGACATCGGCCAGCCATTCCTGCGGATTGACGCCGTTGAGCTTGGCGGTTTCCAGTAGCGAATACATGGCGGCGGCGCGCTCGCCGCCGCAGTCCGCGCCAGCAAACATCCAGTTCTTGCGGCCAACGGCTATGCCCCTGAGGGCATTCTCCGCCGGGTTGTTGTCGATCTCGAGCCTGCCGTCTTGGGTGTAAGCGAGCAATTGCGGCTTGAGCTTCACGGCATAGCGCAGCGCTTCGGCCAGCGGCGATCGGGCGGACGCCTTGGACAGCACGTCATTGGCCCGTGCGAAGAAATCCATCGCCTTGAGCAGTGACGCCTTGCGTGCCCTGCAGCGAGTATCGGCCGGCTCACCGGAAATTTGCCGCTCAATCTCGTAAAGGTCACGGATCATGAGCAGGCCCTGCCTGCGGCCGAGTGCGGGTCCGCCTTGTAGACATCGTTGATTTTGCGCCGGGCGTGCGCCCAGCAGGCGACCGGTGTGATCGGCACCGGCTTGCGGTCACTCGCATAAAGGCGGTCAAAACCGGCATAGGCATCGGCCTGCAGGAAGCCCGTGAAGGTCTTGAGATGCTCGCGCGGTCTCTCGCCCTTGCGGTCTGGGCTGTAGCGGAACAGCGCCGCTGGCTTGTCCAAGGGACCCATTGTCGGTTGTCGCGAAGGTAGACCCATAATCGCCCGGTCGCCGTCTTCCCGGTCCCCGGCGCCAGCACGGGAACGGGCGTGTCGTCGGCATGGACCTTCACGCTGGCCATGACGTGATCGGAGATCCGATCAACCAGCGGTTGCAGCAGCCAGCTTGCCTCGCCGAGCCAGTCCGCCATCGTTGAGCGGCTGATCTCGACACCTTCGCGGGCGTAGATCTGCGACTGGCGATAGAGCGGCAGATGGTCGGCAAACTTCGATACGATGACATGGGCCAGCAGCCCCGGACCGGCGCGGCCGCGCGGAACGGGCAGCGCCGGTCCAGGGGCCTGGCTGATCGCATCGCAGCGATTGCAGGAAAGCTTAGGGCGGACATGACGCACGACGCGGAAGCGACCTGGGATATATTCCAGCACTTCGGTAACGTCCTCGCCGAGCTTGCCCATCGTGCCGCCACAGGCCGAGCAACCCTCGGCATCGGGCGCTGCGTGCATGACCTCGTCGCGGGGCAGATGTTCGGGAAGCGGTGCACGGCGGGGTTTGCGCTGCGCCGCTTTGGCGGGAGCATCGTCGGGCACATGACCTGCAATTACGCACTCGGCATGGGCATGCTCGGCCTCGAGATCCTCGAGCGTGAGTTCGAGCTGATCAGCCTGAAGGGTAAGTCGTTCGGAGGATTGGCCGAACTTCATGCGCCGAAGCCGGGCCAACTGGACCTTGAGCTTCTCGATCTGGAGCGTGATCAGCTTGACCGCGTTGCGGGTCGCCTCATGCGCTTCGCGTTCGGCTTCCAGCGCCTGTTCCGAAGCGGCCAGACGTGCGCGCATCGCCTCGGCAAACGCGCGCAGTTCTGCGGGATCGGTAGGGAGTTCGAGATCGTCGGGGGACACGCCCCCCATTAGCAGAATCGGGTTCAGCACCCAAGAAAAAAGCCCGGAAATACGCCATTTTATACATCAAATCTGGACCGGCAGGCGCGGCGGGTCGGGCGCTACCGTACGCCTCCAGTCCATCGCTTCGATCAGCAGTGCAAACTGCGCCGGGGTGAGCACAACGCCGCCCTCGATGAGCGGAGGCCAGACAAAACGGCCACGCTCCAGGCGCTTGGCAAAAAGGCAAAGGCCGCTGCCATCCCAGTGCAGCGCCTTCAGGTAGTTGCCGTTCTTGCTGCGAAACAAAAAGACATGCCCGCCGAATGGCTCGACCGCGAACAGCGGCCGAACGAGCGCGGCCAGCCCATCGAACCCCAGACGCATGCTGACCGGCTTGCTTGCCAGATAGACCTTCGTTCCGGGCGCCAGCGAAATCACGATACATCCCGAAGCGCACGAAGAACGCGGGCCAGCGCCTTCTCGTTGACGTAGCTGTCCGTGGACAGGCGGACCCCGCTGGGCAGATCGATGTCTATCGCGCCAGGCCTCGCGCCGGGATGCGGACGCACCAGGTCTTCCGGCATCGGCGTACTAGACGGCGCGGCCTTCACCTGAGGGGCTGGCACCGGCGCCGTGGGCGCGGGTTCGGTCGTCACGATCGAACCGTAGGGAATGAACTCCAGTGGCTCGCTGGCGATCGCCGTTGCCTGCCGGCGGGCCGAACGCCAGTTGTAGATCAGGCTCTCCGCAATCTCATGGCGCCTGGCAACATCGCGAACAGAAACGCCCTCCTGATCCGCCTCGGCCAGGATCGCGGCCTTCTCCGCATCCGAATACTTCCTGCGCCGCTCCGTGCGCGCGATGATCTCCACCCGGTCTGTCACTTGGCCTCCTTCTGGAGTCCAGAAAGAGACTCCTTACTGGAGGTCCATCACCTTCACGCTCTTACCTCGCAACGCGACCGAGCCCGGACGCTTACGTTCATTCCCATCGCCTTCGGAACCTCGCGCGGTGGTCGCCATTCTTGCTTTGTCCCCTAAGACCAAAGGAGTTTGCAATGAGCATCGAAGGAAAAGCGAAGGAAGCAGCCGGCTACATCAAGGAAGAGGCTTATGAGCATGGCAGGTCGCCTGAAAGCCAGAAGAAGGCCGAAGAAGGTCGTGAACTTCGGAACGAGGGCCGGATCGAGGACGGCAAGGCTCCCAAGACGACTGAACCCGGCAGCGGGGCTTCTGAATAAAGTTCTCGACGTTTGAAAAAGCGCCGCCCTCCGAACCGGGGCGGCGCTTCTCATTAAATGGCAGGTTCGCGAGGCTCAGCAATAAATATCTGCCGCGTGGCAAACCCCATTTCGTCACCATGTTCGAACGCCAAATGGCAGGTGAGCATTGAGATGCAAGATGCGAGAACGAAGCCAGACAGCAAAGGACGCACTTGTCCCTCGATGTTTAGCACCATGCGACAAACTGAAAGCATCGTGAGGCGGGTGGGGGAACGTGCTTGCCTTCTTGCCGCTTCATCTTGCGACGTTTTTAGCAGCCCGGTCGGTGGGCCGTAGTAAAGCGGATATTCGGATTTCATAAACAGCGCAGATCAAAGGTGATCAAGACCATGTCGGAAACAGCGGAATTCCAGCCCCCCATCGACGAGCAACCTCGGATGCCCGGCTCGGAAGAGCAGATGGCCGACAAGCCCGACTGGACACCTCGCTATCGTGGATCCGGTCGGTTGGAAGGCAAGGTCGCTATCGTCACCGGAGGAGACAGCGGCATAGGCCGCGCAGTCGCAGTCCTCTTCGCACGGGAAGGCGCAGACATTACGCTCGTCTATCTTGCTGATGAGGAAACCCCCGACGCCGAAAGGACCAAGGCACTAGTCGAGCAGGAGGGGCGACAAGCCCTCTGCCTCAAAGGCGATCTGGGTAGGCAGGATTTCGCCAAAGAGGTGGTGTCAAAGACGATCGACACCTTTGGCAAGCTCGATATCCTTGTCAACAACGCGGGCGAACAGCATCCCGATGACGAAATCGAAGACATTACCGAACAACAGCTCCGGCGAACGTTCCAAACAAACATCTTTTCGATGTTCTTCCTGGCGCAGGCGGCCCGGCCGTATCTCCGACGGGGCAGTGCCATCGTCAATTGTACCAGTGTGACGATGTACAAAGGTTCCGATAATCTGCTCGACTATTCCGCCACCAAGGGGGCGATAACTGCCTTCACACGTTCATTGTCCGAAAATCTCGTAAAGGAAGGCATCCGCGTCAATGCGGTAGCGCCCGGCCCGATCTGGACACCGCTCAACCCGTTCGGCGGTCAGCCACCTGAGGATATGAAGGATTTCGGCAAGGGTACGCCCATGGGCAGACCCGGCCAGCCTAATGAAGTGGCTCCCGCCTTCCTGTTCCTGGCCTGCGAGGATTCAAGTTACATGTCCGGTCAAGTGCTGCACCCCAATGGCGGGATCGTGGTCAGCGGATAGGGACAACGCAAAGGATTGACGCAGAAAGGAGAGGCATGATGCCCGCAAAATCCAAGGCGCAGCAAAAAGCCGCCGGCGCGGCGCTTTCGGCCAAACGCGGCGATACGAAGAAATCCGCACTGAAAGGCGCCTCCAGGGACATGTTCCAGTCCATGAGCGAGGGCGAGCTCGAAGATATGGCGAGCACTCAGCGCAAGGGAAAGCCTGAACACAGTGGCGACTAAATCCCGGGATCATGTGACGTCAGGCGGTTGTCTCTCAGTGCATCCAGTAACATTTCCAAGACCGTCTCGATTGTGAGGTAGCAAACCTCCTGGCGCCTTGGATCGCGTTCGCTCGGGGACAGCGAACCGCCAGATGCATCAAACAGTTCCCTGATGAGTCGTTTCTTTTCCCCGCTCACCGGCAATCAAATAGCGGTATACGCCGACGCAATTGATGACGAGCAAAATGACGTTTTGAACGCCGATCCCTTCCGAATTCTCATCGAGAAAACCCCACGCGATCAGCGCAAGAGAGCTGGTCACGAAAATCAAGAACGCGCGTCCACTCCACAGGCGACCAAGATTTAAAGAAAGGATCAGGGCTGCAAGGGCAGCGGCACCGGCGCCATAATATTGAAGGGATGTGAGTACAAAATCGTTCATCGTATTATAAAACTCTTCAGATGTTATCCTGTTGTTGATCTACTCAATGCTACGATTGGTCGGCTTCCGCTGGCTCACTCGGGGCTGTCGGAGGCAAGATTACTCGATAATCTATTGGTTTGAACGACCCACCATTACTAGTGGATTGACTCCAACGTTTGGAACCCTCGATTTCGAGCGGCGATGATGTCATCCGGATTGGCCTTCCAGATGAAGGGCTTGGGGTTATCGGCATTGTACTCCCGGATGAACCGGTTGATGGCAGCCTGGAGCTCGACGACGGAGTGGAAGACGCCGTGCTTGAGGCGCCGCCTGGTCAGCTTTGCGAAGAAGCCCTCGACGGCATTGAGCCATGAGGAAGAAGTTGGCGTGAAGTGGAAAGTCCAGCGCGGATGGCGGGCGAGCCACTCCTGGACCTTGTCCTTCTTGTGTGCGGCATAGTTGTCGAGGATCACGTGGATCGCCTTATCCTTGGGCACTTCGCGCTCGATCCGATTGAGGAAGCGGATGAACTCCTGGTGGCGGTGACGCTGCATGTTCTGCCCGATGACGGTTCCGTCGAGTACGTTGAGTGCAGCAAACAGCGTGGTCGTGCCGTGGCGCTTGTAGTCATGGGTCAGGGTACCGGCGCGGCCCTTCTTCATCGGCAGGCCGGGCTGGGTGCGGTCGAGCGCCTGTATCTGCGATTTCTCGTCGATCGACAGGACCACCGCATGGGCGGGCGGATCGACATAGAGGCCGACGATCTCGGTGAGCTTTTCGGCGAAAGCCGGATCGTTCGACAGCTTGAAGCTGCGCCAGCGATGCGGAGCAAGCCCATGCGCCTTCCAGATCGACTGCACTGTCGAAACGGCAAGCCCGACCGCTTTGGCCATCGCGCGCGCCGTCCAGTGGGTTGCCTCATGCGGCGGCGGTTCCTGCGTCAGCCGGACAATCTCGGCCACGCGCTTGGGCAACACTGGCGCCTTGCCGGGCGGACGGGACTTGTCGCGAAGAAGACCATCTACACCTTCGTGCATGAAGCGCTCCTGCCAGCGCCACACGCAGGTCTTCGACTTGCCTGTGGCCGCCATGATCGCCGAGGTCCCCAGGCCATCGCTGCTCAAAAGCACGATACGGGCGCGCCAGACATGTTTCTGCGGGCTCAAGGGAGCCGACACGATGTCGTCCAGGCGTTGACGGTCGGAAGCCGAAACGGTGAAGCTGATCCCATCGCGCATCCTCCGAGACTGGCACGCCTGCAAGCCGGTGGGAATCCCCAGACGGACTCTTTCGTTGCGGTCAATCCACTAGAATAGGCAGAGCATGCAGTCAGTCCGATGATGAGATCGCACTCTGCTTGCAATTGAATGAAGTCGCCCGGTCGGCTTACGGGCCGCTCTACGCTCAACCGACCCGAATTCTGGATGGGGACATTCATGAAACAATTAAATGCCACAGGAATCGCATCTTCACTGATCCCGTAAGGGGCCAGTGCTTGTGCGAGATTACCGAAGCATCCGTGATGAATTGGCTTGTCCGGATAGAAATGATGAAAGGTATCCACGCTACAGGGAGTCAGCAAGAAATCGTGGCGACCGACGGTATCGCCCAGGATAGTCAGCATCTTGCGCGAGCGGTTGGACCACAAAACATTGCCCGTCGTGAGGCAGATTGTCTCCTCGTAATCAAACGTGCGTCCGTTGGAAATCACCTCACCGACGTCTTCTGCGGAATAGGCTAGGTTTCGTGGACAAAGCTTGACTGGGGACTCGGACCTTGATTCAAGGCTGGCTTTTGGAGGCGGCCTTGGGCGAACGGATCGGCGTTACGGACGAAGAGTGGGAAGTGATCGGGGCGCTGCTGCCGCCTGAACGGGGGCGAGGCTGCCGCCCGGCACAGGATAACCGTCCCTATTTTGAAGGCATGATGTGGATCGCGCGAACCGGCGCGCAGTGGCGACACCTGCCGGACGAGTATGGCAAGTGGAACAGCGTCTTCCGGCGCTATCGACGATGGGTCACGACGGGCGTGTTCGATGCCATGCTCGAGACGCTGGCCGAGCTGGCAGGGCGCGATACCGCCGCCGACATGATCGATAGCACTGTGGTCCGGGCACATCATTGTGCCGTCGGCATAAAAAGGGGACTCAACAAACCGAGGCGCTTGGTCGATCGCGCGGCGGCTTCACCACCAAGCTCCACGCCAGGTGCGATGCCAGAGGTCTCCCGCTCGGCTTCGTGCTGACACCGGGACAGGCGCACGATGTGCAGGGCTTCGCTCCGCTGTTCCGCATGATAACCGATCGGATCGAGGCCTTCCTGGCTGATCGGGGATACGATGCCGATGCGATCCGCGAGGAAATCGAGGCCGCAGGCGCCGAGGCGGTGATCCCGGCCAAGGTCAACCGGCGCGACCCCGTCCCGCACGACCGCGCCAAATACAAATGGCGCAACCTGATCGAGCGCCTGTTCAACAAACTCAAGAACTGGCGGCGCGTTGCGACCCGATACGACAAAACCAAGGAATCCTACCTTGGCTTCGTCGCGCTCGCCTCAGTCAAACTCTGGATACCCTTTGTCCACGAAACCTAGCAAATCGGCCACTTGGCATCCGTGGGGATCAATTACCTCCAGGATTTCGCCAGAACGGAGACGAAATGCGATTCCGCTCCGAGGCGGTATCCGTGAGGGTTCAATCATTGATCCGCTCTTTTGTCCTGAAATGGGCATTGCCACTGTTCATCAACCAGCCTGCCAGAGTATTGTAGAGCCTCACTAGCCTCTCCATGGCGAGCGAGCATAGGGTTGGTCGAGCCCGCAAGGAGGCGATCCCGATCGAGGATCGTCTCGCGTATTTTCTCATAGCGACCTTCCTCGCGCAGCTTTTCGAACTGGTCGTGAAGGTTAAAGACAAGGACGGGCCAAGGTGTGCGACGTGCAGGCCGGTTTGCCTGTGGGTGCATCCCCACGACGAAGAAGGCCTCTCCGCCAAAACTCAGTGAAAAATGCGGATCTTGCGGATCGCTACTGACGCGCTGGTCATACGGCTGGGCGAGCCATGCATCTTTGTCCGCAAGCGATTGAATACGCGCCCACATAGCCTCTTCGAACTTCTTCTCCCCTAGCCACGGCGACCCCGGGAAGAGGAAAGCCAAGCTTACAAAAAGACTCGGATCGGCCTTGTAGTCATGTGCCCAATTTAACAATTCGCGGTGGATGCGAACGTCGTCCCACGCGCTCTCGATCGACCAACATACGATGGTTTTGAGCGTGCCCCGCGACAAGGCGCTTTTCGCGCCGACGCATGGGAAATCGACATCTCGGATAAATGCCTCGAAACGTTCGATGACTTGTTGCTTATCAAGCTGCTTATCAATCATCGTGACGAATGTATCCTGCGATTTTCACTCTGATGTTGAACGCCGCGAACAAGGCCAAGTTCCGGGCTGAGCTACCAATCGGAAAGGGGGAATTTCGATGCGAGAAGACTTCGGCGAATGCGGTGAGCTGACAATTCACAGTGCCCTCTCCAGAACTCGACTGGATTAGCCGGTGAGACCGGTCCAAATTAATGCGTCGGCTTTCACGCAGCTAAAAGGCGACAGAGATTTTTGGTGCCTTCAGATGTCTGGCTGTCAACGGCGGAGCAAAAGTCGGCCATGGGGCGGCGTAAAACCAGGCCATCGTGTTACACGCCGGGGGGAGTGGCGTGAGGGCGTAGCCCGAGGGCCACTCCCCCCGGCATTGGCTTGCTTTTCAGGGTCTGATTTTGGCCTTGCGGGCCCGGCTGTGAGCGAGGCGATAGCTTTCGCCGTTCATCTCGAGGATGCTGACGTGATGGGTCAGGCGATCGAGGAGCGCGCCTGTGAGACGCTCGGATCCGAAGGTTTCGGTCCATTCGTCGAAGGGCAGGTTGCTGGTGATCAAGGTGGAGCCGCGTTCGTAACGCTGGGAGATCAGCTCGAACAGCAGTTCGGCGCCGGTCTTGGAGAGCGGTACGAAGCCCAGTTCGTCGATGATGAGCAGTTTGTATCCGACCATCTGCTTCTGGAAGCGCAGGAGACGCCGCTCGTCGCGCGCCTCCATCATTTCGCTGACCAGCGCCGCGGCAGTGGTGAAGCCCACCGACAGCCCTTTCTGGCATGCTGCCAGTCCGAGCCCCAACGCTACGTGCGTCTTTCCGGTGCCCGATGGCCCCAGAGCGATGGCGTTCTCACGCCGCTCGATCCACTCGCAGCGCGCCATCTCGAGCACCTGCATCTTGTTGAGCCTCGGGATGACGGTGAAGTCGAAGCTGTCGAGGCTTTTGACGGCGGGGAAGCGCGCGGCCTTGATGCGCCGCTCGACCATACGACGCTCCCTGTCGATCATCTCCATCTCGACAAGGCGGGCGAGGAAGCGGATATGATCGACGCCTTCAGCGGCACATTGCCGGGCGAGCTTGTGGTGCTCTCGCAGGCACGTAGGCAGCTTGAGTGCCTTGAGATTGTGAGCGAGAAGAAGCTCCGGGGTCTGATCGCTCATGCGGCCTCCTGCTGGTCGGAGAGCAGGCTCAGATAGGCTCTGGCAAAGGTCTTCTCGACCGTTGTGCGTGGCAGGAAGGGATAGACGTCCAGGTCCAGCCTCGGCGGTACGCGTTCGACCCGGCACAGGGCGAGGTGCTTGACGGCATCGAAGCCGATGGCGCCAAGATCAATGGCCTGTTCCACCGCCGCCTGGAGATCGGCGAGGGTGAACGTTTCCAACAGGCGCAGCACCTGTACATATTCACGCCTGCCATGCTTGTGCATGCGGCCTTCCATCAACCGCTGCAGTGTCGTGAACGCTTGGGCAAATCCCAGCCCTGCAAAGGCGCGGCCGGTCGAATGCGTTGATCTTCTGCTCGATCAGCGGGAGATAGTGGAGCGGGTCGAAGATAACCTCCTCGCGGGCATAACAACGAGGATGACGGGCGATGACTTCGCTGCGGCAGCCGACCACCACCTCATCGACATAGGCCCTGATCCAGACCTCCTGATGGCCCCGTGCCACCGGAACCGAATAATCGTTGGTCCTGTAGCGCACCAGGGATTGCGAGGAGACCCGCCCGCTCGTCTGATCGCAGGCCTCGAAGGGTGTAGCGGGCAGAGGCTGCATGGCTGCCAGATCGCGTTGCAAGCGCTCACCGATCGTCTCGCTCTGTCCGCGCACCTTGTCCTGCTGGCGCTTGCGGCATTGCTCCTCCAGCCATAGGTTGAAGGCCTCCCGTGTCGGGAACTTCGGGATCGGCACCATGAAATTGCGGCGGCAGTAACCAACCAGCCCTTCCACATTGCCTTCTCGTTCCCTGCCCGGGCGGGCATAGCGGTCGCGGATCACGTAATGCGACAGGAAAGCGCTGAACAGCGTGGCACGCTTACGCGTGCCGTCTGGCAGGATCTTCGCCACAAGGCAGCGATCGTTGTCATAGACGATCGAGCGCGGCACCGCGCCGAAGAACGCGAAGGCATGAACGTGTCCGTCCACCCAGGCCTCCGCCACCGCCGCCGGATAGGCCCGCACATAGCAGGCATCACTGTGCGGCAGATCGAGTGCGAAGAAGTAGGCCTTCTGCTGCACCCCGCCGATCTCCACCAGCGCTTCCCCGAAATCGGCCTGCGCATCCCCCGCCGGGTGGGCCAGCGGCACGAACATCTCCCGGCTGCGTTGCTCACGCTCGCGGATGTAATCCTTGATGATCGTATAGCCGCCGGTGAAACCATGCTCGGCGCGCAAGCGGTCGAATACCCGCTTCGCCGTATGGCGCTGTTTGCGCGGGACGCAGCGGTCCCCTTCAAGCCATCCATCAATGATCGCCACAAACCCGTCCAGCTTCGGACGCTGCGGGACAGATTGACGCCGGTAACCCGGTGGCGATGAAAACGACAGCATCTTGCGCACCGTGTCGCGCGACACATTGAAACGCTTCGCCGCCGCCCGCTGGCTCATGCCATCCGCGCAAGCCAAACGGACCTGAAGATAAAGTTCCACGCTGTAGATCCCCACACCTCCCTGACTTGGCAGAAAGGCTTCAAGGTGGACGACTTTTACGCCGCCCGCAGCAGGACTATCCCGCCGCTAGCGTGGTCGAATATTGCTCCGCCGTTCTCACAGTCCCTCTCTCGGTTGCGAGGATCGTCTCGGGAACGGGCACGTTGTCCGAGCGGTAGCGATCAAGCGTCTTCTGGAGAGCCGCTTTGAGCGGAGCGCCGACAGGGGCTTCAATCGCCATCTTGGTCATGTTTTGGCGTAGGCGAATCGTCTCGCCATTATAAGCTGACCAAGGGAGCTGAAGGATGTCGCCTTGGCGCTGTCCCGTCCAGAGGGCCAGAGTCAGGGCAAGAGAGAGAGATGGGGCGATGCTGCGGCGTGGAATGCAGCTTCGTCAGCCTTGCTCCAGATATTTTCGGTCCGAGAGGCCCGGTAAAGCCGACCTGGCCTTTCGCAGGGGTTGAGGGGGCTTTGTTGCGCAAATTTCGGAGGGATGCCGTTTGTGAATTCAGTCGGTTAATGGCTGGCGATGAGCAAACCGCCCCGCGCCCGCTACCCCACGACGAATTGGAAAGCCTACAACGTAGCCTTGGCACAGAGAGGGGCGCTTCAGATCTGGTTTGATTCCCGGGTGCAGTGGCTGTCCGCGCCAGCCGGTCTTTTCGGACGCCGCCATCCTCAATCTATGGGATGCGCTCGGAAAGGCCCAAACTCAGCGTATCGCCTAACCGAATGCCTTCAAAAGCCGAATGCAGCCCTGCGACTGATTTGCGCAACAAAGCCTCCGAAGGCAGCCAGATGGGCTGCGGAACAGGAGCAGAGAATGCGCAGATGCCCCCGGGCCACGGCTCGGGATCAGCTGCGTTGGCTTGCGGCTCAAGGCGAAGGTGGTGCTTGCCGGAATCAAGGGCGAGAAGACGCTGGCGGAGCTGGCGCACGATCATGACCTGCATCCCAATCAGATCACGACGTCGCGCACGCTGTATTTGAAGGGGCGACAGGCGTGTTCGGTGCGGCGAAGTCCTCGGACGAACCGACCGTCGACGAAAGAACGCTGCATGCCAAGATCGGTGGGCTGACGTTGGCCAATGATCTTCTTGGGAAGGTGCGCCCAGAGGGTAATTGGCGGCAAGGCAGGTCTGTTGCCGAGCGCAAGGCGATGATCGACCGCTTGCACACCTTGCCCGTGAAGCGGCAGGCGAAGGAAATGGGGATCAGCCGGGGCAGTGCCTACTGTCTGCCCCGGCTGGTTTCGCCTGAAGATCTCGCATTCATGCGACACATGGACGTGTCGCACCGGGTGCTCCCGTTCGCGGGAAGCCGGATGCTACGTGATCTCCAGCGCCAAGAGGGCATCAAGATGGGCCGCTGGCATGTTGCCATCAAGCAGAAAAATCCAACTTTTTCACCGTGCAGATCCTCCAGGCCACCTCTCGATGGACGGGGCTCGCTTGAATGGCGCCTTGCAGCTCTCCTGCTCTAGATGTCCCGAAGCTGTCAAAAAGAACACCTAAGCGCCGCCCGGCAAACAGGAGTGCGCCTTGGGCTGGCTACGCGACATCGACCGATGGTTTCTATCCGAAGTGCTGCCCCATGCTGCGGCGTACAGGGCGCGCGCCGCGCATTTTTGCGGCCGGGACGAAGCCGACGACCTCGTCCAGGAGGCCTATGCGCGGGTCCTGGATACGCAGGATTTTCGCGCGATCCAGTCCCCGCGCGGCTTCGTGCTCACGATCGTGCGCAACCTTGCCCTGGAGCGGCTGCGCCGGGCGAACGTCGTGCGCATCGATTATCTGGCCTCGCTCGAAGCGCTCGACGTGGCGGACCCGGCGCCCGATGCCTTCATGGTCTCGTCCGGCCGCTCGGAACTGCGCCAGCTCGCCCGCATCATGGAGAGCCTGCCCCCCCAGTGTGGGCGGGTCCTGCACATGCGCAAGATCCAGGGCATGGCACCTGGACAGATTGCCGAGGTGCTCTCCATCTCGCTTTCCACCGTCGAAAAGCATCTTGCCAAGGGTCTTGCCCTTGTAACCCGGGCACGGCGTGACGATAATGCACGGCCGGAGGTAGAGTGCCCGAGAATTCCAGCCCCGACACGACGCGTATCGACTTGATCGAAATCGCGTCAGGATGGCTTGTCGGCCTCGATGCCGGCACCGCGGACGTGCGTGCCTTCGAAGCCTGGCGCGATGCCGACCCACGTCATGCAGCCGCGTTTGCCGAGGTCGCGGGCGCGTGGAGCGACATGGGTGACCTGCGCCTTCTGGACGAGGTGCCATCCCCGCCGCCGCTCGATGCTGGCGCCAGGCAGGACAGCGCGGGCGATGCCGCAGACCTTGCGCCCGCGCCCTTCGGCAACCGCCGCAAGGTGCTGCGCGCAGGCATCGCTGTCGGTACGCTTGCGCTCGGCGCTGCAGGACTGACCTACCGCGCGGCCGCCCGTGAGAGCGCAAGTACGGGCATCGGGGAAAGCGCCAGGGTGACGAGCGGTTCGGCGATGACCGTCGATCTCAACACCGACAGCCGCATTTTCTGGAAGGACGGAGATCCGCTCAAGCTCTGGCTGGATCGCGGCGAGATCGCCATACGTCTCACCGCTGCGCACAGGCTTGCACTTCTTACCCAGGGCGGAACCTTCCACCTGGTGCCCGGCGTCTACAACGCCCGCATCCGGGACGCGAGCTGCGAGCTCACGGTCCTGGAAGGGGGCGGGACATTCGGGGCGGACGGACATGGCCTGCGCACGGGTGAGACCGCGCTTGCCACCGCAGGTAAGGCCAGTGTTCGCGACGATGGAGAGGATCTTGCCCGCGTTACTGCGTGGCGCAGCGGCACGCTGGTCCTGAATGGCGAGAGCCTGGACTATGCCCTCTCGGAGATGAACCGTTACCTTGAGGACAAGATCGTGATTGGCGATCCCGGCCTCTCCCGCCTGCGCGTAGGCGGTACCTTCGCGACCTCGAACCCGGCCGAATTCCTTCAGGCGCTGCGGACCTCCTTTGCCATCCGCACCCGCCGTGACGGCACCGGCAGCATCGTCCTCACGCGCAGCTGAACTTTTTTCGAGCGCAAGTGGCGGTTTCCTCCGCGCCATTCATCCCTGCCCCGACAATAGCACTTTGTGGGGTCCAATTTCATGTTCAAGTACCTGACGACGACTGCCATGCTGGCAGCCGTGCTGCCCGCGGCTGCCCATGCCCAGGACACAGCGCGCGCGTTCTCCTTCGACATTGCCGCCTCGGATACGGCCAGCGCGCTGAACACGTTTGCACGGCAGGCCGGGGGGCATCTCTCGTTTCCGTACGACGCAGTGCAGGGGCGCCGCGTTGCGGCTCTGCGCGGTCGTTACACCCGTGACGAGGCGCTCGGCCGCCTGATCGCGGACCAGGGCCTTGTCGTGGCCAGCCAGAGCGCCACGCTGTTCGCGCTCAAGGCCGCCTCGACGGCTTCCTCGGCTCCGGAAAGGCCCCTTGCGGCCACGTCGCAGGAGGAGGAAATCGTCGTTCTGGGCTATGGCCAGTCGCGCCAGGTGCAGACCGTCACCCCCAAGGCCATGAGCAAGAGCACGGCCGGTGCCTCGCCGCTGCGTTCGCTCAATCGCCTGCCCGGCGTGAACTTCGATTCCTCGGATGCCAACGGCACCTATGAGGCCGCCACGCAGATCTCGATCCGCGGCTTCATCACCGACCAGATGGGCTACACGCTCGACGGTGTGCCGTTGGGCAACATGCAGTACCGCAACAACAACGGCCTCTCGATCAACCGCGCCCTTCTCAGCGAGAACAATGGCGGCGCAACGCTTTCGCAGGGCAGCGGTGCGCTGGGTACGGCCTCCACCAGCAACATCGGCGGCACTATCGACTTCACCTCGATCGAGCCGACCTCGGACTTGGGCATCGATCTTGCGCAGAGCTACGGGAGCGAGAATTCCTGGCACAGCTTTGCACGGGTGAACTCGGGCGAACTGCCCTGGGGCGGCCGCCTGATGGTGGCCTACGCGCACGACAAGCAGGGCAAGTGGCGCGGCTGGGGCAAGCAGGAGCAGGACCAGCTTAACGCCAAGTATGTCCAGCCGCTGGGCGACAATGTGACCTCGACCACCTTTCTCAACCTGATCGACCGCCGCGAGGACGACTACAACGACCTCTCGCTCGCCAAGATCGACCAGTACGGCTGGCATTTCGACAACGTGCCGACCTTCGCACTGGCCGAGGACCTCGCCCGCGTGGTCCAGAACGGCGGCGCGGTGCCTGCCCCCTACGTCAACGCCGACGATGCCGTCTACAATGGCGGCGGCGTGCGACGTGACCTGCTGGTCTACGAGCGCCTTGATTACGACATCGGCTCGCGCCTGTCGGGCTCGACCACCGGCTACATCCATCTCGACCACGGTATCGGCACCTGGGCCGACCCCTACGATCCCACGCCCGAAGCCTATGGCGGCTCGCCGGTCTCGGTCTCGGCGCTGCGGTATGACGTGAACCGCAAGGGTGTGATCTCGCGCCTTTCGTTCGAGGCGGGCAATCACACCATCGAAGGGGGCGTGTGGTACGAACACAACCGCTTCGAGCAGGCTTCGCACCTCTACGGTCTGGAAGAGGGCGTCACCCCGCCCAATTTCCAGCAGTTCTACTCCGATCCGTTCGTCACCAACTGGCACTACGTGTTCGACACCGACACGGTTCAGCTCGACATCGGCGACACTTGGCAGGCCACCGACAGCCTGCGCCTCAACGCCGGGGTCAAGGGTGTCGTCTCGACGAGCAGCGCGCGCACGATTACCGCCAACAAGCCGATGGACGGCTCGATCAAGTCGCAGAACTGGTTCCTGCCCACGGTTGGTGTGCTTTACGATCTCGATGGTCAGCACGAGCTCTTCGCCGACTACACCCGCAACATGGCGGCCTTCGTCGCCTCGGCCTCGAGCGGTCCCTTCTCGAGCAGCTCGCAGGCCGGGTTCGACTACATCCGCGACGACCTGAAGCCGGAAATGACCAACACCTTCGAGGGCGGCTATCGCTTCCACGGGCGCGACGTCCAGTTCTCGCTCACCGGCTATTACGTCAAATTCACCAATCGCCTGCTGGCTTCCTCGATCAGCGCCACGATCGTGGGGAACCAGAACGTGCTCCAGAACGTGGGCAGCGTGACGTCGCGCGGTGTCGAGGCGGCGGCGAACTGGAAGTTCGCTCCCAACTGGTCGGTCTATGGAAGTTGGGCCTACAACGATGCCAGCTACGACGATGACGTGCAGCCGCTGGGCGGCGCCATCATGCCGACCAAGGGCAAGCAGGTCGTCGCCTCGCCTAAGAATGTCGGCAACGTTGACCTGGACTACGACGATGGTCACCTCTGGGGCCAGGTGTCCGCGCACTACCGCAGCGCGCGCTACTACAGCTACCTCAACGATGCGAAGCTGCCCGGCGCGATCAACGTCAACGCCTCGGCGGGCTATCGCTTTGCTGGCGGCATCGAAGTGCAGGTCAACGTGAACAACCTCTTCGACAAGCGCTATATCGCCTCGACCGGCACCGCGGGCTTCGTCACCTCCGACCCGGGCGGGACCTACACGACGCTGCAGCCCGCCGCGCCGCGCCAGGTCTTCGGCACCGTGCGCCTCCACTTCTGATCTCCCCCCTCAGGAGCTTCGGGGCCGACGTGTGCACACCGCCGCGTCGGCCTCGTCGTTTTCGTTCCAGCCAGGAGCCCCCCTCATGAACCGCCGCAACCTCTTGCACGCCGCCTTGGGCGCGCCCGCTCTGTCGCTTGCCGGAGCCCTCACGCCTGCACTTGGTCAATCGCAGGGGCGCGAGGATGCCTTTCGTTTCGCCTTCCTCAGTGACACGCATATCCGGCCCGAAGGAGGCGCGGACCGGGCCTGCGCGATGTGCTTCGAACAGATCTCGGCCAGCGACTGCGACTTTGCGATCCACGGCGGCGATCATATCGAGGACGCGCTTGGCGTGGACCGCGAACGCGCCACCCTGCTGATGGACCTCTACCAGCGGACCGAACGCAAGCACCTGCGCAAGAGGGTCCATCACGCCATCGGCAACCACGATTGCCTCGGGGTCTTTGCCGAGAGCGGGATTGCGCCTGACGCGCCGGACTACGGCAAAGCCTTCTACACCGCGCACTTTGGCCCGAGATACTATGCCTTCGACCACAAGGGCGTCCATTTCGTGGTGCTCGATTCGATCGGCCTGACCGACGACCGCAACTACGAAGGTCGTGTCGATGAGGACCAGCTCGCCTGGTTGCAGGCGGACTTGGCGCGGCAGCCCCGGGGCCAGCGCGTCATCGTGGTCACGCATATTCCGCTGGTGACGGCGCTGGGGTGCTACGAGCCGGTCTCGTGGCTGAACACCCCGCACAACTGGACCTTCGTCGTCAACACTCGCGAGGTCCTGCGCGTCCTGCAGGACTACAACGTCATTGCCGTTCTGCAGGGCCATAGCCATGTTTTCGAGCAGATCACGCTGAATGGCCTGCACTTCATTTCGCCGGGCGCCGTTGCGGGCGCGGACTGGCGAGGCTCGTTCCTCGGCACGCCCGAGGGATACTGCGAAATTACAGTTACCGGAGAGGACGTGCAGGCCTCTTTCCGCACCTATGGCTTCGATGTCCCTGACCGGGAGGATGTGCCCATCTGATCGTACAGGCGACCTGGCCGATGGGCCGTATGGGGAGGAGAGGGCAGGGCCGGAAGTGACCTTCCGCCTTCCCCTCCCGAGGCATTGTCAGAAGTGGTAACCCACCGTTGCCATGACGTTGCGCGGTGCGCCCACGAAGCAGTCGCCGCGTGCCAGGCAGGAGGCGTAGAACGTCTTGTTGAGCAGGTTCGTCGCATTGAGGGCGAAGCGCCAGTTGCGCCAGTCGATCTCGGCCATGGCGTCGACCGTCGTGCGCGAGGGCGTCACCACGGTGTAGAGCGTCCCGGCCGGAATTTCCGGGTCGAGGCCGTAGGGATCGAGGGGGCCGGTCGAGCGGCTCTTGCCGGTATAGACGACGCCGGCGCCCAGCTTCAGAGCGGCTTCGTCATCGACCTTGAACGTCTTGGTCGACCAGGCCGACGCGGTATGGCGCGGCATGTAGTTGAGACTGCTGTTTGTTTCGGATTCCAGCTCATTATAGCCGTAATTTACGAGCAGTTCGAAGTTGCCGGGCAGGGTGTGGCTGGCCTCGAACTCGACGCCCTTGGTGGTCAGTTCGCCCGACTGGCTGGTCGCGCCGTTGGCGAGGTAGAGGACACGGTTGCGTTCCTTGATATGGAAGGCGGTGACGGTGACGAGAGTGCCGGGTTCGGGCTGCCACTTGAGGCCGGCCTCGAACTGGCGGCCGGTCTGCGGCGCGTAGGGATCGCCGTAGGTCCCGTCGGCGTTGTTGATGCGGCCTGCGACCGGCAGGAAGCTCTCGGTGTAGCTGAAGAAGGGCGAGATCCCGGCCACGAGTTCGCCGATGAGGCCAGCACGGAAGGTCGTCGCGTGGTCGGTATTGCCGTTCGAGGAGGTCACCCGGTCCCGGCGTGCGCCGATGACGGCCGAGACGCGGTCGAAGAAGCGGATCTGGTCCTGGACGTAGACCCCCAGCTGCTTCTGGCTGGTGTCGGAAAACGCGCCGGTTGCCTCGACCTCGCGCATGGCCTCATAGTCGATGTCGTAAAGGTCGATCAGCTCGCTTTCATAGACATCGATGCGGCCCACCTTGTTCCAGCTGTAGTCGACCCCGACGAGGAGCTGGTGCTCGATATTGGCGCCCGTGTTGAAATCGAAGCGCAGGTTGTTGTCGGTCGAGAAGACGTTCATGCGCGCCTTGCTGGCACCGATCGAAACCCCGATCGTGCGCCCATCGTCGCCATAGGGCAGGAACGGGTTGGTGGGGTTGGTGTAGCTGTCGGCGTAGCGCGAGTAGTAGGTGAGGTCGCTGTCGATGTAGCGCGCCTTCATGCTCAGCTGCACGGCGTCCGAGAAGCGGTGCGTGAGCGCGCCGCCGCCCTGGAGCGAGCGGCCGTCGTAGCGGTCCCAACCTGGCTTGCCGATGAAGGTGAAGGGATCGAGACGGTTGGCGGTGCTGTCCTGATCCGCGCCCATGGTGACCGCGATCGGCAGGAACTGCGAGGTCGAGCCGGTGTCGTCCTCCTGGTAGAGGCCGTTGAGCACGATGTCGGTGTCGGGCGTCGGCTGCCAGCGGATCGAAGGCGCGAACATGACGCGGTCGTCGGGCACGTGATCGACATAAGTGTCGGCGTCGCGCACGCGGCCCACGCCGCGGATGGCGAGGTTGTCGGCCAGCTGCAGGTTGAGGTCGGCCATGGCCTCCTTGCGGTCGTAGCTGCCGTAGACGAGGCTGACTTCACCCTCCGTGCGGAATTCCGGCGTCTTGGAAACGAGGTTTACAAGGCCACCGATCGAGCCCTGCCCGAACAGCACCGAGGCGGGCCCGCGCACGATTTCCACGCGCGAGAAGTTGTACGGGTCCGAGGTGATGCTCGCGTAGTAGCTGAAGATATCGCGCATGCCGTCGCGGAACTGGAGGGCGTCGAGGCCGCGGATGGTGAAGCCGTCGACGCGGGTGTCGCGGCCGTAGGGATTGGCAAGGACGCCAGCTGCGTACTTCACCGTGTCGCTGATGTTGATCGCGCCCTGTTCGACGTAGCGCTCCGAAGGAATGACCGTCAGCGGCTGGGGAACCTCGACCAGCGGGGTCTCGGTCTTCGTGCCTGCGACGCCCGCGGTAACGATGATGCTGTCCTCACTCGCGGGGGTGTCCGGGGCGGCGTCCTCGGCCATGGCAAGCGACGGCTGGAGAATGGCGAAATGCGCAGCGCCGCACATGGCGAGCGACCGGACGAGTTTCATGTTGGGGCCCTTTTGCAAATTGATCTCAATAAGCGGGCGCACTAACGTGATTGATAATCAGTTGCAATAATAAAGAAGTTTGGCGCGTGCTCTGCATGCGGATGGAGCCGGGACGGGCGCGCAGGTCTGTGCCCGCGTACGCGCCATGGCGCGCGCCGCGTGTGAAAATCCTGCGTTTCAAGACTGTCCCGAAGTGTTCGGGCGGTGCGGCGGCCTAGGGGCCGGGGAGGTCACTCGCGCGGAGAGCACCGGGGCGGCACCGGGCGCAAATCGCCCGGCGGCCCCTGGCGGTCAGGATTGGGCGAGGGCATCGTCCTTGGCGAAACGCTCCTTGAACAGGTCGAAGGGTTCGTTCGCGGGGTTTGCCTCGCGGAATTTACGGCGGCCTTCGTCCTTCAGATAATCGGCATAGAGCATCGTCGTCGTGCCTACGCGCCGGATCGAGAGCACGGTGTCCATCTGTTCCATGAACACGCCCAGCTTCTCGATCGGGGCGCAGGCCAGGACCTGCAGGTTGAACTCGCGCAGGAGCGCCAGGCAGCTGTTGACGTTGCCGCCGTCGAGCGCGTTGAAGGCCTCGTCGAAGAGGATGATGCCAAAGCCAAGGCGCTCGCGGTTGTCCTCCGCGCCATGGCACACGTTGGCCATCGCGCAGGCCATGGCGATGTAGAAAGGCACCTGCTTTTCGCCGCCCGAGCCGCTGCCCTGACGCTTGGCGTAGTCCGAGGTGACCCGCTCACCGTCAAGCGTGGTGGTGAGCAGCTCGAACTGCAGATAGTTGCGGTAGTCGCTGATCTGTTCGACGTTCTCGCCCTCATCGATCATGCGCTTGATGCGCTCGACGCCCTTCATCAGGCTCGGTTCGATCTCGTTCGCGCCCTCGTCGAAGAGGGTGCTGACATCGATGCTGTTGAGCTGGACGAGGCGCGCGATCTCGACGATTTCGGCGAAGAAGCGGTCGGGCTTGACCTCGAAGCGGTAGAGTTCGCCGTGGAACGGGCGCATCTGAAGGCTTCGGTTGATGTTGCGGATCTGCCGCTTGGCGCCTTCGAGGCGGTCGTGCAGCTTCACCAGCATGTCGGTCTTGAGCGAGGTCTCGATCGAGGCGCGGGCCTCTTCGGCCTGCTCGCGGTATTCGCCCAGCGTGTTCGTGATGATCGCGCCGAGCTGCTTTTCGAGCCAGGCAAGCTGGACCTCGTGGGGGGCTTCCTTGTCGAACTGTTCGACGATGCCCGCATCGTGGGCATAGGCATAGGCCTTCTGCGGGGCCTGGCCGAGGAGCTGCGTCACGCGGGCGCGGGCACGCGCGGCCTGTTCCTGGGCGGCGTTGCGCACGGCGGGCACGACCTTGCGGTGTTCCTCCATGAGATAGGCGAAATCGCGCAGGGCATCCTCGCGGGCGAGTTCGGCCAGCGTGTCGCGCTCGGCGAAGGATGCCTCGGCCTTGGCAAATTCCTCCTGCGCGACGGCCAGCTTCTCGCTGGCGCTGCCGACGTGGTGGCCGGTCACGCGCTGGGTGCGTTCGTCTTCCTCGAGTTCCTCCTCGTAGGCGGCAAGGTCGACCTTGAGCGCTTCCAGGCGCTCGCGGATTTCAACCGGGCGTTCGCCTTCGAGGCTGCGGATGTTGTCCTGGATCTGGGCGACGCCTTCGCCTGCGTCCTGCCGCGCGCGTTCGAGGTCGGCGAGGCTGCGCCCGGCCGCGATCTCGAGGAAGCGCTGGATGTCGGCGATCAAGTCCTTGAGACGATTAGCCTGGGTGCTGGTCTGTTCGAGCGTGCGTTCCTGCTCGGCGACGCGCTCCTCCAGCATGGGCAGGTTCTTGCGGCTGGCTTCCTTGCCCAGGCGGTGGACCTGCGCAGGGCGGCGGTTTTCGATCGAGCCGCCCGAGGAGTAGAGGCAGTCCTCGGTGACGGCGCGGTCATACTGGAGCAGTTCGCGCTCGGTTTCGACGCGGCGCACGGTGTTGAGGCGGCGGTTGACGAAGGCGCGGGCGTGGATGTCATCGGTGGCGATGATCGCGGCCAAGCTCGTCGCGTCGGGCTCCTGCCAGTCGCCGCGCGTCTTGGTGGTGTTGACGATCTGGGTGCCGGGAAAGTCGCGGCGGCGCTTGCGCAGCAGCCCGATGGCCTGTTGCGCGTCGGCCGGATCGACGACCAGTGCGTCGCGTGCGGCGCCCAGCAAGGTCTCGGCGGCCTCGACCCAGCGCTCGTCGATGACTTCGACAAGTTCGCAGATCGGGCGGGCGGTGATGCCGTTTTCGTCGAGGTAGTCGATGAGGCGTGCGGTCGGCCCCTCGATCAGCGCGCCGCCGCGCTCCAGGCCCTGGAGCTGTTCGCGGTTCTCGCGCAGCTGCTGCCTGAGGCTGGCAAGGCTGGCGAGGTGCGCCTCGCGTGCGTCCTGCGCGCTCGTCACGTAGCGTTCGAGTGGGGGCAGGAGCTGGGCGACGATCTGGTCGATGTCGCGCGCGGAGAGCGCCGCGCCATCGGCGATGCGGGCTTTCAGCGCTTCGAGCGCTTCGCTGGCGTGGCGGTATTCCTCGCCCGCATAGGTGCGCACGATCCGGTCGGCGAGCCCGGCGACCGCGCCGATGGCGGCGAAATAAGCCTGGTACTGGCCATCGGCCTCGGTGAAGGCGCGCTCGGCGATGGGCAGGTTGAGATCGCGGAACTCCCGGATCGCCTGCTCGCGCGTGTCGTTGTCGAGCGCGCGCGAGATGTCGCGGATTTCCTCGCGCAGGCGGCCCACCGTCTCGCGGGTCCGCACGACGCGGCGGTCGACGAGGTCCTGCTCGGCCAGCTTGGCCTCATGCTGGCCGGTGACGACGCGCAGGTGCTCCTCCAGCCGGTCGCGCTCGGCCTTGCTGGCGATCCAGCGCATCCGGGTTTCCTCGGAGACCTTCTCGTCCAGCTCGCGGTAGGCCGCGATGGCTTCGGTGACCTGCTTTTTCTGGATTTCGAGGTCGTCGATCTTCTTGAGGAGGCCACGCCAGGTGGCGACCGACTTGCGCAGGCCATCGACATCGAGTCCGGCGGGATCGAGCAGGAACTCGCGCACGAATTCGGTTGCGGACTTCATCTCGCGGATGCGCAGGCCGTTGCGCAGGGCCTTGAGGAACTTTTCCGGGTCGGCGTGGTGGCCCTTGCCGCCGAGCACCGAGAGCACGCGGCGGGTGAAGTGGGTCGGGCGGTGGCCGAAGTTCTCGAAGCCCTCGTGCGTGCGCAGGCGGGTGACGAGATCGGCATAGGGCAGCACGTAGGACGCGCCGTCCTCGCTCTCCTCGATGAAGTCGGCGTCGCGCAGCGACTGGCCCGGCGCGATGAAGGCGCCCAGCACGGTTTCGGTCTGCTCCCCCTCGACCGCGCTCATCGCGATGCCGACCGTCCAGCAGTAGCCGTCGCTCTCGCGCTCGAAGACGAGGCTGACGTAGCTGAGGCAATTGGTGCGCAGCGTTTCACCGGCGACCCGGCCCAGGCAGTAGTCGAAGACCGAGCGGTTCTCGCCCACCTTGCGGGTCTGCCCGGCGGTGACGTTGGCGCTGGCGTTGAGCTGGAAGTAGTTGCGGTTGTTGCCGGTGAGGACGACCTGGATCGCATCCAGGATCGAGGACTTGCCCGCGCCGTTGGGCCCGATCAGCGAGGTGCTGCCGCGCAGGTCCACCGAGAGGCGCTCGAAGGTGTACCAGTTGATGAGGTTGATGCGGCTGAGCGTGATCACGAGGTGGTCTCCTGCGAGGTGTCGTCCCCGTCTTCGGATTTGGCGTCTTCGGATGTGGTGGCGTCCGTTTCCGGAGCGGTGTCGGGCGCCTGTGCCTCGGTGTTCGTGGGCGCGGCAACGTCTTCGGCCTCGACCTCAGGTTCGGGCTCATCCTGCGCGGCCTCGGTCTCGAGGCGGGCGCGGGTGGCCTCCATCCATTCCTCGATGCGCGTCTGCCAGGCGTCGCCCGTCACGCTGCGGATCGAGGGGCGGATGGTGATCGCAATGCCGTTTTCCTGCGGGATTTCATCGCCCAGGTCGATGAAGCGGCGGCGGCGAAAGCTGTCGAGGATGCGGCGCACGCGCGACCATGGCGGACGGGTGCGCGCGACCCACTGGTCGTAGCGCTCCATGACCTCCATCGAGGTCGTCTCGACGTGGCCGAACTCCTCCTGGCTCATGGTGAGGACGCCGTTCTCGAACGTGGCGCGTAGGGCGAGCAGGAGGATTGTCTCGTCGAGCGAGAGGATCGTGCGGGTCAGGCTCTCCTGCGGGCGCAGCTCGACCATCATCTCGTCCGGGCGGACCACCAGATCGCGGCCCAGCGCATCGAAGAGCCCCGCGAAGTAGACCCGGTGGCGCACGAGCAGGTCATAGGTCCCGGCCGCGTTGTGGTCGTCGCGAAACAGGCACTGCTGGTAGAGCAGGCGGTCGGCCGCGCGCACCATCATCTCCTTGGAGAGGTCGCGGTTCTGCGGGTGCTCCAGCAGCTCTTCAAGATCGTACAGCGTGGGGCCGTTCATTGCTCGTTGCTCGCAGGTTCAGGGGAAAGACGTTCGATGCGAAAGGCGGTGAAGGCGGACCAGTCGGTCTCGACCACGCGGCCCGGATCATGGACGACGCGAAACCGCCGGGAGAGGTCCTTGCTGGCGTACATGTCGAGCTGGCGCGCGCCTTGCAGCAGCAGCGCTTCCTCCGGGGTTGCAATGCCGAAGGCGTCTGCGTCGAGCGCGTCGCGTTCGCCCAGGTTCCGCTCGACATAGTCGGCGATCTTCTGCGGCGTGACGGCAAGGCGCAGGAGGTAGGCCTTCTGCGAATGGTCGTAGGCGATCATTGCGGGATCGACCGTGGATGTACGCACCGGGCTGGGCGGGGCGACGATGCGCCGGGCGGTCGGTGCGGCAAGGCTGTCCGGGCCCCAGTGGCGCACGGGATCGGTCAGCTCGGAGGGAACCTCTACCGCATCGTCCCATTCGAGCGGCAGGGCCGAGGCGTCGCGCAGCAGGTGCGTGACGCGCAGCAGGCTCGAGCCGTCGATCTCGTTCATGTAGCTGACGGTGCGCGCAATGCGCTGTTCCAGGCGGCTGCGGAAGGCGTCGATATCGTCGAGGCGCTCCTCGGCGGCATCGAAGATGCGCTTCACCTGGTCGAGGTGCTGGCGCACGCGCGAGGTCGCGTTCTCCGGGTTCGTCGCCAGTCCCTGCGCCTGATAGCCGCGGGCGAAGGCGGCCACGACCTCGGCGTCGTGCTCGTAGTCCGAGATCATCTGGATGATCCGGTTGCGGTGGCGGAAGGGGTTGTTGGTGGTCTTGATGACCCGGTAGTCGGCGATCAGCACGTCCTCGACGAAGTCGAAGAAGCGCGCCAGGATCTGCGTGGGCTGCGGGTCGGAGACGATGCGCTGTTCATGCGCGCGCAGGTTGCCGATGATGGCGGAGAGGTGCTGCTGGAAGCGCCGCGCGCGCAGCGCCGCATCGGCAAGCGAGGAGGCCTTGTCGAAGGGATCATCGCCCAGGCGCTCGATCACGCTCTCGAGCGCGGCGATGGTGCCGCCGAAATGGACCGCTTCGCCTTCCTCGATCGCGCTGAGCGTTTCGAGCAGCATCGAGACCGAGGCATCGAGATCGACCATCTCGACATAGCCGCGCGTGTGCTCGACCAGCCATCCGGCCTGGCGCAGCTTGACGTAGACCTTGAGCGGGTTCTGGCTGGCGTCCGCGTTCGCCGCGTCGGAGGCGAAGTCGTCCGCGATGTCGGAGAGGCGGTCGATCTGCGTCGCAATGAAGGCGACGAGATCGTCCTTGCGCACGGGGTTCGTGTAGTGCTCGCCGAAGAAGGCCCGGTAGACCCACAGGATCAGCCGCGCGTAATCGCGCCGGGCGGGGGAGGCGAGAACGGCAAAGAGGCTGGGAGGCAAATGCCCGAACAGGGCATCGCGCGTGCCTTTCTCCCGATGTTCGTTGCTCTCGGTCTGCATCGAAGTCCCATCTGGGCGCCCGCTCCGGGATGGAAAGAACGCCGGTGTGAAGGGGCAGGGGCATAAGTGGCAAGCTGCGGCGCCGCAACCGTGCGCGCCAGCTTGTGAACACCCCTGAGCAGGTCGGGCTCAGGTGGCGAGGGCGTCTATGGCCGCGCGCAAGTCTGCGATCACGTCGCCCCGGGCCTGGAGCAGGGCCTGAAGCTGGAGCCCGTCGGCCAGCGCCATGAGGTGGCGCGCGCTCTGGTTGGGATCGAGGTCGGCGCGCAGTTTGCCGCAGGCCTGCCCTGCGCGGATGGCCTGGGCCAGATCGTGCTGCACGCGATCCACGCGTTGCTTGAAGAAGGCGTGGGCGGAGTGCGCCGGGTCCACCGCTTCGGCAGCGAAGGCAAGGAAGAGGTGCCCCATGCCCGGCGCGCCGACGTTGCGGCTCACGGCCTCGACGAACAGTTCCAGGCTTGGCGGCGCGGCGCGGGTACCCGTTTCGCGCAAGGAGGGGATCGAATCGCTGTCCCACAGCTCGATCACGCTTTGCAGCAGATCCTCGCGGTTGGCGAAATAGTAGAGGATATGGGCGGGCTCCATGCCCAGTGCCTCGCCAATGTCGCGCAGCGACTGGCGGGTATACCCCTCGCGGTCCATCAGATCCATGACGCCGCGCAGGATCGCTTCGCGCTTGGCCGCGCCCTTGGCGTAGCCACGGTGCCGGGGCGGGCGGGCAGCGGGGGCTGTCAAGGAGGGCTCGGGCATGGGGGAGCTCTAGCACGCTGGCACGGGTTATCGAGAGGGCGCGCAGGCTCTTTTTCGCAGGGCGATAGAAAATTTAATGCCGTGAAAAATTCGTTGCCAGCGACCTTGCCGACCCATACCACCTTCACCAAGCGCGAAGTGTCGCGCCGCGATAAGGGGGAACATCATGCACCGTCTTCACCGCCGCCAGATGCTGGCCGCCATGGCCATCGGAGCTACGGCGCTGGCCATTCCCGGCCGCCTGCTCGCCAAGGAGCCCGCCGACATGCGCCATTTCCTGTCCGAGCACGGCCTGCCGCTTGGCGTGCAGCTCTACACCGTGGATGCGATGGCGCGGGAGGACATCCGGGGGACCTTGCGCAAGCTCTCCGCGATCGGTTTCCGCTCGCTCGAGCTGGCCGGGCTGCACGGGCATACGCCGCACGACTTGCGCGCGGCGGCGGACGAGGCGGGTCTTGCCATCACCAGCATTCACCTGGGCGATGCGCTGATCGGTCGAACCGAGGCCGACACCCAGAAACTTGTTGAGGATCTCGGCGTCCTTGGCGTGCGCGACGTTGTCCTGCCCATGTTCATCTTTCCGCGCGATGTGAGCCGGGGCGAGGATGAACCCTTTGGCGAATACCTCTACCGTGCCGTGCACAGCCAGGGCGCAGACGTGTGGGAGCGCACCGCGGATCTTCTCAACGAGCGCGCGGCGTCGCTGGCAGAACACGGGGTGAAGCTCGCCTATCACAACCACAACGTGGAGTTCGGTCCGGTCGACGATACCGGCCGGACCGGCTGGGAAATCCTGATGGAACGCACCGATCCCGAACTGGTCGGTCTCGAGGTCGACCTTGGCTGGGTCGCGGCGGCGGGGATCGACCCGGTGGACTTCGTCACGCGCTACGCGGGCCGGGTGCGCCAGGCCCACGTGAAGGACATTTACGCCACCACCAAACCCAACTTCGCGTTTCGCCAGGATCCGGCCGAAGTGGGGGCAGGCAGTCTCGACTGGGGGCGTCTCCTGCCCGCAGCCTACGCGGCGGGCGTGCGCCAGTTCTATGTCGAACAGGAGCCTCCGTTTACGGCGGACCGCTTCACATCGCTGGCCAAGAGCGCGGCCTACCTGGGCGCAGCCCCTGCAACGCAGCCGTCCTGAGGAGCCGTGCCCACCATGCCAAACCCGCTTCGCAGCCTGATCCGGGCCGCCGCCCTTCCGATCACCGTCGCCGCGCTGGCGCCGATGGCCCATGCGCAGGGCCCGGTGACCGACCATCCCGATTACATGGCGGCCCCGTTTTCGGCGAAGCGGGTGCTCGACTGGGGGACGCGTCCCGACTGGTCGCCCGATGGCACGAAGATCGCCTTTACCGAAGCCGAGAGCCGCAACACGCCCGCGCACGAACTCGACCCGGCGACGGGCAAGGTGCGCTGCCTGACCTGTCATCTGGGCGGGCAGAAGGACGTAACGCGGATTTACTATCTCTATGATGGCAGCTTCCTGATCCTCGCCCCGCGCCGTCCTGCGGAGGACGGGACCCCGGTGCGCGGGCAGGAACTCTACTGGATGTCCGCTGAACTCGGCCCGCTGCTGCCCATCGGCGCCACGGGCTTTGGCGAGATCGCGATTACCCGCACGCCCGATGCCGACGGCGCGGTGCGCATCGCCTGGGGGGATGCGGCGAACAACAATTCGCTCCTGACCACGGCAAAACTGTCGTGGGCCGAGGGCAGGCCGGTGCTGCGCGAGGAGCGGGTGCTCTACGACGCGCGCGCGCCCGACAAGCCCGAAGGCATGACCGTCGCCGAAGCCTACGGTTTCATGGAAGAGGGGCGCTACGTCACCTTCTACACCATCTTCGAGAAGGGCGACGTTCTCGACGACGAGATGGTCAAGGTGGATACAGAGACCGGCGCGATCACGCCTCTCTACACCAGCCCGGCGCACACCGAGACACACCTGTTCCCCGACGAGCGCTACGGCCTGGAAGAATCCAACCGCGCCTCGGACCCTGACGGCACGTGGCGCGGCCTCAGCAGCCACCCAGCGCGGTTCATGGCGTTCATGGCCACGCGCACCCGGCTCGACCTTCCAAGCCCGGAAGAGCTGGAGGACTATGCGCCCCATGGCGCCAATGTCGGCTTCGACCGCCCCTTCGATCTTTACATCGTGCGCATCGACGGCTCGCGGGAGCCCCGCCGCCTGACCACCATGGGCGACACCACTGCGACCGCGCGCCAGTCGGTCATCTCGCCCGATGGCATCCACATCGCCTATGCCGTCGATCCGCGCGAGAGCCCGGAAATTGCCGGGCAGGGCGGCCTCTACATCGGCACGTTCAGCGCGGCCGACTGAGCCTCCTGCCATATGCAGTTTCGGAGCATTCCATGAAGATCGCCATGCGCAGCCTGCTTGCACTTTCCGCCTCGGGCCTTGGGGCCTTCACCTTTACCCCGCTTGCCGCGCAGGAGGCGCGTTCGCCCGAATACGTCGATGCGACGCGCGTCAACGTGCCGCTTGATCCCTGGCTGCACGCGCTCGATGCGACCTTTGTCGATGTCGACAAGGACGGCGATCTCGATGTCGTTGTCGCGGTCGAATACGGGGTCAACCGGCTCTATCTGAATGACGGGCATGGCACGCTCACCTGGAAGAAGGGCGCGTTCGGCAACATCGTCCACGACAGTGAGCATGTCGAAGCGGCCGACCTCAACGGCGATGGCTGGATGGACCTTGTCTTTGTGGCCGAGGACGACGGCGTGCACCAACTCTTCCTGGGCGGACCGGGGGGCACCTTCACCGATGCCAGCGATCGCCTGCCCAGCCACAGCGAGGGCAACGCGCTCGCCATCGGCGATGTCAACGGCGATGGTCTGCCTGACATCGTGATCGGCAACACCAATGAGAAAGGTGCGGGCTCGGCCAAGGACTTCCTGTGGCTCAACGATGCCGACAATCCCGGCCACTTCATCGACGCCTCGGTCAGCCATCTGCCCGGCAACGCGCAGGGCACGCAGGGGATCGTGCTGGCCGACATGAACGGCGATGGCGCGCTCGACATCGTGACGGCGCAGCAGGACGGGCCCAACCGCCTGCTCCTCAACGATGGCACCGGCCACTTTACCGAGGCGACCGACCGGCTGGAGCAGGACGTGCCCACCGAGACGCGTGAGGTTCACGTCTTCGACGCCAACGGCAACGGTCTGCCCGACATCCTGTACTTCAATCTCACCAGCAACAACCACGGCTGGGACAAGGACCCGCAGACGCGCCTCCTGCTGAACGATGGCAAGGGCCACTGGCGCGACGCGACCAAGGGCAATCTTCCGGAGCATCGCTTTTCCAGCTGGGGCGGCGAGATCGTCGACTTCAATCACGACGGTGCGCCCGACATCGTGGTCTCTGCGATCCAGGTTCCGGGCTTCGTGCCGCTGCAGGTGCGCGCCTGGCAGAACGATGGAAAGGGCCACTTCACCGATGTCACCCTGGCGATGATGCCGAGCGAGACCACCGGGCGCAGCTGGAGCATGGCCAAGAGCGATCTGGATGGCGATGGCAAGGACGACCTCTTCATCGGTCAGTGGGGCACCCAGGCGCGCCTGCTCCTCACCAACCGCGACACGGTGAAGAAGGCGCCGTTTCCCAAGCTTGGTCAGCCGGCGAGCTAAGCACGGGAACCGGCACGAAGGCTCACGCGTAAACCTAGATACGTAGCTGGGGTGGGGGCCTCGAATGCCTGTGCGAAGGAGCCTTTTCATGTTCACATCCCCCCGCGTGACCGCCGTGGCCCTGCTGGCCGTCAGCCTTTCCCCGCTTGCCGCGACCGCTGCGCTTGCCGAGAATCACGAAGGCAAGGTGAGCGCCGCGGTCATCGACACCTCCGGGGCCAGTGTGGGCCGGGTCGATCTTGAACAGACCCCGTCGGGCGTTCTGATCAAGGCGGACGTGACCGGCCTTGCCCCCGGTGCGCATGGCTTCCACATCCATGAGACCGGCACGTGCGATCCGGGGGACGGCTTCAAGAGCGCAGGCGGCCATTTTGCGCCCGGGGCCAGCCAACACGGCCTCATGGTCGAAGGCGGTCCGCATGGCGGCGACATGCCCAATCAGACCGTAGGCGCAGACGGGCATCTCCAGACCCAGGTGCTCAACACCGGGGTCACGCTGATGGCGGGCGAAAACTCGATCCATGATGGCGACGGTTCGGCGCTCGTCATCCATGAGGGCGCGGACGACTACACCAGCCAGCCGTCGGGCGCGGCGGGCAGCCGCGTTGCCTGCGCGGTCCTCAGCGCGCCGAAATAGCGGCGCATTGGCCGGGCGAGGTCATTCCCCGGCTTCGGGCGGCAGTTCGCTACCCTCTTCGGAGATGTCCTCGCTCGCCTTCTGATCCGTCCAGCCCCCGCCCAGCGCCAGGAACAGGTTGATCTGCGCCTGTGCGACCGCGTCGTTGGCCTCGCGCTCGGCATCGCGCGCGGCGATGAGCGAGGCGTTGCTGGTGAGGTCATCGCGCAGCCCGGTCTTGCCCGCGCGGAACATCCGCTTGCTCTGCGCGTCGAGCGTCTCGGCTTTTTCCAAGGCTTCCTCCAGATCGACGGCGCGGTTGTGCGCCTCGCGGTAGGAGGAAAGCGCGGTCTCGGTCTCGCGCAGCGCGCCGAGCACGGCGCCGTCGAAGTCGGCAAGCGCCTTGTCCGCGCCGGCCTTGGCGAGCGTCACGCGCGCGCGCTGCTGGCGCGTGGGAAAGACCCAGCTCAGCATCGAGCCGATCGACCAGTGGCCCGCCATCGCCTTGCCCACGTCGGCGAGGAGCCCGAAGGTGCCGCCCCCGCCGCCGATCGCGATGTGCGGGTAGAGGTCGGCCTCGGCGACCCCGATGCCGGCCGTGGCCGAGGCCAGGGTCCGTTCGGCCGCGCGCACATCGGGGCGGCGCGCCAGCAGCGAGGCGCCATCGCCGATGGGGAGCGGCCGGTCGAGCTTGGGCAGGGCCCTGCAGCTTTCCACCTCGCGCGGGTATTCGGCCGGGGTCTTCCCGATGAGATAGGCGAGGCGATAGAGCCCGGCGCGCACGCGGGCGCGGTGTCCCGGGAGCTGGGAACGCGCCTGCGCAAGCATCTGCTCGGCGCGGGTGACTTCGGGCGTGCCGATCTTGCCCGCCGCATGGAGACGCTCGATGACGCCCAGGATATGTTCGCGTGTTTCGACGGCCTGCTCGGCCAGTTCCACGGCCTCGTTCTCGCCGCAGACCTCGACATAGGCGCGCGCGACTTCGGCGGCGACGGTGACCTGCACGGCCTCGAGCAGGGCTTCGGTAGCCTCGTGCTCGGTCTCGGCCTGCTCGACCCGGCGGCGGATCTGGCCAAAGAGGTCAAGCTGGTAGGAGACGTTGGCCTCGCCGATGCCCAGGTTGTTCATGGGGATCGTCTCGAAGCGCAGGAAGCTTTCACCCGAAAGGCGCGCGCGCTGGACTTCGGCGTCGACTGCGACCTGCGGATCGTGCAGGCCCTTGGTGGCGCGCACCATGGCGGCGGAGCGCGCGAGGTTGGCGCCGGCTGAACGCAGTTCGGTGTTCGCCGCGAGCGCCTGCTCCTCCAGCGCGTCGAGCACCGGATCATCGTAAAGCGACCACCAGCGCGGCGGCAGTTCGTCCGTCACGGTCAGTGCGCCGGAGGTAAGCGGGGCCTGGGCCTCGGGCCGCGCGATGGCGGCGTTCTCGGGCAGGTGGTAATCGGGCCCCACGGTGCAGGCGGCCAGCGCGGTTACGCTGGCAAGGGCGCCCAGTGAGCGAAAGCGATGGCGTCTCACTGCTTGTCGTCCAGTTCAAGGCTGACCGAAACGGTGCGGCCCGAGATCAGTGCAAGGTCCTTGGGCGCATCGTCGATGTGGATGCGCACCGGGATGCGCTGGGGCAGGCGCACCCAGCTGAAGGAGGGATTGATCGCGGGCAGCAGGTCCTGGCTGTCGGTGCGGTCGTGGTCCTTGATGCCCGCCGCGATGGAAAAGACGTGCCCGTGCATGGGCTCTTCGGTGCCCATGGGCTTGATCAGCGCCTTCTGGCCCAGGTGGATCTGGGCAAGCTTGGTTTCTTCGAAATAGCCTTCCACGCGCAAGGTGGAGGTGTCGACAAGCGCGAGCACCGGACTGCCCGCGCTGACGTAGTTTCCGACGCGCAGGGCAAAGTCGGACATGTAGCCGCTCACCGGCGCTACGACGTGGGTGCGCGTGAGGTTGAGTTCGGCAAGATCCAGCGCGTTGCGCGCGGCCGCGAGGCGGGCGGCGGCCTGCTCGATGGCGGCGTGGGCCTGCGCGGCGCGGGCGGTCAGTTCGCGGGCGCGGGTCTGGGTCTGCTCGGTCGTCTCGCTGGGCAGGAGGTCGGACAGGCTGGTGTCGCGCCTCTCCTCGCGCCGGGCTTCGGCCAGGCTCGCCTCGACCCCTTGCGCGGCGGAGCGGGCCGCCGCGAGGTCGGCTTCGGCCTGACGCACCGCAACTTTCGCCTCGGTCACGGCCAGGGTGTAGCGGGCCGGGTCGATCTCGAAGAGGATGTCGCCGCGCTTCACCGGATCGTCGTGGTCGAAATAGACCTTGGTGACGAGCCCGCCGACGTCAGGGGCGATCTGCACGATGTCGGCCCGGATGCGCCCGTCACGCGTCCAGGGATCGTCCTGGTAGTAACGGAACAGCGAGACGCCCGCCCAGATCGAGACAAGCACGAGCGAACCCGTGATGGCCATGGAAATGACCTTGCGGCGACGTTCGGTTGATGACGGGCTCATGGGTGGTATCCGGCGAACTGCGTGGGAAGGACAAGGACCAGGGCGGCCCAGACGACGACGAAGAGAGCGGTGTCGAACAGCACCCCGTGCCAGATCCAGCGGTAGAGACGCAGGGCCGAAAGCAGGCGGTGCAGAAGGTAGGTGAGGACCAGCGCGATGCAGGCCTCGACGGGCGCTGCGGCGACGTAAATCACGCCCAGCAGATAGTCCGGCGTCACGTCAGGGCATCCCTTCGAAAATCAGCGGCATCGGGAAAGAGGTTGCGGCGCAGCGCGACCAGCGCGCCCAGGCCATCGGTGCGGTCGGGCAGGGCGTCCTGGCGGTGGGCGACCGGCGGCCCCTTGGCGAGCATGAGGCGCATGGCGGCATCGATCCGGCCAAGCAGGCGAGCAGGTGCCGGCTGGGCCGGTTCCTGGTAGGTGCGCGTCACGTCGCGCAGGACCCGGGCGAGGGCAAGCGCAAGCTTGCGCTCGGCGCCCGTGCGCACTTGCTGGATGGTCACGATGTTCTCGGCGATGCGCACCTCGCGCAAGGTTGCGGTGGCCTCGTCGGTGGCATCGCCCAGCCGTTCGGTGATGAGCGCCATGCGGTCGGTGGTGCGCCCCAGGGCGGTCATCGGATTGGGCGCGACGCGCGCCGAGGCCAGGCTGACGAGATCGCGGTGGAGAGTGCGGCGCAGACGCTTCACGATCCGGTCCACGCCCGCCGAGCGCAGCCCCGCCGTCACGGTCGCGGCGACGAGCACGCCCAGCACCTGCCCGGCATTGGCGTTGAGGAAGCGTGCGAAGTCGGCGTGGTAGCTCTCCTGCAGCGCCAGCGCGTTGGCAAAGCCCAGCATGAACGCGCCGCCCATCAGGCCATAGCGCGGGTGCGGGATGATCCAGGCGGCGGCGAACAGCACCGGGAAGAGCAGGATCGCGAGCGGAATGAACCCGTCGACCGGCGGCATCAGCACGAAGAGGTAGAAGGCGGCCGGAACCAGCGAGGCGATGATTGCTCCGCCAAAGCTCAGGATCATCTTCACCGGGTTGTCGAGAGCGGCAAAGAGGCAGCAGAAGATGCCCGTCATCATCGCCGCGACGGCGCCGTCGGCCCAGCCCGTGCCGATCCAGATCGCGCAGCAGATGAGGATCGAGATCGCCGCGGCGAGCCCGGCCAACATGGCAAAGACCCAGTCGGCATGAAGCGCAATCACCGCGCGGTTTTCCAGCTTGTCGACCGGCTTGGGTTTTCGGCGGTCCTCGACATGGGCGAGGATTGCCTCGCATTCATCGAGAAGCTGGGCGGTCTGGCCCTCGCGCAGCGTGTGGCTGTGCTCCAGCAGCTCGCGCCATTCCGGGCTGGCATCGGGCCGGGTAGCAAGCTCGTCAAGCGCGCGCTGGCGATCCGCGAGCCCCGACAGCGCGGGCAGCAGCAGCAGGATGCGGCGCAGCATCGCCTGGACCGAACTGCTGGCGTCGCGCCAGTGCGAGGTGTCGAAGGGGATGTGGGTGGCCATGATGACGCAGTCCATTGCGTCCTTGGCCAGCCTGCGGCGTCCCTCGCGCGGGTCGCCCGACCCGTCCGAGGCGAGGATCTCGGCGCGCCAGGCGCGGGCATCGCGGCACCATACCGAGAGCTTGAGGCCCATCGTCTTGCCCACCGACTGGGGCCAGAGCAGACTGTGGGTGAGCGTGGCGCAGGTGATGCCGAGGACGATTTCGGTCACGCGCGCGGTCGCGATCTCGAACACGGCCTCGGGCTGGTCCACCGCGGGAAAGCCGACGATGAGCGCGGTATAGCCCATCAGCATCATCGTATAGGCGCGTGGCGAGCGGTCGAGAAGCGAGATCGCGAGCGTTCCCCCGACCCACAGCGCGAAGGCGAGGCACAGCAGCGGCGGCCAGTCGACGAGCGCGGGGACCAGCGCGACCGCAACAATCGCGCCCACGAAGGTCCCGAGCACGCGGTAGATCGCCTTGGAACGCGTCGCACCAGAAAGGGGGCTGGAGATGATGTAGGCGGTCGTGATCGCCCAGAACGGACGCTCCAACCCGACCCACAGTGTGATCCACAGCGCCATGAGCGCGGCCAGCGTGGTCTTGAGGGCAAAAAAGCTAGCCTGCCAGCGGGGCGAGGTCATCGGGCGGGGTCCAACGGGGAGGCGACGGTGTCCGGCAGGGGCGATGCGGTGGTCGGTCGGGCGCGCGTGCGAGGGTGAAGCGAGAATGCCCATCGCGATCAGATGAACGTGGGGGAGGGGGGATCAATCATCCGTCCGCGATGGGCGAGGTGCCCAATATGCGGTTTTTGCTCCTAAGGGATATTAGATGATTTGGGATTATCCATAAGTTGCGTTATGTGGGGTCATGGCCCTGACACAACTGCGCAGTTTCGTGGAAGTCTACCGGCAACAATCGCTTAGCGGTGCCGCGCGCAGCCTGGGCCTGACCCAGCCTGCGATCTCGCAGCATATCGCCGCGCTTGAGGCCGCGATCGGCCATGCGCTCTTCGTGCGCCACGCCAAGGGGGTGCGCCCCACCGTCATCGCCGACGAGATGGCCGCTGGCCTGGGCGATACCCTCGACATGGCCGAGGCCGTCCTGGCGCGCACCCGGGCACGCTCGCGTGACCAGACCGGGGTCGTGCGGATCATGGGCCAGGCCGATTTCCTGGCCGAGATGGTGGTGCCCCGGCTTGTCTCGCTTGTCCGGGCAGGGATGCAGATCCGCTTTGTGGCTGCGGACCACGCGCAGATGGCGGCTGGCGTGCTGGAGGACGATTGCGATCTGGCCTTGTCGGGCTACCCGGTGCTTGACGGCAACGTGCGCAGCGAGATGGTGCACGAGGAGCGCCTGCACGCGGTTGCCTCCCCCGCGGTGGCCGCGCGGATCATGGCGGCGCCTGACCTGGGCCAGGCGCTCCACGATGAGCCGGTCCTGGCCTTCAACATCAAGCAGCAGCTCATTTCGACCTGGCTGGGCGCCAATGGCCTTGCGCGCCATGCACTTCCGCCTGCTGTCATGGGTCAGGATCTGCGGTGCCTCCAGCGCATGGTCATGGACGGCTTTGGCTGGTGCGTCCTGCCCAGCTATCTGTGCGAGCGGCACATTGCGAGCGGCGAACTCGTCGAGATCGAGCCGCCGGTCGAGATGCCGGTCAACCGCTACTTTCTGATCTGGCTGCCCAAGGTCCTGCGCGAACCGCGCATTGCGGCGGTCCACGAGTTGATCCGCGAGAAGTTCCGCGAGGACGCGGCGCTGCCTCAGGCCTTGTAGGTCCGGCGCAGCACTTCGGCGTAGCGGGCCACATCCTCCATGCGGCCCGTGCTGACGCGTGAGTAGTGCGTCCAGGTCCCGTAGGCGGGCCGGATCGCGACCTGGGCCTTGGCCATTTCGGCTTTCAGGGCATCGGCATCGGGGACCTTCACGTAGACGAAGCTGGCGTCCGAGGGCAGGGCGGTAAGTCCGGCCGATCCGACCGCGTCCATGATGGCTTCGCGCGCTTCGAGGATGCGGGCCTTGGAATAGGAGAGGAACGCCTCGTCCTGGTAGGAGGCGATTCCCGCGGCGAGTCCGGCGCTGTTGCCCCCGAAGCTCATCAGATAGCCGCGCAGTTTCTCCGCCATCGCGGGCGAGGTGAGCGCATAGCCCAGACGCAGCCCCGCCATGCCGTAGATCTTGGAAAAGGTGCGGCAGATGATGAGTTTCTCGCGCTCGGCCAGAAGATCGACCATCGAGGTGTATTCGGGCCGCGCGGTCAGCTCCATGTAGGCCTCGTCGACAAGGACGGTGATGGCCGGATCGACCCCGCGGATAAAGGCGCGCAGGGCATCGCCGTCGAGCGACATGGCGGTGGGGTTGTTGGGATTGCAGATGTGGATGAGGCCGACGTCCGGGGTAATCGCGGCCTTCATGGCGGCAAGGTCGATCCCCATGTCCGGGGCCAGCGGAACGCGCTTCAACCTGGCACCTTTCTTCTCGGCATAGGTGACGGTGGTGTCCCAGAACAGGTCTGGGCACAGGATGGCGCCTTGCTCGGCTAGCGCCATCGACGCGCAGCACAGGACCTCGGTGGAGCCCGAGCTCACGATGACGTTATCCGGGGCAAGGCCAAAGCGCTCGGCGATCATGTCGGTGAGGTAGGCCACGCCTCGGTCGGCGTAGTAGGCGCCGTGGCAGGAAGCCTGCGTGAGGGCCTGGAGCGCCTTGGGCGAGGGGCCGAAGGGGTTTTCGTTGCGGCTGAGTTGAGCAAGGCCCGAGGGCGGTCCGAACAGGTCGCCGACCGCGCTGGGCGGCGGAACCGGCGAGGCGGCCAGCGCCGCGCGCGAGGCGCCCGTTGCGGCAAGGCCCAGCGCCGTTCCGGCGGTCGCGCTGCCGATCAGGGCGCGGCGGGTGAAGGCATGGGACATCGGGCGTTTCCTCCTTACGGGATGGGCGGTTGTTCGAGTGTCGGAAAGTCCTTGCGGGGATCAGCCTCCGAGCCCGTTGCGGACCATGGTGAAGGCGACGAAGAGCAGGTAGAGGCCGAAGACCGGGCGCAGCACGGCGGCGGGCAGGCGGTGCGCGGTCGCCGCGCCCCAGGGGGCCGAGATGATCGAGGTGCTGACGATGGCGAGCGTCGCGGGCAGGTTGATGTAGCCCAGCGATCCGCTCGGCAGGTCGGGCGCGCCAAGGCCGATGGCGATGAAGCCCAGGGTGCCCGGCACCGCGATCAGGAAACCGACGCCCGATGCCGTCGCAATGGCGCGGTGTATGTCCTTGCCGCACAGCGTCATGACGATGATCGCGATGGTGCCGCCGCCAATTCCCAGCAGTGACGAGAAGGCGCCGATGCCTCCGGCGATCCCGACGCGCGCGAGGCCGCCGGGAAGCTCGTCACGCAGGTGGCGGTTGGCCAGGATCGGAAAGAGGAAATGAAGGGCCATGATGGCCACGCCCGCCCCGAAGATGAGCGCGAGCATGGCCCCGCTGACCCGCGCGGCCAGCAGCACGCCCGCCGCCACGCCCAGGACGATCCAGGGCGCCCAGGCCTTGAGCAGTGCGAAGTCGACCGCGCCGCGCCGCGCATGGGCCTGGACCGAGCGCAGCGAGGTCACGAGGATCGTGGCGAGCGAGGTTCCGATGGCGACATGGGCAAGACTTTCGGGCGTACCTCCCAGCAGGGGCAGCATGATGAAAAGCACCGGCACGACCACGAATCCACCGCCGATTCCGAAGAGCCCGGCGGCAAAGCCCGAGGCCAGACCCGCTCCCAGCATGAGCGCGAGCGGTAGCGCCCAGGTCCACAGGTCCGCCGTCATGCCGCGCTGCACCGCAGAGGCGCGGACAGGCGGGCGATACGCTCCCCCGAAATGCGGGGCATGGGCGGAATTGCAAGGCGAGGCGGAGTGTCACGTCTGTGCATGGCCGTGGAGTATGTCGCAGTAATCGCACACAGGCGAGCCCTTAAATTTCGGCAATGCAGCAAATGCGCTCCAGACGCTGTACGGAGATGTGCTGGATCATATCTGCGAACGTGCTTGAACAGGCGCTAACCTTTCTGGAATATGCCGAGACAGGCATGAAAAAGGCCGTCAGGCAGGAGACCCACCGCAGATGAGCATCAATGTGACCCTCGAGCGTGATCACCACGTTGCGAAGATCCATTTTTCCAAGCCACCCCACAACTTCGCCTGTCCCGACCTGATGCGCCAGATCGCCGATGCGCTCTACAAGGTGGACAGCGATCCGGCGCTGCGCTGCTCGGTCCTGACCTCGCATGGGCGTTCGTTCTGCGCAGGCGCCGATCTGGCCGGGGACACCGCGATTGCGGGCAGTGGCGGCATGGCTGCGATCTCCAAGCTCTACAACCAGGCCGAGCGGATGTTCCGTCGCCGCAAGCCGATCATCGCCGGGGTGCAGGGCGCAGCCATCGGAGCGGGGCTGGGGCTTGCCATGGCCGCCGACTTCCGGGTGGCCGATGCGACCACGCGCCTTTCGGCCAATTTCACCCGGCTTGGCTTTCATCCCGGTTTCGCGCTGACTTATACCCTGCCTCGTCTTTTGGGCGAACAGCGTGCAAGCTGGATGATGCTGTCTTCCGAGCGTGTGAAAGGGGAGACTGCGCTCAGTTGGGGCCTCGTCGATCGCATGGTGGACGAAGGGACCGTGGCCGAAGAGGCGCTCGCCATGGCGCACGAGATAGCCGGCAATGCTCCGCTGGCGCTGCTGGCCGTGCGACGCACGCTGATGGACGGCACGGCCAACGCGGCGGTGGCGGCAATGCGGCGCGAACATGCCGAGCAGACGGCCTTGCGCGCGACGGCGGATTACGCCGAGGGCGTCGCCTCGGTCTTCGAGCGGCGCCCAGCGCACTTCATCGGTTCGTGAGGGCGCGTCCTCAGGTGTGGTTGAAGAAGCGGGGGTAGCGGTCGACGAAGCGCTGCAGCCAGTCGCGCCGCCCCTCCTTGCGAGCCTGGAGCATGTAGATAAGCCCGATCAGGCTGGCGGTGAGGGCGCCCAGTGTATCGACGATGAGGTCCCACATCGTGTCGGTGAGGCCCGAAGGGTCGTCCAGCATCGGCTTTTGCATGTTGAGCCCGAAGACCTGGTCCATCGTGAACTCGAAGATCTCCCAGATCGCGCCGAGCCCGACGCTGAAGAAGAAGGCAAAGAAGGCCAGGAACGAGGGGCGCATGTGCAGGCTGACCGTCTCGGTCTCGTTGAGCATGTAGAGCGTGAGAAAGCCGAGCAGCCCCAGCAGCACGCCCGAACAGGTGTGGAGCGCGATGTCCCACCACCAGAACTTCTCGTAGAAATCGCCCACTTCGCCCAGAAACAGCGTGGCGAAGACGAAGATGACCGCGAAGATCTGGATCTCGACGGGCACGTTGGCGATGAGGCGACGGTGCACCGTCACCGGAATGGCGATGACGATCATGAGCCCGGTAACGAGGGCCACGTGGGCCCAGCGCGCCGAGATCACCAGGGTGACCAGTTCGATGCCCATGATTGCCAGGAAAAGGTAGGTCACGAGGACCTGCACGCGCGGTGGTGCGTTGGTACCCAGGACAGCCTTGCTGGGCTGCGCGTCGCGGGGGCTCGAAGGCTTTGCGATCGGATCCTGATTTGGCACGATAATTTCACACCTTGGTTACGAGTGCAGCGTCTTGGGTGTCAGGTGTTGCTTGACCTCCACCGCAAAGTCCCGGATGCAGGGGCAGCCTACAACAGGACATACCGGGGACAACACCCGCAAGGTCCGAAGGATGCGTCGCCATTCCTGGTGGCGGGAAGAGGAGAGAGATGACAGCGACCCCGGATTTCGATTTCGGCCTGGGCGAAAGCGCGCAGATGATCCGCGAGAGCGTGGCGCGCTTCGCGGCGGAGAGAATTGCCCCCCTGGCCGCGCAGATCGACCGCGAAGACAGGTTCCCGCGCGAACTCTGGCCTGAGATGGGCGCGCTCGGCCTCCACGGCATTACGGTAGAGGAAGAGTGGGGCGGGATCGGCCTTGGCTATCTCGAACACGTCGTGGCGGTGGAGGAAGTCAGCCGCGCCTCGGCCTCGGTCGGCTTGTCCTATGGCGCGCATTCGAACTTGTGCGTCAACCAGATCCGGCGCTGGGGCAACGATGCGCAGAAGGAAAAGTACCTCGCCCCGCTCATCAGCGGCGAACACGTCGGCAGCCTCGCCATGTCCGAGGCTGGCGCGGGTTCGGACGTCGTGGGCATGAAGCTGCGCGCCGAGGCGGTCCCGGGGGGGCTGGCGGCTCGATGGCACCAAGTTCTGGATCACCAACGGGACCTGTGCCGATACCCTGGTGGTCTATGCCCGCACCGATGCGGATGCCGGCTCGCGCGGGATCACCGCGTTCCTTGTCGAGAAGGGCATGGCGGGCTTCTCCATCGGCCAGAAGATCGACAAGTTGGGCATGCGCGGCTCGCCTACCTGCGAGCTCGTCTTTGACGATTGCTTCGTGCCCGAGGCGAACGTGCTCGGCCCGGTCGGGGGCGGGGTGAAGGTGCTGATGAGCGGGCTCGACTACGAACGCGTGGTCCTGGCCGGCTTGCAGCTGGGTATCATGCAGGCCTGCCTCGATACCGTCATTCCCTATGTGCGCGAGCGGCGCCAGTTCGGCGCGCCCATCGGAACCTTCCAGCTCATGCAGGCCAAGGTCGCGGACATGTATGTCGCGCTGCAATCGGCCCGCGCGTACGTCTACGCGGTGGCGCGGGCCTGCGATGCGGGCAATACCACGCGCTTCGATGCGGCCGGCGCAATCCTGCTGGCGAGCGAAAACGCGTTTCGCGTGGCGGGCGAGGCGGTGCAGGCGCTGGGCGGCGCGGGCTATACCACCGACTGGCCGGTGGAGCGCTACCTGCGCGATGCCAAGCTCCTCGATATCGGGGCGGGCACCAACGAGATCCGGCGCATGCTGATCGGACGGGAACTGATCGGGGCGGGATAACCGGCGCTGCACGATGGGCGAGGCGTCCTGCAACTTCGCCGTTTGTCCTGCATTGCATACAATATGTCTATCCTCCGCCTCCGCAGATTGAAGTTGTCTCCAGCCGCTGATAGACCCGGTGTGCATCGGGTAAGGAGTGACGCCGGTGTCTTTTTCTTGCCTGGAGTGAGTGGGTGACCCCAGCGTCGGCCAATCGGAGACTTTTTTCTCCCCTGATACTGGCCGCGGCATGCTTCCTCGTTCTCATGCCTGTTGGCCTTGCCGCGCTGGTCGCCTGGCAGCAGGCTGAAGCGCGTGCGGAGGCCGTCGCCCGGGAAATGGCGGACGTCGTCCTGAGCAAGGTGGTGGTGGCGGCCGATCAGGTCATGGCGGCCAATCGCCTCGCGCAGGATCTGGAGGGCGTTGCGCCCTGCTCGGATGCGGCTCTGGCCAAGATGCGCAGTATCGATCTCGATTCCACCCTGCTTCAGGCCGTCGGCTATGTCCGGGACAACGCCATAGTCTGCTCCTCCATCGATCAGGATCTGCATGTCGAGCTGGGCGAGCCGTCGATCCGCTCGAACACGGGCGTCGAGGTCTGGATGAATGTCCGGTTCGAACCCGAAGGTCCCGGTTATTTCGTGATCGGCCGGGGGGCCTATGTCGCGGTCGTGCACAAGGATCTCCTGCTCAGCTTCGTGGAGTTGCAGCAAGGGACGGCGATTGCCGCGATTTCCTGGAGCAGTGCGCGCGTGGTCATGTCCAGGGGCGCGTTCGACTTTGCGCCCTTTGCAGGCCGGGCCACGCTGGACAAGGCCTTCTGGTCGGACGATCATGTTGTCTATCTGCGCAAGAACAGCCGCTACGATCTGGCCGTAGGGGCGGCTGTGCCGGGCGATCTGGTGCGCCAGTTCTTCTATCAGACGCTCGTGATGCTGGTGCCGATCGGCATCCTGATCGGGCTGCTGCTGGCGGCCATGCTCATCAGCATCATGCGCCAGCGCACATCCAGCGCCGCGCTCATTCGCAGTGGCCTGATGCGCGATCAGTTCTACGTCGAATACCAGCCTGTCATCGACCTCCAGACGGGAGGGATCGCCGGGGTCGAGGTCCTGCTGCGCTGGCGCTGTGATGGTGAGCGCAAGGTAGGACCCGATGAGTTCATTCCCGTGGCCGAAGCGTCGGGGCTCATCCATGCGCTGACCGAACGCTTGTTCGACCTCATCGTGCGCGACGCGCCGCGCCTGTTGGCCCTGCGCCCCGATCTCCATATCGGCATCAACCTCTCGGCCAACGATCTTCACGACCCGGCACTGCCCGACCGGATCGGGCGGCGCATTGCCGCCTCCGGTCTGCCGCCGCGCAATTTCGTGTTCGAGGCGACCGAACGGGCCTTCATCGATGTCGAGCGTGCAGGCGATGCCATTCGCGCGCTTCGGGGGATGGGCGCGCGCATCGCCATCGACGATTTCGGGACAGGCTATTCCAGCCTGAGCTTCCTTGCTCAGCTCGATCTCGACTATCTCAAGGTCGACAAGCTCTTCGTCCATGCTCTGGGCGCCAACACCGCGACCAGCCACGTGACCGAGCGGGTAATCGAGATCGCCAAGGACCTGCATCTGGAAGTCATCGGGGAAGGTGCCGAGACCGAAGAGCAGGTTCACCTGCTGCGCGGGCTCGGTGTGGAGTACGCGCAAGGGTTCTATTTCGACCGCGCGCTCAGCCTCGAGGTGCTCGAGGCGCGGCTCGGCGAAGAAAAACCCTACAGCTTCAACCCGTGAGAGCGGTGGCGGGGATATCCTCGCCAGAGAGCCGTCCCTGGAGTTCGGCCCGCAGCCGCTCTACCAGCGTGCTGACCTTGGGGGAGAGATGCTTGGGACGCGGATAGACCGCCCAGATCGGTTCGTCCTCGGGGCATTCGGCGCTCAGGACTTCGCGCAAGGCGCCGCTGCGCAGGTGCGGTGCGGCATAGAAGCGCGGCAATTGGCACAGCCCCATGCCCTCGAGCGCGGCCTCCAGCACCATGATCCCGCTGTTCGCCTTCCAGCGCCCTTCGGGGCGGAAGGTTTCGCCCCTTGCGAACTGCCAGAGGCTGTTCGAGCCCATCAGGCAGGCGTGGCCTTTCAGATCGCCGATGCGCAGCGGCACGCCGTGCGCTTCCAGATAGCCGGGCGAGGCCACCGTCACCATCGCGCGCGAGGCGACGCGGGTGGCGACAAGGCGCGAATCTTCAAGGTGCCCCGTGCGGATGGCCAGGTCGTAGCCGTCGCGGATGAGGTCGACGACGTCGTTGTCGAGATCACAGGTGATCGCGATCTCGGGGTATTCCTGGGCATAGCCGCGCAGGATCGGGCCGATGAACTGCTCGCCCAGCGTGTAGGAGCAGGTGATCCGCAGATGCCCGCGCGGCGAACTGCTTGCCGTCATCGCGGCGATGGCATCGTCGCGCTCGGCAATGAGGCGGCTGCCGGTCTCGAAGAAGTGGCGCCCCGCCTCGGTCAGGCTGAGCGAGCGGGTGGTGCGGTGGAAGAGCTGGCTGCCCAGCCGCGCTTCCAGGCGGCTGACCGAACGGCTCATGTGCGTGACCGACGCGCCGAAACTGCGCGCCGCGCCTGTAAAGCTGCCCGCGCGCGCCACGCTCACGAATTCCTCGATGCCGTCCCAGGCCCCGCTCATGCGACGGACCTCATGTCTCGGCTCTCATGTCGTTGGCCCCATGGCCGTTCTCCTGCAATGATTATTCCTGTATGGTTATAATGCTTTGCAAAACAACCCCATTCACGCCAATCCAGCAACGCGCTAGAAGGCCCGCCAACGCCATCCGGCAGACTAGGAGATACCGCCCATGAAGACTCGCGCAGCCGTCGCGTTCGAAGCCAAGAAGCCGCTGGAAATCGTCGAAGTGGATCTCGAAGGCCCCAAGGAGGGCGAGGTCCTCGTCGAGATCATGGCGACCGGCATCTGCCACACCGATGCCTACACCCTCGACGGGCTCGATTCCGAGGGCCTGTTCCCCTCGATCCTGGGCCACGAGGGCGCAGGGATCGTGCGCGAAGTGGGCGCGGGTGTGACCTCGGTCGCGGTCGATGACCACGTCATCCCGCTCTACACGCCCGAATGCCGCCAGTGTAAGACCTGCACCTCGGGCAAGTCGAACCTGTGCACCTCGATCCGTTCGACCCAGGGCCAGGGCCTGATGCCCGACGGCACCAGCCGCTTCTCCTACAAGGGCCAGCAGATCTTCCACTACATGGGCTGCTCGACCTTCTCGAACTTCACGGTCCTGCCTGAGATCGCGCTCGCCAAGATCCGCAAGGACGCGCCGTTCCAGACCTCGTGCTACATCGGCTGCGGCGTGACCACGGGCGTGGGCGCGGTCGTCAACACCGCCAAGGTGCAGGTCGGCGACAACGTCGTCGTCTTCGGCCTGGGCGGTATCGGCCTCAACGTGATCCAAGGCGCGAAGCTCGCCGGTGCGAACAAGATCATCGGCATCGACCTCAACTCCGACCGTGAGGAATGGGGCCGCAAGTTCGGCATGACCGACTTCCTCAATACCAAGGGCATGAAGCGCGAGGACGTGATCGCCAAGGTCCTGCAGATGACCGATGGCGGCGCGGATTACACCTTCGACTGCACCGGCAACACCGAAGTCATGCGCACCGCGCTCGAATGCTGCCACCGCGGCTGGGGCGAGAGCATCGTCATCGGCGTGGCCGAGGCGGGCAAGGAAATCTCGACCCGTCCGTTCCAGCTCGTCACCGGGCGCGTCTGGAAGGGCTCGGCCTTCGGCGGCGCCAAGGGCCGGACCGACGTGCCCAAGATCGTCGATTGGTACATGGATGGGAAAATCCAGATCGATCCGATGATTACCCACGTCATGGGGCTTGAAGACATCAACAAGGCGTTCGATCTGATGCACGCGGGCGAATCCATTCGCTCGGTCGTGGTTTACTGAGGAGACCCTTTACGATGTTCAGCCACATTTTCGTCGGCACCAACGATGCCGCTGCCGCCAAGACCTTCTACGACGCCGTCTTCGGGGCCTATGGTCTCAAGGAAGGCTTCGGGATCAAGGACGGCGCGGCCTACGTGTATTCCGATGGAACGGCCAACTTCATCGTCGGCGTGCCCGCCAACGGTGAGGCCGCGACTTTCGCCAACGGCGGTACGATCGGCCTGAAAGCCGCGAGCCCCGAGGCGGTGGACGCAGCCTACAAGGCGGGTCTTGCGGCCGGGGGCACCTGCGATGGCGAACCGGGGCCGCGCGCCGCGTTCCCGGGCAGCTACGGCGCGTACCTGCGCGACCCGGACAACAACAAGATCTGCCTCTGGCACGTGGCAGCGTAAGGACCAGCAGAACATGAGCCTCGAGACGGTATCCACCACCCGCAGCCACGGCGGCACGCAAGGCGTCTACACGCACCGCTCGGCCCAGACCGGCACCGACATGACCTTCTCGGTCTTCGTGCCCGACCACGCCGAAGGCGCCAAGCTGCCGGTGCTGTGGTACCTCTCGGGGCTCACCTGCACCCACGCGAACGTCACCGAAAAGGGGGAGTTTCGCGAAGCCTGTGCCCGGCACGGGATCATCTTCGTCGCGCCCGATACCTCGCCCCGGGGCGAGGACGTGCCCGATGAGGACACCTACGACTTCGGCAAGGGCGCGGGCTTCTACGTCGATGCGACGCAGGAGCCCTGGAAGGCCAACTTCCGCATGCGCTCCTACATCGAGAGCGAACTGCCTGCGCTGATCGGCGAGGCCTTTCCCGCCGACATGGCGCGCCAGGCCATTACCGGGCATTCGATGGGCGGCCACGGCGCCTTGACCATCGGCCTGCGCAATCCCGAGCGTTTCCGCTCGATCAGTGCGTTCTCACCGATCGTTTCGCCACTGGCATGCCCTTGGGGCGAGAAGGCCCTGACCGGGTACATCGGCGCGGACCGGACGGACTGGCGTGAATACGACGCCTGCGCGCTCATTGCCGATGGCGCGCGTGCACCGCACCTGCTGGTCGACCAGGGGACGGCCGACGGCTTCCTCGAAGAGCAGCTCAAGACCCAGCTCCTTGACGAGGCCTGCGAGGCCGCTGGCATGCCGGCCACGATCCGCATGCAGGAGGGCTACGACCACTCCTACTACTTCATCTCGACGTTTTTGGGCGAGCACGTCGCCTGGCACGCGGCGCACCTCTCCGCCTGAGCGGAACGTCCGCCGCCCCTTGCTTGACCGGAACGGCAGACAGACCTGTCTCTTCCGGCCATGACCTGCCGAATCGTTTGACACATGTTTGCCCGGAGCGCCGTTGATTCGCTTCCGGGCAAACCGCGTGCGACCTGTGTTCGCCGCATTTGCTGCTCTGCGGCACGAAAACAGCCGCAAATTGTGCTCCGCCGCAAGGCCGGGGGACTAGCATCGCCAATGGCTCGAATCCGTGCAGGGTTGTGCTTTGTTGCAGTGCGCACATGCATGTTGGACAACTGGATATTGTTACGCTTTGATGTCAGCAAATTTTAGGTTTACGAACGAATATTTCCTATATGGGTTAACCTGCGGTATTTTTGGATTGCTGCGCATTCGATCTGGAAAAAGTGCTGCAATCTTGTTATAGGTCAAGGCGTCGAAGGGCCATTCGGGATGACACTAAGAAGTGCACTCGGATGTTTGGAGTAAACGCGGTCGGTTTTGCAGAATGCAAGATGCCGACCACTATTTGGGGATGTCACCGTGCAGGTCGCAAACAAGAATAGCATCATGTTCGATTCCGGATCGCGCCAGGTCTATGCCATGCAGCGTCTGGAGAACCGTGCCGGTGAGCACGATCCGCGCGGGCTGATCGCGGGCTTCGTGCTCAGTCTGGCGTGCTGGGCGGCCTTGGGGTTCTACCTCCTCCACTGATCCGGACCGCACCGGGCGGGAACGCGCGGGTCCGCCTGCGCGTTACCGCTCCATGGCCCCTGATCGCACCCACGTGTCTGAAACCTCCGTCCGCGTGCGGTACTCTGTTCGTGTGCGGCATACGGCGCGAGAGGAGGAGGTGCCGCGCTCGCGTGCGGCAGCGGCCGTCATTCCGGCGGTGCTGTTCGGGCTTGGGTTGGCGATTGCCGCTTTTGCGCTGCCGTTTGGCGGCTCGGCCGTGGCCGGGGATGCCGACGGTGCGGGCACTTCAGAGCAAGTCTCCGAAAAATAGGCCCGAGGGCCATCGTGTGCGGGCTGCCCAGACGCATCCCTCGCGCTGGCGAGGCTGGCTACTCGGGGCCGAAAGGCAGGGCGTCCTTGCATCCCTGCCAAACCGGCCTGCCGGATATCAGTCTTGCAGGAATGCCCGCACATCTGCGACGAAGCGGCTGAGCTGGTCGTGATGGACCCAGTGCCCGGCCTCTTCGTATTCGATCAGCCTTGCCTTGCGAAACAGGTCCATGCGTCCGTCCTTGGCCGGGCTCTGCGCAAAGCTCTTGAGGCCAGCCATCAGCAGCACCGGACACGTGATCTCACCCCACAGGGCATGAAGTTCCGGGGTGGTGACATCGATGGTTTGTGAAATCCGCACATAGGGATCAAACTTCCAGCTCCAGCTGCCGTCCTCGTTGCGGCTGGCGCCATGGATGCTGAGGTGGCGCGCCTGCGCCTCGCTCAGGAATGGGTTGGCGGCCAGCATGCGCTCAAAGGCTGCGCGGCGGGTCGTGTAGCGGCGCGCCGGGTGCCCGGCCGCCTCACGCTTGCTGGAAATCCAGGTGCGCAGCCGGTCAGCGGGCGATTGCCGCTCCCGATCACGGCAGGGGCCCTCCACAGGGCGCAGCCCTTCGATGGCGACGAGTTTTGCAACGCGTTCGGGATAGAGCGCGGCAAAGCGTGTCGCGATGGCGCCGCCCAGCGAATGGCCCACGATACTGACCTGCGGATAACCCAGCGTGTGAACGAGTTGCGCCATGTCGAAAACGAAGGCGTCCATCCCGTAGTGCCCCTCGCGCGACCAGTCGCTGTCGCCATGTCCGCGCAGGTCGGGGCAGATCACGTGCCAGTCTCGGCGCAGTTCCTCGGCCACCCAGTCCCAGCTGCGGCAATGGTCGCGTCCGCCGTGCTGCAGGATCAGCGGGGGCGCGTCGGGATTGCCCCATTCCACGTAATTCAGGCGCAGGCGCTGCGAGACGAAACGGTTGGAAGTCGGGCCAAGCTGGGAGTCCATGAAGCAGAGGTGGCCCGGCCCCGCAGGAAGGTCAACTCCCTGACGCGCGCCTGCGCGCCGGGAAGGGGCGGCCAAGCGCCGATTTAGGCAGGCCACGAAATCCTTTCCCCGCCCGACTTGGCAAAAGGGCCGGAAAGTTCCTATTTCCCCCGCTCGATATTCGCCCGATTCCCGCATTTCTCCGGAGACCGCCCGATGGCAACCAATCACAAGACCCGCATGCTCATTATCGGTTCGGGGCCCGCCGGCCTTTCCGCCGCGATCTATGGCGCGCGCGCGGGCATGGAGCCGATCGTGGTGCAGGGCCTGCAGCCCGGCGGCCAGCTCACCATCACCACCGATGTGGAAAACTACCCGGGCTTTCGCGAAGTGATCCAGGGCCCCTGGCTGATGCAGGAAATGCAGGCCCAGGCCGAGCACGTGGGCACGCGCATGATGTGGGACACGATCACCGACGTGGATCTCTCGGGCCCGACCTTCGTGGCGACCGGTGACGGCGGTGACACCTACGAGGGCGACACGCTGGTGATCTGCACCGGCGCGCAGGCCAAGTGGCTGGGTGTTCCGGGGGAGCAGGCGCTTTCGGGCAAGGGCGTCTCGGCCTGCGCGACCTGCGACGGCTTCTTCTACCGCGGCAAGAAGGTCGTGGTGATCGGCGGCGGCAACACGGCCGTGGAAGAGGCGCTCTACCTCACCAACCACTCGGACAACGTGACCCTGATCCACCGCCGCGATTCGCTGCGCTGCGAGAAGATCCTGCAGGACCGCCTCGAAGCGAATCCCAAGGTTTCGGTCCTGTGGAACAAGAAGGTCGACGAGTTCCTCGCCGGTGACAACGGCGAACTGCGCGCGCTCGCGCTCACCGATACGGTGACCGGCGATGCCAGCGAGTTCGAGGCCGACGGAGCATTCGTCGCCATCGGCCACGCGCCTGCGACCGAGCTGTTCAAGGGGAAGCTGGCGATGGACGATACCGGCTACCTGCTCGTCACCCCCGGCACCCCCAAGACCGACGTGGCGGGCGTCTTCGCGGCTGGTGACGTCTGCGACCACACCTACCGCCAGGCCATTACCGCGGCGGGCATGGGCTGCCAGGCTGCGCTCGATGCCGAGCGTTACCTTGCCGAGAAGGAATTCGCGGGCGTGACCGAGACCGTTCAGGGCTGATCGGCCGGACGCCGCTGCGCGCCCTCACGAGAGCGAACTGAAAGCGGGCCGGAGTGCGGGAATTATCCCGTGCTCCGGCCCGTTTCGCGTAAGACTTCCAGGATCTGCGCAAAAAGCCAGTCCTGCGCGTGGGGCTCGACGTAACTGTGCGAGGCGCCCGGGCAGCGATGGATACGCGGGTCAGCCTTGTTCCAGCGGCCAAGGAAAGTCTGTCCGGTCCGGTCCCGCTCGGCGACGAGGAAGCGGATCGGCCCGTGAAAGGTCGCAATTCCGGTCGCAAATTCGCCCACGAGGCCGCCGGCCACAGGTGCCGGACGAAGCGCTGTGATGAGGCTTCGGACAAGGCCTCCCAGGCGAACCTTGCCCGACAGCAGGCGCCGGATCGCGGCGGGATCGGTCAGGCGGCCGCGGTAGTGCGCGCGGGTCGCGTCGGGCGAGTGCGCGGTCTCTTCCTCACCCTCGCTGGTCCAGGGATTGGAAAGGACGAGCGCGTCGCACCCTTGCGCGCGCGTCAGCATGAGCGCGGCGGCCCCATCGCAATTGCCGAAGGCGACGATGCGAGCGACCTGTGGGCACTGCCTGCGCAGGGCCTGGAGTGCGGCCTTGATGTCCGGGCCACCCGTGCGAAACCCGCCGTTGGCTCCCTCGCTATCGCCCACGCCGCGCCGGTCGAAGCGCAGGACGGGATAGCCCGCCTCAGCAATCCGGGCAGCAAGCGCGGCCTGCCCGTCCCAGGCCCCGGCGCGCGTCTCGTTGCCGCCGCTCACGATCAGGAGCGCGGTGGTGCCGTCCGCGAGGTCGAGCGTTCCGGCAAGGCGCTGCTCTGCGCAGGGGAACAGGATGGGACGCCGGGTCATGGCAGGGCGGTCCGTTCCACCCACTCGGCGACAGCGCGCGCAAGCGTGTCGGCCTGCTCCGGGCTTTCACCGGGTTCGGCGCGCAGCCAGAGGCCCGCCCCGCCGATCTGCGATTGGGGGAGGTCTTGCGCGTCGCCGCGCGGCTCGGCCTGCTTAAGGTCGCTGAAAAGGCGCGCGCCGATGCGATAGCCGTTGAGATCAAGGCCCTGGGTGTGGCCCAGCTCTTCCAGGGCCGCGCGTGTTTCGGTGCGGCCCGCCTCTTGTGCGGAAACGAGGCGCGCGCGCAGCATCTGGCGCAGGATCGCAGCGCCTTTGACGGGGGCGTAGTGGAGCGCAGGGAGGGCGCGAGGCGCGGCCAGTGCGCCGCCGCGAAGGGTAAGGACATGCGTTGCGCCGATGTGCGCCGCGCAGGCCTCCATGGCCCCCCGCCAGCTTGCAAGGTCCTGCGCCTCCAGCCGGACCAGGCTCTCGTTGCAGCCGGGAAGGTCGGGCAGGACGCTCGCGATCGTGTGGCGCCCCGCAAGGCGGCGCTGGACCTCGACCGTCAGGCGGCGAAGGCGGTTGCCCTCATCGAAGAGCGCCGGGACGATCAGCAGGCGATAGGGTCCACCGCCTTCGAAGGTGAGCGCGTAGGCAGGCTCTCTCGGAAATGTCGGATCGGGCCAGGGAATATAGTCCATGTGCGCCCGTCCGGTCCCGTCAGCCTTGCGCGGTCTTGGCCGAGACGAAGGCGAGCAGTGCGCCGTACGTCTCGAGCATCTCGCCGTCGACGTCCTCATCTTCGATCAGGATATCGAAGCGGTCCTCGATCTCGGTGAGGAGGCCCGCGACGGCCATCGAATCGAGTTCGGGAAGATGCCCAAAAAGGCCGGTGTCGGCCTTGAAGGCGGCGGTCTGTTCGGGTGCGAGGCCGAGCACGTCGGTGAGGATTGCGCGCAAGGTCTGGTCGGTGGTGTCTGCCATGGCCCTCTCGAAAACAGGCATATCTATCTCCCGCGCGCCTCTAGCCGCGCGGGAGGCGTGCGGCAAGGTAATGCGCGGCTAGGCGGCCCGCCAGATGGGGCACATTGGCAAGTGCGCCGGGGCGGAACGCCTCGATGCGATAGCGTGGGCGTTCGGCGTTCATCCAGTCGCGCTTGTAGGGATCATTGCCGGTCCCGAAGTCAACAAGGTCCACCTTGTCAGTGTCGAGCGCGTGGCGAAGAAGCGCGGCGGTGAGGACAGAGCCGGGCGACAGCGCGCGGGCACTCTCGCGATGGGCGAGCTTGTGGATGAAGGCGGTATCGCCCTCAAGGCTCCACAGCTGTGCCGCGATGGCGGGCCCTGTCGGGTCCGATGCGTCATGGGCAAGGCCAAGGCGCAGGCGCCCGGCGGCCCCTTCGGCCTCAGCAAAGGCGCGCAGGAAGGCGGGGGAGCCTTCCTCGCCCTTCCAGCTTTGGGCGTAGATCGCTTCGTATTGCGTCCAGGCGTCGGCGTCGAAATGCGTGAGGACTTGCGCGCGCACCTTGCCGCTCTTGCGCGTGAGGGTCGTGCGCAAGGGGCCGGGAAGCGTCGCGTGGTAGGTTGCGAAATCGCGCCCGCGCACCTCGAGCACGTGGTTGGTGTCGCACGGCTCGCAGAACACCCACCATCCGGCCGCGCGAAAGGCCTGGACAAGGGCGTGGGCGCTCCCATCCTCGTCCGGGACCTTGTCGAGCGTGATCCGGCGGGCGAGGGGTTTGAGCGCCTTGGCGAGAGGAGCCAACAACGCCGGATCGCCGCGCACGATCGGGCGAAAGCGGAACGTGTACCAGTTGGCAAGCGCGACCAGGTGCCCCGGCGCGGCCTCGTGCAGGGCCAGCAGCGCCTCGCCAGCCTCGCTGCGGGCGCCGTGGAGCGTGCCGCAAAGGCCGCAATGGCGCTCGAGCGCCTGCCACCACCACAGCCTGTCGAAGGGCGCGTGCGCCTCCTCACAAAGCAGGGTATCGAGGCGCGCGCCGGGTTGGACTTCGCGCAGCGGCTGGTGGTAGATCGAGGCGCTAACCGAAATGTTCATGATTTGCGGGTCAATTCCATCGCCATGCGTTCCACGCTCTCCCCCCCGTTGCCGGTCCCGGCACGCCCTGTCGACCATGTCATCGAGATGGGGGAGGCGTCCGCGCAGGCCCTAGTGCTGCGCGAAACGGTGCTGGACTACAAGACCTTAAGATTGCGTGTGGGGCGTCTGGCCGCCTGGCTCGCGCGCGAGGTCCCCGAGCCGGGCGCGCGGGTCGCAACCTGGGCGGCGAAGGGCGAGCTGGCCTGCCTCATGCCGCTTGCCGCCGCGCGGGCCGGGCTGGTCCATGTGCCGGTGAACCCGCTTTTGAAACACGCACAGGTGGCGCATATTCTTTCTGACAGTGGCGCTGTGCTGCTGCTGGGCACGCCAAGCCGTCTGGCGAGCCTCCGCGAAGGCGACGTGCCCGAGGGCTGCCGCTGCATCGAAGAGGCTGACGCGCTGGCGCAGACTGCGCAAATGGATGAGCCTCTGCCTCCCTCGGCTGCGGACACGGCCGATCTGGCCGCCATTCTCTACACCAGCGGCTCGACCGGACGGCCCAAGGGCGTGATGCTGAACCATGCAAACCTGTGGCTGGGGGCCGAGAGCGTGGCGCAGTACACGCAGCTCAGTGCGCAGGATCGCACGCTCACCGTGTTGCCGCTGGCCTTCGATTACGGTCAGAACCAGCTCTTTTCGACCTGGTTGGCCGGGGGCTGCGTCGTCCCGCTCGACTATCTTCTGCCCCGTGATCTGGTGAGGGCGGTGGAGCGTCACCGGATCACGACACTGGCCGCCGTTCCCCCGCTTTGGGTGCAGGTGTGCGAGCTCGACTGGCCTGCCGAGACGGCGGCGCACCTGCGCCGCCTGACCAACAGCGGCGGGGCACTGACCCCGGACCTCGTGGCCCGTCTGCGCGCGCTTTTCCCCGAGGCGCGCCTTTACGCGATGTACGGCCTGACCGAGGCGTTTCGTTCGACCTATCTCGATCCGGCGTTGATCGAGGAGCGTCCCACCTCGATGGGCAAGGCTGTGCCCCATGCCGAGATCCTGGTCATCAACGATGCCGGTGAGATCGCGGCGGACGACGAGGAGGGCGAGCTTGTCCATTGCGGTCCGCTGGTGGGGCAGGGCTACTGGCAGGACCCGGCGCGCACCGCCGAGCGCTACCGACCGGCTCCGTCGGCCTCGCACACCGGCGGCATCGCGGTATGGTCGGGCGACCGGGTGCGGCGCGACGCGCAGGGCTTTCTCTATTTTGTCGGAAGGCGCGATGCGATGATCAAGAGCGCGGGCAACCGCATCAGTCCGCAGGAAGTCGAGGATGCAGCGCTCGCCAGCGGTCTTGTCGCCGAGGCGGTCGCGCTGGGCGTTCCCGATGCGCGGCTGGGGCAGGCGGTCCACCTCGTCGTCAGGGCCGCCATCGACGCGCCCGAGGCGCAGGCGCGCCTGCCGCGCGCGCTGATGAAGGAACTTCCCAATTTCATGCAGCCCAAGGTCATTCACTGGCGCAGCGCCCTGCCCACGGGGCCCAATGGCAAGATTGACCGGGCAGGCCTTGCCGCCGAGATCCGCGCGAGCCTGACCGGCGAGGTGCCGGCATGAAGCCGCTCGGTCCCATTCCCGCAGGGTTCGAGGCCATCGACGGTGTCCTTGTCGTCGCTGGAAGGCCCGTGACGCATTGGGTCGAGGAGGTGGGGGATACGCCGCTTTTCCTCTACAGCGCAGAGCGTATCCGCGCGCGTATCGCCCAGCTGCGCGCGGCCATGCCCGCGCGCCTCGCGCTGCACTACGCGGTGAAGGCCAATCCTTTCGGTCCTGTGCTTTCGCTGATGCACGGGCTGGTCGATGGCTTCGACATCGCCTCGGGCGGCGAACTGCGCGAACTGCTTGCCTGCGGCGTTGCGGGCGGGGAGATCAGCTTCGCCGGGCCCGGCAAGCGTGACCGCGAGCTGGAAGCGGCCATTGTCCACGGTGTCACGCTCAACCTGGAGTCCGAGGGCGAAGCAACCCGCGCGCTCGCCCTTGGCCAGAAGCTGGGCCTGCGTCCGCGTCTGGCCGTGCGCGTCAATCCGGACTTCGACCTCAAGGGCTCAGGCATGAAGATGGGCGGCGGCGCCAAGCCCTTCGGCATCGATGCGGAGCGGGTTCCGGCGCTGGTGCGCCGCCTGCTGGACGCCGATGCGGACTGGCGCGGATTCCACATATTCGCGGGCAGCCAGGCGCTGGATGCCAGTGCGATTGCCGAAACGCAGGGGCAGACGCTCGATCTCGCCGCGCGGCTGGCCCAGGAGGTGGGCAAAGCGCCCCCCCACTGCAATCTGGGCGGCGGACTTGGCATCCCCTATTTCGGTCCGGACACTCCGGTGGACCTGGAGGCTGTCGGCGGCGCGCTGGCGCAGCGTTTCGAGCGGCTCCCGGAGATCCTGCAGGACACGCGCTTCTGCATGGAGCTTGGCCGCTACCTGGTGGGGGAGGCCGGGGTCTATCTCACCCGGGTGCTCGACCGAAAAACGAGCCATGGTGAAACTTTTCTTGTGACCGATGGCGGGTTGCACCACCAGTTGGCTGCCTCGGGCAACTTCGGGACGGTGGTGCGGCGCAACTACCCGGTCGCCATTGCCACGCGCTTGGGCGCGCCGGTCGAGGAGGAGGTCTCGATCGTCGGGTGCCTGTGCACGCCGCTCGACAAGCTCGCGGAAAAGGCCGGTTTCCCGCGCGCGGACGTCGGCGATCTCGTCGCGGTGTTCTGCGCGGGCGCCTATGGTGCAAGCGCGAGCCCGGCCTCGTTCCTGGGGCAGGGGCCTGCCTTGGAGCGGCTTGTCTGACAACGATTGCAGGAAGGGGTGGGGCATTGTCCCATTCCGGGACTGGGGCTAGAGTTAGTGCGTAAGGCTAACGCAATGTTCACCCTTTCTGGCCATAGGGCAGGGTGGAATTTGCCCGAGCCTTAACCTGTGCGCGAATGTGATGTGCGGGAAGGACGAACGGGGTCAGAGGGAAGAAGTCATGCGGTTTGATCGCCTTGCCACACTCGTGTCCGGATGCGCACTGGCCAGCCTTGCGCTGTCGGGCTGCGCCACGACCAGCGCGCCCGAACTGCCGCCAGCGACGTTCGTGGCGATGCAGGAAGGGCCGGGCGAGGAGTACATCATCGGCCCGCTCGACGATCTGACTGTCTTCGTGTGGCGTAATCCGGAACTCGGCGCCAAGGTCCAGGTGCGGCCGGACGGGCGCATCACCACGCCGCTCATCACCGACATGCCCGCCGTGGGCAAGACACCCGCGATGCTGGCCGAGGACATCCGCCTGCAGCTCTCGCAGTATATCGAGGACCCGCTCGTCTCGGTGATCGTCAACAGCTTCTCGGGCACGTTCAGCCAGCAGATCCGCGTGGTTGGCGCAACCGAGAAGCCGGCCTCGATCCCCTACCGCGCGAACATGACGCTGCTTGATGCCATGATCGCGGTGGGCGGACTGTCGGAGTACGCGGCGGGCAACCGCGCGCGCCTGATCCGCTTCGACAAGACCAGCGGCAAGCAGAAGGAATACAAGCTGCGTCTCTCCGACCTCCTCAAGGAAGGGGACAGCAAGGCCAACGTGATGCTCTCGCCGGGCGATGTCATCATCATCCCCGAGAGCATGTTCTGAAGGTCAGGGCGCAGCCATGAACACGCTGTATGAAGAACTGCTCGCAGCGATGCACAGCGTCTGGCACCGGCGCTGGATCGCGCTCGCCTGCGCCTGGGCGATCTGCCTGGTGGGGTGGCTGGCCGTGGCCCTGATCCCCAACTCGTACGAATCGCGTGCGCGTATCTTCATCCAGCTGGACGATGCCCTGGCCGAACAGGTGGGCATCGGCGTGGCCGACAAGAAGCGCGACATCGAGCGCATCCGCCAGACGCTCACGAGCGCGGTGAACCTGGAAAAGGTGGTGCGCGCGACGCGTCTGGGGGACACCATCGAGGATCCCAAGGCGATGGAGGCGGCGGTCCTGGCGCTGGGCAAGAACGTCTCGGTCGTCGCGCAGCAGGACAACCTCTTCGAGATCCGGGCGACGGCCAGCAACGGGTCGTTCTCCGATGCCGAGAACGCGAAGCTGGCCCAGAATGTCGCGCAGAAGCTGATCGACATCTTCCGCGAGGAGAACCTTTCGGGAAATCGCGGCGAGATGGCCGAGAGCCTGCAGTTCCTCAACCAGCAGCTCAAGCAGCGCGAGAGCGAACTGGAAGCGGCCGAGAACAAGCGCTCCACGTTCGAGGCGCAGCATCCCGAACTCGCGCAGGGCGGCGCGCTCAACAGTCAGCGGCTGGAATCCGCCCGTTCGGAATTGCGCGGGGTCGAGGCCGATCTTGCCGCCGCGCAGAGCGCGCAGGCCGCCATCAACGGCCAGATCGCCAGCACGCCGCGCACGATGCCGGGTGGGAGCGCCGGCTCGGCCAGCGCGGCGCTGGCGAAGGCCCAGTCCGACCTGGCCTCGATGCGGGGGCGCGGCCTTACCGAGAACCATCCCGACGTCATTGCCGCGCGCAACCAGGTCAACGCACTGAAGGGCGCGGCGGCTGCCGAGAGCGACAGCGGCGCGGGCATGCCCAACCCGGCCTACGCCTCGCTGGTCTCGATCCGTGCCGAACGCATGGCCAACGTCCAGGCGCTGATCGCGCGCAAGGCCGCGTTGCAGTCCGACGTCGCCACGATGACCGCGAACGCCATTGCCAACCCTGAACTCGCGGCGGAGGCCAACCGCATCGCGCGTGACTATGACGTGCTGCGCCAGCAATACGACAAGCTCCTGCAGGACCGCGAGGAACTGCGCATTCGCGGGGAGGTGAAGACCGAGCGCGAGGCGGTGAAGTTCGAGGTCGTCGATCCGCCCACGACGCCGCGTGCGCCTGTTGCGCCCAACCGTCCGGTGCTGCTGATCGGTGTGCTGGTCGTAGGCCTTGGCGGCGGCTGCGCGGCGGCCTTCGCGCTGAGCAAGGTGCGTTCGGTCTTTGCCACTACCGCCGGTCTGGAACGCGCCACGGGCCTTCCCGTGCTGGGTGCGATCTCGCAGAACCTGACCGAGGGCGCGCGCGCGCTGCGGCGGCGCAGGCTCAAGTATTTCTATGGCGCGACGGCGGCGCTCGGCGGTCTTCTCGTCGTGCTGCTCGTGGTGGAATTCGTCCAGCGGGGCATGGTCGCATGAGCGGGGAAGGCAAGATGAGCGAACCGGACAAGATCCCCGCCGACGATACGACGCCCGACGTGGCCGACACGCCGACCGATCCGTCTGGCAAGCCCGAAGGCGAGAGCCCCTCGCTGATCGAGCGGGCCGCGCGCCGCTTCGATTTCGGCAGCTTCATCGCGCGCCCCGATCCGCTTCCCGCCGATGTTGCGGCCAAGGCGGCGGCGAGCGGCAAGGCGCGCCGGATCGTGCGCAACGACAACGCGGCCAAGCCGGCCGGAGAGCCGGAACCGGCCGCAGCCCCGCCTGCCAGCGCCGCGCCGCAACCCCGCCGCCGGGCGAGTGACTTTGCACCTGCGCCCGCCGATCCGACGCCCGTCGCGGCGGCTCCGGTGGAGCCGGTCCCGGAGGTCGTCGAGGAGCCGGTGGTCTTTTCCGGGACCCGCCACCCCATCGACCGCGATCGCCTGGCCGAGCATGGCCTGATCGTGCCCGAAGGGGCGGTGACGGCGCTTCTCGAAGAGTTCCGCATCGTCAAGCGGCAGGTGCTGCCCCAGGCGGCCGAACTGCGTCGCAAGAAGGCGGGGCCCGCCGCGCAGCGCGTGCTCATCAGTTCGCCCCATCCGGGGGAGGGCAAGACCTATTGCGCCCTCAATCTTGCGCTTTCCATCGCGGCGGAGAAAGAGAGCGAGGTACTCCTCGTCGATGCCGATTTCGCCAAGCCCTCGGTTCTCTCGATGCTGGGCCTGCCCGGTGGGCGCGGCCTGATGGACGCGCTGATGGACGAGACGCTCGATGTGGCCGACTGCGTGCTCGGCACCGATGTTCCGGGTCTGTGGGTCCTGCCTGCGGGCGAGGACACCAACACCGACAGCGAGTACCTGTCGAGCTCGCGCACGAAGCGTGTGCTCGACCGCCTGACGCAAGGCGCCCCGCAGCGCATCGTCATCTTCGATTCGCCGCCCGCGCTGGCCGCCTCGCCCGCTGCCGAGCTGGCCAAGCATGTCGGACAGGCGATCGTCATCGTGCGGGCGGACCGGACCGGGCAGGGGGCTCTTGACGATGCGATCAAGCTGCTCGATGGCTGCCCGAACGTGCAGCTCCTTCTGAACGGCGCGCAATTCAGCCCGAGCGGCCGCCGCTTCGGGTCCTATTATGGATACAAGGATTGATGCGCGGCCATTCCCTTCTGACCTATGCAGGCCTGGGGCTCGCGCTTGCCTGTGTGTCCGGGGTCCATCCCGGCAGCGCCGTCGCGCAGACCATGGGCTATGGTGGGCTTGGCGGTGAGGACGCTGCCGGTCCCGGTGCCACGTCGGGCAACGGAGCTTCGGGTGCCGGTCCTTCGGCCGGCGCGCAGGGCGAGAAGGCCACGGGCGGACGCCGCGTGGACATCCGCCCCTATATCGAACTGGACCAGATCGTCAGCGCCCAGCTTTCGCCCGGCAGCGACGTCCTGACCTATACCCAGGCCGCAGTCGGGGTCGACGCCGGGCTGCAGGGGCGGCGCACCGGGCTTTCGCTGTCCGCGCGCTATGCCCGCCAGATCGGTTGGGGGGATGCGCGCGACAGCGATATCCTGAGCGGTGTCGCGCGTGGCTATGCGACAGTGACGCCGGGCCTGACGCTTGAGGCGGGCGGCCTTGCCACGCAATCGAGCTTCTCGGGTGGATCGGCGCGCTACCTGGGCGGGGACGACCGGCGCACGGTCTACTCGGTCTACGCCGGACCGACCCTTGCCACGCGCGCGGGCGCGGTGGATCTTCAGGGCAGCTACCGCGCGGGCTATTCGCGGGTGGAGCAGGGCAACGCCTTCCTGCCGGCTCCGGACGGCGAGCGTGTCACGCGCAGCGAGGAGAGCGTGGTGCAGTCCGTCGAGCTTCAGGCGGGCGTCAAGCCGGGCACGGTGCTTCCTGTTGGCCTTGCCGTAGCCGGGAGCGCCTACCAGGAGGATATCTCCGTTCTCGACCAGCGCGTGCGCGACATGCAGGCGCGCGCGATGGTAACCTTGCCGGTGAGCCGGACCGTACAGGTCGTCGGCGCCATCGGGTACGAGGATGTCGAGATTTCGAACCGGGACGTGGTTTATGATGCCGAGGATCGGCCCGTGATCGGGCGCGACGGGCAGTACGTGACCGACAAGAGCTCACCGCGTCAGCTGTCCTACGATGTCTCGGGCATCCTGTGGGACGTCGCCGTGATGTGGCGGCCGAGCCGACGCACGTCGTTCTCGGCACATGTGGGGCGCCGTTACGGCTCTACCACCTTTGGTGGCCAGCTTGCTTATTCGCCCGATGACCGCAAGACGCTCAGCGTCTCGGTCTACGACAACCTGGCTGGCTTCGGCGGACAGATCAACCGCGCGCTCAACGACCTTCCGACCGATTTCGAGGCGGTGCGCGATCCGGTGACAGGCGATCTGGTGGGCTGCGTCAATTCGCTGGAGGGCAGCAACTGCCTTCCGGGCGTCCTGGGCGCGCTGCGCGCTTCGGCCTTCCGCGCGCGCGGTATCGCGGCCAGCTACACCATGCAGATCGGCCGTCTGAGCGCCGGGATCGGGCTTGGCTACGACCGGCGCAAGTACATCGCCGCGCAGGGGACCATCCTTGCCAGCGCCGATGGCATGATTGATGAAAACACCTGGGCCTCGCTCTACCTGTCGGGTCCCTTGGGCCGCAACGCGGGCTGGTCGACCAACGGCTATGTCAACTGGATCACGTCGACCGACACCACCTTCGGCGATGTCACGACCTATGGTCTGGCCGCTTCCTATTACCACATGATCACGCCGCGCCTGCGCGGTTCTCTGGCCGTGTCGGTCGATGGTTCGAGCTACGACCTCGACACGGTGCGCGACTACTGGTCGCTGACAGGCCTTACCGGCCTTCGCTACAACTTCTGACTTCGAGGGAGGAGTTCACGATGTTCGATGATTTCTACGGGCTCGAAGCCAGACCCTTCCAGCTGACGCCCGATCCGGCGTTCTATTTCGAGAGCGTGACGCACCGCAAGGCGCTGTCCTACCTGGGGTATGGCCTCGCGCAAGGGGAGGGCTTCGTGGCCATCACCGGTGAGGTTGGCTCGGGCAAGTCGACGCTGGTCGCCTACCTGATGGCCACGATCGATCCGGGCCGGATGACCGCGGCCAACGTGGTGACCAGCGCGCTTGATGGCGAAGAGATCGTCCACGTCGTCGCGCGCGCCTTCGGGGTCGAGGTCGACGGGCACGACAAGGCCTCGGCGCTGGGCGCGATCGAGACCTTCCTGCACGAGGAAGCGCGTGCGGGACGCCGTTCGCTGCTGATCGTGGACGAGGCGCAGAACCTCTCGATTACCGCGCTTGAAGAGCTGCGGATGCTCTCGAACTTCCAGCTGGGGGCACATCCGCTGCTCCAGACGCTGCTTCTGGGCCAGCCCGAATTTCGCACCACGCTGATGGAAAGCGACCGGCTGGAGCAGCTGCGCCAGCGTGTGATCGCAACCCACCACCTGACCGCGATGCAGCCCAAGGAAGTCCAGGCCTACATCGAACATCGCCTCACCTGCGTGGGGTGGGACGGCAATCCCAGCTTCGATCAGCGCGTCTTTTCCGGCATCTACGAGGCGACGGGCGGCGTTCCGCGCCGGATCAACCAGGTCGCCAACCGCCTCCTGCTGCTTGGATCGGTCGAGCAGCGCACGCGGATCGACAGCGCCATGCTCACGCAGGTGCTGGACGAGATGAAGCACGACGGCACCATCGGCCATGGCCACGAGGGTGAGGACAGCCGAAGCGCGCACCACCATCCCGACCATTCGCTCGACAACGGGGTGCCCGCCTCGGTCGCGATCGCGCACGAGGCTGCATTCGCGTCGGATGACGATGGGAAGAGTGCGGCAAGGACGAGCCACGCGGGTATCGACGCGCCCGCCGCCATTGCCCTGATCGAAAGTGCGCTGGCGGATCGTGACGCCCAGATCTGCGAGCTGCAGCAGGCGGTCGTCGAGCTCGCCAACAAGGCCGAAGCCCATGAAGCCCAGGCCCTTGAGGCGGAGGATCCTTCGGCGGAACTCGTGCGTAATCTTGAGGCGCAGCTCGCCGAAGCGCATGAGCGAACGGCGGCGCTGGAAGCCCGGCTCGACGAACAGGAGCGGACCTTGCGCCACGTCCTGACCATGCTGATCGAATGGGTCGAGGGCGGCGGAGACCAGCGCAGCGCGGCATGAGCGCGGTCGGGCCAAAGGCCATGATCAACGGCCTCTCGGTCGACGTCGAGGACTGGTTCCAGGTTGGCGCGTTCGAGAACGTGATCGCGCGCAGCGACTGGGATCGCCTACCCTTGCGGGTGGAGCGCAACTGCGAGGCCGTGCTTGAACTGTTTGCCGAGGCAGGCGTGACCGGAACCTTCTTCACGCTGGGCTGGATCGCCGAGCGCGCGCCCGCAATGATGCGCCGGATCGCCGAGGCCGGACATGAAATCGCCAGCCACGGCTGGGCGCACGAACGGGTGTTCCGTCTGGGAGCAGAGGCTTTCCGCGAAGATCTTGCGCGCAGTCGCAAGGTCCTGGAGGATGTGAGCGGCACGTCCGTGCAGGGGTACCGTGCGCCCAGCTTCTCCATCGATGCGCGCACCCCCTGGGCCTACGAGATTCTGGCCGAGGCCGGATATGCCTACAGTTCGAGCGTGGCGCCCGTGGTGCACGATCACTATGGCTGGCGCGAGGCGCCGCGCTTTGCCTTCCACCCATTGGCGGGAAGCGACCTTGTCGAGATCCCGGTGACCACGGCCGAGGTCGGTGCAAGGCGGCTTGCGGCCGGTGGAGGCGGGTTCTTCCGTGTTCTTCCCTATGCCTTCACGCGCTGGGCAATCCGCCAGGTCAACGCCGAGGGGCGTCCGGCGGCCTTCTACTTCCACCCTTGGGAGATCGATCCCGACCAGCCCCGCGTCGAGGGGGCCCCGCTGCGCTCGCGGCTGCGTCACTACACGAACCTTCACCTGATGGCGGCCAAGCTGCAGCGCTTGACGGCCGAGTTTCGCTGGGGGCGGATGGACGTCCTGGCCGATGCCGAGCGCCAGCGCGCCGTGAGGCTGGCGGCGTGAACTCGCCTTTTGCCCCGGTCGGCACGCACGTGCGTCTGGCAGACCTTTCTGACCGGGGCGAACGTGCCCGTATCGACGATTTCGTGCTGGCCCATCCACTCGGCACACCCTTTCATCGTCCGGCCTGGTTCTGCTCCGTGGCCGAGGCGACAGGCAACGCGGCGCTGGCTCTGGTGGCCGAGCGGGCGGGCGCACTTTCGGGCCTTCTTCCACTCGACTGCATCGCCTCGCCGATCTTCGGCCGGGTGCTTGCATCGAGCGGTTTTGCGGTCGACGGCGGGCTTCTGGTTCAGGATGGGGTAGACCCGCAGGCGTTCTTCGATGCCGTGCGCGAACTGGCGGAACGCTATTCCTGTCCAACGGTGGAACTGCGCGGAGGTCTGCTTCCCCAAGCTGAAGGAGGCTGGGCGCTTCAGGACGGCTCCCATTGCACCTTCGCGCGCCCTCTCGCCGAAGACGACGAGGCGGAGCTCACGGCGATCCCGCGCAAGCAGCGTGCCGAGGTGCGCAAGAGCCTCTCGGCCGACCTGGAAGTCCACGCAGGTCGCGGCGAGGACGCGCTTGCCGAGCATTACCGCGTCTTTTGCGAAAGCTATCGCAACCTGGGTACGCCGGTTTTCCCGCGCAAGCTGCTGGGCGCCGTGCTCCGGGCCTTTGGCGAGGACGCGGACATCCTGACTGTGCGCCATGAAGGGCAGGCGGTGGCCAGCGTGCTGAGCCTTTATCACAAGGGCACCGTCATGCCGTACTGGGGCGGCGGGACCTGGGCGGCACGGCGGCTTCGGGCAAACGAACGCATGTATTTCGAACTCATGCTCCACGCTCGGCGCAAGGGGATGCACAGCTTCGACTTCGGTCGTTCCAAGACGCACAGCGGCGCCTACCACTACAAGCGCAACTGGGGGTTCGAGCCACGCGCGTTGACCTACGCCAGCTGGACCGCACCGGGAGCGGCGATGCGCGATATGAACCCGCAAAGCGCGAAGCGGGCGCTGCAGGTGAGGCTTTGGCAGCGCCTGCCGCTGGGCATTGCCAATCGCCTCGGCCCTCTGATTGCGCGCGGGATCGGGTAGGCACGATGCGCGGCGAGATCCTTTTTCTGGCCCATCGCCTGCCGTTTCCGCCCGACCGCGGGGACAAGATCCGTTCGCACCATGTGCTGAAGGCCCTGGCGCGGTTTGCCCCCGTTCATGTCGCCACCTTTGCCGACGATCCGGCCGATTGGGACCATGAGAAGGAACTGGCTGCCCTTGCGGCGAGCCATTGCCTTCTGCCCCGCACCAAGAGCGTGCCTCGCGCGGCGCTGGAAGCACTCGCGCTTGGCGTTCCGGTCAGTCTGCGCGCGTTTCACGATCCGCGCCTCGCCGCCTATGTTGATCGGGTCCTGGCCCACGCGAATATCGCGGTCATCTTTGTCTTCTCCGGCCAGATGGCGCAATATGTCCCGGATGGCTTCGCCGGACGCGTTGTGACCGATCTTGTCGATGTCGATTCGGCCAAGTTCGAAGCCTATGCGCAGGATCACAAGGGGCCGCGCCGATGGATGGAGTGGCGCGAAGCCCGTCTCCTCGCGGCCGAAGAGGCGCGCATCGCCGCGCGCAGCGACGCCACGCTGCTTGTGAGCGAAGCCGAGGCCGAGCTTTTGCGGACATGCTTGCTACAGCCCTCCGCGCGCGTAGCGTCCATGGGCAACGGGATCGATGCGCAGACCTTCGCGCCGGACGTGGTCGAGGCCGAGCCTCGGATGCGTGCAGCCGGCTTCCCGCGTCTCGTGTTTACCGGGCAGATGGATTACGCCCCCAACATCGCCGCGGTCGAGCGCGCCACGCACCAGATCCTGCCGCGTGTGCAGGAGCATTTCCCGCAGGCAAGTCTCCACATCGTGGGCCGTAATCCCACGCGTGAGGTGCTGGCGCTGGGACAGGAAGAGGGTGTTACGGTCTGGGGCCGCGTGCCCGACGTCCGCCCCTTCCTGGAAGCGGCGGACATGGCGCTCGTGCCGCTGTCCATCGCGCGCGGTGTTCAGAACAAGGTGCTGGAAGCGATGGCGATGACGCGCCCGGTGGTCCTGACATCGGGCGCGGCTACCGGCATCGCCGCGCGCGATGGGGTGGATTTTCGCGTCGGGGATACCGACGAGGATCTTGCCGCCGCCATCGTCCACCTTGCGACCCAGCCAGACATCCGGCGGGAGATGGGCATGACGGCGCGCGCCTGGGTCTGCCAGCACGCCAGTTGGGAGGCGGCACTTTCCGGTCTTGAAGGGCTGTGCGTGGGGGGCTGCGATGCCTAGCGCTGCATTTCCCACGGCCTTGCGCGAGCTGCGCGCGCGCATTCCGGGCCCATGGCGCACACCGTTGATGACACTGGTTGCCGCCTGGCTTGTGCTACTGGTCGGATTTGCGAGCGATTGGGGCGCCATGGCCCGCCAGTGGTGGGACATCTCGACCTACAACCACATGCTGCTGATCCCGCCGGTCGAGGTATGGCTTGTCTGGCAGCGCCGCAGCCAGCTGGCGCGCCTTGCTCCCGCCGCCTGGTGGCCGGGCCTGGTCCTGGTCGCAGGCGCGGCATTCGTGTGGTTGCTGGGCGGTGTGTCGGGGCTGGACCTCGCGCGCCAGGCGGGCGTCGTTGCTTTGCTCGGAGCCTGCGTCCCCCTGCTGCTCGGGCCGCGCGTGACCATGGCCCTGTGCTTTCCGCTTTTCTATCTCGTGTTCATGGTGCCCTTCGGGGAGGAACTGGTGAAGCCGCTCCAGATGGTCACGGCCGAGATCACCATTGCCCTGACCCGCGCGAGCGGCATTCCCGCCGTGATCGAAGGGGTCTTCATCGACACACCTGCCGGCCTCTTCAAGGTGGCCGAGGCCTGCTCGGGCGTGAAGTTCCTGATCGCGATGGTGGCCTTCGGCATCCTTGCCGCGAACGTCTGCTTCGTGCGCTGGGGGCGGCGCCTTGTCTTGCTGGGCGCATGTGTGGTCGTGCCGATCCTGGCGAACGGGCTGCGCGCCTGGGGGACGATCTACGCCGCCCAGCAGGTGGGGATAGAGGTGGCCGCAGGCTTCGATCACATCGTCTATGGCTGGATCTTCTTCGCCGTGGTTCTGGGGCTTGTCATCGCCGGGGCCTGGCGCTTCTTCGATCGGCCGTTGGAGGCCCCGATGGTCGACCTCGAAGAACTCGCGCGCAGCCCTGTCCTAGCGAAGCTGGAAGCGATCGGACGCGGCAGGAGCCTCATGGCCGTATTGGCCTTGTGTGGTCTGCTCATGGGGGTGAAAGCCTGGGCCTGGAGTGGAGACCAGCTGGCCGCGCCCCTGCCAGCCCAGATCGCCTTACCCGAAGTCCCGGGCTGGCACCGTGTTGATTATACGCCTGAAGTCTGGTGGGAGCCGCGCGCGCAAGGGGCGGATCACCGCCTGCTCGGACGTTATGCGGACGGGAAGGGCGGGACCGTCGATGTTTTCATCGCGCTTTATTCGGGCCAGGGTGAAGGCCGTGAGGCCGGCGGCTTCGGGCAAGGCGCGGTGATGCCCGATAGCCCCTGGGCCTGGTCGGAACCGGCGGCCGCTCCCCAGGGCGGCCACGGCGAACGTCTGGTCGCGCATGGCCAGCTCGAACGCCTGGCGATGACCTGGTACCGCAATGGAGATCTCCTTTCGGGGAGCAATGCCCGGCTCAAGCTTGCCGTCATCGAGGATCAGCTCGTCCTGCGGGCGCAGCCCACGCTCACACTCATCCTCTCCGCCGAAGAGGGGGAGGGCGACAGGGCCCGGCAGAGGATCGGACACTTCCTGGAGGCGACCGGCGATCTGTCCCTTTGGATGGACGCCGTGGCCGGGGTGAGATAGGGCACATCCGCCATGTGTGGAATTGTGGGCATATATCATTTGGATACACCCAAGCCGGTCGATCCGGCGCGGGTGGCGGGCATGTGCGATGCGCTGGCGCATCGTGGCCCCGATGGCGAAGGTGTCTGGACGGCGCCGGGGGTAGGGCTTGGGCATCGCCGCCTTTCCATCATCGATCTGGCCGGCTCGCCCCAACCGATGGCCTCGAGCGATGGCCGGGCGGTTCTGGTCTTCAATGGCGAAATATACAATTTCCGCGAGTTGCGCCATGAACTGGCGGCCGGCGGCGTCCATTTTCGCACCGATGGCGACAGTGAGGTGATCCTGGCGGCCTGGCAGCGTTGGGGCACGGACTGCCTGCAGCATCTGCAGGGCATGTTCGCCTTCGCGATCTATGACCTGGAGGCGCGCAGCCTGTTCCTCGCGCGCGACCGTCTGGGCGTCAAACCACTGTTCTACGCCACCTTGAGCGATGGAAGCGTCATTTTCGGGTCCGAACTCAAGGCCCTGCTGGCCCATCCGCTGTTGCGGCGCGAGGCGGATCCGCTGGCGGTCGAGGACTACATGACCTGGGGCTACGTGCCCGATCACCGCGCGATCCTGAAAAACGTGCACAAGCTGGCGGCCGGACATTTCCTCCTCCTGCGCCACGGCAAGCCGCTGCCGGTGCCGAACGAGTGGTGGGACGTGAGCTTTGCAGGGCGTCGATCCGGGCGCCGGGCTGCGCTCGAAGAGGAACTTCACGCACTTTTGCAGGAGGCGGTCCGCTCGCGCATGGTCGCCGACGTGCCCCTGGGAGCGTTCCTGTCCGGTGGCGTCGACAGTTCGAGCGTGGTTGCCTTCATGGCCAACGCCGGCGCGCAGCCTGTGCGCACCTGCTCGATAGGCTTTGATGTCGCGGGGCTCGATGAGACCGCCTACGCGCAGAAGATCGCCCAGCGTTTTGGTACCGACCATGTCACGCGGCGCGTCTCCCCCGACGATTTCGAGGCCGTAGAGGCCTTGGCGGGCATGTTCGACGAACCCTTCGCCGATGCCTCGGCGCTTCCGACCTGGCGCGTCTGCCAGCTCGCTCGAGAGCATGTCACGGTGGCCCTGTCAGGTGATGGCGCGGACGAAGCGCTGGCAGGATATCGCCGCCATGTCTTTCAGCGTGCGGAAGATCGGGTGCGCGGCGCGCTTCCCGCGTCGATGCGCGCCGCGGTGTTCGGCAGGCTTGGCGCGCTCTATCCCAAGGCCGACTGGGCGCCGCGACCCTTGCGGGCCAAGTCCACCCTGTTGGCGCTGGCGGGCGACAGTGCGCAAGGCTACGCACGCGCCTTGGCCTACACCACGCCGGAGCTCCGCGAGGGGCTGTATTCCCCGGAGTTCCAGCGGCTGCGCGGCGAATACCGCGCGGAGCAGCCGCTCGAGGCGCTGATGCGCAAGGCGCCGGCGCGCTCGGGGCTGGACCGCGCCCAGTACGCCGATCTCAAGTTCTGGCTACCGGGCGATATCCTGACCAAGATCGACCGGACGAGCATGGCGGTCGGTCTGGAGGCGCGCGAACCGCTGCTCGATCATCGCCTCGTCGAATTTGCCGCCTGCCTGCCGGAGAACCTGCGGGTGCGGGGACGTCAGGGCAAGTGGCTGATGAAGCAGGCGATGCAGCGCCATCTTCCCGAGGACATCCTCTATCGCCCCAAGCAGGGTTTCGTAACGCCTATCGCGCAATGGTTTCGGGGGCCGCTTCAGGAAGCGGCACGGGAAATCGCACATGGCAAGGGGCTCGCCGCCACAGGCTGGTTTGACCAGCACCATCTCGGGCATCTCGTGGAGCAGCATGTGTCCGGCCGGAGCGACCACGCGCGGTTGCTCTGGCAACTGCTTATGCTTGAGCGCTCGTTTACCACGTTGGGATTGGTCTGAAATGGCTTGAATTCGGCTGTTTCCGGCTTTCTGCAAAGGTGTGCGGCAAAGTTAAGATTAACTACACATATTCTTAGGATGTTGCCCCTAAGAGGGTCGGACAAAACGTCACAGATGGTACGTAGATGACGAATTTTGGTTGCAAATCCGAGGTGACTTTGCGCGAACGCGGCGTGGCTGCGGGCTATGCTTGGGCACCTGTTGCCTCAGGGCGCCTGAATGGGGACTTCGCCTGACATGATCGCGCGGCTTCGCCAGTACTGGAAGAGTGCCCGGTTCCGGATCGTGTTCTGGGCCACGTTCACCGGGCTTGCGCTCGGTGTGAGCGGCCTCAGCGTGCCGATCGAGGACGTCTTGCGCAATCTGCGCGTGCCGCTGCGGTTGCATCCCTCCAACGGTCAGACCGTGCTAGTCCTGATGGATGATCGAACCCTGGGGGCTGTGGGTAGTCTTGATGTGTCGCGTGGGGACGATGCGCGCTTGCTCGAAACGCTCTTTGGTGCGGGAGCGAAGCGCGTCTTCTTTGGGCGACTGCTGCCAGATCAGGCTAGTCCCGCGGACCGCGCTGCGTTCGTGACGCAGTTGAAGGCGCATCCTGGAAAGGTGTTCAGTGGGGCGGTGCCCAGCAGCGAGCAGCAGTTTGGCAACTATGCCGGCCATGTCCCGAAGGGGGACTATGCGCGGTACTCGACAGTGGTGTCTTTGCTGACTTTGCACCATCCTTTCAATCTCGGCTTCGAAATACCCTACGCCTCGGGCAGTCCAGAAGGCCGAATTCCGTCGATGGCAGCTGCGATTGCAGGTGTGAATGGGGGGGGGGACGAGCTTTTCACACCAGATATGTCGATTGATGTCCACACGATCCCTTCATTCAGCTACATCGATATCATCCGTGGGGATTTTCTCGCGGACGCAGTTCGAGGCAAGGATGTGATCGTCGCTCCTTCTGCGCCCAGCTACAACGACATCCACAAGGTGCCGGGACAGCCAGGCACTACCTCCGGGGGGCACATTCAAGCGCTGGCAGGCGAAACTCTCCAGCGCGGATTGCCACGCCGGGCAGGTTGGTTGATCCCCTTGATCGTGGTTGTGGCGATCATTGTGACCGGGACTGGCCGGGGCCGGGTACTTGACTGGAAGCGCTCGGGGGCCTTGCTGGCGGTTATCGTCGCGATCCCCTTCATGCTCGAATACGTCCGTGTCAGTATGGAAGTGGCCCCGGCTTTCGTGGTCGCTCTCATTGCCGTTCTGCGCATGCGCAGCCTTGATCGGGTCGAAGTCGCGAGCGAAACCAACGCGGGTTCGGGCCTTCCGAGCGTCCAGGCCCTCCGCAATTCGTCCGAAAAGTCCAACCGGATCCTCGTTGCACTCAAGATCCGCAACTATGGCGCGATCATCGGCAGTTTTGCCGAGCATGTGGAAGCCAACGTCGCCCGCGAGATCGTCCGACGCATTCGCATCAGTGACGATACCGCGACCGTCTATCACGAGGGGGGCATGTTCATGTGGCTCTCGTCGATCCGCAACGCCTTCGATCTCTTCGAAAATCTGGAGGGGCTTCATCGTATCGTCCAGAACGGCATCCAGGTCGGTGGTCTCGATATCGACCTCTCTTTCAACTGCGGCGTCGATTCCGAGTTTGATCGCACCATGTCGACCCGAGTGGCCGGAGCCATGCAGTCGGCGGAAGAGGCCATTCGCAATGACGAACTGGTCTACCAGCACGACAGTCGCAAGCATGAAGCGCAGTGGGAAATCTCGCTGCTGACCTCGCTTGATCGCGCGATCGACAACGGTGAGGTCTGGGTCGCCTACCAGCCCAAGTTCGACCTTCGCTCGAACCGGATCTGCGGTGCCGAAGCGCTCGTGCGCTGGACCCATCCCGAGCGTGGTCCGATCTCGCCCGAGAAGTTCATTCGCATCGCCGAGGAATTTCATCGGATCGAGCGCATTACACGGTTCGTGGTCGACGACGCCGTACGCTGCGGGGTCGAGATGATGCGGGAAGGCCTCGACATCTCGATGTCGGTCAACATTTCGGCACAACTGCTGCGCAATCCCATTCTGCCGACGATGATTTCGGATATCCTGGCGCTGCATGGCCTGCCCGCCGACCGCCTGATCCTCGAGATCACCGAGACGGACAAGCTGGACCGCAGTTCACGAACCTATCAGATGCTGCAGCGGCTCGTGCAGTCGGGGCTGCGTCTCTCGATTGATGACTTCGGAACGGGCAATGCGACCCTGGACTATCTGCGCTACCTCCCGGCGAGCGAGGTCAAGATTGATCGTTCGTTTGTTTCTTCCATGGAAACCAACAAGGATGATCTCGTACTCGTGCAGTCGATCATCGAAATGGCGCATTCGCTGGATCGCACCGTGGTCGCAGAAGGTGTGGAGACCGCAGTCGGCCTCGACATCCTCAAGCAGCAGGGCTGTGACATTGTCCAAGGCTACCACATCGGCCGGCCTGTGCCCTTCGCTGACCTGGCACTGATGATCGCGGCGGGGCAGCTGAAGCTCCATGGTTAAAAAAGTCTTGAGTTTGAGTTAGCTAACGGTTAACCCTGTGTCTGTCGCAGCAATAGCGACGGTTCACATGGGGAAATACAATGCTTACTGGTTACTGGTGGGGCTCGTTCGGTCACTGATTGATGACTGACATGATTGGCTAATTGCTCTTCATGGCCCATAAAAAAGAAGCCCCCTGGAAGTCAAAAGCGATTTCCAGGGGGCTTTTTATTTGTCGATTTGCTGATTTCTGAAAATTTTGTTTTCTGCGGGCGGTTTGGATAGCTTCTAATAGGCGGCCGTCGGTCATCATCTGCCTGTGGGAGTAGTTCCTTTTTGTTAGCCTATGTGGCTAACGGTAAGGCTCATGAGTCGCTGTTAGCCAACTTGTATTCGCGGCCTGGGATGTAAGCATCCCCGGTCCGAGGCCGGAAGATGGGCAGGAAACGCCTCTTGTAACTCCAAGGCTATAAGGCGCTGATGGAGAGGCTCAGGACTCGTTGATTGGCTTGCCATGGTTGCTTCAGGCTCCGCGAGGAGGCTGAGTGTGAGCGACCTGCATTGGCTGACGGAAGAGCAGATGACTCGGCTATCGCCGTATTTTCCCAAGGGTCTCGGTAAGTCGCGTGTCGATGATCGGCGCAATCCGAGTGGGGGCATCTCCGCCAATCGGAACGGCCCACGCTGGCGTGGTGCGCCCAGGAAATGCGGGCCTCACAAGACCTTGTACAATCGCTGGGAGCTATGGGTGTATTCATCCGGTGGAAGGAAGTCTTGTCCGTTCAAAGTTTCGAGCCGAGGGCTGTCCTGATCAACGGTTCCTGAGTCTGGGTGCCGCGCGGATTGCCGCCCATTCCCAAAATCGCGGCCTCACCATTCCTGTTCAGTGCTGCGCGAGCAAGTGGGGGATAGGCGCTTTGGAGCGGCTCCTTAGCAAGGACACTCTTGGGCCTGGGTGCCTGACTGCTCCAGGGGGCCGTTGTAGCGGCCGATCCAGGGTGTATATTCAGGAAGGCAAGCTCATCGGCGCCATCAAGCGCCCGTCTCATGCCTATCACGTCTGGCTTACGCCCCAAGTGACCCGAAACGTGGGAGGGTGATGCCCCGGCCGAAGATGGGAGGTCTGACCCCGTGCCGGTCCATCGGTGGGCTTTCAGTCCTCGCCGTGGCCTTTGGCAAGGTAGTCGGCGCTCTGCATTTCGTTAAGTCGGCTGACCGTCCGTTCGAATTCGAAGCGACCGGTGCCGGCTTCGTAGAGCTCTTCCGGTGAGGCATCGGCGGCTGCGATGAGCTTGACCTTGTTTTCGTAGAGAGCGTCGATCAGGGTTACGAAACGGGCCGCTTCGTTGCGGCGATCCGGCCCCATGCGAGGGATGCCGACGACGATGACCGTGTGGTAGGCGCGCGCAATCGCCAGGTAATCGGAAGCGCCCCGCGCTTCGGCGCACAGGCGCTTGAAACTGAAGACCCCTACGCCCTTGAGGCTCTTGGGTACATGGAGCAACCGTCCGCCGCCGACATCGATATCCGCCGGGGGAACATGCTCGGCATCCTCGGGTGGATAGTCGGTCAGGCGGTAGAAGGCCTCGCGGGTCTGTTCGGTCGCCTCTTCGCCCAAGGGGGTGTGCCATGTCGCCATGCCGCCAAGACGCTGAAGGCGATAGTCGGTCGGCCCGTTCAGCGTGTAGACGTCGAGCTCCTGCTCGATGAGGTCGATGAAGGGCAGGAAGTGTTCGCGGTTGAGGCCGTCCTTGTAGAGTTCGGACGGTGCCCGATTCGACGTCGTCACGATCGTGACGCCCTCGTGTTCGATGAGCTGCGTGAACAGGCGGCTCATGATCATCGCGTCGGCGGAGTTGTTGACCACCATCTCGTCGAAGGCGAGGCACTGCACGTTGCGCGCGATCGTCGCGGCAACAGGCGGGATCGGGTCGCCACTTTCCTTCTTGCGCTCTTCGTTGAGGAGCGCGTGCACCTCGAGCATGAAGGCGTGGAAGTGAACCCGGCGCTTGGCCGTGATGTCGAGCGTCTGGTGGAACAGGTCCATCAGCATCGACTTGCCGCGCCCAACGCCGCCCCACATGTAGACGCCGCGCGGGGAGGGGGCCTTCTTGCCCAGTAGCTTGCCGAAAAGGCCGGTGGAATTGCGCGCCTTGTAGAAGGCGCGCTGCAACTGGTCGAGGCGCTCGGCAACGGCGGCCTGCTCGGGATCCGAGCGCAGTTCCCCGGTGGCGACCAGGGTCTCGTAACGACCGAGCATGGCGGTCATGCCGCGCGCTCCCGGTGTATATCACGCAGGCGAAAAACGCCGACGGGGAGCGCGCAATGCATCACGACTGACATCGAAGAAACGCCGGGATACGCCGATCAGATCTGGCGTTCGGCCTGCATCTTCTTGATTTCGGCGATCGCGCGTGCGGGCGAGAGGCCCTTGGGGCACACGTTCGAGCAGTTCATGATCGTGTGGCAGCGGTAGAGGCGGAAGGGATCTTCCAGCTCGTCGAGGCGCTCGCCGGTCATTTCGTCGCGGCTGTCCGCCAGCCAGCGATAGGCCTGGAGCAGGATGGCCGGGCCCAGGAACTTGTCCGAGTTCCACCAGTAGCTCGGGCACGAGGTCGAGCAGCAAGCGCACAGGATGCACTCGTAGAGGCCATCGAGCTTCTCGCGCTGGTCGGGGGTCTGCAGGCGCTCCTTGCCCGACGGCGTGGTCGAGACAGTCTGCAGCCAGGGGCGGATCGACGCGTACTGCGCGTAGAAGTGCGTGAAGTCGGGGACCAGGTCCTTGACCACGTCCATGTGCGGCAGCGGAGTGATGCGGATGTTGCCCTTGAGATCCTCGATCGCGGTCGTGCAGGCAAGGCCGTTGGCGCCATTCATGTTCATGGCGCACGAACCACAGATGCCTTCGCGGCACGAACGGCGGAAGGTGAGGGTGGGGTCCTGCTCGCTCTTCATCTTGATGAGCGCGTCGAGAACCATCGGGCCGCAATTGTCGAGGTCGATCTCGAAGGTGTCGTAGCGCGGGTTCTCGCCGGAATCCGGGTCGTAGCGGTAGACGGTGAACTTCTTGACGCGGGTCGCACCTTCAGCCTTGTGGACGTTGCCCTGCTTCTTGATCTTGCTGTTGGCCGGAAGGGTGAACTGCGCCATGAACGAATCCCCGTTTTCTTGCATTGCGGCATAACCGCCTCGGTGGTTCCCCTCTAGCGATTCAGCCGCGCGGGGCAAGGGGGGAGTGTGAACAGATGGGCATTCCGGCGCTCTAACACCGCTTTTTTACATGCAAATTGCGCATGTTCGGCTGAATCTGGCGGCGAAATGACGCCTTCATGATCCGCGATCGGTCGCGCCAGTCGTGCTCTGCAAGTCGCAGAAAATCGATGATTATGCCGATTAGGGGGATGTGCTGGCCGTATTTCCCGGGCGAGCGGCAGCGCCCTTCGAGGCTGTCTGCCTGGCCAAGGGGGCCGGCGCAGTTTGCGACGGCCCATGCAAAAAAGGCTCCCCGTTTCCGAAGAGCGGGGAGCCTTTTTCGATTTTTGCGGGGTCGCGGCGATTATTCGCCGAACGTGCGCTGCCACCAACCGCGGCGCGGAGCCTCGGCCTTGGGGGCTTCCTCGGCCTCGGCTTCAACCTTGGTCGCGGTTTCCTCGCTGGCAGGCTTGGTTGCCGCGGCTTCGGGGGCCGCCTCGGCGGCGACCTCTTCTGCGACGGGCTCAACCTTCTTGCGGCGCGGGGCCCGCTTGGGCTTGGGCTTTTCGTCGGTCGCCTCGGCCGCGGTTGCCGCGTCTTCGGTTGCCGCCTCGGCCTTCTTGCGGCGCGGAGCGCGCTTGGGCTTGGGCTTTTCCTCAGCCGCTTCGGTCGTGGCTGCCGCGTCTTCGGTTGCCGCCTCGGCCTTCTTGCGGCGCGGGGCGCGCTTGGGCTTGGGCTTTTCCTCAGCTTCCGGTTCGGCAGTCGGGGCCTCGGCTGGGGCTTCCGCAGCCGGTTCGGCGGCGGCTTCTTCGGCGGCAGGCTCAACCTTCTTGCGGCGTGTGCGCGTGCGCTTCGGCTTGGGAGCGGGTTCTTCCTCGGCCGGAGCTTCCGCAACCTCGACCGGTTCGGGCGCCATTTCGGCGGCGACCGTGGCTTCGGGCTCCGGAGCCGGTTCGGGCGCGCTCACGGCAGGCTCGGAAGGCGCTTCGGCTTCAGCTTCGGGGCTCTCGTCCGAGGTGCTTTCCTCGCCTTCGCTGCCAAAGCCTTCGCCCTCGGCATTGCGGCGACCGCGGCGGCGGCGACCGCCACGGCGACGGCGCTTGCGCGGGGCCTCGGCTTCGTCGTCATGCCCGTCGCTGGCTTCGGTGTCGCTGGCTTCGGCGCCGCTGGTTTCGGTGCCTTCGTCGTCCTCGTCGCTGTCAGCCTGGGCTTCGCCCGCGTCCTGGCCGTCCTCGCGGCGGTCACGACCACCGCGACCGCGGCGACGCTTGCGACGCTTGCGACGCGAACCGCCTTCGTCCTCGTCGTTCGAACGGGCTTCCTCGGCCTCGAAGGCCTCGTCTTCCTCGTCCTCGTAGAGGCCGTCGTCCTCGACTTCGGTTGCGATCGGGTCGAAACGCGGCACGAAGTCGTTGCGCGGGCCGGACGAGGCCACGCGCATCTTGGCGCCCTCGTTCTCACCCTCGGGGATGACTTCCACGGTCACGCCGTAGCGTTCCTCGATGTCGGCGAGGTCGGCGCGCTTGGCGTTGAGCATGTAGACAGCCGCTTCGGTGCTGGCGAAGAGCGAGACGATCACGCCCTTGCCCTTGGCTGCTTCGTCCTCGATCAGGCGCAGGGCCGAAAGGCCTGCCGAGCTGGCGGTGCGCACGAGGCCGGTGCCGTCGCAGTGCGGGCACGAACGCGTGGTCGCCTCGAGTACGCCGGTGCGCAGACGCTGGCGGCTCATCTCCATGAGGCCGAAGCTCGAGATGCGGCCGACCTGGATGCGGGCGCGGTCGTTCTTGAGCGCGTCCTTCATGGCCTTCTCGACCTTGCGGACGTTCGAGCCGTATTCCATGTCGATGAAGTCGATCACGACGAGGCCGGCCATGTCGCGCAGGCGCAGCTGGCGGGCGATCTCGCGGGCGGCTTCGAGGTTGGTGGCAACAGCCGTCTGCTCGATGCCGTGCTCCTTGGTGGCGCGGCCCGAGTTGATGTCGATCGAGACCAGCGCCTCGGTCGGGTTGATGACGATGTAGCCACCCGACTTCAGCTGCACGACGGGGTCGTACATTGCGGTCAGCTGGTCCTCCGCGCCGTAGCGCTGGAACAGCGGCACGGGATCGGAATAGGGCTTAACCCGGCGCGCGTGGCTGGGCATCAGGAGCTTCATGAAGTCCTTGGCCGCGCGGTAGCCTTCCTCGCCCTCGACGACGACTTCCTCGATCTCGCGGTTGTAGATGTCGCGGATGGCGCGCTTCACCAGGTCGCTGTCCGAGTGGATCAGCGCGGGCGCGGCCGAGTGCAGCGTCTTTTCGCGCAGCTCGTCCCAGAGACGGGCGAGGTAGTCGAAGTCGCGCTTGATCTCGGTCTTGGTGCGCTGGAGGCCGGCCGTACGCACGATGCAGCCCATCGAGCGGGGCAGGTTCATCTCGGCGATGATCGACTTCAGGCGCTTGCGGTCCGAGGCCGAATTGATCTTGCGGCTGATGCCGCCGCCGTGGCTCGAATTGGGCATGAGCACGCAGTAGCGGCCGGCAAGGCTGAGATAGGTGGTAAGGGCTGCGCCCTTGTTGCCACGCTCTTCCTTGACGACCTGCACGAGCAGGACCTGACGGCGGTGGATGACGTCCTGGATCTTGTAACGGCGACGCAGCGCAAGGCGCTTCGAACGCAGCTCTTCGGCTTCCTTCGAGCGGGCCTTGCCCTGGCGGCGGCCGCGACCACGGCCACGGCGCGAGCGGCCATGGTTGTCGTCTTCGCCGTCTTCGCCGTCCTCGAAGCCCCGCTCGACGTTGCCGTCCTCGATCGTGGCAACATCGTCCTTTTCGGAGGTGTCGACCTCGGTCAGGCCGCCGTCGTCGAAGTCTTCGCCGTCGGTGTCGTTCTCTTCGTCCTCGTCCTCATCGTCCGCTTCGCTTGCGCGCAGGGCCGCTTCTTCCTCCGCGTGGGCGGCTTCCTCGGCGAGGAGCGCGTCGCGGTCTTCCTTGGGGATCTGGTAGTAGTCCGGGTGGATTTCGCTGAAGGCAAGAAAGCCGTGACGGTTGCCACCGAAATCGACGAAGGCGGCCTGGAGCGAAGGCTCCACGCGCGTCACCTTCGCGAGGTAGATGTTACCCTTTATCTGCTTGCGTTCGGTCGATTCGAAATCGAACTCTTCAATGCGATTTCCCTTGAGTACCGCCACCCGCGTTTCTTCCGGGTGGCGCGCATCGATGAGCATGCGCGTTGCCATTGGTAAGTCTCCGGACGCGCTGCCTTCCGGCCGGATCAGCCAGTGGCGCGCGTCGATTGTCGTGAAGGCCGCAGGAGAACGGGAGGGCGCCGTAAGGACGGGAGGCCTCTGCTCCGTAGCGGACCGGATTGTAGATGGGGTCGGAGCAATCCATCGCTCCGAGTGTCGTATCAAATTCCACTGCCGGTGCGGCAGCGATTGCGTCTGCGAGCGGAAGTTCGCGTGGCGAAACCCAACACGCCGAAAGTTGCGGCCACGCCGCCACCGCCCCGAAGGGCTTGGGCTGGCAAGGCGGCAATTGGCTTCTCATCTCTCGCATCAACCTGTTGGAGCCGGGCCGGAAAGCGGCCGGTTCAATTCTCTCCGCGCAGGCTGTCGGCCCTGATGGCAGATTGCAAGTCCCTTTCAGGAAGATAACTTGCCAACCTGTCCGGGGTGAACAGTCGCGGATTTGAACTGCCTAGCACTACACGTAAGCCACGGCAAGTTGCTTGGTGGGGCATGTCTTCCGAAGTGGATCGAACATCGCCGCAGCGGGGCGCGCACCTGCTGAAATGCGCCGTCTTCCGGGGGGATCCGTGCCGGCACGCGCAAGAGGATTGCGGGGCTTGCGGCGAGGCCCTAACGAGACACCGATTATGGTGCGTCTGGTCCAGATATTCCTGCTGCTGCTGGCTCCGCTTGCGCTGCTTGCCTGTGTTTTCGTGATCAACCGCACGTTCGCACAGGCGAGTGGTGGGCGCGATTACGTGGTGCGCATGAAACTGCCGGAGATCGGTGAGCCAGCCGATCTGCCAGCGGTCGAAGGGCCGCGCGATGCCCGCCAGCCACTGGTGGTGATCGATGCCGGGCATGGCGGGTTCGATCCGGGCGCGGGCCATGGCCGGGTCAAGGAAAAGCAGATCGCCTTGCAGATCGCGCGCGCGATCCGCGCCGACCTGCTTGCCCACGGTGATATCCGCGTTGCGCTGACGCGCGATGGCGACCGTTTCATTTCGCTTGCCGATCGCCCCGATATTGCCCGGCGCCTGGGGGCTGACCTCTTCCTCTCGATCCATGCCGACAGCGCGGAAAGCGACCTTGCGCGCGGTGCCAGCGCCTATGTGCTTTCGGAAAAGGGGAGCAGCGAGGCCGCACGCCGGTTCGCGGCGAGCGATGCCGAGAGCGATGCCACGAGCGCGCGCCGGGTGAACGGTGTCGTCCTCGATGCCGCCAATGATGCCGTGGGCGCGATCCTGCTTGACCTGTCGCAGCGCGGCGCCCAGGAGGCCTCCGCGCAAGTTGCCTCCTTCCTGATCGAGGAACTCTCCGATGCGGACGTGCGTCTTCACCGTCGTCACGTCGAAACCGCCGCGCTGGCGGTCCTGAAGGCGCCGGACATGCCCTCGGTCCTGTTCGAGACCGGATATATCAACAATGCAAAGGATGCCGCTTTCCTCCAGTCGCGCGCGGGGCAGGGCGTGGTTGCAGGCGCAGCGGCGCGCGCGATCCGGCGCTATTTCGCGCGGCGCGCGGATTTCCAGTAAGCACCGGGGAGGTCGGTCCTGTCGCTTGCGGCGGCCTCGATGGGTGTCTCGCTTCGCCGTGTTATCCGCGACTTGCCCGATCTCCTGCTGGCCTTGCGCAAAAAGGGCGTGCTAGAGGGCTTGCACGATGACCGACACGAGCTCTGACACCGGCCCCGGCGCGGCCCAGGATACGCCGGAAGACGCAAGCACCAGCCCCCGCCGCGAACGCGGTCAGGGTCGAATCGCACGGATCTGGCGATCAAGCCGGATCCTGCGCGGATTTGTGTACCTGTGTGTGGCCGGGATCATCGGTCTGATCGGACTGTGGGTCGTGCTCATGCGCGACATGCCCGATGCCAAGTCGCTGCTTGCCTACCAGCCGCCACTGCCCACCATGGTGCGCGATATCAATGGCGACATTGCCTATAGCTATGCGCGCGAACGCCGCGTGCAGCTGCGCTATGTCGACCTGCCGCGCCCACTGGTCAACGCGTTTCTCTCGGCCGAGGACCGCACGTTCTGGTCGCACGGCGGCGTCGATATCGGCGGCTTTGCAGGCGCCGTGGTCGACTATGTCTCCAAGTACGGCTCGGGCGAGCGCGCCAAGGGCGGCTCGACGATCACCCAGCAGGTCGCCAAGAACATCCTGATCGGGGACGAATATTCGGTGACCCGCAAGCTCAAGGAGATGGTGCTCGCCTACCGCATCGAGGGCGTGCTTTCGAAGGAGCAGATCCTCGAGCTCTATCTCAACGAGATCCCGCTTGGCCGTCGCTCGTTCGGTGTCCAGGCTGCCGCACGCGCCTATTTCGACAAGGACGTGGACGAGCTGACGCTGAACGAAGCCGCTTTTCTCGCGATTCTGCCGCGCGCGCCCGAAGTCTACGGGCGCAAGAAGCACGAAGCCCGCGCGCTTGAACGTCGCAACTGGGTGCTTGACCAGATGGTGCGCAACGAGTGGGTGAGTGCCACCGAGGCGGCCGAGGCCAAGGCGCAGCCGCTGGGCCTCGTCACGCAGCGCGGTCCCGACTACGATCCCGCCAACGGCTATTTCATCGAGGAAGTGCGCCGCCGCCTGATCGACCGCTACGGCGAAAAGGCCGAGGACGGCCCCAACAGCGTCTATGCGGGCGGCCTGTGGGTGCGCACCTCGCTCGATCCCGAACTGCAGGGCGCGGTCCGCGCCGCATTGCGCAAGGGCCTCCTGAACTACCATGGGCAGCGTGGTTGGGCCGGTCCGATCGCGCACATCAACGACATGGAGAACTGGCAGACCCAGCTCATCGTCTCGAACAAGACCATCGATTACCAGAACTGGCGCGTGGGCGTCGTGCTCGATGCCGCGAACGGGGAAGGGCGCATCGGCTTTTCCGATGGCGACATCGCCGCGCTCACCAATGTCCCGGACCGCGCCAAGGTCGGAGATTTCCTCGCCGCTGCACCGGTTTCGGCCGGGACTTACGCGGTGCGCACCGTCCCCGAGGTTTCGGGTGGCATGGTCATGGAGCAGCCCTATTCGGGACGTCTGCTGGCCCTGCAGGGCGGCTTCGATTCCGGTCTGGGCTCGTTCAACCGTGCGGTCCAGGCCGAGCGCCAGCCCGGCTCGACGATCAAGCCCTTCGTCTATGCGACCGGGCTCGACAACGGCATGACGCCCGCGACACAGGTGCTCGACGGCACCTTCTGCGTCTACCAGGGCGGCAATCTTGGGCAGAAGTGCTTCCGCAACTTCGGCAACGAAGGCGGCGCGGGTTCGCGTACCATGCGCTGGGGCCTCGAACAGTCGCGCAACCTGATGACTGTGCGCATCGCCAACGACATCGGCATGAGCAAGGTAGTCAAGACCTTCAAGACCATGGGGATCGGCGAGTACAAGCCGTACCTCTCCTTCGCGCTTGGCGCAGGCGAGACGACCGTGGCGCGCATGGCCAACGCCTATTCCGCGCTCGCCAACAACGGCGTGCAGTATGACGCCTCGGTCATCGACTACGTGCAGGATCGCAGTGGCAAGGTCATCTGGAAGGCCGACAAGCGCAACTGCGATGGCTGCAACATGGCCGAATGGGACGGCAAGCCGATGCCGCGCATCGCGCGCCGCGGCAAGCAGGTGATGAACGCGGACACCGCCTACCAGACCATCCACATGCTCGAAGGTGTTGTCACGCGCGGTACCGCGGTGCGTCTGCGCAGCCTGAACCTGCCGCTCTTCGGCAAGACCGGCACCACCAACGGCCCGACCGACGTGTGGTTCATGGGCGGCTCGCAGGACTACGTGGGCGGCGTCTACCTCGGCTACGACAATCCGCGCTCGCTGGGAGGCTATGCCCAGGGCGGGCGGATCGCCGCGCCGATCTTCAAGGACGTGATCGAGGCCACGCGCGAGCGCTGGAGCGACCAGCCCTTCGTCGCGCCGCCGGGCGTGCGCATGGTGCGCATCGACCGTGTGACCGGCAAGCAGGTGATGGGCGTGGAGCCGTCGGACGAACCCAAGGCCTCGGTCATCTGGGAAGCCTTCAAGCCCGACACCGAACCGCGCCAGTACACCGCCGAGGACGAGTTCACCAAGCGGCGCGATGCGCTGATTGCCGAGATCGATGGCGCGCGCAAGGCGCGGGCTACGGCGGCGGAAGCTGCCCAGGGCGTTGCCGACAACTTCGCCGAGGAGCAGGGCGGCATCTACTGATCAGAGCCTACGGGACTAAATTCTGGCGGACTTTGGGCCAGGTCAAAGGCCTTCGGGCCTCCTGAGCCTAGGGTCCCGTTCAGGGATATTCCCGTGAAGATATGTATGTGCAAATTTCACATACACTTGAATCATAAGTATTATTACTTGTTGTTAAGCCTTCATGGGCACTGTCCCCTCGATTTTGAACGGGGGTTGGTTGCAGATGTCGCAGGTTACACCGCGCAGTCTCACGTTACGCTATGTCGTGGCGCTGGGGCTGATCGCACTCCTCAGCATCGTTTCGCACTTCGTCCTCACGGAGACGTTGCGGGCGAACGAGGGCGCCGCGGCGATCATCAACATGAGCGGGCGTCAGCGTATGCTCTCGCAGCGCATCAGTGCCCTTGCGGACGATCTGCACCGGGGCGACGAGGAGGTACGCGAACCGCTCGAGACGGCCGTGCGCCAGTTTGCCGATGCCCACCGCGAACTCGTCCGCCTCGCTTCCAGAAAGGAAGGCGCTTCCGTTGCCGAGCGCCGTTTGCACGACGTTTATTACGGACCTGCCGAAATAGACCGCCTGGCTCGGCGTTTTCTGGATGCGGCGGAAGCGGAAATCGCCCTCCCGCGGGGAGGACATGGGGCCGCGGCTGCCGACGAGATCGGGAACCTGCGTACCCTGTCGGTCCTCTCGCGCGGGCCCTTGCTCGGCGGCCTTGAGGAAGTGGTCGCGATCCACCAGTCGGTCAGCGAACTGCGCGCGCAGCAGATGGAGCGGATCCAGTGGGGTATCCTTGCGATCGTACTCCTGACCCTGACGTTCGAGGCGCTCTTCATCTTTCGCCCGATGGTGCGGCGCATTTCCGTGTACGTGGGTCAGCTCCTGGATCTGGCCGACCACGACTATCTCACCGGAATGCTCAATCGCCGTGCGTTCACCGCGCGGGCCGAGACCGAAATCCAGCGCGCGCGTCGCCATGACCGGGCGATGTCGCTGCTCCTCCTGGACGTCGATCACTTCAAGCAGGTCAACGATGTCCATGGGCATCTGGCGGGGGACGAGGTGCTCTGCGGGATTGCCCAGATCCTCGACATGCAGGGGCGCCGCGAGGATCTGGTCGGGCGCATCGGAGGCGAGGAATTCGCCATTCTGCTGCCCGAGACGTCCCTCGCGGGCGCCATCGATGTGGCAGACCGGGTACGCGAGGCCGTGGCTGGAGAGCCGTTCACAGCGGGTGGAAAGGCGCTCAGCGTCACGTTGAGTGTCGGCGTGGCGGAAGTGGACCGGACCTCGCCCCGCGGGGTTGTGACCGCCATGGGGCGGGCAGATCAGATGCTCTATCGCGCGAAGAACGCAGGCCGGAACTGCGTGCGTCCCTTCCGGGGGGCAATCCTGCCGCTCCGCAATGCTGCCAAGGGCCTGGAGCCTGTCCTTGCCGCGCCCCCGGTTCTGGGCGCCTCGGCCGAGGGGCCCGTCTAGTTCAGGTTTCGGGTATTGCCACGCTGTCCCCCGCCTTCCATTGCCGGATCGTCAGGTAGGGCCCCTGCAGGGCCGCACGCGCAAGCGGGCCCAGGCCCAGCATAGTCCCTTCCTCGCCCTGCGTCGCGGGAAGAAGGCGGACCTGCTCCAGAGCAAGCCGCAGACCTGAAGGGGTAGGCGATGGCGCGCGCGCAAGCGCATGGGCGACCAGGCGTGCCAGATCGTGGTCGCGGGCCATCGTGTCGTGGTGTGCGCGGGCATCGGGAAATTCGTCCTGAAGCGCCCGGAAGCGCGGATTGCGCTCGGAGACGAGCGACAGGTGCAGCCACCCCTCGAGATTTTCTGGGCGTGCAGGAGCGTGCGGCGTCGCGGCGCTGCGGGCCGCAAGGAGGTTGAGCAGGCAGGAGCCGTCATAGCCCGACTGGGTAATCGCATCGCACAGTTCGCGTGACGGTACTGTGCGCCCCAGATAGATCAGCGCATCCGGGCGCGCGCCGTCATCGTCGAGGGCCGGGGCAAGTGTATCCGCAACTTCGTGCGCTCCGGCCTGCGGTGCCACAGCTACGCTGGCGCTCGGAGCCAGACCCGCGATTGCGGCCTCTTCCTGGAATGCCTTGGCCAGACGTTCCCCGAGGCGGGATGTCTCGTGCAGGACCACGGGGCGAGTGCGCCCGCTGGCGGCCAGGTGCTGGACAAGCCGCGCGGCCTCATCGACGGCGCCGCCTGACTGGAGCTGGAAGGCATGGCGCGTGCGCGCGTGCTCGTCGTGGGAGCAGATCAGGGCGGGGACGCGCCGCTCTTCGTAGACGCGCGCGGCGATGGCGGCGTTGTCGCTGACGAAGGGGCCCACGATCAGGGCTACGCCGTCGTCGATCAGGCGATGGCAGGCGTCCTCGACCGCGGCTCCGGTGCCGCCGGGCAGGCCCAGCGCGTAGGCATGCACGATTTCCACGTCGGGGAGGGCGCAACCGCGCCTGCGCAAGGCCGCGATCTCGCGATCGAGCCAGAATGCGATGTCGTGGCTGGCAGGCGAATCGTCATCCTCGTCCGCGCGCAGGTCCGCTGCGTCGTTGAGCACTCCGATCCTGATCCTGTCGGTCATTCCCGATCCCCTTTGTCTGGCGGGGCCGGAGGAACCGGGGCCGCGTCGCCTTGGGGGAGGAAATGGTCCGATGCGCAAAAGGCTGCACGCCCTTGTGCGCTTTTGCCGTCAGGGTTGCAGGATCAGGAAGCTGGCCCTCAGCGCCGGGGCACAAGGATGCAGCGCATCGCACCTGCTTCAGGTTCGGGGCCGGGGCCCGTTTCTTCGAGGAAACCCGCACTGATGCGCGTGAAGCGGCGGTTGCGGAAGACGCCGCCCGTCATCACCACGTCGGTACCTGTATGCAGGTAGCTTCCGCGCACGCCCTTGGCGAGATAGCTGGACGCATTGACGATGGTGAAGTCGTATTCGGGCACCGGCTCGCCGATCAGGCCGCCCGCATCGCCGGGCAGTTCGCAGGCGTAGCGCCCCATCTTGAGCGTGCCGATCTTGCCACCCGGAACCGGCGGCGGCTCCGGGCTGTCGGCGCCCGCCGAACTGAGTGGCGCGGCAAGGGCGAGGGACGCAGCAAGGCACAGGATCGCCGGCGCAAGGCGGCGGGAGAGGGCGGCTCGGTTCATGACAGCCGCGCTAGCACCGCAGCGAGGCAATTGCCATGCCCGTCTGCCTCGGCTAAGGGGCGCGGGATTTGCGAAACGGTGTGTCTCTCCTGTAGAGGTCCGGATCTGTTTCGCTCAGCTCTTTCCCATCGAAGGCAGGTTTCCATGAAGATCAGCGGCGTCGACATTCGTCCCGGCAACATTCTCGAATACGAAAAGGGCATCTGGAAGGTGGCCAAGACGCAGCACACCCAGCCCGGCAAGGGTGGTGCGTACATGCAGGTCGAGATGAAGAACCTGATCGATGGCCGCAAGACCAACGTGCGCTTCCGCAGCGCCGACACCATCGAGAAGGTGCGCCTCGACACCAAGGACTTCCAGTACCTTTACGCCGAGGGTGACATGCTGGTGTTCATGGACACCGAGACCTACGACCAGATCCAGCTTCCCGCCGATCTTCTTGGCGATGCCGCAGCCTTCCTTCAGGACGGCATGCAGGTTGCCCTTGAACTGTGGGAAGAGCGCCCGATCTCGGTGCAGCTGCCTGAACAGGTCGAGGCCGTCATCGTCGAGGCCGACGCCGTGGTGAAGGGGCAGACCGCCTCGTCGAGCTACAAGCCGGCTGTTCTCGACAACGGCGTTCGCGTGATGGTGCCGCCGCACATCGAAAGCGGTACGCGCATCGTCGTTGACGTTTACGAAAAGGCCTACGTGCGAAAGGCGGACTGATCATGAAGCTGCGTTCCAACCTCCACAAGCTGGCGCTCGGCGCTGCCCTGTCCCTTTCGGCCCTGCCGGTCGGCGTGGCAGCGCAGGACGCCGCTCCGGCCCAGCCCAAGGCCGAAGACGTCCAGAACGCGGTCCTCTATCTCAACGTGATGGTCTCTGCCCTGCGCTCCGAGCAGGTCGAGGAGCCGGTCAAGAACGCGCTGGTGGGCTGTCTCTACAACAACGCGCTGGGCAAGATCGGGACTTCGGTGGATGGCCTTATCGCCAAGAATGCCGACAAGGTTCACCGTGACAAGCCTGGCGAGTTGCTGCAAGCCATTGCCCTGGTCTGCGGTTACCAGCCCGAAGGCGCGAGCGCGGGCAACGAGCGCTGACCACCCGATCGTTCGGGTGAGGTCGGCGCGTTTGAAAATTGATGTGCCGGCCCGGCCGGCAGTAGGAGCAGAGTAAAGGTTATGGCCGCAATTTCCGGTCTCATCCGCGTCATGGAAAAGGCTGCCCGCAAGGCTGGTGGCCGACTTCGCCGTGACTTCGGTGAAGTCGAACATCTCCAGGTCTCGCGCAAGGGGCCGTCCGACTTCGTCTCCAAGGCTGACCGCGCCGCTGAGCGTACCATCTGGGACGAGCTGCGCGCAGCCCGTCCGGACTGGGGCTTCCTGTTCGAGGAAGGCGGCTCGATCGAGGGCGATCCCGACAAGCCGCGTTTCATCGTCGATCCGCTCGACGGCACCACGAACTTCCTTCACGGCATTCCGCATTTCGCGATTTCGATCGCGGTGCAGGAACCGCGCCTGGACGGCAACAAGTCGATCAACGGCGGCTGGGGCGAAGTGACCGCGGGGCTGATCTACCAGCCGATCACCGACGAGAGCTTCTGGGCCGAGAAGAGCCGGGGTGCCTGGCTCCATGATGCGCGCCTGCGCGTGTCGTCGCGCCGTCACCTTGATGAGAGCGTGATCGCGACGGGCATTCCCTTCCAGGGGCATGGCAATGTCGCGGAATGGTCGCGCATCTACCAGGCGCTTGCACCGCAGGTGGCGGGCATCCGTCGCTTCGGTTCGGCTGCACTTGACCTCGCCTGGGTTGCTGCGGGGCGTTACGAGGGCTTCTGGGAAGCCGACCTGAAGCCGTGGGATACGGCGGCGGGCTGTCTGCTCGTGCGCGAGGCTGGTGGCTTCGTTTCCGACTGGAAGGGCCGCTCGCTTCCCTATTGCGACAGCCAGATCCTGGCGGGCAACGACGTGCTCCATTCGCGCATTCACAAGATCCTTGCGAACTCGCTCAAGAGCTGAGCTTCGCGGATGATCCGGATCGGGGAAGGGCGGCTTTGGCCGCCCTTTTTCGTATCGGGCGCAGCGATTTTTTTCGGATGGCTCAAGGCGCTGGAAATGGGGGCTTAGTACCCCTTTCCGGGGCACCCTTTCGTGCTTTGCCCGGACTTGCCGGGAACTGTCGTGTTCCCCACGCCGTTTCTACGTGGTACTTACGTAGAGCTGGTCCGGGGAGATGGAATGGCGATCAGGAACGTCCTTTGCTTGGGTTTTGGCCTCGGGGCATGTGTCCCGGCCGCCGCTGTTCATGCGGGAGAGCCTGTCGCGAAGGGCGTGGTTCCGCTGGCGCTTGCCGCCTCTTCGGCACGCGTCCCACCGCCGGACACACGTCTCGACCTTCGTGGATTTTCCCTTTCCGCCAAGCCCTTGAATACTCGGGAACGTACCGAGCGCGTCGAGCTTGGACCGGCTCCCGAAGCGGACGCCGAAAAGATCAAGCTGCGCTGGCAGTATGCCACAGGGGAAGATGGCCCGCGCTTCGAGATCGGCTCGTTCGGATCGCGCAAGGGCGCAATGAAGAGCCAGTTGCTCCACGTCGCACTCGATTGGGAATTCTGAGAAAAAGACCTGGACCGGCGCAAATGCCCGTCCCGGTGGGTATTCGCGCATTGGCCTCTTGAATGCGCCGATGGCTGCGGCTAAGCGTCTGGCCTTCATCCCGTGCCCCTGTGGCGGAATGGTAGACGCGAACGACTCAAAATCGTTTGTCGAAAGGCGTGCCCGTTCGAGTCGGGCCAGGGGCACCACACCGGCATCTGCCGGGGGACGGCCTTTTCCCATAGCGTTATGAGCCCTTGCCTTTTACAGGGCATTCCATAGCCTTGCGTCTATGGGACATCTTGACATGCTTCGCTTGGCCCTCGCCGCCGGAACGGCGCTGGGCGTAACCTCCTCACCTGTGGCGGCACAGGGGGACAACGCGGTCGCGCAGGCTATCGCGGCCGATATGCCGGCGCTCATGGATATCTACCGTGATCTGCACGCGCACCCGGAGCTCTCGATGCAGGAGACGCGCAGCGCCGGGATCATGGCCAAGGCCGCGCGCGAGGCCGGATTCGAGGTGACCGAGGGTGTGGGTGGTACCGGTATCGTCGCAGTCATGCGCAACGGCGAGGGCCCCACGGTCCTTATCCGCGCCGACATGGATGGCCTTCCCGTGACCGAGCAGATGGGGCTTCCCTTCGCTTCGAAGATGAAGGGGGTCTCCACCGCCGGGGTGGAAAGTGGCATCATGCACGCCTGCGGCCATGACACCCACATGACCGCCTGGATCGAGACCGCGCGGCTGCTCGCGGCCCGGCGCGAGGCATGGTCGGGCACGCTCGTGATGGTCGGCCAGCCTGCCGAGGAAATGGGGACCGGTGCGCGCGCGATGCTGGCGGACGGCCTCTATTCGCGCTTTCCCAAGCCGGACTATGCGCTGGCCTTTCACGATTCGGCGGGAATGGAAGCGGGCAAGGTCGGCGCGGCCGTGGGCTGGGCGCTGGCGAATGTCGACAGCGTGGACATCCTCGTCAAGGGGCGCGGCGGGCACGGGGCCTATCCCCACACCACGATCGACCCGATTGTGCTGGCGAGCTCGATCGTCATGAAGCTGCAGACGCTTGCGTCCCGCGAGATCGACCCCAAGGACCCGGTCGTGGTGACCGTCGGCTCGTTCCACGCAGGCACCAAGCACAACGTTATCTCCTCCAGCGCCAAGCTGGAATTGACGGTGCGCAGCTACTCGGACGAAACGCGCGCCAAGCTGCTGGAGGGTATTCAGCGGATCGCGCGCGGCGAAGCGCTGGCCGCCGGCGTTCCCGAAGAGGACCTGCCCGAGGTGAGCTGGAAGGAGCTCTATACCCGGGCGACCTGGAACTCGCCGGAATTTACGGAAGAAACGTTGGGCCGGCTCCAGGCGAAGATGGGGACCGACAAGGTCGGCGAACTTCCGTCCGTGATGGGCGGGGAGGACTTTGGCGAATACCGCCGTGCCGACGAGGAGAACATCAAGTCGATCATCTTTTGGGTCGGCGGCGTGCCCGAGGCTGCCTACAAGGCCGCGCAGGAAGGTGGGCCGCCCTTGCCCTCGCTCCACAGCGCGTTCTGGGCGCCCGAAGCGGACAAGGTCATCGGCTCGGGTGCGGAGACGTTGACGCTCACCGCGCTTGATATCCTGGGTACGAAGTAGCCGCGGCGTGAGGCGGGTGTTCGGTCAGCCGGCGGGCTGGCCGGATGAGGGCAGGGCACCCATCACCCGCAGGTCATCGGGGCCAAGGCGAATGGCGGGCAGGTCGCCGCGCTCCTCTTCATGCAGGGCCAGCCATTCCTCAAGCGTCATGCCCGCTGGCAGATTGGCCGGAGGTGCCGACCGCGCGAGGGGGGATGTGGCCAGGAGGTCCGGGCCGGGTTCGTAGCCGGGCTCATGGCGCAGTTCGTCGCTCTGGGCATAGGCCATCGCGCCCGAAGGGGCGGGGCGCCGCACCGGATCCGGGCCGAACTGCCCGGGCGTATCGCGGCGGGGGCGTATCTTGATGAGGTTCTTGGCTGCGCCTTTTGCGGCCTCGCCGATCGCATCCTCCGCGTCAGCTTCGTGCGCGGCCGCGGCAGCGAGCGCCGCCTTGCTGCGCTCGCCGTCGGCGAACACGGCCAGCAAGCCCGTGGCGACGAGCGTGATGGCGGCGAAGTGTACCGAGGTCTGCTTGAGCGAGAGTTTACCGGCTGACGCGCGGCTGGTGCGAATTCCTGTCATGGCAGCGCGGCCTCTACCGTGGGGCGGGTAACACCATGGTTTCCTCTCGTGGTTAGCACATGGTTTACAGCCGGTCCCGTAGGCGCGCCGAGCGCCTTTCCTCGCGTCGTTCGTCTCTGTAAAACGGGCCGACATTTCGGGCGAGGAATAGCTCTGAAGGCACCATGATCCGGGATTTGCGTCCTTGTGTCCAGCGGGCTGGCCGGTAGAGGTGTGTTAGTTTTACCGACAGTTTACGCCTTGGGGTTAAGCTGAGGTCACATGAGTTAACGTGCGCAAGGATAGCGACCCGAGGCGATGGTCCGGCTTTTCAAACACTACATCCCCTACGCGGTGATCCTGCTGTGTATCGTCGACTTCGCCTTGCTCGTAGTGGCGAACGAGCTGTCCTGGCGCTTGCGGGCGATGCAGATCGGTATGGACATGGGCTCGCTCCTGGCGCGTATGGCCGCCCACGGAGCGTTCGGAGCCGTGATGATCCTCGCGATGGTTTCGGTCGGCGTCTACGCGTCGGAGGCGCTTCGTTCCATGCGATTTGCCGCTGCGCGCCTGCTCGTCGCGGTCTCGCTGGGCGTGATCGCGCTGGCCTTCGTCGACTTTGTTGTCGCCACCGAGCAGTTCTGGCGCTCCACCCTTGTCTACTCGATGGGCCTGGCAATCGTGCTCTTGATGGGCAACCGGCTCTTCTTCCACGCCGCCTTCGGCTCCGCCGTGTTTCGGCGCCGCGTCCTGGTACTGGGCTCGGGCGCGCGGGCGCGGCGTATCGAGGTGCTCTCCAGGCGTCCGGAAAGCGGCTTCGCGGTCGCCGGTTTCGTCGACATGAACGAGGGCGCGCCCTGCGTGGAGGGGGCGACCCCGCGCGCCGAGATCGAGAACCTTACCCGCTTCGTCGAGAGCCTCGGGGTTAGCGAGGTCGTGCTGGCGCTGCAGGAGCGGCGCAACGCGATGCCGCTCAAGGACCTGCTGCGGATCAAGACCGCCGGCGTCCACGTCAACGATTTCTCCAGCCTGATCGAGCGCGAGACCGGCCGGATCGACCTCGACACGGTCAATCCCAGCTGGCTGATCTTTTCGGATGGCTTTTCGTCGGGGCGGGCCGTTTCCGGCGCCGTCAAACGTCTTTTCGACATTGTTGCAAGTTCGTGCGTCCTGCTCCTGACCGGCCCGGTGGTCCTGGTCTTTGCGCTCCTGGTGAAGCTCGACAGCAAGGGACCGGCCTTCTACCGCCAGTCCCGTGTCGGCCTGTTCGGTGTTCCTTTCGATGTCATCAAGCTGCGCTCGATGCGCAGCGATGCGGAAGCGGCGGGGGCGCAATGGGCGACCAAGGACGATCCCCGTATTACCCGGCTTGGCCGTTTCCTGCGCAAGGTGCGGATCGATGAACTGCCGCAGGCCTGGACGGTTCTTAAAGGTGAGATGAGTTTCGTCGGGCCCCGGCCCGAGCGACCCGAGTTCGTGGCCGACCTGGAAGCGCACATTCCCTTCTTTGCCGAGCGCCATATGGTCAAACCCGGAATTACCGGATGGGCGCAGATCAACTATCCTTATGGCGCGTCGGTCGAGGATGCGCGCAACAAGCTGGAATACGATCTCTATTACGCGAAGAATTACACGCCCTTCCTCGACCTCCTGATCCTGTTGCAGACCTTGCGGGTCGTGATCTGGAGCGAGGGAGCCCGATGATGGCCTGGGACAGTCCCGATATCTGGACCACGATCGCGATTGCGCTCGACCTGACCGGCGCCATTGCAACGGCGGCCGTTGGCCTCTCGCTGTGGCCGCGCCGTCACCGGCTTGCCGGGGCAGGCGGGGCCGCGCTCGTCGCTTTGGTCCTGACCTCGTTGTGGAGCCTTTCGGTCGCGGCCGTTGCGGTCGGGACGGTGCCGCCGATCCTGGCATCGGTGTGCGAGACCGCGCGCAACATGGGCTGGCTCCTTGTCGTCTTTCGCCTGTTCGGCGGCGATGGACGCGACACCACGCTGGCGCCGATCCGCCCTGTCGTCATGGCGCTGTGCTTTGTCGAGTTGCTGCATCTGGGCATCGACTATGGGCTGGGGACCTTGCCGCTGCCGCTTGAACTGCGAAGTCTTGCCTTCGAATTCAATGTCCTGTTCCGGCTCCTGGTGACAGTCGGGGGGCTGGTTCTGGTCCACAATCTCTACGCGGGTTGTTCGCACGATGCGCGCCCGGCGCTTCGCTGGCCGACGATTGGTCTCGCCGTGCTGTGGGCCTTTGACCTCAACCTTTACACGATTTCATACCTCGCCGGGTCCTGGCCGCGCGAAGTGGCGGCCCTGCGTGCGGTGGCGACGGTGATCCTGGCGATGTTCATCGGACTTTCGGTCGCGGCCAACCGGGACGAACTGAAGATCCGCCCTTCGCGTGCGGTCACGTTCCAGACCTTCTCGCTGCTGGTGATCGGGGCCTATCTGGTGGGTATGGTCGCGGTTGCGCAGTGGCTGTCCTATGCGGGGGGCAACTTCGCGCGCCTGCTCGAACTCGCCTTCCTGACCCTCGCCAGCGCGATTGCCTTGGTCGTCCTGCCCTCGCGCAAGCTGCGCAGCTGGCTCAAGGTAACGCTGGCCAAGCACTTCTTCCAGCACCGCTACGATTACCGCGAGGAATGGCTACGCTTTACCCGCACCATCGGCAGCGGGGGTGAGAACGCCGCGCCGCTGGGCGAACGCGTGGTCAAGTCGGTGGCGGACCTCTTCGAGAGCCCCGCAGGACTTCTCCTCGCACCCGGTGAGCAGGGCGAAATGACGCTCGCAGCACGCTGGAACTGGCCCGAGATCGAGGTGCCGGGGGTCGCAATGTCGCTGCAGGGCCAGTCTTACCTTGAACGCACCGGCTATATTGTCGATCTCGACGAAGTGCGCGGCCGCAGCGCAGCCCCGGGAGCGGACACGGCATTCGAGATCCCGGAGTGGCTCCTTGCCGATGCGCGCAGTTGGGCGGTCATCCCGCTCGTCCACTTCGAGCGCCTGGTCGGCCTTGTGGTGCTTGCCCGGCCGCAGTTCGCGCGCACCTTCGACTGGGAGGACCTTGATCTCCTGCGCGTCATCAGCCAGCAGGTGGCGAGCTACCTTGCGGAAAATGCCAGCCAGACTGCCCTGGCCGAGGCCAACCGGTTCGACGACTTCCACCGCCGCATTGCCTTTGTCATGCACGACATCAAGAACCTGGCGAGCCAGTTCAGCCTGCTCGCCCGCAACGCCGAACTGCACGCCGACAAACCGGCCTTTCGCGCCGACATGCTGGTGACCTTGCGCAATTCCTCGGAAAAGCTGAACGCGCTGATCGCCCGGCTCGGGCGCTATGGCACCGGCGCGGTCGAGAAGCTGGAGAACATTCGCACCCGCGACGTACTGGCCTCGGTCGGAACGAGCTTTGCAAGCAGCGCGCAGTTCGTGGCGGTGGATTCGCCCGACCTGGCGATCACCGCCAACCGCCATTCGCTCGAGCAGGTTCTGGTTCATCTCGTCCAGAACGGGATCGATGCAAGCGATCCGCACAGCCCGGTCTTCCTCTCGGTCGTCGCCGATGGCCTCCATGCCCGTTTCGAGGTGCTCGATTCCGGCTGTGGCATGTCTGCCGAGTTCGTGCGCAACGGTCTGTTCAAGCCTTTCGTGTCAACCAAGAGCGGAGGCTTCGGGATCGGCGCGTACGAGGCGCGCGAACTGGTGCGCGCGATGCGCGGGCGGCTCGACGTGGAATCGCGCGAGGGGCTGGGTTCGCGCTTCGTCGTGCGTATCCCGCTCAGCGAGGCGACCAATCTCTACCAGAACCTCACGAAGAATGATCAGAAAGTCGCGTGATGAGTGATACTGCCGCAAAGTCGCTGCCCAAGCTCCTCATCGTCGAGGACGATGCCGGGCTGCAGGCGCAGCTCAAGTGGGCCTATGAGGACTTCGAGGTCATCGTGGCGGGGGACCGTCCCTCGGCGCTTGCCCTCCTGCGCTCCGAGGCACCCGACGTGGTGACGCTCGACCTGGGGCTGCCACCCGATCCCGATGGAACGAGCGAGGGTTTCGCGGTTCTCGACGAGATCATGGCGCTCAAGCCCGACACCAAGGTCATCGTCGCCAGCGGCCATGGTGCGCGCGAAAGCGCGCTCACCGCCATCGCGCGCGGGGCCTACGACTTCTACCAGAAGCCCGTCGACATCGATGCACTGGGCCTCATCGTGCGCCGTGCGCTCCAGCTCCACCGGCTGGAGGAAGAGAACCGGCGCCTGTCCTCCAAGGTCGAGAAGGAGGAGAAGGTGCTGGGGCGGATGATCACCGCTGCGCCCGAGATGCTCAAGGTTGCGCGCACCATCGAACGCGTCGCCAACACCAATGTCTCGGTCATGCTGCTGGGGGCGAGCGGGACCGGCAAGGAATTGCTCGCACGCGGCCTGCACGATGCGAGCGACCGGGCGCGCGGCGAGTTCGTGGCCATCAACTGCGCCGCGATCCCCGAGAACCTTCTGGAAAGCGAGCTGTTCGGGCACGAAAAGGGCGCCTTCACCGGCGCGGTCAAGACCACGCCCGGCAAGATCGAGCAAGCCGGGGGCGGGACCCTGTTCCTCGATGAGGTTGGTGACATCCCGCTCCAGCTGCAGGTCAAGCTGCTGCGCTTCCTGCAGGAGCGCGTGATCGAGCGGGTGGGCTCGCGCGAATCGATCCCGGTCGACACGCGCATCGTGTGCGCCACCCACCAGGATCTCGATGCGATGATCGCCGATGGCCGCTTCCGCGAGGATCTGTACTATCGCCTCGCCGAAATCGTCGTGCGCATTCCCAGCCTGGCGGAGCGCCCCGGCGATGCGACGCTGCTCGCCAAGACCTTCCTCGCGCGCTATGCGGCCGAGATGAACCCCAAGGTGCGCGGCTTTGCCAGCGATGCTCTGGCCGCGATCGATGCCTGGCCCTGGCAGGGCAACGTGCGCGAGCTGGAGAACCGGGTAAAGCGCGCGGTGATCATGGCCGACGAGAAGCTCGTCTCGGCCAGCGACCTGGATCTGGCCGATCCCGACGAGCAGGTCATCAATGCGCTCAACCTCAAGACCGCGCGTGAACAGGCCGACCGCAAGGTGATCCGCCATGCCCTGGCGCGCAGTGAAGGCAATATCTCGAGTACGGCCAAGATGCTCGGGATCAGCCGTCCCACGCTCTATGATCTTCTCAAGCAGTACGACCTGCAGCCCTGATGGCCCGATGACGGTGGGAAGAGGGACGTGGGGGCGTGCCGCGCTGGTTTCGGCGCTTTTGGTGCTGTGCCCGCTACCCGGTAGCGGTGAGGGCCGCGGGCAGGAGCCGGTGGCCCCGTCCGCCCTCATCGGAGAGGCGCGCGCGGCGCTTGCGCGCGGAGATGGCATTGCGGCCGAAATGAAACTGCGCGCCGCGCTCGGGAATGGCGCCCCGCGCGGCGAGGTCGCGGCCTGGATGGGCGAGGCCTACCTCGCGCAAGGGCAGCTTGCCAAGGCACGGTCCTGGCTGGAAGAGGGTGGCTTTGCGCCTGGCAGCGCCGCACGTGGCTGGCGCGCGCTGGCCCGCCTCGAGCAGCTTTCGGGCCATTTCGAGGCGGGGCAGGCGGCGTTCGCCAAGGCGCGCGCGCTCACCCCGGACGACCCGGAGCTGTGGGTCGAGATGGGGCGGCTGGATTACGTGCGCGGGGCCCACATGGAGGCCATTGCCGCGGCCGACCATGCGCTGGAACTGGGGCCGCACAACGCCCGGGCCTTGCAGTTCAAGGGGCAGCTCGTGCGCGATCGCTATGGCCTTGCGGGTGCCTTGCCGTGGTTCGAGAAGGGCATCATGGCAGCGCCTTCGGACGTGTCGCTCCTGCTCGATTACGCGGCCACGCTGGGCGACCTGGGGCGCGCGGCGCAGACGGTGACGGTTACGCGGCGGGTGCTCGAACTGATGCCCGGCAACCCGCAGGCTTACTACCTTCAGGCGGTGATCGCCGCGCGCGCCGGAAACTTCGAACTGGCGCGCAGCCTGCTCACGCACACCGAGGGCCAGCTTGATATGGTGCCCGGTGTCCAGCAGCTTCGCGGCGTGGCGGAACTGGCGCTCGGCAATCCGCAGACCGCGATCGAGGCTTTCGAGGCGGTGCTGCGCCAGCGGCCCGACAGCCGCCGCACCAAGGACCTGCTCGCCCGCGCGATCTATGAGGCTGGGCAGCTCCGTTTTGCAACGATGCGTTTCGGGCCGGACATTGCCCGCGACGAGGCTTCGCCCTACCTGCTTACGCAGGTCGCGCGGGCTTACGAGGTCCTGGGAAATCGCCAGAAGGCCGGCGAACTGCTCGACCGCGCCGCGCGCCCGGCGCAGGCGCAGCTGCGCGTTGTCGGACGGGGTGGGCCTATCGGTCGGCTGCTTGCGGAAGGGCAAGGGCGTGCGGCCGAACGGGCCGCCGAGGCGATGCGCCAGGACAGGCCCGGATTCTTCGACAGCCAGGCGCTCGCTGGCGATGTCCAACTGGCACTGGGCCATCCTGCCGCCGCGCAGGAACGTTATGCCCTTGCGACAAGAGTGCGCATGCCCCCCGGCCTGTTCCGCCGCCGCGTGGAGGCCTTTCTCCTCGCTGGCGATCCGAAGGGCGCGCAAGGTCTGGTGCAGGGCTATCTCGACCAGAGCCCGCAGAGCCGGAGCGCCCTGCGCGCCGCGGCCGGGCTGGCGATGGCGAGCGGGGACTATCTGCGCGCACGCGCGATCCTGACCTGGCTGCGCGAGAACGGCGGCGCGCGCGATGTGCGCCTGCTCTGCGACCTGGCCCTCGTCGAGACGGGGCTTGGCCATAGGCAAGAGGCGCGCGAGGCTGCGCAGGCGGCCTACCGCCTCCAGCGCTTCAGCCCGGACGCCGCGCAGGCGCTCGGCTTTGCGCTGGCCGTTTCGGAGGAGGCGCCCGGCACCGCCCGCGCGCTTCTCGCCAAGGCGCGCAGCATGGTCGGAGAGACCCCGCTCATCGCCGAGGGCGAAGCGCTGCTGGACGACGTGCCGAACGCCGGGTGAGAGGAGACCCGCTCAGCTCTTGCGGGGCTGGTAGGTCTGCTCGGGTCCGGGAAAGCTGCGCGCGCGCACTTCGCTTGCGTACGTCGCCGCCGCGGTCTCGATTTCCTCGGCGAGATTGGCATAGCGCTTCACGAAGCGGGGCACACGCTCGAACAGGCCGCACATGTCCTCTGTCACGAGCACCTGCCCATCGCATTGCGCCGAGCCGCCGATGCCGATAGTCGGGCAGGCGATGGCCTTGGTGGCGGCAATCGCGATGGGCTCGACCACGCCCTCGATCACGACCGCGAAGGCTCCGGCCGCGTCGAGCGCCCTGGCATCGTCCACGATCTTCTGCGCCTCGGCTTCCGAGCGTCCGCGCGCTTTGTAGCCGCCTAGCACGTTGACCGCCTGGGGGGTGAGGCCGACGTGGCCCATCACCGGAATGCCGCGCTGCGTCAGGAAGGCGACGGTTTCGGCCATGGCCTCGCCGCCCTCCAGCTTGATCGCCGCGCAGCCGGTTTCCTTCAGCAGGCGGGCCGCGTTGGCAAAGGCCTGCTCGGGCGATTGCTCGTAGGTGCCAAACGGCATGTCGACGACAACCGCGGCGTGGTAGCTGCCCCGCACGACGGCGGCGCCGTGGTTGATCATCATCTCCAGCGTGACGGGCACACTGGAGGACAGGCCGTAGATCACCTGGCCCAGGCTGTCGCCCACGAGCAGGAGGTCGCAGTGCGCATCGAGCAGCTGCGCCTGGCGCGCGGTGTAGGCGGTAAGCATGACGATGGGCTCTGTCGTGACGCCATCGTCCTTGCGGGCGCGGATGGCCGGGATCGTCAGCCGCTTCATCGGCGCGGGCGTGGGATGGGCACGGCTGGTCGCCGTGTCGAGCTGGAACGTCGTGGACATGGCCTCTCCTTTGGTGTGCCCGTTATGTGCTGCGCCTCCTAGCGGGAGGTGAAACTTGGCGCAAATGGCATGTTTTGCGCGGATTCCTGTTCAAAGGCCGTCCTTATGGCGCTTGCAGCTATTGCCTTGCGCGCGCCTTGGACTAGCTTGCGCCCATCAGCGAATTCAGGGATCCACGCATGTTTGGACGCGTCAAGCCGCTCGACGCCATTTTGGCGACGGCGGAAAAGAAATCATTACATCGCTCGCTCGGGGCCATCCAGCTGACGCTTCTGGGCGTCGGCGCGATCATCGGCACCGGTATCTTCGTTCTCACTTCCGAGGCCGCGCAGAAGGCGGGGCCGGGCATGATGTGGGCCTTCGTCATCGCCGCTGTCGTGTGCGGCGTGGCGGCCCTGTGCTACTCGGAGATCGCCTCGATGGTGCCGGTCTCGGGCTCGGCGTACACCTATACCTACGCGGTCATGGGCGAACTGCTGGCCTGGATGGTGGGCTGGGCGCTCATCCTCGAATATGCGGTGGCCGCCAGCGCCGTTTCGGTCGGCTGGTCGGGCTACTTCGTGGGCCTTCTCAACAGCTGGGGCATTACCTTGCCCCATGCGATCTCGGTCGGGCCCTATGCGGGCGGTATCGTGAACCTGCCCGCGCTCCTGATTGCGCTGCTGGTGACCGCGCTGCTGATGGTCGGCACCACGGAAAGCGCGCGCGTCAACGCCGTGCTCGTGGCGATCAAGGTGACCGCGCTCACGGTCTTCATCGTCCTCACGCTGCCTGTCATCAAGGGCGAGAACTTCGAGCCCTTCATGCCCAACGGCTGGTTCGGCAACGGCCAGGGCGCGGGCCTTGGCGCGGTGGGCGCGGCGGCCTCGATCTTCTTCGCCTATGTCGGCTTCGACGCGGTCTCGACCGCGGCCGAGGAGACCAAGAACCCTCAGAAGAACGTGCCCATTGGCCTGATCGGCAGTCTTGCGATCTGCACCGTGTTCTACCTGCTGGTTGCCGCAGGCGCGATCGGCGCCATCGGCGCGCAGCCGGTTTCGGGCCCCAACGGCGAGATCCTGGCGCCCGGCACCTCGATGCTGGCCGACCAGTGCAAGAGCCTTGTTGCCGCCGGCACCGAGCCGCTCGTCTGCTCGCGCGAGGCGCTGGCCCACGTGCTGCGCGCGGTGGGCTGGGAGCGCGTGGGTGACCTCATCGGCGTGGCCGCCTTCCTGGCGCTCCCCTCGGTCATCCTGATCATGCTCTTTGGTCAGACCCGCATCTTCTTCGTGATGGCGCGCGATGGCCTTCTCCCCGAGAAGCTGGCCTCGATCCACCCCAAGTGGAAGACCCCGCACATCGTGACCATGATCACCGGCGTTGCTGTCTCCTTCTTCGCGGCCTTCCTGCCGGTGGGCCAGTTGGCCGACATCTCGAACTCGGGAACGCTGTTCGCCTTCTTCATGGTGGCCCTGGCCGTGCTGATCCTGCGCCGCACCCAGCCCGACCGTCCGCGTCCGTTCCGCACGCCGCTGGTATGGGTGGTTGCTCCGCTGGCGGCCGCAGGCTGCTTCGGCCTGTTCCTCAACCTGCCGTTTGAATCGAAGATGGTTCTGCCGGTATGGGGCGGCATCGGGCTCATCGTCTACTTCGCCTACGGCTACCGCAAGAGCCATGTCGGACGCGGCCTTGTCGAGGTCCACGAGAGCGACGCCGATGCGCCGCCGCAGCCGGTCCCGCCGATCGACTGAGCCTGCGCACTAGGTTTCGAAACAGGAAAAGGGGGCGTTTCGGCGCCCCCTTTTTCGTGCGGGGAGGGAAATCGCGGTGGCGATATCCCAAGTGTGCGCACAGGTTATCCACACGCATCTCCACATCCTTGCGCACAGCAAGGCGATTGCAAACGCGCCTAAATGAGAACATAATAAGAACATTGTTCCCGTAACGGTGTTCTGCCATGACTTCGCATCCGCCCCTGTCCCTGCCGACCGCCACCGAGCTTGGCGCCACCCGTCTGGGCGAGCAGCAGGGCGCGCGATGGACGCCGGGACAGGCAGGGGAAGCCACCGCGCATGGTGAGATCTTCGCTTCGGGCGATGAGGGCGCGGGCGCCGCGCTGGCCCTTGCCCTTGCGCTTGATCGCCAGCAGGCCCGCGCGCCCGATCCGCTGGCCGACACGCCCGATACGCGCATGTGGCTCTGGGTGCAGGATCGCAAGGCCCTGGCCCGCAGCGGACGCCCTTACCGGGCCGGGCTTCCCGAGAGCTTGCGCGACCGCCTGATCCACGTCGCCGTGAAGAGCCCGGAAGATGCGCTCTTCGCGCTTGAGGAAGGGCTGCGCTGCCGCGACCTTGCCTTCGTCATCGGGGAGATTTCGGGCAATCCGCGCGCGCTCGACATGACCGCCTCGCGCCGTCTTGGTCTTGCCGCGGAGCGCCACGGTGTGCCGTTCTGGCTGGTGCGGTTCGATGCCCGGCGCGACTTGTCTTCGGCGCGGATGCGCTGGGAGGTTGCCTCCGCGCCATCGCTTGCGCCGCGCTGGAACGCGCATGCACCCGGCGCGCCGAGCTGGCAGGCGCAACTCTTTCGCGCGCGGCGCCATCCTCCGGGCCAGTGGCTTTTGCGCGGGGATGGACGGCTGGTGGCCGAAACCGGCGGCGCGGCTCCCGAACTGCAGAACACCCTGGCGCGTGCCAAGGGAGGCGGCGGGGCCTGAGCCGCCATGCTGGAAGGAGCTTCCTCCCGCCGTATCCTCGGCATCTGGCTACGTGTTCTGGCGCTCGACCGCTGGCGGCTGGGCGAAGGTCTCGCCGAAGGGGAGGGGGCCGATGCCCGCCCGCTCGCGCTGATCGCCGAGACCGCGCATGGGCCGCGCATTGCTGCGGCCAACGCGGCGGGGCTCACCGCGGGCGCACAGGCGGGCATGATGCTGGCCGATGCACGGACGCTCTGTCCTGACCTTGCCGTGGCCCCGTCCGACCCGGCGGGGGACCTGGCATTTCTGGAAAAGCTTGCGGGCTGGGCGCTGCGCTGGGGCCCCTGGTCGGCGCTCGATCCCCCCGATGGCCTGCTGGTCGACGTAACCGGGGTAGCGCACCTGTTCGGGGGCGAGGAGGCGCTGCTGGTCGACGCGCGCACCGCCTTTGCACGCCGCCGGCTGGCGACCCGCATGGCCATCGCGCCCACGGCCGGAGCCGCCTGGGCGCTTGCGCACCATGGCCCGGACGGGGCGATCCTGCGCGAAGGGGACGATCCGGTCCAGCGCCTCGCCAGCCTTCCCGTGGCGGCGCTTCGGCTCGACGGGGACGTGCTGACCGTGCTGCGGCGGCTCGGGCTCAAGCGGCTGGGGGATCTGGACGGCGTGGCGCGCGACGCGCTGGTGCGGCGCTTTCGCAACCGCCGTTCGGCCAGCGCCAACCCGCTCATGCGCATGGACCAACTGCTGGGTCGCGTGCCCGAGCCGCTCTTGCCCGTGCTTGTCACCCACGCCCCGCTTGTCCAGCGCCGCCTGCTCGAACCGATCCGCCATCTGGCCCTTCTGGAGCAAGTGGTGCGGGATCTCTCGGGGGATATGGAGCGCGTGCTGGAAGGCCGGGGGGAAGGGGCACGGCGGCTCGAACTGGGCCTCTGGAAAGTGGATGGCGAACTTGTCGTGCGCAAGGTCGAGATGGCGGCGCCCTCGCGCACGGCCGCGCATCTGGCGGGGCTCTTCGCGCGGCGGATCGAGGATGTCGATGCCGGCTTCGGGATCGAGATGGTGCGCCTGCGCGCGCCCTGGTGCGAGCCGCTCGACCTGGCCCAGGGCGATCTCGAACAGGCGGGCGAGGAAGGCGAGGCGCGCGGAACCAGTCTTGCGGCTTGCGTAGACCGCCTGACCGTGCGCCTCGGGGCCGAGGCGGTGCGTCGCCCGGTTCCCTTCGCCAGCCACATGCCCGAGCGCGCGCAGCGCTGGCAGGAGCCTCTGGCTCCCCTCAAGACTTCGCAAGGTGTATCCGATTTCAAAATCAGGCCGTTGAAAATGCTGGATAAGCCTGAGCCGATATCGGTGATCTACGAGACCCCGGACGGCCTGCCCCGACGCTTCCGCTGGCGGGGCGCAACGCACGATGTGCTGCGCTCCGAAGGACCCGAGCGCATCGCCCCGGAATGGTGGCGCGAACGCGGTGCCGTGCGCCTGCGCGACTATTACCGGATCGAGGATGCCACAGGTCGCCGCTACTGGATCTACCGCAGCGGCGTTGTCGGCGACGGGCGCGGGGGTGTCCCGGCGTGGTTTCTCCAAGGGGTCTTTGGATAGATTTAAAATATATATTTTTCAGGTGTTTGAATTTTATATTTCAAGTTAATAAGGAATTTTTCGAGGGTCATCGCCCTCGGGCTCCCCATCCCGTCTAGCTCACCTTTCACGCGCCGCGCTGGCTGAGAAAGGCGAGGTCGCCGATTTTGGGGTCAAGGGGCGATGGCCCCTTGAAAAATGCTTCTTTCTTTAGGTTGCACTTGGCCCGATCCGCATTCGGCGACCCTGGAAGAGGGGGCTCGCGCACGCGCGGTCTACGCGGTAAAGGGCGGCATGGCAGGTGGCAGGACCAAGATCTATTTCGACGGTGGTTGCCGTCCCAACCCCGGTCGGATGGAGGCGGCGGTCGTGGTGCGCGGCGAGGCGCATCTGTTCGACGACATGGGTGAGGGCGGTAGCTTCGATGCCGAGTGGCTGGCGCTGCTGGAGGCGCTCGATCTGGCCTGCCGGATCGGCCTTGAGGACGTGGTCCTGCTCGGCGATGCGCTGGCCGTGGTGAACGAGGCGCAGGCCGTGCTGGACGGTGGTTCGGGGCGAGAGCCCCACGCCACGCGCTTGCGCGAACTCGTCGCGGGAGGCCCTTCGCTGCGTGTGCGCTGGATCCGGCGAGGGCAGAACCTCGCCGGGATCGCGCTCGACAGGCGGCGTCTGCGTTGAAGGTATGCCGGTAAATTACCCGGCAATCGCGCCGAACTTGCCCGCCTGATAGTCCTGGATCGCGGCGTGGATTTCCTCGCGGGTGTTCATGACGAAGGGGCCATGCGCCACGACGGGTTCGCCGATGGGATCGGCGTGTCCGTAAAGCAGGGTTACGGGGCCGTGCGTCGAGACCTCGACGGCATCACCGTCCTGATCGAGCTCGATGAGATGCGCTTCCCGGCACGCAGTGCCCCCGACCACGGGCTCGCCCGCGACGACATAGAGGAACACCGTGCGCGCCGAGGGCGCGGGAAGCGTCAGGCTGGCCCCAGGCTCCAGTTCCACCGTCATCATCGCGACGCCAGTGAGCGAGGCATAGGGACCCTTCTGCCCTTCAAAATCGCCGGAGATCAGGTTCGCCGTTCCGCCTGGTACCGCGATGGCCGGAATGTCCGCGCGCTGCAGGCCGGTGTAGGAGGGCTGCGTCATCTTGAGGCGGGCGGGCAGGTTGACCCACAGCTGCAGGATCTCGAGCGGGCCGCCGCTCTGTTTGAAACTCTCCGGGCTGATCTCGGCGTGGACGAGCCCTGAGCCTGCCGTCATCCACTGGATCCCGCCTTCGCCGATCACGCTTTCGTGCCCACCGCTGTCGAGGTGCGCCATCTCGCCCTTCAGGATGAAGCTGACCGTCTCGAAGCCGCGGTGGGGGTGCGGGCCGAAGGGGAGGCCATGGTTGCCGGGGGCGTAGACCTGCGGGCCATGGTGGTTGAGAAACAGGAACGGATCGAGCTGGGGCAGATCGCGGCTCGGCAGCGGACGGCGCGTGGTGAGATCACCGATATCGTCGCGAAGGGCAGGGTGCTGGCGGAGAACCTGGCGCATGGGAACGTCTTTCGTAGGTGGCAACGGACGCGCGCTTAACGGCGCGAAGTCGGCCTTTGTTTTAATTCGTCGAGGGCGTCGGCGTTGTCGCGCCCCCAGCCATAGAGCAACTCGACCGGCTCCACGAAGCGCAGGCCGAGCGGGGTCAGGCGATACTCGACCGCGGGTGGGATCGTGCCCTGGACGTGGCGTGATATCAAACCAGAATATTCCATATCCCTAAGGGTTTGCGTCAACATCTTCTTGGAGATTCCAGGAAGGCTGCGCAAGAGCACGCCGGTGCGCGCTGCCCCTTCGTGGCGGGCGTGGAGCGTGTGCAGGACCATGCTGGTCCACTTGGTCGCGAAGAGTTCAAGGACCCGGCGCGGCGCGCAATCCTCGCGCCACTGGTCCTCGGGTGTGCCCGGTTGCACGGGTGGTTACCTCCTGGTGCCTATGTCCCGAAATGGTGCCTTCTGGAAGCTCGGCACGTTCCTGCCTAGATCGGGGGCCAAGGTAAACCTGCAAAGCTGAGAAACGGAGAATTGCATGACCCGCACTGCACTCGTGGTGGGCGCAACTGGCATTACCGGCAGCGCCGTGGCGCGCCAGCTCGTCGCCGAAGGCTGGGAGGTCCATGGCCTCGCCCGCCGCCCGCAGGAACAGGACGGCGTGGCGCCGGTCGCGGCCGATCTGCTCGACGCACAAGGGGCGAAGGCCGCGCTGACGGACATCCATCCCGACGCCGTCTTCCTCACCACCTGGCTGCGCCGGGACAGCGAGGCCGAAAACATCCGTGTGAACGGCGCGATGGTGCGCAACCTGCTGGCCGCGCTGCCTCCCGCCCACGGCGCACGGCACGTGGCGCTGGTGACCGGGCTCAAGCATTATCTCGGGCCGTTCGAGGCCTACGGCAAGGGCCACCTGCCCAAGACCCCTTTCCGTGAGGACCAGGGACGGCTCGATGTCGAGAACTTCTACTATGCACAGGAGGACGAACTGTTCGCCGCGGCCGAGCGGGATGGCTTCACCTGGTCGGTCCACCGCCCGCACACGGTGATCGGCAAGGCCGTGGGCAACGCCATGAACATGGGTACCACGCTGGCTGTCTATGCCACGATCTGCCGCGAAGCGGGGCGTCCCTTCACCTTCCCGGGATCGGCCATGCAGTGGAACGGCCTCACCGACATGACCGATGCGCGCCAGCTGGCCCGCCAGCTGGTCTGGGCCGCGACCACGCCTGCTGCGGCGAACGAGGCCTTCAACATCGTCAACGGCGATGTCTTTCGCTGGAGCTGGATGTGGGAGCGGATCGCGCAGTGGTTCGGCATCGAGGCTGCGCCCTTCGATGGCACCGTGCGCCCGCTGGAAGAGCAGATGGCGCACGACGCGGACATCTGGACCGATATCGCGGCGCGCCATGGCCTTGTCGAAAGCGACCTCGCACGCTTGGCCTCCCCCTGGCACACCGATGCTGACCTGGGGCGTCCCATCGAGGTCGTCACCGACATGGGCAAGAGCCGAAAGCTGGGCTTCACCGGGTATGAGGCCACCGACGAGGCGTTCTTCGATCTCTTTGCAAAGTTGCGCGAGGATCGCCTCATTCCCTGACACGTCCGGCGCAAGGGCGGGGGCTCTTGACAGCCTTGCGCCCGAGGCAGGACAAACGGCGCACTTGAGGGGAGTGCGCCGTTGAAGCAGGTTCTGGTGTTATGCTGCGCAGTCCTGTGCGCTCTGGTCCTGGCGATCGTGGGGACTACGCCTCCGTTCCCGCGCGGGCAGGATACTCCGGCCGAGGCGTTCTCGGCCGAAAGGGCCATGGTCCATGTTAAGCGGATTGCCCGGAGACCGCACCCCAGCGGATCCGCCGAAATTGCGCAGGTGCGTGCCTGGCTGAGCGCGCAGCTGCGCGAACAGGGGCTGGTGGTGCGTGAACAGGCAGGCGCGTTCGACGATCCGGGCCGCCAGCACCTCAACGCGAGGGCGGGACTGGAGAGAGCGGACATCCCGCTCGTCAACGTCATCGCGCAGCTTCCCGGGCGCGATCCCTCGCTGCCCGGGGTGGCCTTGATGGCGCATTACGACAGCGTGGAAGGCTCGCCCGGCGCAGCCGATGATGGAGCCGGGGTAGCCACGATCCTTGAAACCGTGCGGGCCCTGAAGGCAGGGCCTGCTCCAGCGCGCAGTCTTTACGTTCTCCTGACCGATGGTGAAGAGGCCGGGCTTCGCGGAGCCAGGATGTTCTTTGAAGCTGCGCCCGAGGCCGAGCGGATCGGTGCGATCATCAACCTTGAGGCGCGGGGCGGCGGGGGTGTGGCCCGCATGTTCCAGACCTCGCGGGACAACGGCGAAGTGGCGCGTCTCTGGGCGAAGGCGGCACCGCATCCGGGCGGGGATTCGCTGTCCACGTTCATCTATGCCTTCCTGCCCAACGACACCGATCTTACCGTTGCGCTTGAGCGCGATTACGCGGCCTGGAACTTCGCCTTCATCGGGCGGCCCGAACTCTACCATTCGCCCCAGGCGACACCAGCCAATCTGGACCGGGGCGCGCTCCAGCAGATGGGCGAGCAGACACTGGGCCTGACGCGGGCGCTGCTGGGTGCAGAGCCTTTGCCCCAGCCTGCGCCCGGCCGGGTCTTCTTCGACGTCTTTGGCCTCTTCGTGCTCGACTATGCGCCGGTGTGGGGCTGGCTCATGCTGGCCCTTGCCGTGGCGGGCGGCGGGCTGGCGCTTGCGGGGCGTGCTGAGGGGCGTGCGGCACTGGGCGGTCTGGTGCGGATGCTGGTGCTGCTGGTCGGATCCGCGCTGGTCTTTACGGGCCTCAACATGCTCTCGGTCTCGGGCGAGGGGGCGAACTACTATGACAGGCTGGCCGCGATCCCCCGCCTTCAGGCCATGGTCGCCTTGGCCGCCGTGGCGCTGGCTGTGGCGACGTTCGGCCGCAAGCCCCGGGGCGTAAGCGGCGACGTCGGGGCGATGGTGCCGATCCTGCTGCTGGGATGCGCGGCACAGGCGCTCGCGCCGGTGGCGGCCTATCCGCTGACGATCCCGCTCATGCTGACGGGCCTTGCCGCCGGGCTGCGGCGTTTCGTTCCTGCTGGCCTTGCGTTGGTGGTGGACGGCGTGGTGGCCGCCGTGAGCCTGGGATACAGCCTGACGCTGGGCTTCCTGCTGATGCAGGGGGTGGGGCCGGATATGCCGGGCGCTGTGGCGCTGCCGCTGGGCGTGGCGGTGATGACCTTGCTTCCCTTGCGTCCAAACCCACTTTCGCGCGGAAGCCTGGCCATTTGCGTGACCTGCCTGCTGACAGCGGCGCTGGCGGTGGCCGCCTGGGTGCGCTTCGACGAGATGGCCGCGACGATCGCCACGTATTCCTAGGCTCCGGGCTGGCGCAGGGCCGAATGAGAACATATAAGGAACATTTGTTCCTTCCGTGATTGCGTTCGTTTGCCATGCCCGAAGCTCCGCTGACCCCTGATCGCCGCCGTGTGACTGTCGATCCCGACAGCGTGGAGCCGCCTGCGCGCAGTTCCTTCGTGGAGCTGGGTCTGGTGAGCTGCTTCTCGTTCCTGCGCGGGGCCTCGGACGCGGTGAGCCTGGTCGAGACCGCGTATGAGCTGGGCTACGATGCCATCGGCATTGCCGACGTGAACTCGATGGCGGGCGTCGTGCGTATCCACGCCGAGGCCCGCGCGCTCAAGCTGCGCCCGGTCATCGGGTGCCGGATCGAGACCGTCGAGGGGCTGACCTTCCTTGCCTATCCGCAGGACCGCGCGGCCTATGGGCGGCTTTGCGCGCTGATTTCAGCCGGGCGCATGGGGACGCTGGAGGGCGAATGGCAGGACAAGGGCGTGTGCGAGATTTCGCTGGCGATGCTGGCTGCACGGGGGGAGGGTGTCCACCTCGTGCTGGTGCCGCCGCGTGACTTGGAAGAGCGTTTCACGATTGCCGTCGAAAGCAACGTGGTTGCCCTTGGAGGGGAGGGCGCGCAGGCCCCGGCGTTGCTTGAACGCACAGGGACGCTGGACAAGCTGCTGCCCGACCTTGCCGCCCACCTCCCCGGGCTTGGCCACATTGCCGCGTGCTATCTCCATGTCGGCGATGACGTGGCGCGCATTGCCCAGCTGGATGCGCTGGCACGCGGAGCTGGGCTTTCGCTGCTCGCCACCAATGACGTGCTGTATCACGCGCCCGAGCGCCGTCCGCTCCACGACGTGATGACCGCGATCCGCCACAGGACCACCGTGGCGCGCGCCGGTCTGGCGCTGGAGCCCAATGGCGAGCGGCACCTGAAGTCCCCGGCCGAGATGGAGCGGCTCTTTGCGCGCTGGCCCCACGCGATCCATGCCGCGCGTGATCTCGCCGATGCCTGCACCTTCAGCCTGGAGGAACTGCAGTACGAGTACCCCGAGGAGATCTGCCCCGGTGGGCGCGATCCGCAGGCGCAGCTTGAACTCCTGACCTGGGAGGGCGCGGCGCGGCGCTACCCCGAAGGTACGCCCGAGGCGGTGGACGCCACGCTGCACCGCGAACTGGCGCTGATCGGCAAGATGGGGCTGGCGCGCTATTTCCTGACGATCAAGGACATCGTCGACTTCGCACGCGGGCAGGAGCCGCCGATCCTGTGCCAGGGGCGCGGCTCGGCGGCCAATTCGGCCGTCTGCTATTGTCTCGAGATCACCGCGGTCGATCCGGCCAAGCACGCGCTGCTCTTCGACCGCTTCATTTCCGAGGAGCGCAAGGAGCCGCCCGACATCGACGTCGACTTCGAGCACGAGCGGCGCGAGGAGGTGATCCAGTATATCTACCGGCGCTACGGCCGCCACCGCGCGGGGTTGTGCGCCACCGTCATCCACTACCGTCCGCGCATGGCGATCCGCGAGGTGGGCAAGGCGATGGGCCTGACCGAGGATGTGACGAGCGCGCTCGCCCGCACGGTATGGGGCGGCTACGGCAAGGAAATCGGCGAGAAACACGTCAACGAGACGGGCATGGACCTCTCCGATCCACACTTGCGGCGTGTTCTCAAGTTGACCGAGCAAATGATTGGTATGCCGCGTCATTTGTCGCAGCACGTGGGCGGTTTCATTCTCACCCAGGGGGCGTTGAGCGAGACCGTCCCGATTGGCAACGGGGCCATGGCGGACCGCTCCTTCATCGAGTGGGACAAGGATGACATCGACGCGCTGGGCATTCTCAAGGTCGATGTCCTGGCGCTTGGCATGCTCACCTGCATCCGCAAGTGCCTGGACCTGCTGGGGGCGCACCATGGCCGCGACCTGACGCTGGCCACGGTCCCGCGCGAGGACCCGGAGACTTATGCGATGCTGCGCAAGGGAGACTCGCTGGGGGTGTTCCAGGTGGAGAGCCGCGCGCAGATGAACATGCTCCCGCGCCTGCGCCCGCGCGAGTTCTACGACCTTGTCATCCAGGTCGCCATCGTGCGCCCCGGCCCCATCCAGGGCGACATGGTCCACCCCTACCTCAAGCGGCGGCGCGGCGAGGAGGCGGTGGCGATCCCCGCGCCTGCGCCCGCGCATGGTCCCCCAGACGAGTTGACCAGTATTCTCGCGCGCACGCTGGGGGTTCCGATCTTCCAGGAGCAGGCGATGAAGATCGCGCTCGATGCCGCGAAGTTCTCCAGCGCCGAGGCCAACCGGCTGCGCAAGGCCATGGCGACCTTCCGCTCGCGCGGGATGGTCCACGAACTGGAGGACATGATGGTCGGGCGCATGGTCGCGCGCGGCTACGATCCCGATTTCGCCGAGCGCTGCTTCAACCAGATCAAGGGCTTTGGCGAGTATGGTTTTCCCGAAAGCCACGCGGCAAGCTTTGCGCACCTTGTCTACGTGTCGAGCTGGCTGAAATGCCATTTCCCGGCGGCCTTTGCTGCCGCGCTCCTCAATTCGCAGCCCATGGGCTTCTACGCGCCCGCGCAGATCGTGCGCGACGCACGCGAGCACGGGGTGGAGGTGCGTGCCGTGGATGTGAACCACTCGCACTGGGACTGCACGCTGGAGGGTTCTCCCAGGGACGGTGGGTGTGTGGCGCTGCGGCTGGGCCTGCGGCAGATCGACGGTTTTCCCGAACACGCCGCGGCCAAGCTGGTGGCCGCGCGGACCGCTGGCGGGGCCTTCGCCGACGTTGCGGCCCTGCGCGAGCGGGCGCATCTGGGGCCACCCCTGGTCGAGAAGCTGGCCTCGGCCGATGCCTTCTCCTCGCTGTCCCTGCCGCGCCGCCAGGCCCTGTGGGAGGCGCGCAGCCTGATTGCCGCGCCCGACCTTCCGCTCTTCGCGGCGGCGGCGGCCCGGGACGAGGGGGCCGAGATATCGCCCACACGCCTTCCAGGCATGCCTCTCAGCGAGGAAGTGGTCGCCGACTACCAGACCCAGCGCCTGAGCCTGAAAGCGCATCCCATGGCCTTCCTGAGGGCATCCTTGGCCGAACGCGGCTTCGTGCGCTGCGCGGACCTGCGCGCGCGCAAGTTCCGCGCGATGGTCAAGGTCGCGGGCGTGGTCCTCATCCGCCAGCGTCCGGGGAGCGCCAAGGGCGTGTGCTTCATCACGCTGGAGGACGAGACGGGCGTGGCCAATATCGTGGTCTGGCCCGATCTCATGGAGAAGCAGCGCCGCGTCATCATGGGCGCGCGCGTCATGGAAGTGCGCGGGCGGGTGGAATACGACGACGAGGTGATCCACGTCATCGCCGCGCACCTTACCGACGCGACGCAGGACCTGCACCGCTTGTCCGAGGACCTTCTGCCCGCCTCTCCGGCGCGCGCCGATCATGTGACCAACCCGCTGCCGAGCCGCGCCGAGCAGATGGACAGGGCCGGTGCCCGAGGCGACGGATCGGGGGAGGCCTTCGCGCCGGTCGAGCCCTGGCGCGCGCCGGGGCCGGGCAACCGCGATTGCGGCTACCATCGCAGCCACCCGCGCGATGTCCGCGTGATCCCCAAGTCACGCGACTTTCATTGAATTTCGCTATCGTGCGTTATGTATTCGCACGACGTTAACCACTTGGGCGCATGTCTAGCCGGGGAATTGAAGGAGGAGATTGCGACGTGGCGCTGATCAAGGCGTTCTTTCCGGCCGGGCTGCTGACCTGGGTCGTGGCGGGTATCCTGGGCTCGCAGGGCATGCGCGGCGGCGTGCTCCTGCTCGAGCGCGCGTCGATCGACGGCCATACCTTTTTCTGGTCCTGGCCCCTGTTCCTGGCCGCAACCGGCCTGTCCTGGTTCGTCGTGGCCATGCTGAGCGACTGAGAGCGCCATCTGCAGGACACGCCGGGCGGGAGCAAAGCGGCGCGACAAGGCTTGTAAGGGCCATGTCCTCGTTTCTTGGCCGCCTGCCTCTCGACCGGATTGCCCTCGTTCTCCTGGCGCTGGTGTGCCTTGTGGCGGCCGGGCTGACCTGGCTTGCCGATCACCCCGAGCACGATCCGCGCGCGCCGCTGACCCTCGACCAGCCCGAGGGCTGGGCGACCGGGCTCAAGCTCGCGGCCCTGCGTGACGATCCCAGGACATGTGCCGCCTTTCTGGAGCGCAGCGCCATCGTCCCTGAAATTCTGCCCGCTACCGGCGACGGTGCCTGTCGGCGTGAGGATCGCCAGCAACTGGCCTCGGTCTCCGCCTTGGGGTTTGGGCTACGTCCCTCTACGGCGCAGACGACCTGCGCGGTGGATGCCGCCTTTGCGCGCTGGCTGCGCCATGGCATCGAACCGGCGGCGCGCGCGCATCTGGGGCAGGGTGTCGCCCGGATCGAGCACATGGGAACCTACAACTGCCGCCGGATCGGCGGTGGCGAGGAAGGAAACTGGAGCGAGCACGCCACCGGCAACGCCATCGACATTGCGGGCTTCGTCCTGGAGGATGGCACGCGCGTCACCGTGCTCGATGACTGGGACGAAGAGACGGGGGGCAAGGCGGCGTTTCTCCACGCGGTGCGCGATGCGGCCTGCGGGGCCTTTGCGACCGTGCTTTCGCCCGACTACAACGCCGCGCACGCCAACCACCTGCATCTGGACCAGGCGCGGCGCACGATGGGCGCTACGGCATGCCGCTAGGACGAGGTTCAGAATGTGAGGGGGAGGGGGGCTTTATCGCACCCGAACCGGCGCTGTGGCCGGGAGAAGAAGTGGTGACCCCTACGGGACTCGAACCCGTGTTTCAGCCGTGAAAGGGCCGCGTCCTAGACCGCTAGACGAAGGGGCCACGAAGGCCATGTAAGGCGTTTCAAAAAAGCTTGGTGACCCCTACGGGACTCGAACCCGTGTTTCAGCCGTGAGAGGGCCGCGTCCTAGACCGCTAGACGAAGGGGCCGTTAAGCCATTTTAAAACCTGCCAGGCACAGCACCGAAATGGTGACCCCTACGGGACTCGAACCCGTGTTTCAGCCGTGAAAGGGCCGCGTCCTAGACCGCTAGACGAAGGGGCCAAACCGTGCTGCGCCGGTGGCAGGACCGCGCCTCTAGCGGGGGGGCCATGAACGGTCAACCCCTATCGTTGGCGAAAAATGAAATTCCTGCAAAAATTCTGCAAAGTCAGTCGGCAAAGGCGGCGTCTTCGATGTGGAGTTCGGCCTGGGGACGGGGGCCCCAATCGTCGATCTTGGTCCGTCCGGCGAGCCACAGACGGCGTCCCTCGCTGCCGTGGAGGAGGGCCTGGCCCATGTCCGTCTCGGCCGCGCGGAAGGCCATGGCCTTGAAGCGCCCACCATCCTGACCGCCCACGATCAGGCGCACATGGTCCTTGCCGACAACGTCCGCCTTGAACACGCGCACGGGCCCCACGGCCACGCGCGGGCCCGGCCAACCCATGCCGTAAGGGCCTGCGCCGTCGAGCGTTTCGACAAGATCGGGCGTAAGCCCGCCCGGTGAGAGCGCCAGGTCGAGGCGAATCGACTGGCTGGCGCTGGCGCGGGCGACGTCTCCGGCCAACCGGTCGTCGAGCCAGTCGGACAGGGCCTCCAGCTTGTCCGGCGCAATGGTCAGGCCGCAGGCCATCGCGTGGCCGCCGCCCGCCACCAGCAGACCGGCCTCGCGCGCGGCGATGATCGCCGCGCCCAGGTCCACGCCCGCGATCGAGCGGCCCGATCCCTTGCCGTTGCCCGCTTCGTCAGCCTCAAGCGCGATGACAAGGGCAGGCTTTCCGGTCTTCTCCTTGATGCGCCCGGCGACGATGCCGATGACGCCGGGGTGCCAGCCTGCGCCGGCGAGGACGAGAACCGAGCGGTTGTCCTGGCGGGCCAGCTGTTCCTCGGCCGCTTCCTGCACGGCCTGCTCGATCGCGCGGCGCTCGTCGTTGAGGTGCGAGAGCTGGGCGGCGATCTGCTCGGCCTCGTGCGGGTCGGTGGTGGTGAGAAGGCGCACGCCCAGCGTCGATTCGCCCACGCGCCCGCCGGCGTTGATGCGCGGCCCCAGTGCAAAGCCGAGGTCCGAGCAGGTGGGCGCGCGGCTGAGGCGGCTCGCATCGATCAGCGCGGACATGCCGATATGCTCGCGCCTCGCCATGACCTTGAGCCCTTGGGCGACAAGCGCGCGGTTGAGGCCGTGAAGCGAGGCGACATCCGCCACCGTGCCCAGCGCGACGAGATCGAGCAGGGCGAAGAGATCGGGCTCGCGCCTCTCCTGGAAGTAGCCGCGCGCACGCAATGTGCGCACGGTGGCAATGGCCAGGAGGAAGGCAACGCCCACGGCCGCAAGATTGCCGTGTGAGGCGGCAAGGTCGCTTTCGTCGAGGCGGTTGGGATTGACCAGCGCGACCGTTCTGGGAAGCTCGGGCGAGCACTTGTGGTGGTCGACCACGACGACGTCGAGCCCGGCGTCCTTCGCCATCGCCAGCGCCTCGTGGGCCATCGCGCCGCAGTCGACAGTGACGACGAGATCGGAGCCCTCCTTGCCCAGGCGCACCAGCGCCTCACCCGAAGGGCCGTAGCCTTCGAGCAGGCGGTCGGGGATGTAGTAGCGCGCCTCGATACCCAGGCGGCGCAGCAGCAGGATCAGCAGCGCCGCGCTGGTTGCGCCATCGACGTCGTAGTCACCGTAGACGGTGATCGCCTCGCGCTTCTGGACCGCATCGGCCAGGCGCGAAGCGGCCACGTCCATGTCCTGGAACTCGGAGGGGTCGGGCAGGAATGCGCGCAGCGAAGGATTGCGATGGCGGTCGAGGTCGCTGCGATCGACTCCGCGCGAGAGGAGGAGCTGGGTGACGATGTCGTCCTCCAGCCCACCGGGGCTTCCGAACCCTTGCGAGATGTCCATGTTTCCCCCACGCCAGAGCCAGGACTTGCCGGTGAGGGAGCGCTCGATGCCGAAAACGGTTGAAGGTCGCGAAGCCATGGCGCTGCGGTTACACGTACCGCGTGGCAACGGTAAAGAGCGTTCACGCCGCCAACACCCGGGCATGAGGAGTAGACCCCGAAATGAGCCATCTGGCGATCATCTGGCACAGCCGGACAGGGGCGGCCCGCGCGCTGTCGCAGGCGCTGGAAGAGGGGGCGCTGCGCGCCGGAGATGGCGCCGCTGTGCGCCGTATCCGGGCCCGGGACGTGACGACGGAGGATATCGTGGAGGCCGGGGCCTACGTCTTCGTCTGCCCGGAGAACCTGGCCAGCATGACGGGCGAGATGAAGGAGATGTTCGACCAGGCCTATTACCCGGTGCTCGGCCGGATCGAGGGGCGGGGCTATGCGACGGTGATCGCGGCGGGTTCGGACGGACATGGGGCGCAGGCCCAGATCGAGCGCATCGCCACGGGTTGGCGGCTGAAGCGTGTGGCCGAGGGGATGATCGTCAACCTGGGGGCGCAGACGCCCGAGGAAATCCTGGCGCCCAAGACGGTGCCGCAGGCCTCGCTCGCGGCATGCCGGGAGATGGGCGAGGCGCTTGCCACCGGGCTTGCCATGGGTGTCTTCTGACCCGTCCTGAGACGAAGGTGCGCAAGAGACTCGACGAACGGGGGCCAGTTGTGGCCTATTGGACAGCGAGGGTCGGCCTTGCGCCAATCCGGTTCGGGGGCCCGGGAGGACGGCAAGAGCGGTGGAAGCGAGCGTTTCAACCAGGGCCTGGCCCGTCGCGGACGAGGCCTTCGCGCTCGTCTTTGCGCCCGGAACGCGTCCGGATCTTGCCACCATACGCCGCATTGTCGAAGAGGGGGGCAACGACGGGCTTGTCGCGCGCCTGAGCCATGAGCCCCCGGCCGAGGAAGGCTGGGTGGAAATCCTCGCAAGCGGCCTGACGTTCGACTTGCGCGGGCTTGCTCCCGCCGAGGCCGGACCGCTGCCAGCCACTTCCCAGAGATATGGTTTTGCTCCGGCGGGCAAGGACGCGCCGACCACGCCGGGCGAAGCCGTGATCCTGGGGCCCGCGGGCCACATCGCGGCCGGAGCGGGGCTGGCACCGGTCATTCGCACCATGGCCGGGCTGGCGGCAAACCTGGCGCTGCATCTGCCGCTTCGGGAAGTCCTCTGGCCTCCGGCCCGCAGCGCGATGGAGCCGGCCTATTTTGCCCGCCTCGTTCTCAACTGGCTGGCGGGCGGAGCTTTTCCGGCGTTGGGGCTGACCTCGCTGGCGCGTGCGCCCGATGGCAGCGTGGCGAGCGAGGGACTGGCCTTCTTTACCGGCGCGGAAATGCAGCTTGAAGCCGGGCCCAAGGGCGATCCCGTGGCGGATATCAAGCTGGCGGTGCGGCTGGTCGATTACCTTGTCGCAAACGGCGTGCCTCCAGGCGAGGTGGACGTCTCCATTGGCGGCGAGCAGCTCGTCCTCGAACCGGCCGGGCAGGGGCGCAAGATCTGGGCGTGGCGCTCTGAATGACCCTGCGGGAGGGTGGCAGGCGTCAATTCCTCGCGTTCCGATCGGTCAACCGCCAGAACGCGCCGGGATACGATCCCGCCCTCCAGCGTCATCATCTCCTGCCGCGCCAGTTGCTGGCCCGCACCAGCTTTGAGCGCATGTTTCGCGAAATCGGTGATGATCATGCCCGCTTCGAGGACTTTCGCGAGAACGGCCTGCTGCTGCCCTGCCGCGAAGTGGCGGCGCTGCGGCTTGGGCTGCCGCTCCACCGAGGGCCGCATCGGCGTTACAGCGAGCTCGTCACGTTGCGGGTGGGGCAGATCGAGGCGGACTGGGCCCGTCAGCGCAGCCGCGATCCCGCACAGGCGGCCCGTCAGGCGCAGATGCGCCTCGCGCTCTTGCAGCGTGCCTTGCGACGCTTCCTGCTCGATACGCGTCCACTGCTGAACCGCTATGACCCGGCCACGCGCGACTTCTCCGAGCTTGATGAAGTGGCCGAATCCCTCTGGGCGGCAACGCCTGTCCCTGCCGTGCTTCCGGAAACCGCCGAGCCTGCGGTTCAGGCCATGCCGGTGCGAGCCCGCAGGCGGGCCAGGGCCTCCTGATATTCGCGTTCGAGGCGCTCGGTGCGCGCAGCGACGCTTTCCACGGCCTCGACGGCACCGATCCCTTGCCCGGCGCCCCAGATGTCCTTCCAGGCCTTGGCCGCGGTATTCCCCCCTGAGCCGAAGTTCATCTGGTTTCGGTCCCCTTCGGGCAGGTTGTCGGGGTCGAGCCCGGCCGCCACGATCGAGGGGCGCAGGTAGTTGCCGTGAACGCCTGTGAAGAGGTTCGAATAGACGATGTCGGAGGCGGAGCCCGCCACGATGGCGTCCTTGTAGCCCTGAACGGCCCGGGCTTCCTCGGTCGCGATCCAGGGTGTGCCGATATAGGCGAAGTCGGCGCCCAGGGCCTGGGCGGCCAGGATGGCCGGACCATTGGCAATCGAGCCGGACAGGGCAAGCGGGCCGTCGAACCAGCTGCGGATCTCCTGGACCAGAGCAAAGGGGGAGAGGCGCCCCGCATGTCCGCCAGCGCCTGCCGCGACCGCAATGAGGCCGTCCGCGCCCTTGTCCACGGCCTTTCGGGCAAATCGGTCGTCGATCACGTCGTGCAGGACCAACCCGCCCCAGCCATGGACGGCCTGGTTCAGTTCGGCATTGGCGCCGAGCGAGGTAATGACGAGCGGCACCTTCCACTTCTCGAGGACGGCGAGGTCCTCCTCCAGCCGCGCGTTCGACTTGTGGACGATCATGTTGACCGCGAAGGGAGCCTCGCACCCCGCAGTTTCCTCGGTAATCTGATGAAGCCACTCGTCGAGTTGGCTGACGGGCCGGGCGTTGAGCGAGGGAAAACTGCCGACGATGCCGGAACGGACCTGTGCGATCACCAGCTCGGGGCCGGAGACGAGAAACATCGGGGCGGCAATCACGGGCAGGCGCAGCTTGGCGCGAAGGCGCGCTGCAGCGCCGCTGTCGGGTCCAGTCACGGGCAATCTCTCTTCCAGAACATATGCTTTGCCCACGAGGATAGGCGGGCGGGAGCGGACTGTCGAGATTGCTTTACGTATAGGGAAGGAAAAATCGCGGGCGCGGCCTACGAGAAAGGCCGGAAGAGCGCCTGCTCTCCCGGCCTTTCTGCGATAGGGATGGCGGAGCGATCAGGCGCCGACGGCGTTGGCCGCGCTCAGCACCGCGCGCACGCTGGCGGTCGCCACGTCCTCGTCGATGCCCACACCCCAGATGACCTGGCCCTCGGGCGTTACGCATTCCACGTAAGCGGCGGCGCGGGCGTTGGAATCCTTGCCCATCGAATGCTCGGCGTAGTCGCGCACGTCGAGCTTTACGCCGAAGCCCTCATCGAGCGTCGCCACGATCGAGGAGATCAGGCCCTTGCCACGGCCCGAGACCGACTGTTCCTGACCGTCGACGCCGATCTTGCCCGCAAAGACGCGGGTGCCGTCGCTGCCGCGCGCCTCGTCCCAGTCGATGAGCTGGAAACGCTGCGGCGCATCGAGGCGGTAGGCCGTGCGGAACACGTCCCAGATGTCGCCCGCCTGCAGCTCGCGACCCAGTTCGTCGGCCAGGTTCTGCACGTGCTTGGAGAAGTGCGCCTGCATCCGCTTGGGCAGCTTGAGGCCCTGGTCCTGCTCGATGACCCAGGCAAAGCCGCCCTTGCCCGACTGCGAGTTGACGCGGATGACGGCCTCGTAGTCGCGGCCCAGGTCGGCGGGATCGATCGGCAGGTAGGGCACGGCCCAGATTTCGTCGTTGCGCGATTCCTTGGCTGCGAAGCCCTTCTTGATCGCGTCCTGGTGCGAGCCCGAGAACGCGGTGAAGACCAGCTCGCCGCCGTAGGGGTGACGTTCGGGGACCTTGAGCTGGTTGCAGTACTCGACCGTCTGGATCACCTCGTCGATGTTCGAGAAGTCCAGCTCGGGGCTGACGCCTTGCGTGTACATGTTCATCGCAACCGTCACCAGGCAGCAGTTGCCGGTGCGCTCGCCGTTGCCGAACAGGCAGCCCTCGACACGGTCCGCGCCCGCCATCAGGCCCAGTTCCGCCGCGGCCACGCCGGTGCCCCGGTCGTTGTGGGTGTGCAGCGAGATGACCGCGCTTTCCCGGTTGGGCAGGTTGTTGCAGAAGTACTCGATCTGGTCAGCGTAGATGTTGGGCGTTGCCGCCTCGACCGTGGCCGGCAGATTGAGGATGATCGGGTTCTCAGGGGTGGGCTGGAGAACCTCCATCACCGCCTCGCAGCACTCGATCGAGAAATCGAGTTCGGCCGTCGAGAAGGTCTCGGGGCTGTACTCCACGTTCCACTTGGTCTCAGGGTACTTGGCGATCTGGTCGCGGATGATCTTCGCGCCGTTGACGGCAATGCCGCGCACGTCCTTGCGGTCCATGTTGAAGACCACATTGCGCCACAGCGGCGAGACCGCGTTGTAGACGTGGACGATCGCTTCATGGACGCCCGCGAGGCTTTCGAACGACTTTTCGATCAGGTCCTGGCGCGACTGGGTCAAGACCTGGACCAGCACGTCCTCGGGGATGCGGCCCGAATCGACGAGACCGCGGATGAAATTGAACTCGGTCGCACCCGCGCTGGGGAAGCCGACCTCGATCTCCTTCAGGCCGACCTTGACGAGCAGGTCGAAGAAGCGGGTCTTCTTCTCCGCGCCCATCGGATCGATGAGGGCCTGGTTGCCGTCGCGCAGGTCCGTGGAGAGCCAGCGCGGCGCCTTGGTGATCGTCTGCGACGGCCACTGGCGGTTGGGCAGGTCGATCTGCGGGAAGGGGCGGTACTTGACCGAGGGGTCTTTCAGCATTGTCATGGGTGTGTCTCGTTCGGAATGTGTCTTGCTGGCCTTGCGCGGCGCGGACCTTGGGGCCTGCGCGCGTCTTTCTCAGGTCCCCTTGAGCGCCGTGCGCGCTGTCAGGGCAGCACGCAAGCTCACGCCCAAGGGCGCGTAAGTCGCAGGAGAAGGCCAAGACGACGAGTCATGCCCAAGCCTATGGGCACTGCTGCGCGCAATGTAAAGGGTCTGATTGCGCCAAATCCGCACGCCGCGTCGCGCGCCGCGCATCTGTCCGTATGGCGGCAGACGTGCGGGTGCGCGAAGATCAGCCGCAGCGCATGGTGGTGATGATATTGTCCTCATCGGTCAGGATATTGAGGCGGTCCTGACGAAAATCCATGGTCATGACCGAGCCCGGCGGAAGAACCCGCATGGGCTTCTTGCCGCGCGCTTCGCGGATCGAGGCGAGGAGCGCTTCGGTGGCCTCTTCGCCGACGTGGCGTTCGAACAGCTCGACACCGCACAGCGCTTCCGGCTCGGGGCCGATGGGCGTGGTGTCGCGGGATGCCGCCGGTGTCGGATCGGTGGGGGTCGCGGCCATGTCGGGGCCTCCTTGCGAAGAGGCCGAGCAGGCGGGCAGGGCCATCAGGGGAAGGGCAAGAGCGGCCATGAGGGCGGCGAGGCGGCGGTGGTTGCGTGTCATTCGCGATCCTTCGCAAGGGGCTGCTGAACGGGCGCTGGCTGCATGCGTGCAGAACCCGGGAAAGCACAAACCCGACCCTGCGCGAACAGGATCGGGTCTGCAAGTGTCGCGATGCGGCGTCCAGAGGGACGCAGCGCGATCAGTTCTTGGTCTTGTCGACCAGGGCGTTGGCGCCGATCCAGGGCATCATGGCGCGCAGCTTGGCGCCGGTTTCCTCGATCGGGTGGCGCTGCGCGGTCTTGCGCGAAGCCTTGAGCTCGGGCTGGCCGGCGCGGTTGTCGAGGACGAAGTCCTTCACGAAACGGCCCGACTGGATGTCTTCCAGAACGCGCTTCATTTCCTTCTTGGTCTCTTCGGTGATGAGACGCGGACCGGTCTTGATGTCGCCGTATTCGGCGGTGTTCGAGATCGAGTAGCGCATGTTGGCGATGCCGCCCTCATACATCAGGTCGACGATCAGCTTGAGTTCGTGGAGGCACTCGAAGTAGGCCATTTCCGGCGCATAACCGGCTTCGACCAGGGTTTCGAAACCGGCCTGGACGAGAGCGGTGGTGCCGCCGCACAGGACAGCCTGCTCACCGAAGAGGTCGGTTTCGCACTCTTCGCGGAAGTTGGTCTCGATGATGCCCGAACGGCCGCCACCGACGCCCGATGCGTAGGCCAGCGCGATGTCGTGGGCGTTGCCCGAGACGTCCTGGTCGACCGCGACGAGGCAGGGCACGCCGCCGCCACGCTGGTATTCACCGCGCACGGTGTGACCCGGGCCCTTGGGTGCGATCATGATGACGTCGATGTCCTTGCGCGGCTCGATCAGGCCGAAGTGGACGTTGAGGCCGTGGGCGAAGGCGAGCGCAGCGCCGGGCTTCAGGTTGTCGTGCAGGTCGGCAGCGTAGATGGCGGCCTGGTGCTCGTCGGGCGCGAGGATCATGAGCACGTCGGCCCAGGCAGCCGCGTCGGCGTTCGCCATGACCTTGAAGCCGGCGCCTTCGGCCTTCGCGGCCGAAGCCGAACCCGGGCGCAGCGCGATCGCCACGTCCTTGACGCCGCTGTCACGCAGGTTCTGCGCGTGGGCGTGGCCCTGGCTGCCGTAGCCCAGGATCGCGACCTTCTTGGAGGTGATCAGGTTGATGTCGCAATCGGCGTCGTAATAGACTTTCATCTGGCTTTCCTTCTGGTGCTCGGGCGCGTCCTGTGCGGATGGGACGGCCAGCTCGCTTTCGATCCTGCGTCGCGGTTTATCGACCGCCTGCCCGCAATCAAGTGCGGTGCGACGCGAAGTTGGGATTAATTGGTCAGGCTTCCTCGGCGCCGCGCATCATCGCGACGATGCCGGTGCGGCCCACTTCGACAAGGCCCAGTTCGCGCATGATCGCGACGAAGCTGTCGATCTTCTCCGGGCTGCCGGTGAGCTCGAAGATGAAGCTGGAGGTGGTCGTGTCGACCGCCTTGGCGCGGAACACGTCCGCGACGCGCAGCGCCTCGACGCGCTTCTCGCCCACGCCCGCCACCTTGATCAGCGCGAGTTCGCGCTGCACGTGCGGGCCCGCTTCGGTAAGGTCGACCACCTTGTGCACGGGCACGAGGCGTTCGAGCTGCGCATGGATCTGGTCGATCTGGCTCGGCGGGCCGTGGGTGACGATGGTGATCCGGCTCACCGAGTGGTTCTCGGTGATGTCGGCCACGGTGAGGCTGTCGATGTTGTAGCCGCGCGCGGTGAACAGCCCGGCGATCTTGGCAAGGATACCGGCTTCGTTGTCGACCATGACGGTCAGGACGTGCCGTTCCTCGACCTCTTGCTTGATGTGCATCATTGTCCGTATTCCTGGGTTCGCAAGCGCGCTCAGACGAGCGCCTTGGCGGCATCGTCGAGGGTACCGGCCACGGCATCGCCGTAGAGGATCATCTCGGTATGGGCCGCACCCGAGGGGATCATCGGGAAGCAGTTCGATTCCTTGGCCACGCGGCAATCGACGATGACCGGACCCTGGTAGGCGATCATTTCCTCGATGCCCGCGTCGAGCTGGCTCTCGTTCTCGATGCGGATACCCTTCCAGCCATAGGCTTCGGCGAGCGTCACGAAGTCGGGCAGGCTGCTCGAGTACGAGTTCGAGTAGCGGCTCTCGTAAGTGAGCTCCTGCCACTGGCGGACCATGCCCATCCATTCGTTGTTGAGGATGAACACCTTGACCGGCAGGCGGTACTGGCTGGCGGTGCCCATCTCCTGGATGTTCATCTGGATCGAGGCGTCGCCCGCGATGTCGATGACGAGGCTGTCGGGGTTGCCGAGCTGCGCGCCGATGGCGGCGGGCAGGCCGTAGCCCATCGTGCCCAGGCCACCCGAGGTCAGCCACTTGTTGGGGCCGAAGAAGTGGAAGTACTGCGCCGCCCACATCTGGTGCTGGCCGACTTCGGTGGCGATGATCGGGTCCTTCGCCTTGGTCAGCTCGAACAGGCGCTCGACCGCGTGCTGGGGCATGATCGCGGCGGTATTGCCGGGATAGGCCAGGCTGTTTCGTTCGCGCCAGGTGTCGATCCGGGCCTTCCAGCCCGACAGGTCCTGCGGCGCGCGGGTTCCCCAGGCTTCGAGAAGCTGGCCCAGGATTTCGCCGCAGTCGCCGACGAGCGGCAGGTCGACAGGCACGATCTTGTTGATCGAGGCACGGTCGATGTCGATGTGGATCTTCTTCGAGTTGGGCGCGAAGGCGTCGAGACGCCCGGTCACGCGGTCATCGAAGCGCGCACCGACACAGACGATGAGGTCGGCCTGGTTCATCGCCAGGTTGGCCTCGTAGGTGCCGTGCATGCCCAGCATGCCGAGCCAGTCCGCGTGGTCCGCCGGGAACGCGCCCAGACCCATCAGGGTCGAGGTGACGGGCGCGCCGGTCTTGGCCTGCAGCTCGCGCAGCAGCGCGGTGGCGTGCGGGCCCGAGTTGATGACGCCGCCGCCGGTGTAGAGCACGGGCGCGCGGGCCGAGGCGATCATGGCGATCGCTTCGTCGATCTCATTGGTGTCCGCGCGCAGGCGGGGCGCGTAACGGTCGCGGCGCTGGACGGGCGCGTCGCTCCAGGTGGCGGTGGCAACCTGGACGTTCTTGGGAATGTCGATGAGGACGGGGCCGGGGCGCCCGGTCGTCGCGATCTGGAACGCCTCGTCGATGATCGCGGCGAGGTCGGCCGGATCCTTCACGAGGTAGTTGTGCTTGGTGCAGTGGCGCGAGATGCCGACCGTGTCGGCTTCCTGGAAGCCGTCCGAACCGATCAGGTTGGTCGCAACCTGGCCCGAGATGACAACGAGCGGGATCGAATCCATGTACGCATCGGCAATGCCGGTGATGGCGTTCGTCGCGCCCGGGCCGGACGTGACCAGAACGACGCCGGGCTTGCCGGTCGAACGGGCATAGCCTTCGGCTGCGTGGGCCGCGCCGGCTTCGTGCCGCACAAGGATATGACGCAGGCGTTCATCGCCGAATAGGGCATCGTAGATCGGGAGAACCGCCCCGCCGGGATAGCCGAATACGAATTCGACGCCCTGCCGGACTAGGCTTTCGACCAGGATGTTCGCGCCGCTGCGCTCGTCACTCACAACACGTTCCTTTTTGCCTCGGGGCCCCGAAAAACCGGGCGCCGCGAGATGGATAAGTCAGGAGGATTTCCCTCCAAAGAAGCGGACCCGGCACGGCAATCGCCGCGCCGGGTCATCCTCTCCTCCGAGCCCAACTTCCGAGGGCTTGACGAGGCAGCCTTTAGGCATTGTGAAATATCACGTCAACCCAAAACGTCGAAATAAAATATCGCAAATGGACTTTAGGGTGTAATTTTCAGATTCAATCCGGGGCCAGTCTTCCGGGGGCTGGTGGCGCAGCCAGGTGAACTGGCGCTTGGCGTAGCGCCGCGTTGCCTGCGCGCCGCGCGCGATGGCCTCCTCGCATGTGATGTCGTCGCGCAGATGGGCCGCCAGCTCGGGCACGCCGATCGCGCGCATCGCGGGGAGGTCGGGATCAAGCTGGCGCGCCAGGAGAGCCTCGACTTCGGCGAGGGCACCGGCCTCGACCATGCGCGTGAAGCGCAGGTCGCAGCGTTCGTAGAGCCACTGGCGTTCGGGCATGAGGATGGCCGGGAAGAGCGTGACCTGATCCGCAATCCCGCCTTCCTTGCGCTCCTGCCAATGGGCGAGGGGGTGGCCGGTGGAGCGCACGACCTCCAGTGCGCGCGCCACGCGGGTGGTGTCTGCCGGGGCGAGCTGTGCGGCGCGCGCCGGGTCTTCGCGGGACAGTGCAGCGTGCGCCTCGGCGACGGGGAGGGCGCGCACTTCCGCGCGCACAGCGGGGTCGATGGCCGGGATCGGGGCGATCCCATCCAGCAGGGTGCGGATATAGAGGCCGGTACCGCCGACAAGGATCGGGACGGCGCCGCGCTCATGGGCCCCGGCAATTTCCGTACGGGCGGCCTTGGCCCAATCGGCGGCGGAGCAGGCCGTGGCTGCGTCCCAGGTGCCGAACAGGCGGTGCGCGATCCCGCCACGCTCTTCCTCGGTCGGGCAGGCGCTCAGGATCGGTATGTCGGCGTAGACTTGCGAGGCATCGGCGTTGAGAACCACGCCGCTCCGGCCGCGCTTCTCCAGTTCCTGGGCCAGGGCTACCGCACAATCGCTCTTGCCGCTGGCCGTCGGCCCTGCAATGAGCGCCAGCGGCGGCCGGTCCCCGGCCTTGGAATCATATTTCGCATCAAGGAATTTGGCAGTGCTCATTGCCCGGCTGATAGCAGACGCAGAAAATCTCTCGGCAAAAATCGACACCGTACGCGCCGAGATGGAGAAGTGCGGGGTGCGCCTGGCCTCGGCGGCGATGCTCGACTTCTGTGACAAGACGCTCCAGATCGCCTCGCCCGACGACGGCGCGGATGTCCTGCGCGGTGCGCTGGATGCGCACTTCGGCGCGAGCGATGGCCTTGTCACCGACCATGAGCCGATCCTGCCCAAAGTCTTCATCTCGGACATGGATTCGACGATGATCGGGCAGGAGTGCATCGACGAACTGGCCGATTTTGCCGGGCTCAAGGAGCGGATTGCCGACATCACCGAGCGCGCGATGCAGGGCGAGCTTGATTTCGAATCGGCGCTGCGCGAGCGCGTGGGTCTTCTTGCGGGCCTTCGCGAGACCGCGGTCGACGATTGCCTTGCCGAGCGTATCCGCCCGATGCCCGGTGCCAAGACGTTGGTCGAAACGCTCAAGAAGTTCGGCTGCCGCACCGTGCTCGTCACCGGCGGCTTCCACCACTTCGCCGATCCCATCGCCGCGATGCTGGGTTTCGAGCACGTCGTGGGCAACCGCCTTGCGGTCGCCGATGGCAAGCTGACCGGCGAACTGGCCGGGCCGGTGGTCGACAGTTCGGTCAAGAAGGCTACTTTGCTGGCCGAAATCGCGGCGGTGGCCGGTGAAGGCGCAGACTTCGTACCCAGCCTTGCAACGGGCGATGGTGCCAACGACATTCCGATGCTCGAGGCCGCGACCTACGGCATCGCTTACCACGCCAAGCCCAAGGCGCGCCTTGCCGCCAATGGCTGGATCGACCGGGGCGACCTCACCGATGTTCTGCGCCTGCTGGGCATCGACGAGCAGGATTGGGTGCACGGCTGACTTCGCGTCGGCGGCTATCGCGGCTGCAACTGGTTCTCAGGATCTGCAACGGCCTTGCGGCAAGGCTTGCCCATTAAGACTTTGTAAACGCAGGTATGGTGGTTGGGCCGTGCCTTGATGGTCAAGGTGGGGAACTAGCAGAACTTATGGCGTTTGGCGGTGGTTGGATTGCGGAAAGCGGACCCAGATGCCGCCAGGACTGGCTTGAGGTCATGCCCTGGCGGCCGGAAACCGAACTGGAAATTCGCGTTGAGCTGCGCCAACGCGTCGGCGCGATTGCGCAGGAAATTCTGAACGCCCAGCCATGTGGTTTGAACGAGGCCCGCCATCTCGTCGCACTGATGGAGCGCTGGCTGCGCGAAAGCCGCGAAGGCATCCTGGGCTCGGTGCACGATCATTTCGGGCGCGAGGGCGTTCGCTCGCACGCGCTCGCCGTCGCGTGCCTCATGATGAATTTTGCCCATCATGCGGGCTGCCGGCGTGAATACGTCCTGGAGATGGGGCTTGCGGGCCTCCTGCACGATATCGGCAAGCTGACTATCCCGGTGGAGATCCTCGACAAGCCAGGGCGACTTGATACCGAAGAGACAATGGTCATGCGTGGCCACGCCGAGAACGGCGGCGTGCTGCTGGAGCGCTGGGGGCTGGTGAGCCCGTTGGTGATCGCGGTCTGCCGTCATCATCATGAACGGCTTGATGGCAGCGGCTATCCGAGCGGGCTGATCGCGAAGGACATCGCCGAGCCGGTTCGGGTCGCAACGATCTGCGATGTCTACGACGCGCTGATTTCAAGGCGAAGTTACAAGCAGGCCTGGTCGAGCGCGCTGGCGCTGGACGAAATGCGCCGCGCACGCGGCAATTTCGATCCCGACCTGCTGGCCGCCTTCGCCCAAAGCCTGGAACCGGCCACGCTCTGACATTTTGACAATGCCCAAACGAAACCGCCCCCGAACCTTGCGGTGCGGGGGCGGCCGGGAATTGTGTTTCCTCAAGGAAAGCCGATCAGGCTTCCATCCAATCCTTGAAGAAGGCCTCGTTGACGCGGCGCAGTTCGGTGACTTCGACACCGGCAACCGAGGAGCCGCCAACGCTGCCGATCTTCTCGGCACCCGGGATCTCGGCGCCTGCAGGAGCTGTCACGACATAGCGCGACTGGTCCTCGCCAAAGGCTTCGGCCGTGCTCAGTTCCGTGTCGAGCGTGCAGCCAAGGCCGCTTGCCAGCGCCATTTCGGCGAGCGCGACGAGAAGACCGCCATCGGAGATGTCGTGGACGGCGTTGACCGTCCCCGCGCCGATCAGGCTGCGCACCGTGCCGCCGTTCGCGGCCTCGGCCTTGAGGTCGACCGTGGGGGCATCGCCCGCTTCCTTGCCCGCGATGGTCTTGAGCCAGAGCGACTGGCCAAGGTGCGTGCCCTTGCCGCCGATCAGCCAGATCGCATCGCCCTCGTTCTTGAAGGCGATGGTGGCCATCGCGTCGTGGTCGGCCAGGATGCCGACGCCGCCGATCGCGGGGGTGGGCAGGATCGCCGAGCCGCCGCCGGTGGCCTTCGATTCGTTGTAGAGCGACACGTTGCCCGACACGATCGGGTAGTCGAGCGCGCGGCAGGCGTCGCCCATGCCGTTCAGGCAGCCCACGATCTGCGCCATGATTTCAGGGCGCTGGGGGTTCGCGAAGTTGAGGCAGTTGGTGATCGCCAGCGGCAGACCGCCGACGGCCGAGATGTTGCGGTAGGTCTCGGCAACGGCCTGCTTGCCGCCCTCGTAGGGGTCGGCGTAGCAGTAGCGCGGCGAACAGTCGGTGCTGATGGCGAGCGCCTTCTTCGTGCCGTGTACGCGTACAACCGCAGCATCGCCGCCCGACTTCTGCATCGTGTCGGCACCGACCTGGCTGTCGTACTGCTGCCAGATCCACGCGCGCGAGGCGAGGTCGGCCGAGCCGATGAGCGTGGTGAGGTCTGCGCCAAGGTCAGTGGCTGCGGGCACGTCGCCCATTGCGGGGACCGCGGCCCAGGTCTTGTAGTCCTCAGCCGAGACATAGGGGCGCTGGTATTCCGGCGCGTCGTCGGCCAGGGGCCCCAGCGGAATGTCGCAGACGACCTCGCCGTCGAATTCGAGGACCATGTGGCCGGTGTCGGTGACTTCGCCGATTACCGCGAAGTCGAGTTCCCACTTCCGGAAGATGGCTTCGGCCATGGCTTCCTTGCCGGGCTTGAGCACCATGAGCATGCGCTCCTGGCTCTCGCTCAGCATCATCTCGTAGGGCGTCATCGCCTCTTCGCGGCAGGGCACCTGGTTCATGTCGAGGCGGATGCCTGCGCCGCCCTTGCTGGCCATCTCGACCGAGGACGAGGTGAGGCCCGCTGCGCCCATGTCCTGGATCGCGACGATGGCGTCGGTCGCCATGAGCTCGAGGCAGGCCTCGATCAGCAGCTTCTCGGTGAAGGGGTCACCCACCTGCACGGTCGGGCGCTTTTCCTCGGACTTCTCGTCGAAGTCGGCGGACGCCATGGTCGCGCCGTGGATGCCGTCGCGGCCGGTCTTCGAGCCGACGTAGACGATGGGGTTACCAAGGCCGGTCGCCGCGCAGTAGAAGATCTTGTCGGTGTCCGCGACGCCCACGGTCATCGCGTTGACGAGGATGTTGCCGTCGTAGGCCTTGTGGAAGTTGGTTTCGCCGCCAACGGTGGGCACGCCCACGCAGTTGCCGTAGCCGCCGATGCCCGAGACCACGCCCTGCACGAGGTGCTTCATCTTGGGGTGTTCGGGGCGGCCGAAGCGCAGCGCGTTCATGTTCGCGACGGGGCGCGCGCCCATCGTGAAGACGTCGCGCAGGATGCCGCCGACGCCCGTCGCCGCGCCCTGGTAGGGTTCGATGTACGAGGGGTGGTTGTGGCTTTCCATCTTGAAGATGGCGGCCTGGCCATCGCCGATGTCGATCACGCCCGCGTTCTCGCCCGGGCCGCAGATGACCCAGGGGGCCTCGGTCGGGAGCTGCTTCAAGTGGAAGCGGCTCGACTTGTACGAGCAGTGCTCGGACCACATGACCGAGAAGATGCCGAGTTCAAGGAGATTGGGCACGCGGCCCATCGCGTTCACGACGCGCTCGTATTCCTCGGGGCTGAGGCCATGCGCCTCGACGACGTCAGGGGTGATTTCGCTCATGCGCACGGCCCTTAGCCATGTCGGTGCGCGCTTGCTAGTCTCCAATATCGCCGAACCGGCCTTTGATGCACGAATTGCCTGTCGGAAGAGCGCTGTGTGACCTTGACCCTCGTGCCGGGCAGCGCCATTGCTTGGCGCATGGATGCCCAGACACCCGAACTCGACACGCTCAGCTTCGAAGACGCGCTGCGCGAACTGGAAACCATTGTGCGCCAGCTGGAAAGCGGTGAAGTGCCGCTGGAGGATTCGATCTCGCTCTATGAAAAGGGCGAGAAGCTGCGCCAGCACTGCCAGAAGCGGCTCGATGCCGCCCAGGCCCGGATCGAGAAGATCGTGACCGGACCCGACGGTACGCCCGTCTCCACCCAGCCTTTCGACACGCCGGAGCGCTGAGACGTGGGTGAGGGGGCTTCGGGCGATTCGCGGCTGAAAGAGGCACTGGTCGCGATTGCGGGCGAAGTGGACGGCGCGTTCGATGCGCTGCTGCCGGTACCCGACGATGCGCGTGCGCGTCTGTACGAGGCGATGCGCTATGCCGCGATTGGTGGGGGCAAGCGGCTGCGTCCGCTGCTTCTGACCGCGGTTGCGGGCATGTACGGTGTCCAGCGCGAGGCGGCGATCCGCGCGGCCATCGCGCTCGAATCGATCCACGTCTATTCACTGATCCACGATGACCTGCCGTGCATGGACGATGATGCCCTGCGCCACGGCAAGCCGACTCTTCACCTCGCTTTCGACGAATCGGCGGCGGTCCTGGCGGGCGATTCCCTGCACGACTTTGCGTTCGAGGTGCTGTCCGATCCGGCGACGAGCGCGGATCCCTTCACGCGCATCGAACTGGTGCGCGTGCTGGCGACCTCCAGCGGCGCCGAAGGCATGGCGGGCGGCCAGATGATGGATCTGGTGGCCGAAACGTCCGAATTCGACCTGCACACGATCACGCGCCTCCAGCAGCTCAAGACCGGGGCCCTGCTGGGCGCGGCAGTGGAGATGGGCGCGATCCTGGGCCATGTTCCGCCGGAGGGGCGCACGCACCTGCGCAGCTATGCCCGCGATATCGGGCTGGCCTTCCAGATCGCCGACGACCTGATCGATCATGAGGGCGACGCCGAAGTGGCGGGCAAGGCCGTGGGTAAGGATGCCGATGCCGGCAAGGCCACCTTTGTCTCGCTGATGGGCGCCGAGCGCGCGCGCGATCAGGCGCGCATGCTGGTGGAGCAGGCTGTCGGGCACTTGTCGGGGCATGGCGAGGAAGCCGATCTTCTGCGCAGCGTTGCGCGCTATATCGTCGAGCGCGATCACTGATTTTTTCGCGCAAGGCAGCGCGCATCAGGGCAGGAAGCCGCGGCCCGCGAGCCGCATGGAGGAAGCCGAAATGACTGAGACCCGGACTGCGGAGCGCGTGGGCGTCTATCCCGGCACGTTCGATCCGATCACGCTGGGCCATGCCGACATCATTCGGCGCGGCGCGAAGCTGGTGGACCGCCTGATCATCGGCGTGACGACCAATCCGTCCAAGAATCCGATGTTTACCCCCGAAGAGCGCATGGCGATGGTCGAGCGCGAGGTGAAGGCGCTGGGCGTCGAGAACGTAACGGTGGTGGCCTTCAATGCGCTCCTGATGAAGTTTGCGAAGCGGCAGAACGCAACGATCATCCTCAGGGGCCTGCGCGCCGTCGCGGACTTCGAGTACGAGTACCAGATGGCCGGCATGAACCAGCAGCTCGATCCCGATATCGAGACCGTGTTCCTGATGGCCGACGTCAGCCTGCAACCGATCGCCTCCAAGCTGGTCAAGGAAATCGCGCTGTTCGGAGGCGACATCACCAAGTTCGTCAGCCCGGCCGTGCGCGAGGACGTGATCGCCCGGATCGACGCGCGGGGACGCCTCGGCGACTACTGAGCGTGGGGGCTTCCCGCTAAATCATTCATTGTACCGACAGCGAGAGGGCTCTATCGCCCCAGCCAAGGATCGGTTTTCGAGCTTGTGAGTAATCCATGAAATTTCGCCATACCGTTGCCGCGCTGATGCTGGGTGCCACCGTACTTGCCAGCCCGGCCGCGTTCGCCAAGGACAAGGACGTCGCTGCCACCGAGGCACCGGCGCAGCTGCCTACCAAGATCGACATGGACCCGAGCCACGATCCGCAGAACGTGCTGGTCCTCGACCTCAGCAACGGTGGCCGCGTGCTCATCCGTCTCGTGCCGGAATGGGCACCCCACCACGTCGAGCGCGTGAGCAAGCTGGCCAGCGAAGGCTTCTACGACGGTCTGATCTTCCACCGCGTGATCGATGGCTTCATGGCGCAGACCGGCGATCCGACGGGCACCGGTCAGGGGGGCTCGGACCTTCCCGACCTGGAAGCGGAATTCAATGCGATGCCGCACGTGCGCGGCTCGGTTGCGATGGCGCGCACCAACGATCCCAACAGCGCGAACAGCCAGTTCTTCATCGTGTTCTATCCGCGCTTCGCGCTCGACCACAAGTACACCGTGTTCGGCCGCGTTATTGGCGGCATGAACTATGTCGATGCGATCCACCGCGGCGAACCGCCCGAGGATCCCACGAAGATCGTCCAGGCCTCGCTCTTTTCCGAGCACAAGCCCAAGCCTGCGGCACCCGCACCGGCGATGACCGACGATACGCCCGTCACGCTCGACGATCTCAACAACTCGTCCTCGCAGTAAGAGGACGCCGGGCCGCTTGCATCTTGCCGCAGGCGCGTTTCGCGTCTAGCGGCTGCCGGTCATGCGAGTAGACCTTTTCGATTTCGATCTCCCGACGGAAAACATCGCGCTGCGCCCGGCCAAGCCGCGCGATGCAGCGCGCTTTCTCGTAGCCGATGGCGATGCGCCGCTGGCCGACCGCATCGTGCGCGAGCTTCCCGAGGTGCTCGCCCCGGGCGATATCCTGGTCTTCAATGATACGCGCGTCATTCCCGCCCAGCTGGAAGGCCGCCGCGGCGAGGCGCGCATCGGCGCGACGCTCCATAAGCGGCTCGACCTGCGCCGCTGGCAGGCCTTCGTGCGCAACGGCAAGCGGCTGAAGGCGGGCGACCGCATCGAATTTCCCGCCGAGGTAGAGGCCATTGCCGAAGAGCGCTGGGACGATGGCAGCTGGACGCTTGCCTTCCAGGGCGAAGAGCCGGTCGAAATCCTGCTCGAACGCGCCGGGCGAATGCCGCTGCCACCCTACATCGCGGGCAAGCGCGACACCGACGAGGCGGACAAGAGCGATTACCAGACCATGTTCGCGCGCGAGAAGGGCGCGGTGGCCGCGCCCACGGCCGCGCTGCACTTCACGCCTGAACTGGTCGCGAAGCTCGATGCCGCGGGCATCGGGCGCGAGACGCTGACGCTCCATGTCGGGGCAGGCACCTTTCTTCCGGTCAAGGCGGACGACACCGCCGAACACCAGATGCATTCCGAATGGGGCCGGATCGATGCCGAGACGGCTGATCGCCTCAACGCCGCACGCGCGGCGGGCGGGCGGATCATCGCAGTCGGCACGACCAGCCTGCGGCTTCTGGAGAGCGCAACGGGCGAGGACGGCGTGGTCCGTCCGTTCGAAGGCGACACCGCGATATTCATCACGCCGGGCTACCGCTTCAAGGCCGTCGACGGGCTGATGACCAACTTCCACCTGCCCAAGTCGACGCTCTTCATGCTGGTCTCGGCCCTGATGGGGCTGGAGAAGATGCAGGCGGTCTATGCCCACGCCATCGAGCACGGCTACCGCTTCTACAGCTATGGTGATTCCAGCCTGCTGATCCCGGGGCCGAAAGCCTGATTTCTTTTTTGTCCGGCAATTCCCGCATGGGGGCTTGGAAGCATAGCGACTTCCTCCCATGTTCCCGGCCATGCAGGACATTCTCGAAATCGAGGGTCTGACCAAGACCTATGACGGGGGCTTCACCGCGCTGAACGGTGTCGACCTGACCATTCGCAAGGGCGAGATCTTCGCACTCCTTGGCCCCAACGGGGCAGGCAAGACCACGCTGATCGGCGCGGTCTGTGGCCTTGTGCAGCCTAGCTCGGGCACGATCCGCGCCTTTGGCGAGGACATGGGGCGCCACTGGCGCACCCTGCGCCGCCGTATCGGGCTCGTCCCGCAGGAACTGGCCACCGACATGTTCGAGACGGTGCTCCACACCGTGAACTATTCGCGCGGCCTGTTCGGCCTTGCGCCCGATGCGGCGCGGGTCGAGGAAATTCTGCGCGCGCTCAGCTTGTGGGACAAGCGCGCGGAATCGCTGAGCGCGCTTTCCGGCGGCATGAAGCGCCGGGTCCTTATCGCCAAGGCGCTTGCCCACGATCCCGAACTGCTGTTCCTCGATGAGCCCACGGCGGGCGTGGACGTGGAACTGCGGCGCGACATGTGGACGCATATCTCCGCGCTGCGCGAGCAGGGCACCACGATCATCCTCACCACCCACTATATCGAGGAGGCCGAGGAAATGGCCGACCGCGTGGGGATCATCCAGAAGGGCCGCATCCGCATGGTCGAGGAGACCCGTGCGATGATGGCCCGGCTCGGCCGCACCGAAGCGGTCTTCACGCTGGCGGCACCCATCAGCGCCATCCCCGAAGGGCTTTCCGGCCATTCGCTGAGCCTTACCGAAGATGGCCGTGCGCTTGTCTACCGTGGCGGGGATGGCACCGGGCAGGGCAAATCCGAGGTAGCCGCGCTCACCAAGGCGCTGATTGCCCACGGGGTCGACTATACCGCCATCGACATCCGCGAATCCAATCTGGAGGAGATCTTCGTGAACCTCCTCGAAAACCAGTCCGACACGGGAGAGGGTGCATGAGCCTGTTCAACGCCCGCAGCGCGTGGACCATCTACAAGCATGAACTCGCGCGCGCCCTGCGCACCGCGCTCCAGTCCATCATCGCGCAGTTGCTCTCGACGATGCTCTACTTCGTCGTCTTCGGAGCAGCCATCGGTGGCCGCATGGAGTCCGGCCTTGAGGGTGTCGACTACGGCGCTTTCATCGTCCCCGGCCTGCTCATGCTCACACTCCTGAGCGAGAGCACGGCGAATGGCGCGTTTGGTATCTACATGCCGCGTTTCACCGGCGCGATCTACGAACTGCTCTCGGCCCCCGTGGGCTTTGCCGAGACCCTTGTCGGTTTCGTCGGCGCGGCGGCCACGAAATCGCTGGTTCTTGCCGCGATCATCCTGGGGACCGCGCGCTTCTTCGTCGACTACACGATCGTCCATCCGGTGCTGGTGCTCGGTTTTGTCCTGCTCGTCTCGGCCTCGTTCTCGCTCTTCGGGTTCATCCTCGGGATCTGGGCCAGGAGCTTCGAACAGGTGGGCATGGTGCCTTCGCTGTTCGTGATGCCACTGACGTTCCTGGGGGGCACGTTCTATTCGATCGACCTCCTGCCCGAGCCCTGGCGTTCGGTGGCCCTGGTCAATCCGATGGTCTATCTGGTCAACGGGCTGCGCTGGTGCTTCTATGGCCAGGCGGATTTCCCGGTCGTGGTCTCGCTTGTCATGGCGCTCGGCTTCCTGGCTCTTTGCATTGCAATTATTGCACGAATCTTTGCAACGGGCTGGCGTTTGCGTTCGTGATTACGTAACCATCGCCCATGCCTTTTCGCTTCCGGTCAAGCCTCGTCCTTCCCCTTGTCGTGCTCTCCGTTCCGGCCTTCGCGCAAGACGAGCCGCCGGAGGGCCGTGCCGTGGACTGGGACGTCATCGCGATGCCCGATCCCATTCCCCCCAGGCCTGTCTTCGTGTCGCTTCCGACCTTCGTGGAGCCGATCCCCTTCGTCGATGCCGATCGCCCGACCCTGCCGCGCAACGTGCGCGCCATGCTCGAGGAATCGATGAAGGGCGAAGAGGACGCCGAGGTCGACGCGGTCGTGAAGTTCGCGATCAAGGTGCAGCCCTGGTTCAAGGACGAGATCCGGGGCATGCACAAGAGCTATCGCGACCGCCGCGCGGCCGAGGAGCGCGCCAAGTTCGAAGCAAAGCAGCGCCGGATCCGGCAGGCCGGGATCCTTCAGCTCTGGAAAGGTCAGATCGATCTGGGTGGCTTTCGCAACACGGGCAACACCAGCAACTTTGGCGTAACCGGCGGCTTCAAGGCGGACCGTCAGGGGATCAAGTGGCAACATACCATCACAGCGACGGCCAACTACCAGGAGACCGACAGCACGGTCACGACCAACAAGTATCTTCTGGCCTACCAACCGCGTTTTACACTGCATGAGGGATATTTCATCTACGGTCGTGCGCAGTACGAACGCGATCCGATTTCGGGTTTCGAGAACCGCTACTCGCTCTCGGGCGGTCTTGGTCGGCGCCTTATCCGAACCGATCGCATGACGCTTTCGGTCGAGGCGGGCCCGGCCATGCGCATGATCGACTATGTCGATGAGCCCAGCGAGACGCAGTATTCTGCGCTTATGTCGGTCGATTTTGCCTGGAAGCTCAACGACACGGTCAAGCTCTCGCAAGTCGCCAGTGGCTATGTGAGCACGGAGAACAACACCTTCACCTCGCTCACCGCGCTGGAAACCGCGATGACCAAGAACCTCAAGCTCAAGCTGTCCTATAACTTCGAGCATGAAACCGCACCGGCCGCCGGAACCCTCAAGACCGACACAATCTCGAGCTTCTCGGTGGTCTACGGCTTCTGAACGGGCCGAGCCTTCGCCGTGTTTTTGCGAAGCATCAGATAATTCCATCTCTCGGGAAAATGCTCTAACGGGCGGGGCATGAAACCGCGTTTCCAGTTTTCGATCCACGCCCGCGACGGTCGGGCCCGTACCGGCGTCATCCAGATGCGCCGGGGCGAGATCCGCACGCCCGCCTTCATGCCCGTGGGCACCGCTGCCACGGTCAAGGCGATGAAGCCACAGGACGTGCGCGCCGCCGGGGCCGACATCATCCTGGGCAACACCTATCACCTCATGCTGCGCCCGGGGGCCGAGCGCATGGCGCGCCTGGGGGGCTTGCACAAGTTCATGAACTGGGATCGCCCGATCCTGACCGACAGTGGCGGCTACCAGGTGATGAGCCTCTCGGACCTGCGCAAGATTACCGAGGAGGGCGTGACCTTCGCCAGCCACCTCGACGGTTCGCGCCACATGCTCAGCCCGGAGCGCTCGATGGAAATCCAGCGCCTGCTGGGCTCGGACATCGTCATGGCCTTCGACGAATGCCCCAAGATCGACCAGCCGCGCGATGTCATCGCGCGTTCGATGGAGATGTCGATGCGTTGGGCCCGGCGCAGCCGCGAGGGCTTCGACAGCGGCGAGGAACATGCCGAGCGCTCGGCACTCTTCGGCATCCAGCAGGGCGCGCTCGACGAAGGCTTGCGCAAGGCCAGCGCCGATGCCCTCGTCGACATCGGGTTTGATGGCTACGCCATTGGCGGTCTGGCCGTTGGCGAGGGGCAGGAAGCGATGTTCGCAACGCTCGAGTTCGCGCCCCAGCAGTTGCCCGAGGATCGCCCGCGCTACCTCATGGGCGTGGGCAAGCCGGACGATCTGGTCGGCGCGGTCGAGCGCGGGGTCGACATGTTCGACTGCGTGCTGCCCACCCGCTCGGGACGTAACGGGCAGGCGTTCACCTGGAATGGCCCCCTCAACATGCGCAACGCGCGGCATGCCGAGGACACCGGACCTGTCGACGAACGCTGCGGTTGTCCGGTCTGCCAGACCTATACCCGCGCCTACCTGCACCACCTCATCCGCTCGGGCGAGATGCTCGGCGCGATGCTCCTGACCGAGCACAACATCTGGTTCTACCAGCAGCTCATGCAGGGCATGCGCGATGCGATTGCGGAGCAGCGCTTCGATGCCTTCGCGGCCGATTTTCGGCGCGACTACTTCGCCAACCGCAAATAGCGCCTCAGGCTCCGCTGCCTGTTGCCACGCGCAGCAGCACGGTGCCCGAGACGATGAGCATGAGCCCGGCGATCGCCGCCGGGCTCAGCCGCTCCCCGAAGACCAGAAGGCCCAGCAAGAACGCGCCAAGCGTCCCGATCCCGGTCCAGGCGGCATAGGCCGCGGCAAGCGGGATCGTGCGCATGGCAAGAGCCAGCAGCCAGAAGCTGCCAAGCAGCGAGGCGGCCATGGCGAGGGCGCCCAGAGCGCTGATCCCGTCTTCGGTGTTCTTGAGAAAATAGATCCAGACGGTCTCGAGCAGACCGGCGAGTACGACGAAAATCCATGCCATGCGGCAGCCTCCTGTGTGCTGCCGGGCCGTCCCGGTTTAATCGTCCCCCGCTTGTGCGGGGTGAAGGTCGTCCTTGCAGGGTTTGGCTAATACCGGCTTTGAGCGGCGTCAATGCCTGCCCGATGGTGGTTCTAGCGGTGGGCGAAGAGCAGGCGGCCCGGGGGCAGCTGGCTCAGCACGGGGCCGATGTCGCGCTGGGACACCGTGAAGCACCCGAGGCTGCGCCCCACGCGCCCGGTGTGGCGCGCCATGTCCGCCGAGACGTAGGAGGCGCCATGGATCACGATGGCACGCGGATAGGCCATCGAATTTTCGGGATCGAGCCCGTGGATCCGGCGCGAGCGGCCATGCGTGCCATAATAGGTTTCCCCGGTCAGGAAGCTGCCCTGGCACGAGGCATTCGATCCCGGTCGGTTCGAGAAGCGCTGGAGCATTCCGGTATTGCCCGGGTCCGAGCCCCGCCCATGCGCGACGTGGAAATCCGCGATCACGCGGCCGTTGCCGATATCGACAAGGCTGAAGCGCGGGTCGCCGGAGGGGGCGCTGAAATCCACAAGACCCACGATGTCGCGGTGGCGCACCCGCGCACCATGCGCGTCGAGCGCGGCCTTGGCCTCTGCAAGTCCGCGTGGCATCTGGCGGCTGGGAGTGGCTGCAAAAGAGATGGGCGAGGCCAGGCTGGCCGCACCCGTGGCGAGCGCGCCAAGGAAGTGGCGCCTGTTGACGTTCATGCTTGTGTGTCCGACCCGTTTATTGTTTGTCTCTTATATGTATATATTAAGTCATAAACTGAGACAACGAATCTTTTGTATATGAAAAGACACGTCAATTCATTGCTTTGTGTGACCGCTCTTGCATTTGCGCTCGTGGGGACGAGGGTGGACGCGCAAACGAGGCCCTGGTCGCAGAGGGAACTGGCCGCTCTCAAGGCAGCGGCGGGGGCTCTGCCTGACCATGGTCTGCGCCCGCTCGACACCTCGGTGTTGGAGGATGCACGAGAGGGCGGTGATGCCGAAGCCCTTGCCAGCGCGGCGCAGGAGCTTGCCCTCGACCTGGCCCGGACCGCTCTGCTGGGCGAGGCATCTGCCCGCATGCGCAGCGGCTGGCACATCGCCGATCCCGACGCCGAGATCGACATCGCCGCATGGCTGGCCCGGGCGCGGGCCGGGGGAGGGCTGACCTCGTTCCTGGATGCGCTGTGGCCGGACCATCCGGACTACGGGGCTTTGCAAAAGGCTTTCGTGCAGGAAACCGATCCCCAACGGCGCGCCACGCTCGCGCGGAACATGGAGCGCTGGCGCTGGCTGCCCCACCGCATGGAACCCGACTACATTCTCGTCAATACGGCGGCCTTCACGGCACATCTGTGGCGTAAAGGGGCGCAGGTCGGTCTCTGGCCTGTCATCGTGGGCAAGGTCTCGACCCCGTCGCCCACCTTCCGAGCCGAAGTGCGCGGGGTCATCCTCAATCCCTGGTGGAACATCCCGCAGAGCATCGTGCGTGAGAACAACGGTCGGTTCCCGGCCAGCAGGGGCTACGTGCGCACGGGCGGACGTTGGCGCCAGAAGCCGGGGCCGAACAACGCGCTGGGCCAGATGAAGCTCGACATGCCCAATCCCTATAGCGTCTACATGCACGACACACCGGGCAAGGCGCTGTTCGAGCGCGAGGTGCGCGCCTTCAGCCACGGCTGTATCCGCACCGGGGACGCGCTCGGCTTTGCGGCAACCTTGTTGGAAGGGGCAGCCACGCAGGCCCAGATCGACGCAGTCCTTGCATCGCGGCGCGAGACCCGCCTGGCGCTGGGCAAGGCGCTGCCGGTCTACATTACCTATTTCACGGCTGGCCGCGCGCAGGACGGGGGCGGGGTGGAGCTCTATCCCGACATCTACGGACGCGATGCGCGTATGGCGGCGGCCGTGGCTTCTTCCGAGGGCGCAATGCAGGAGACCGAGTGCGCCCTGAGCGGCTGAAGGTCTTTTGCTGGACAAGGCGCGGCAGGGCCCGGACATTCGCAGGGTCCCCGCTTGCGATTCGCAGGGCGGACACGTTCTCCAGCGGGGTGAGGAGAGACAGCCCGGATGACCACGATAGCCATTGTCAGCCAGAAGGGAGGGTCGGGCAAGACCACGCTCGCCCTCCACATTGCCGCCAGCGCGGTCTATGCGGGCAACCAGGTCCAGGTGATCGATACCGACCCCCAGGCGACCGCCGCGGCCTGGGGAGACTGGCGCGGCGAGTTCCTGCCGGAAGTCATCACCTGCCCCCCGGTGCGCCTGTTCAGCACGGTTGAGCGGGCCAAGCGTGCTGGCTCCAATGTCATCGTGATCGACACGCCGCCCCATGGCGATACCGCTTCGCGCGAGGCCGTGCGCGTGGCCGACATCGTGCTTGTCCCCACCAGGGCGCGGGCGTTCGATCTGCATGCGCTGGAGGCCACGGCGGGGCTCATGGCCTATGCCTCCAAGCCGGCCCACGTCGTCTTCAACGCCGTTCCCGCGCGCGCGACCCGGATGCTTGAGGAAGCGGCCGAGGCGGCGCGTAACCTGGGGCTTTCGGTCAGTCCCCATCACTTTGGCGAACGCGCGGCCTTTCACCGCAGCGCGGGAAGCGGCGAAGTTGCACGTGAGATTGAACCCGATGGCAAGGCGGCGCTGGAAGTCGACGCCTTGTGGGGCTGGGTCTGCGAACAGGTGGGCATGCCGCCGGGCGAATAGTGCGCTTTCCAGGCAACTCTTTGCCTAAATTACTTTGCATTAAATTTCGGCAACTTGACCGCCTCGTTGGACACTCGCATATTCCATTTGCATTATAGGAAAATGAGGGGTTTCGGGGTGGTCTTGAGAGGTTTGCGTGCGCTCGTGTCCGGGCTGTTTCTGGGCTCAGCGATGGCGGCGGCCGTGCCGCTGCAGGCACAGGCGCAGTCCGGGGAGAGTGCCGAACAGCTGGCCGCGCGGTTCGGGGCTCTGGAGGATATTACCCAGATCAGCCTGTCACCGGACGGAACGAAGATCGCCTTCATCTCGCCGCGCAAGGGTGGCCGCGTGCTCGAAGTCGCAAACCTTGCCGAGGGCGGTTTCCCGACTGCCATCACCAGTGTCCCGAGCGAGGAGGGGGAACTGCGCTTCTGCAAATGGTCCACCAACGCGCGCCTGGTCTGCCAGGTGCACTATATCGTGGACTATGCCGGGCAGCTCGTCAGTTTCACCCGCATCTTCGGGCTGGACGATGACGGCAAGAATGCGACGCTTCTGTCGAACACGCAGTCCTTGCGCGCGCGCACGTTCTTCCAGAACGGGGGAAGCGTGATCGACTGGGACGTGGAGGGAGAGCCCGGGCGCGTCCTGATGACCAAGGTCTTCGTTCCCGAAAATACCATCGGCACGCGCCTCGCGAACGAGGAAGAGGGGCTGGGTGTCGAGATGGTCGACACGATCAAGGGACGCCGCCACCGGGTCGAGAAGCCCGATGAGTTCGCGACCGGGTACATCACCGACGGTCATGGAACAATTCGCGTCAAGAGCCGCCAGCAGACCGGGGCGACCGGGCTCCTCAAGCCGAGTGAGGATTTCTTCTACCGCACGCCGGGCGACTGGGAATGGCAATGGCTCTCGAGTTGGGGTGGTCCGCAGGAGGCAGGCGTCCTGAGCTTCGAGCCGCTGGCCGTTGATGGCAAGAGCAACCGTGCTTTCGGATGGGCGTGGGAGAACGGGCATCGCGGCCTCTACGCGGTCGCGCTCGATGGCTCGCTGACGCGCGAAAAGCTCTTTGCGGCGGACGACGTCGATATCGATGGCCTTATCCGCATCGGGCGCGACAACCGCGTGGTAGGTCTCTCCTATGCGCGCGAGCGGCGCGAGCAGGTCTATTTCGATCCCGAGATGGGGGCGCTCTCCAAGGCATTGGCTGGCGCGCTGCCCGGAGAGGTCGCTGTTCGGGTCGTCGATGCTGACCGGGAGGAGAAGAACCTCCTGTTGCGCGTGACCGGCGATACCGAGCCGGGCATGCTCTATCTCTTCAACAAGGCCGAGCGGCGTCTTGAGGAAGTCCTGCCGGTGCGCCCGAAGCTCGTCGACCTGGAGCTGGCGCCGATGAAGCCGGTGATGTTCCCGGCCGGGGACGGCGTCCAGATCCCGGGCTACCTGACCCTGCCGCCGGGCAGCACGGGCCGCGATCTGCCGGCCATCGTCATGCCGCACGGCGGGCCGAGCGCACGCGACGAATGGGGTTTCGACTGGATGGTCCAGTTCTTTGCCGCGCGCGGTTTCGCGGTTCTCCAGCCCAACTACCGCGGATCCGCCGGTTACGGTTCGGAATGGTATAAGGAAAATGGGTTCAAGTCGTGGAAGACGGCGATCGGCGATGTCAATGACGCCGGGCGCTGGCTGGTGGCGCAGGGCATTGCTGCGCCGGACAAGCTGGCGATCTTTGGCTGGTCCTACGGTGGGTACGCGGCGCTTCAGAGTGGTGTGCTCGATCCGGACCTGTTCAAGGCGGTGGTGGCCGTTGCACCTGTCACCGACTTTGAAATCCTGCGCTCCGAGGCCGAGGGCTTCACCAACGCCGCGCTGGTGCGCGAGGAGATTGGGAGTGGCCCGCATCTGCGCGAAGGCTCGCCCGCGCAGAACGCGGAGAAGATCAAGGCACCGGTGCTGCTGTTTCATGGCACGCTCGACCAGAACGTGGGCGTGCGCGAAAGCCAGGTCATGGCGAAGAAGCTGGAGCAGGCCGGCAAGTCGGTGCGCTATGTCGAGTTCGACGGGCTCGATCACTTTCTCTACAGCAGCGAGGCGCGCACGCAGCTCCTGGCCGACAGCGATGCCTTCCTGCACACGCAGTTGAAGCTCGACTGAGCGGAGGTTTCCCTCAGGAAACGGAGCCGAGCGCGAGTTCGGCTTCGTCTTCCTCCAGATAGGTGTCGATATAGGCGACAAAGCGGCCGGTGCGTTCGTCCCGGAACCCCGCGCCGATATCGCAGGCATGGCGCTGCGCGGTCTCGAGGTCGGGGTACCATTTGCCGGTGCGGTGCGGGGTGATGTAGCGAAAGCGGGTCATTGCCCCTGCGCAATACACGAGGCGTGTGAAGGTTCCGCTTCTTCGCGGTGAAATGACCCATCTTTTCTGTGAGTTGCCACGAAAAAAGGGCGGCCCCGAGGGACCGCCCTTTCCGAAAGAATTTCGTTCCCGAAGGAGCCGAACTCTTAGCGCGAGTAGAACTCGACGACGAGGTTCGGTTCCATCTTCACCGGGTAGGGAACTTCGTCGAGCGTGGGCACGCGGACGAAGGTCACCTTGTCGCCTTCGGCAGCGACATAGTCGGGAATCTCGCGCTCGGGCAGAGCCTGAGCTTCGATGACGAGAGCCATTTCCTTGGCCTTCTCACCGAGCGAGATCACGTCACCCACGCGGATGCGACACGAAGCGATGTTGCACTTCACACCGTTGACGCGGATGTGGCCGTGCGAGACGATCTGGCGAGCCGCGAAGATGGTCGGCGCGAACTTGGCGCGGTAGACGACCATGTCCAGGCGCTGCTCCAGGAGACCGATCAGGTTCATGCCGGTGTCGCCCTTCATCGAGGACGCTTCCTGGTAGGTGCGCTTGAACTGCTTCTCGGTCACGTCGCCGTAGTAGCCCTTGAGCTTCTGCTTGGCGCGCAGCTGCAGACCGTAGTCCGACAGCTTGCCCTTGCGGCGCTGACCGTGCTGGCCCGGGCCGTAGCTGCGGCGGTTGACCGAGCTCTTGGGACGGCCCCAGATGTTCTCGCCCATGCGGCGATCGAGTTTGTACTTAGCGCTCTTACGCTTCGACATAACGTTTCTTTCCGTTCTGCTGCCGCCTGTGCCACCGTGGCAAGGCGATCCTTAGTTTCCCGGAGCGCACCATCCGGCCATGATATGCTGGATGCGGCCGCCGCTTCACCGGGGTGCGGGGCCGAAGGAGGCGCCAACTCTCGAAAGGGAAGGCGTCCCGTGAAGCGCTGGCCCATACGGGATGGGGGCGCAAAGTCAAGCGCAAACGCCCGTCGAGGCACGTGAAGCCTTGTCCTGCGCGCCTTACAGCGCCTCGAGCGAACCGGCCATGCCCATCGTGGCCAGATCGAAGGGGGTGGTCTGGTAGATCGCGTTGATCCAGTTGCCGATCAGCAGGTGGCCGTGAGCCCGCCATGAATTGAGCGGGCGGCGGCTTGGGTTGTCCTCCGGGAAGTAGCGGTGTGGCAACTGCGCGCCGCCGTCACGGAAAAACTCGTTGGCGAGCGTCTCGGTGTCGTATTCCAGATGGTTGAACATGTGGAGCATGCGGTGGGCGGGGTCATCGACAAGGCACGGACCCGTGACCGGGTTGGAGGCCAGCACCTCGAGGCGCTCGGCCGCGCCCAGCGCGTCGGGGCAGACCTCGGTCCAACGCGAGACGGGCACGTTGAAGACATCGGCAAAGCCGCGCAGGAAGGGCGAGGCGGGGGCGTGGACTTCGTGCGGGTAGAGGCCGTAGGCCTTGGCGTCGAGCACGCGCTTGGGGATGCCATGGAAATGGTAGAGCGCGGCTTGAGCTGCCCAGCAGATGGTCAGCGTGCGGTGGACGTTGGTCTGGGTCCAGGCGAGGATCTGGCGCAGTTCCTCCCAGTAGTTCACCTCTTCATAGGGCATGCGCTCGACCGGAGCGCCGGTGATGATGAAGCCGTCGAAGCGTTCCTCGCGCACGTCCTCCCAGGGACGGTAGAACGCTTCCATGTGGTCCTGCGCGGTGTTGCGCGAGACATGGTCGGTCATGCGCACCAGCGTCAGTTCGATCTGCAGCGGCGTGGCGCCCAGGAGGCGCGCGAGCTGGGTCTCGGTGCGCACCTTGTCGGGCATGAGGTTGAGCAGCCCGATCTGTAGCGGGCGAATGTCCTGACGCACCGCGTCGGCCTCGCCCATGACCGTCACGCCCTCGGCTTCGAGGGTCTGGCGTGCGGGCAGGTCGTCGGGGATCTTGATCGGCATTTGACGTCGTACTCCTGGGCAGGAGCGACGCGAAATGTGGCGTGTCCGTTTGCTTGCCGGGACGGCCACATCCTCCTTGCGGAGTACCACCTTGCCCGGAACGGCAGGTTGGCGTTGGGCGTCGCCCCAACTCTTGATGCTGGATGTGCCCATACACCCAGCTGCGCAAAAGCAAAACGGGATTTTGCGCGAAGCGGGTTGAAAATGGGTGAGCGGGCGTTGCGGGATAAGGCGCAACGCCCGAAAGAGCTGTCAGCCTTCGCCGCGCGGGCGGCGGGCCTTTTCCAGCGTGGAGAGGACACCGCGCATGGTGCGCACTTCCAGGTGGTTCCACGCGGGCTTGGTGAGGAGGTTGCGCAAGGTCAGGCGGTTCGCCTCGGCGCGGGTCTCGGGCCAGAAGTAGTTCTTGGGTTCGAGAAGCTTCTCGAAATGGCCGATAAGCCCTTCCAGTTCGTCCTGCGGGGCCGGAGGAAGCACCTCTTCCTGCGTAGGCTGGGACAGGCCTGCGCCCTTTGACCACTCATAGGCGCACAGGATCACGGCCTGCGCGAGGTTGAGCGAGGCAAATTCCGGGTTGATGGGCACGGTCAGGATCGAGCGGGCGAGCGCCACGTCCTCGGTTTCCAGCCCGGAGCGTTCGGGGCCGAAGACGAAGGCCGAGCGGCCCGGTTCGGCGTAGATTTCGCTGGCCGCTTCTTCGGGCGTCACCACGCGCTTGGTCACGCCGCGCTTGCGCACGGTGGTGGCATAGACATTGGTGCAGTCCGCCACCGCATCCGCGAGCGTCTCGTAGACCTCAGCCTCTTCGAGGATCACGTTGGCGCCCGCTGCGGCAGGACCTGCCGAAGGGTTGGGCCAGCCGTCGCGCGGCGAAACGAGGCGCATTTCGGTGAGCCCGAAGTTCAGCATGGCGCGCGCGGCCTTGCCGATGTTCTCGCCCAGCTGCGGCCGCACGAGCACCACGATGGGCTTGCGGTCTTCGGGAACGGTGCCGAACGTCGGCGCGGAAGGGGTGGGGGTATCAGTCATTCTGGGTGTCGCCTGTCGCCACGTCGCGCACGGTGCCTGCAAATTCCTCGAAGTCGCGGGCTTCGTTGAAGGCGCGGTAGACCGAGGCGAAGCGGATGTAGGCGACCGAGTCGAGCTGGCGCAGGCCGTCCATCACCATCTCGCCGATCTCGCGCGAGTGGATTTCGGCATCGCCGGTGGTCTCGATCTGGCGCTGGACGCCCGACACGAGCTGGTCGATCCGCTCGCGGTCGATCCTGCGCTTGCGGCAGGCGAGCGAGACCGATTTCTCGATCTTGAGGCGGTCGAAGGGCTCGCGCCTCTCCTCGCCTTCCTCGCCGGACTTGAGCACCGTGATCTCGCGCAGCTGCACCCGTTCGAACGTGGTGAAGCGCGCGCCGCAGCTGGAGCACTGGCGGCGGCGGCGGATCGCGGCGTTGTCCTCGGCCGGACGGCTGTCCTTTACCTGGGAATCGTCATGGGCGCAGAAAGGGCAGCGCATTCGGGCCTATCGTTTCAAAAAGGGAGCGGGCGCGGCCTCAGTCGGGCCGCACGCGCTTGTAGAACTTGTATCCGGCGCCAGCGGCAAGCCCGAGGCCCACCGAGACGAAGGGCAGGGCTGCGCCTGCCACCGCACCCAGCGCCCCCCAGACGAGAACCGGCCGGGTCGAGGGATGGTCGAGGCCATCGCGCAGCATTCCGGAAAGTTCAAGGCGAGCATCGGTCACGAAGTCGCCAGTGTCGTTGGGGCGCTGGGGGTCGGTCATGGTCTTAGTCCTCGTAGATCGGGAAGCGGTCACACAAGGCTTCTACGCGCGCGCGCACGTTCTGTTCCACCTGCGCGTCGCCTTCCTCGCCGCACTTGGCGAGACCGTCCAGGACATCGGCGACCATGTTGCCGATTTCACGGAATTCTTCCGGGCCGAAACCGCGGGTCGTGCCCGCCGGCGTGCCGACGCGGATGCCGCTGGTCTTCATCGGCGGCAGCGGGTCGAAGGGAATGCCGTTCTTGTTGCAGGTGATGCCCGCACGCTCGAGCGCCTCGTCCGCGTCCTTGCCCGTCACGCCAAGCGGCGTGAGGTCGACGAGAGCCACGTGGGTGTCGGTGCCACCCGAGACGATCGCCGCGCCGCGCTCCTTGAGCGTGTCGGCGAGGACCTTGGCGTTCTCGATCACCTTGGCCGCGTAGTCCTTGAACTCGGGGCGCAGGGCTTCCCCGAAGGCCACGGCCTTGGCCGCGATGACGTGCATCAGCGGACCACCCTGGAGACCCGGGAAGACCGCCGAGTTGATCTTCTTGGCGAGCTTCTCGTCGTTGGTGAGGATCATGCCGCCGCGCGGACCGCGCAGGGTCTTGTGCGTGGTGGTGGTGGCGATGTGCGCGTAGGGGAAGGGCGAGGGGTGCAGGCCTGCGGCAACCAGGCCGGCGAAGTGCGCCATGTCGACCTGGAAGATGGCGCCCACGCTGTCGGCGATCTCGCGCATGCGCTTGAAATCGATCACGCGCGGGTAGGCCGAGCCGCCCGCGATGATGAGCTTGGGCTGGTGCTCGCTCGCCAGCTTCTGGACCTCGTCGTAGTCGATGAGGTGGGTGTCCTTGGTCACGCCGTACTGGACCGCGTTGAACCACTTGCCCGAAAGCGCCGCGCGGGCGCCATGGGTGAGGTGGCCGCCGGCATCCAGGCTCATGCCCAGGATCGTGTCGCCGGGCTTGACCGTGGCGAGGAGAACCGCGCCGTTGGCCTGCGCGCCCGAGTGGGGCTGGACGTTGGCGAATTCGCAGCCGAACAGCTCCTTGGCGCGCTCGATGGCGAGGCTCTCGACCACGTCCGAGGGTTCACAGCCCTGGTAGTAGCGCTTGCCCGGGTAGCCTTCGGCGTACTTGTTGGTGAGCACCGAGCCCTGTGCCTCGAGAACGGCCTTGGAGACGATGTTTTCCGACGCGATCAGTTCGATCTGCTTGCGTTCGCGCTTCAGTTCCTTGCCGATGGCGGCGGCGATCGCGGGATCGCTGTCGGCCACGCTGTCGGTGAAGAAGCCGGGGGAACGGATTGCGGTATCAACGGTCATGGTTCGAAGGGCCCCTTGGGTTCAGGCGGGAGGGTTGGAGAGCTTCTCGACGCGTCCGGCGTGGCGTCCGCCACCGAACTCGGTCGAAAGGAAAGCGTCGAGGCAGGCCTTGGCCATGTCGATCCCGGTCAGGCGTGCGCCCATCGCGATGCAGTTCGCGTTGTTGTGCTCACGCGCAAGGGCGGCCGAAAGCGGCTCGGAGACGAGCGCGCAGCGGCAGGCCGGGTTGCGGTTGACCGCCATCGAAATGCCGATACCCGAACCGCACAGCGCCACGCCATAGTCGGCGGTGCCGTCGGCGACGACCGAGCCGAGCAGGTAGCCGTAGTCGGGGTAGTCGACACGGTCGGCCGTTTCGGGGCCGAGGTCGGCCACTTCGTGGCCCAGTTCGATGAGATAGTCGCGCAGCGTGGCCTTGAGGTCCACGGCGGCATGATCGGAAGCAATGGCAATACGCATGGCGAATGGATCTTTTGACAGAGAGAGGAGTTGATAGCGCCCCCCTTAGTCATCGCGGTGTCGTTTTGCGAGTCCCTGAGCGCTTATCTTTGATTGTAGGGCAAGAATGGCTGCGTGCCGGAGAGAGTGGCCAAGTCTGCGCCTCTCATCCGGTTGCGTCGCGGTGTGGCGCAGTGTACGCGCGCTCCACCCGGTCGCGCAAGAAACTTGCCGTGACTGGCGGATAACGCGCAGCGAAAGAAGGAAAGTCAGGGTGCAACCACGCGTTCTCATCGCCGGAGGCGGTATCGGAGGCCTTTGCCTCGCCCTGACCCTCGACCAGATCGGCGTCGATTGCCTGGTGCTGGAGAGCGTGCGCGAGCCCCGGCCGCTGGGCGTGGGGATCAACCTGCAGCCCAATGCGGTGCGCGAACTGGCGGATCTGGGCATTGACCAGGCGATGATGGACACCATCGGCATTCCGGCGAAGGAGTGGGCGCTGGTGGGGCTCAACGGACGCGAAATCTACAGCGAACCGCGCGGACGCCTGGCAGGCTATCACTGGGATCAGTACGCGGTCCATCGCGGGCGCTTCCACATGCTGCTGCATGAAACCGCGATTGACAGGCTGGGGGCCGACAAGGTGCGCCTGGGCCAGCGGGTCACGGGATACCGCAAGGAGGGGGATGGCTCGGTCACCGCGCTGTGCCGCCTTGCCGATGGCAAAGAGGTCGAGGAGCACGGTACGCTCCTGTTCGGCGCGGACGGCATTCATTCGAGCGTGCGTGCCCAGATGCACCCGGACCAGGCGCCGATCCACTGGGGCGGCACGGTCATGTGGCGCGGCACCACGCGCGCCAAGGCCATTCGCACCGGGTCGTCGTTCGTGGGACTGGGCACGGCGCGCCACCGCGTCGTCATCTACCCGATCTCACAGCCCGACGCCGAGGGCCTGTGCGACGTGAACTGGATCGCCGAGCAGACCTTCGATGAGGACCATGACTGGCAGAGCCTGGGCTGGTTTCGCCCGGTCGACGTCGAAAGCTTTGCCCATCACTTCACCGATTTCGTCTACGACTGGATCGACCTGCCTGCGCTGATCGCGGGGGCGGACGTGGCTTACGAGAACCCGATGATCGATCGCGATCCGATCCCGACCTGGGTTGACGGGCCGGTCGCGTTGATGGGCGATGCCGCGCATCCGATGTACCCGACAGGCTCGAACGGGGCTTCGCAGGCGATCATGGATGCGCGCCGGATCGGCGCGCTGTTCCTCGAGATGGGTGTGGGCACCGAGGCATTGGCCGCGTTCGATGCCCGCTACTGCGCGCCGGTCGGCCAGTTGGCGCTGCGCAACCGCGGGGCGGGCCCCTTCGGTCTGCTAGGCATGGTCGAGGAGCGCTGCGGCGGCATTTTCGAGGATATCGAGGACGTGATCCCCAAGACCGAGCGCGAGGAATTCATGCGCGCCTACCAGCGCGCGGCGGGCTTCGCGATGCAGGAACTGAACGCATCGCCCGCCACTATCGTACCCGGCGCGCGCGTCGAGGGTGCCCACAAGATCGAGGAGAAACTGCCGTGACCCCCACGCTGGAGCATATCTGCGAATTCGAGGTCGAGCTTTCGCCCCCGCACGAGATGGGCGAAAACGCCCAGGGCACTCGCCGCATCATTCCCATCGTTGGAGGGCGCGTGTCGGGCACGGCGATCAACGGCAAGCTGCTCGCCATCGGGGCCGACTGGCAAACCGTGCGCACCGACGATGTCGCCTATCTCGATGCACGCTACGCCATCGAGACCGATGACGGCGCGGTGATCGAGGTCATCAGCCAGGGATTGCGCCATATGCCGCCCGAGGCGGTCGAACGCATCGCGGCGGGCGAAACACTCGAGTTTTCGGAATACTACATGCGCACCGCGATCCGGCTCGACACCGGCCATCCGGATTACGCCTGGGTCAATCGTTCGCTGTTCGTGGCCGCAGGCGGCAAGACGGGATCCACGGTCTACCTCTCGGTCCACCGCGTCGGTTGATCAGGGGCTGAAAATGCGGCCGGCCTGAATGTCACGAATGTTCTGGCGCAACTGCCGTGACTTATGGCGCTCGGCCGCGATGAACGTCCGCACGATGGCATTTTCGGTTTCGAGAAAGTCGGGATCGGTCGTGTAGATCTCCCGCGCGATGTCCTGCAGGTCTTCGCGGCCGTCGGGCGTGGCGGACTGCGCGTCCAGGACGATCAGCGAGAGGCGAGTAAATTTCCGGGCAAAGGCCCGTTCGAGCCCCTGGGTCATGCGAAGCGCGATCTTGTCGTAGGCGAACCTGCGCATCTCTGCGGAAAATCGGGCCAGATGCTCCTCGATCATGTCGCGGGCAAATGGCGGAGCTTCGTCTGCAAAGGCGTAGCTTGCGCGAATGGCATCGAGAGCCGTGTCCACGATACGGTCCATCTCCCGGTTGCGGACCTCCAGAGGATAGGCGGCCGCTGTCACCCGCCGGGCCAGTTCCTGGCTATCGCCAGGCGTCGCTGTGGTGGCTTGCTGTGTGGTGCTCTGCCCGTGGGCGCTTGGCGTCAAGCCGCAGGTGAGCAGGCCAAGGCCGATCGCAAGTCGTACGGCGCCGTGCATAGATCGTTGTCCCCCTTGAGCAATACCAAGCACAAAAGGGGAGGCTTTCCAATCGCAAACGAAAGCGCCCGCGGAGCAGGTCCGCGGGCGCTTCGTGATCGACGAGAAACGTGTTCCCTTACTGATCGAGGAACGAGCGCATCTTGCGGCTGCGGCTCGGGTGCTTGAGCTTGCGCAGGGCCTTCGCCTCGATCTGACGGATACGTTCGCGGGTCACCGAGAACTGCTGGCCGACTTCTTCCAGCGTGTGGTCGGTGTTCATGCCAATGCCAAAGCGCATGCGCAGCACGCGCTCCTCGCGCGGGGTGAGGCTGGCAAGGACGCGGGTGACCGTTTCCTTGAGGTTGGCCTGGATCGCGGCATCGACCGGGATGATCGCGTTCTTGTCCTCGATGAAGTCACCCAGGTGCGAATCTTCCTCATCGCCGATCGGCGTTTCGAGGGAGATCGGCTCCTTGGCGATCTTCATCACCTTGCGCACCTTCTCGAGCGGCATCGAGAGACGCTCGGCCATTTCCTCAGGCGTAGGCTCGCGGCCCTGCTCGTGGAGGAACTGGCGGCTTGTGCGCACGAGCTTGTTGATGGTCTCGATCATGTGGACCGGGATACGGATCGTACGTGCCTGGTCCGCGATTGAGCGGGTGATGGCCTGACGGATCCACCACGTCGCATACGTCGAGAACTTGTAGCCGCGGCGGTACTCGAACTTGTCGACGGCCTTCATCAAGCCGATGTTGCCTTCTTGGATAAGGTCCAGGAACTGGAGGCCACGGTTCGTGTACTTCTTGGCGATCGAGATCACTAGGCGCAGGTTCGCCTCGACCATTTCCTTCTTGGCGATGCGCGCCTCGCGCTCACCCTTCTGGACCATGTTGACGATGCGGCGGAACTCGGGAAGCGCCATGCCGGTCGCCGCTGCGATGTCCGAGACTTCCTGGCGGATACGCTCGACGGCGTCGGCTTCCTCGGTCGCGAAAGCCGCCCACTTCTTGTCCTTCTTGCCCACTTCCGGCAGCCAGGTGTCGTCGAGCTCGCGGCCGACGTAGCTGTTGAGGAAGTCGACGCGCTTCACCTTGTGACGCTCGGCAAGGCGCAGCATCTGGCCGCCCAGCGTCGTGAGGCGACGGTTGAAGGTGTAGAGGTTGTCGACGAGGTATTCGATCTTGGTCGCATGGAACTGGACCGATTCGACGTGCGCGGTGAGTTCCTCGCGCAGTTCGTTGTAACGGTCTTCCTTGGCAGCCGGGAAATCGATGCCCAGCGCGAGCGCTTCGAGGCGTTCGGACTGAAGCTTCTCGAAGGCCTGGAACAGCTCGGTGATGGTGGCGAACTTCTCGAGCGCCTCGGGCTTGAGAGCCGCTTCCATCTGGGCGAGGCTGAGGGTGTTGTCCTCTTCCTCTTCCTCTTCCTTGCGGCCGCCTTCGCCGTCCTCGCCTTCTTCGCCTTCTTCCGAAGATTCCTCTTCGTCGTCGTCCTTGTAGGACGGCCCGGCGGTAGCTTCGGAGATCTCGCCGTCGTCGTCGCTCTCACCGTCTTCGTTGAGGCTTTCGGGCGCAGGCTCCTTGGAGAGCATGGCGTCGAGATCGAGGATCTCGCGCAGCTGCATTTCCTCGTTGTTGAGGGCTTCGGACCACTGGATGATGGCGTGGAAGGTGATCGGGCTCTCGCACAGGCCCAGGATCATCATGTCGCGGCCGGCTTCGATGCGCTTGGCGATGGCGATTTCGCCCTCGCGGCTGAGCAGCTCGACCGCGCCCATTTCGCGCAGGTACATGCGCACCGGGTCGTCGGTGCGCTCGACCGTTTCCTTCTTCTTGGTCTCGACAGCCGGCTTGGGCGAGGTGTCGTCGGAGGAATCGACTTCCTCGACCTCTTCCTCGTCCTCGTTCTGGGCGTCTTCGTCGTTCTCGACGATGTTGACGCCCATTTCGTTGATCGCGGCGTAGATATCCTCGATCTGGTCCGAATTCATCTGGTCCTGGGGCAGGGCCTCGTTGAGTTCGTCGATCGTGATGTAGCCCTTGCGCTTGGCGCGCGCGATCAGCTTTTTGACCGAAGCCTCGTTGAGGTCGATCAGCGGCGCGTCGGTACCGTCGTTTTCGCCGCCGTTGGTCTCGTTCTTGCTCATTCTTCCGCCGTTATCCCGTGCTGCCCGACACCCTGTGAGCGTATAATTATACAATCAGGACGAAGACGCATGTCTTGTCGCCATTTGCCTGAGGCGTTTATCAAATTCCAGCTTTCTCTTGAGGAGACGTTGCTGCTCGGCAAAAGTTTCGTCCGAAACCTCGCTTTCGAACCGGGCTGTCGCCTGTGCCAGTGCCGCCTCCAGGACTGGACGTTCCACCAAGAGATCGATGGCCTGAGCGAGTTCCGCTGCCGCATGTTCTGCATTCGCGCCCGGGGCCAGAAAGCCGAAGCGAAACCCCGAATATTCAGCGGTTCTGGGAACTTCCAGTCCATTTTCCGACAATATGGTGGATAGCGCGTCTTTTTCAAGCGGTGCCATGGCATCGCAACATTCCAGCAAGGCATCGAAGCGCGAATCGAGGCCCGGCGTGCGCGCCAGGGCTTCGGCGTGCCGGGGTACGAGTTCGGGCCACCGCATCAGTCCGGCGATGACCGCGGCCGCGAGCCCGTCGCGCGATCCGCCCGAAAGCGCCTTCTTCAGCTTCTCGATTGATTCGGGGAGCGAGGGGGGCGTTGCCGGACGCCCGTTCCAGCGTCCCTGGCCGGGGCCTCGCGGCGTGAAGGGCCGGCGCGATTCGCCGCTGCTCTGTCCGCCCTGCCAGCGGTTCTCGCGGCGCGGGAAGGCGAACTCACCGTATCGGTCGAGCAGTTCGCGCTTGTAGAGGCTGGCGATGTCAGGGTGCTGGATGGTCTCGACATGCTGGACGAGGCGCGCCTTGAGCCCGGCCTTGTCCTCGGGCGTGGTGAGGGGCTGCGCGTCCTTCTCCACCTCCCACAAGACGTCGAGCAGGCTTCGCGCCTCGCCAAGGACCTCTTCCATCGCCGCAGGTCCACGCGCCTTGATGAGATCGTCGGGGTCGAGCCCTTCGGGCAGGCGCACGATGCGCAAGGTGTGCGCCGGGCGCAGCAGGGGGAGGGCGCGGGTAATCGCGCGCAGCGCCGCGCGCTGGCCGGCCGCATCGCCATCGAAGCACAGGATCGGCGCCTCGACATGGCGCCAGAGCATCTCGATCTGGTGCTCGGTAAGCGCGGTGCCGAGCGGGGCAACAGCCTCGTCGATGCCCGCGGCGGCGAGCGCGATCACGTCCATGTACCCCTCGACCACGACGATCCGGCCCGACTGGCGCGCGGCGGGCGCGGCGCGGTGCAGGTTGTAGAGCGTGCGCCCCTTGTCGAACAGTGGTGTGTCGGGAGAATTGAGGTATTTCGGGGCCTTGGTCTTCTCTTTTGAGAGAATACGTCCACCAAAGGCGATGACCCGGCCGCGCGCGTCCTCGATGGGAAGCATCAGGCGGCCACGGAAACGGTCGTAGGGATCGCGGTCCTCGACCTCGATGCGCAGGCCCGCCTCGATCAGCATCGGTTCGGGGAAGCGCACGAGGGCCTGCTTGAGGGCCTGCCTCTCGTCGGGCGCAAAGCCGAAGCCGAAACGCGCGACGATGCGCGGATCGAACCCGCGCGTCTGGAGATAGGCGCGTGCCTCGGCGCCCTCGGGCGTGGTCAGGTTGTGGCGGAACCACTCCTGCGCGGCCGTTGTCACGTCGTGGAGCGTGTCGCGCTTCTGCGCGGCCTTGGCGGCGCGCGGGTCGGGCTCGGGGATGTCCATCCCGGCCTCGCCCGCAAGCTCCTTGACCGCGTCCATGAAGGCGAGGCCCTGGTGATCGGTCATCCAGCGGATCGCATCGCCATGCGCGCCGCAGCCAAAGCAGTGGTAGAACCCCTTCTCGTCGTTGACGTAGAAGCTGGGCGACTTCTCGTCGTGGAAGGGGCAGCAGGCCTTGTGCTCACGCCCCGCCTTCTGGAGGCGCACCGAACGGCCCACCAGCGCCGAGAGCGTGGTGCGGGAACGGAGCTGGTCGAGCCATTGGGGCGTAAGCACGAGAGAAAAGCCTGCCTTAGAGCGGGAAGGGGAGGGGGATCAGGAGAGCGCGGCCTTCACCCATCCACTGGCCTTGCCCATGTCGAGCTCGCTCGCATGGCGTTCCTTGAGAAGGCCCATGACCTTGCCCATGTCCTTCATGCCGCTCGCGCCGACTTCGGCCTTGATCGCCTCGATCTTGGCCTTGGTTTCCTCTTCGCTCATCTGGGCGGGGAGGAAGGTCTCGATGACCTCGACTTCGGCCTGTTCCTCGGCAGCGCGTTCGGGGCGGCCACCTTCCTCGAACAGCTTGATCGATTCGCGGCGCTGCTTGACCATCTTCTGCAGGACCTCGATCACCATGGCGTCGTCATCGGCGGGCGCTTCGCTGGTGCGCAGCTCGATGTCGCGGTCCTTGAGCTTGGCGAGAATCAGCCGGACGGTTGCAAGGCGCGGTTTGTCGCCGGCCTTCATGGCTGCGATCTGGGCGGCCTTGATCGAATCACGAAGCATTGTTTTCCTGTCGGTGTATGGATGTGGGACGTGCTGGGATTGCATAAGTAGCAAGGCAGCGCGAAAATTGCATCTAGCCGCCTTGACGTGATGTACAACCCTCTCTAGCGGGAGCGCCTTAGCACACATGTCAGAAACACCCTCAACGGAGCGACCCATTATGGCCGACGCCGCATCTTCGCCTGCGCCTAAACCGGAAGGAGCCACGGGCGCTCTTGTACTCAGCACAGGCGAGGTTCTGTGGGGCCGCGGCTTTGGCGCTGTGGGTGCGGCAGAAGGCGAAGTCTGCTTCAACACGGCCATGACCGGCTATCAGGAAGTGATGACGGACCCGTCCTACTCGGGCCAGATCGTCACCTTTACCTTCCCCCACATCGGCAATGTCGGCGTGAACGACGAGGATCTGGAATCCAAGGTCGACGGCGCGGTCGGCTGTGTCGTGCGCGAGGACGTGACGCTCGCCTCGAACTTCCGCTCGGGCGGTGAGTTCGGCGACTGGCTCGCGGCCAAGGGCAAGATCGGCCTGTCCGGCATCGACACCCGCGCCCTGACCCGCCGTATCCGCAAGACGGGCGCCCCCAACGCGGTCATCGCGCACGATCCCGAAGGCAACTTCGATGTTCCCGCCCTGATTGCGCAGGCCAAGGCCTGGCCGGGCCTTGAGGGCATGGACCTGGCCAAGGTCGTCACCCGCACCGCGGACGAGAGCTGGGAAGGCTCGACCTGGACGCTGGGCGCAGGCTACGCGGCCGCTGAGGGCGATGATCGCCCTCACGTTGTCGCGCTCGACTATGGCGCCAAGGACAACATCTTCCGCAACCTGGTGAAGGCTGGCGCGCGCGTCACCGTGGTTCCCGCCGAGACGAGCCTTGAAAAGGTGCTCGAACTCAAGCCTGACGGCGTGTTCCTCTCCAACGGCCCGGGCGATCCGGCCGCGACCGGCGCCTACGCCGTCCCCGTCATCAAGGGCCTGCTGGACCGCGACGTGCCGATCTTCGGCATCTGCCTTGGCCACCAGATGCTGGCCATCGCGGCAGGCGCCAAGACCGCCAAGATGTTCCAGGGGCACCGCGGTGCCAACCACCCGGTGAAGCGCCACGAGGACGGCGTGGTCGAGATCACCTCGATGAACCACGGCTTCGCGGTCGACAATGCGACGCTGCCCGACACCATCGAGGAAACCCACGTCTCGCTCTTCGACGGCTCCAACTGCGGCATCGCGATCAAGGGCAAGAAGGCCTTCGGCGTGCAGTACCACCCCGAAGCCTCGCCGGGCCCGCAGGACAGCTTCTACCTGTTCGAGAAGTTCGTCGGGATGCTGGGATGATCTCCTGGCGCCTTTCCCTTCTCCTTCCCGCCCTCGCGCTGGCGGCCTGCGGCGAACCTCCGCCCAAGGCCCAGGTGGTGACGACGGACGGGAAGGCCATCGCGGAAATCTGTGGTGTGCCCGAGACGATGTTCTCGGGCGGGAAGGGCGCTCCGGTGGTTACCCTCTCTCCCGATCTGAGCGCAGCCGAGCAGGCCTGCACCCTTCGCGAGGTGCGCCGCTCGCTCCCTCAGGCCCGCATCATCGAAGCGGACGCGCCGGGAACCCCGGCCCCGACCGCTTCGTCTCCCCTTTGACCCGCATAATCTCAAGGCAGGATTGAACCATGCCCAAACGCACAGACATCTCCTCGATCCTCGTCATCGGCGCGGGACCCATTATCATCGGCCAGGCCTGCGAATTCGACTATTCGGGCACCCAGGCGATCAAGGCTCTCAAGGAAGAGGGCTACCGGGTCATCCTCGTCAACTCGAACCCGGCCACGATCATGACCGATCCGGACATGGCCGATGCGACCTATGTCGAGCCGATCACCCCCGAAGTCGTCGCCAAGATCATCGAGAAGGAGCGCCCCGATGCGGTGCTTCCCACGATGGGTGGCCAGACCGCGCTCAACTGCGCGCTCGCGCTGTTCAATGACGGCACGCTGGAGAAGTGGGGCGTCAAGATGATCGGCGCGGACGCCGACGCCATCGACAAGGCCGAGGACCGCCAGCGTTTCCGTGAGGCGATGGACAAGATCGGCCTCGAAAGCGCGCGTTCGGGCGTGGCCCACACGCTGGACGAGGCTCTCGCCGTCCTTGAGCGCACGGGTCTGCCCTCGATCATCCGTCCCTCCTTCACGCTGGGCGGTACCGGCGGCGGCATCGCCTACAACAAGGCCGAGTTCGAGGCGATCGTGAAGTCGGGTCTCGATGCGTCCCCCACCACCGAGGTCCTCATCGAGGAATCGCTGCTGGGCTGGAAAGAGTACGAGATGGAGGTTGTCCGCGACCGCAAGGACAACTGCATCATCATCTGCTCGATCGAGAACGTCGACCCCATGGGCGTCCACACCGGCGACTCCATCACGGTGGCTCCGGCGCTCACGCTGACCGACAAGGAATACCAGATCATGCGCACCGCCTCGCTCGAGGTGCTGCGCGAGATCGGCGTCGAGACCGGCGGTTCGAACGTCCAGTTCGCGGTGAACCCCAAGGACGGCCGTCTCATCGTCATCGAGATGAACCCGCGCGTCTCGCGCTCCTCGGCGCTGGCCTCGAAGGCCACCGGCTTCCCCATCGCGCGCGTCGCGGCGAAGCTGGCCGTGGGCTACACGCTCGATGAGGTCACCAACGAGATCACGGGCGCCACGCCCGCCTCGTTCGAGCCGACCATCGACTATGTCGTCACCAAGATCCCGCGCTTCACTTTCGAGAAGTTCAAGGGCTCCAAGCCCGAGCTCTCGACCGCGATGAAGTCGGTCGGTGAAGTCATGGCGATTGGCCGGAACATCAAGGAATCGATGCAGAAGGCCCTGCGCGGCCTCGAAACCGGCCTTGATGGCTTCAACCGCGTGGTCGAACTCGAAGGCGCCAGCCGCGACACCATCACCGCGGCGCTCGCGCAGCGCACGCCGACCCGTCTCCTCAACGTGGCCCAGGCCCTGCGCGAAGGCTTCACGATCGAGGAAATCCACGCGATCACCTTCTATGATCTGTGGTTCCTGCGCCACATCGAGGAGATCATCGCCGAGGAAGCAAAGATCATGGAGCATGGCCTCCCGATCGATGCCGCGGGCCTGCGCCGGGTGAAGGCCATGGGCTTCTCCGACAAGCGCCTGGCCACGCTGGCCGTGCGTTCGGTCCATGTCGCGGGCGGTCTGGGCGAGACCCAGGCCAAGAGCTCGGGCCTCCTTCACGATACGATCCGCGCGATGGCCGGTGCCACCAGCGAAGAGGAAGTGCGCGCACTTCGCAACAAGCTGGGCGTGCGCCCCGTCTTCAAGCGCATCGACAGCTGTGCGGCCGAGTTCGAGGCCATCACGCCCTACATGTACTCGACCTACGAAGCGCCGCTCTTCGGCGAGCCCGAGGACGAGGCCATGCCGTCCGAGCGCAAGAAGGTCGTCATCCTGGGCGGTGGTCCCAACCGCATCGGTCAGGGCATCGAGTTCGACTATTGCTGCGTCCACGCCTGCTTCGCGCTGGAAGAGGCCGGGTTCGAGACCATCATGGTCAACTGCAACCCGGAAACCGTCTCGACCGACTACGACACCTCCGACCGTCTCTACTTCGAGCCGCTGACGGCCGAGGACGTGCTGGAAATCCTGCGCGTCGAGCAGTCGAAGGGCGACCTCGTCGGCGTCATCGTCCAGTTCGGTGGCCAGACCCCGCTCAAGCTGGCGGCCGCGCTGGAGAAGGCGGGTATCCCGATCCTGGGCACCTCGCCCGATGCCATCGACCTTGCCGAAGACCGTGAGCGCTTCGCTGCGCTCGTCGACAAGCTCAAGCTCAAGCAGCCCGCCAACGGCATGGCGCGCAGCCGTGACGAGGCCGTCGCGGTCGCAAACCGCATCGGTTATCCGGTGCTGACGCGTCCCAGCTATGTGCTGGGTGGCCGCGCCATGGAGATCGTCGACAGCGAGCAGCAGCTCGATGACTACATCGCGACCGCAGTGCAGGTCTCGGGCGACAGTCCGGTCCTCATCGACCAGTATCTGCGCGATGCGGTCGAATGCGACGTTGACGTGCTGTGCGACGGCGATCAGGTCGTGGTTGCCGGTGTCATGCAGCACATCGAGGAAGCGGGCGTGCACTCGGGCGACAGCGCCTGCACCATTCCCGCCTACAGCCTGCCCGCCGAGATCATCGAGGAAATGGAGCGCCAGTCGCACGCGCTTGCGCTCGGCTTGGGTGTGCGCGGCCTGATGAACGTGCAGTTCGCAGTCAAGGACGGCGAGGTCTACCTCATCGAAGTCAACCCGCGCGCCTCGCGCACCGTGCCCTTCGTCGCCAAGGCGATCGGCCAGCCCATCGCCAAGATCGCCGCGCGCGTCATGGCCGGCGAAAAGCTGTCGACCTTCCCGCCGATCAAGCGTGAGCTTGACTACTTCGCGGTCAAGGAAGCGGTCTTCCCCTTCGCACGCTTCCCGGGCACCGACCCGGTGCTGAGCCCGGAGATGAAGTCGACCGGCGAGGTCATGGGTATCGACCGTGACTATCCGCGCGCCTTTGCCAAGGCCCAGCTCGGTGCAGGCATGCGCCTGCCGGTCGAAGGCACGGTGTTCGTCTCGGTCAAGGACAGCGACAAGGATTACATCCTTCCCGCGGTCCAGAAGCTGGCCGACGAAGGCTTCCGCATCATCGCAACGTCGGGCACGCAGCAGTTCCTGGCGAAGGCCGGGATCGCGGTCGAACTCGTGAACAAGGTCGCCGAAGGCCGTCCGCACATCGTCGACAAGATCGAGGATGGCGAGGTCTCGCTGATCTTCAACACGACCGAGGGGTGGCAGAGCCTCAAGGACTCGCAGTCGATCCGGGCCTCGGCCTTGACCGCGAAGGTCTCGATCTTCACCACGGCCGCCGCGAGCATTGCGGCAAGCGAGGCAATCGCGACGATTCGCGGGAGCCAGCTTGAAGTCCGTTCGTTGCAAGATTATTATAGCTGAAATCGATCTTGCCTTCCCACATCGCTGCAGATCGGACCGGTCCCTCTTGGCGCGCATCGCCGGGGACCGGGCAGGTGACTAGTCGCCTGTCACGAGGCAGCGAGGCGAGCATGGGACGGCAACAGGAGGAAGATTTAGATGGCAAGTGTTGAAAAGCTGCCGATGCTCGCCGAGGGCTACGAACGGCTCATGGCAGAGATCAAGGCGCTGCGCGAAGAGCGTCCTCGTGTCGTCGACGCGATCGAGGAAGCGCGCGCGCACGGCGACCTTTCGGAAAATGCGGAATATCACGCGGCGAAGGAACGCCAGGGACAGATCGAAGCCACGATCGGCGATCTTGAGGACAAGATCAGCCGTGCGCACATCGTCGATCCCGCAACGCTGTCGGGTGACAAGATCATCTTCGGCGCAACCGTGACGCTGCTCGACGATGACGACAAGCCGGTGAAGTACCAGATCGTGGGCCCCTACGAGGCCGACGCGAAGGCGGGGCGCATCAGCTACAACTCGCCCCTCGGCAAGGCGCTGATCGGCAAGAAGGTGAACGAAGAGATCGAGGTGACCGTCCCTTCGGGCGACAAGTTCTACCTTGTCGAGAAGATCGACTTCATTTGATCTGGCGGGCATTCCGGGCTGACCTGTTCGCCCGGAATGCCGCCCGCACACGAAAAGAGCCGGGAAGGGGCGTCCTTCCCGGCTCTTTTCGTGTGTGCCGAAGTCGGTATCAGACTTCGTTGTTCTCGGGGTCGAGCAGACGGTGCAGGTGCACGATCACGTACTTCATCTCGGCATCGTCGACGGTGCGCTGTGCGGCCGACTTCCAGGCGTCCTTCGCGGTTGCCATGTTCGGGAACACGCCCACGATGTCCATGTCGTTGAGGTCGACGAATTCAAGACCGGTCGGATCCTTGACCCGGCCGCCCATCACGAGGTGAAGTTTCTGCTGCATGTGATGTGCCACTTTTTCCTGTTGGGAGACGCCTTGGCCCTATAATTTCCGACTGGGCTGGGGGCAAGGCCGGATCTTCCCGGAAATCGGGCTATTTCAGCTCCTGCAAATCATTATCAAAATGCCTCAGTGACCCACCTTCTTGCGCAGATCTTCGGCGAAATCCGCGAGTTTGTGCGTGCCTTCGCTGGTTGCCTCGCCGGCCTGTTCGATCCGCTTGCCGCTCTTGCGGGCGATGGAGGATGCAAATCCCAGTGCAGCAGTGGCCAATTTTTCAAGCTTGCCCGCCGCGTAGTCCCCCGCGTGCTCGGCGCGTTCCTCGAGTCCTTCGAGGGCCGCGTGCGTTTCGTCGCTTGCGCGGTGCCCCAGGAGACGGATCTCGTCGCCAGCGCGCTTGCCGAACAGGAGGGTGGTGGTGCCCGCTGTCTGGGCAATGCTGATGGCACGCGTTGCGGCGCCGCGCGTCATTCGGCGCGGCAGGAGTGCGGCCACGGCCGCGCCCACCGCAAGGCCGCCGGCCACGGTGATGACCGGGTGGCGCTTCACGAAGCCGATCACCTTCTCGGAAGGACGCTCGTCCTTGCTCGAGGAGTGCAGGGCCACGATGTTGCCCGTATTCGCGCTGGTTGCCGAAGTGGCGGGGGTGGTGGGTTCGCTGTCAGCCATTGTCGGTGTCCTCTTCATGGTCGTGATCAAGCCGCAGCAGCGTCTCGACCCAGGAGATTAGGGGATTTCTGAATATCCAAAGCGCCAGCGCGGCGAGGGTTCCGCCCACGATTGCCGGGTTGTCCTCGACAACGGCCACGGCCTCATCGAAGGCGCCGCGCGCAGCCTCGACGGTCTCGTCAAGGATGCGTCCGGCGATGCCGCGCTCCTCCATGTCGGCGCGGATCGCGCCGTAGCGCGCGTCGAAGGCGTCCTTGGCCGCGTTGCGCACCTCGCGCTGTGCCATGACCTCTTGGGCCGAACTCTTCATGGCCGAGCCTCTTCGCTGGTCGTGTTGGCGATGACGCGCTTCATGGCGCCGAGCTTGCGCTTGGCGTTCATTGCGCACAGCCCCGCAAGGACGGCAAGTCCAAGTGTGACAACGGCCATTGCGCCCCAGACGCCGATCACCTGGCCAAGCGCGATGACGAGACCGACCACGGCCGCCATGGCCGCAAAGAAAAGCAGCACGAGCCCGATGACGAGCAGGGCCACGATCTTCTTGACCTGCTGTCCGGCATAGGCCGCACGCGCCTTCTGGAAGCCGAGTTCGGCCTTGGCGAGGACCTTGGCCTCATCGGCAAGGAGGCGCAGATCCTCGGCAAGGGTGACGTCGTCGGTTCCCGGGCTCGGCTCGGTCCCCGGCGGGGGTTGATGAAGCATCAATCAGGCTCGGTCGTCAGGGGGATCAGCTGCTTTTCGAAAACAGGCGGCCCAGGACATAGCCTGCGGCCACGGCCATACCGACCGAAAGTGTCGGATTGGAGCGCACGAAGGCACGCGTGTCCTCACCCAGTTCCTCGAACGATTTTTCGTCGAGGCGGGCGGCCGCGTCCTGCATCGACTTGGACGCGGAGCGGGCATAGTCGCCGTACTTCACGCCCGCCTTGTCGTCGATGTAGGCGACGTTGTCGTCGATGACCTTGGAGAGGCGCACGATGGCCTTGCTCGTCTGCGCCTTGCCTTCCACGGCGTATTCGCTGGCCTTGGCCTTGGCGTCTGCGGCAAAGGCGTCGGCCTTTCCGCGTGCCTCATCCGAGCAGTGCTTCGCTTCCTCGTTCAGGCTGTCCTTCTTCTGCGAGAACTTGGCGCGATACTCGTCCGCAAGGGCGTGGGCGCCAGCCTTGGCTTCGTCGACCGCCTTGGTGAAGTGGCTCTTGGCGGCATCGGCGCCAGGGGTCGTCGTGTCGTCTATGGTGGATTCGACCATCGAGGTTTCCTTCCTTTGCCCAATCGCCGCAGCCTGCCTTTGCCCCGGCATCGCGTGCGGCGTCTGAATGATATGGTGTGCACACAGGGTAACACAAGCTACTCAATAATGCTGCAACGCAACTTGTCACAGGTTGTTCCGCTGCTTAGAGCGCCAACCAGAGTCACTGGAATGTGGCGACAGAGGAGGTTTCGAAAATGACCGCGATCATCGATATTCATGGCCGTGAAATTCTGGATAGCCGTGGCAACCCCACCGTGGAGGTCGACGTGCTGCTGGAAGACGGCAGTTTTGGCCGTGCCGCGGTGCCTTCGGGCGCGTCGACGGGGGCGCATGAAGCGGTCGAACTTCGTGACGGGGACAAGGACCGGTACCTGGGCAAGGGCGTGCTCAAGGCCGTGGACGCGGTCAACGACGATATTGCCGAGTGCCTGATCGGCCTCGATGCCGAAGACCAGCGCGACCTGGACCTGGCGATGATCGATCTCGACGGGACCGAGAACAAGAGCCGCCTGGGCGCCAACGCGATCCTGGGAACCAGCCTGGCGCTTGCCAAGGCGGCCGCGAATGCCCGTGGTCTGCCGCTCTATTCGTACATTGGCGGTGTCTCGGCGCACGTCCTGCCGGTGCCGATGATGAACATCATCAACGGCGGCGAGCACGCCGACAACCCGATCGATTTCCAGGAATTCATGATCATGCCGGTGGGCGCCGGTTCGATCACGGAAGCCGTGCGCTGGGGTGCCGAGATCTTCCACACGCTCAAGAAGGGTCTGTCGGAGAAGGGCCTGGCAACCGCGGTCGGTGACGAAGGCGGCTTCGCGCCCAACCTTGCCAGCACGCGCGATGCGCTCGACTTCGTGATGGCCTCCATCGAGAAGGCCGGCTTCAAGCCCGGCACCGACATCCAGCTTGCCCTTGACTGCGCCTCGACCGAGTTCTTCCGCGACGGCAAGTACGAGATCAGCGGCGAGGGCCTCTCGCTCGCTCCGGCGGCTTTTGCCGACTACCTTGCCGATCTGTGCGCGGCCTACCCGATCATCTCGGTCGAGGACGGCATGGCCGAGGACGACTTCGAGGGCTGGAAGGCGCTTACCGACAAGATCGGCGGCAAGGTGCAGCTGGTGGGTGACGACCTCTTCGTGACCAACCCCAAGCGCCTGACCATGGGCATCGCGCAGGGTCTCGCCAACTCGCTTCTCGTGAAGGTCAACCAGATCGGCACGCTGACCGAGACCCTCGAAGCCGTCTCGATCGCGAACCGGGCGGGCTACACCGCGGTCATGTCGCACCGTTCGGGCGAAACCGAGGACGCGACCATCGCCGATCTCGCCGTTGCGACCAACTGCGGCCAAATCAAGACCGGCTCGCTCGCGCGTTCGGACCGGCTTGCCAAGTACAACCAGCTCATCCGCATCGAGGAAGAGCTGGGCGGCGCGGCGCACTACGCCGGTGCCGAAGCCTTCAAGGTCTCGCTTGGCTGATAGGGCGATGTGGCAGCCTTGCGCCGCATAGCGGCGCGAGGCTCCTCGACATGAGTTGAAGAAACCCCGGTACCGCATTGGTATAGGGGCTTTTTTATTGCATTTTGAGGGCCGCGGTCGTGCCGCCTTCTTCGAGCAGGACCACAGAGCGCGAAGCGGCAGTGAAGTACTCGAGCATGGCTCCGTAGCCGCGCGCGCTCAACTTCACGTAGACGCGGCGGGCATCGCCGGGGTCGGCTTCTCGCAGGAGAAGTCCCTGCTTTTCCAGGATCGTGATCCAGCGCAGTGCGGTGGTGGAGGGCACGGCAGAGCCGATGCACGCGCTCGTTACCGAAACGCTGCGCCGTTCCTTGGCGGCAATGAACAGGTCCAGCAGGATATCCCAGGCCGGCTCGCCAAACAGGTCGTCCGACTGGAAGATCTTGGAGCGCCGCCGCCGGTCCTCGTACGTCTGCCGGGCGAGTTCCACCCAGATGGGATGGTCCTTGCGGCCCGTGTCGTTGGCGGAAGTCGCGGCCCGCAGGCGTCGGGTATGCCCATCTGCCGCGGCAAGATCGGGCAGGACATCGAACGGTGAGGCGCCGTTGGGCGCGTCGTCGTCAAGCTCGAGCTGGCGCGCCATGGCCAGGAGCTCGTTCGCGATGCCGATCAGGCGGATCGCCTTGTTTCGGTTTCGCATCCTCTGGTCTGTATTTTCCATCAGTCCGGATCACCGTCGCACAAGGAGTGGGTGGTCCGATGGGCCGGATGGCCAACCGGGAGCCGAGATCCACATCGACGTCGGAGCAATCGTGCGTACAATTCCTTACTTGGCCGCATCATCCCCGCGTGCGGCCTTGGCGTCCCGTCCTGACGAATTCTTGCCCCGATCGTCTGACATGGTCCAACAACCTTAAGCGCGCTTACGGGCCCGCGTCTTTACGAGGTTATTCCATTTCGGTTGCAGTTGGCAGCAGTTCGATCGATCGGTTAAGCAGTGTCACGGCTGCATCGAGATGGGCAGCGGCCACGCTTTCCCCCGCCATGTCGAGCTGGGCGAGGCAGTCGTAGAGATCATCGAGCAATTCCTGCAATTGAGCCCGGTCCTTCATGGTGCCGTTTCTCCTGTCGGCTGTTGGTGTACCGGCTGCGACCCCGGGTTTGGCCTCGTGTAAACGCCCCTTGTATCGAGCGTTCCGAGCCAGATGTCACATGAACATCCGTTATGGCTCTAAAATGCCATATGCCCCCTTTCTAGGGCCATTCGAGGGCGGAGCAATCAGGGTTTGCGCGCTGTTGCGTTTCGGGACTGGTGCGAGGGCGAAAGCTACCGCGCTCCAGCGACCGGTGCGCGCGCATGAAAAAGGGCGCCGGGCCTGTGCCGCGGCGCCCTTTTTGCAAGGGTGTGGTGTGACCTCTTCCTTAGCGGCCGAACTTGTCCTGCAGCTTGAGCAGGGCAAGTGCTGCCTTGGCCGCTTCGCCGCCCTTGTCCTTCTGCGCCGGATCGGCGCGGACGAGGGCCTGCTCTTCGTTCTCCACGGTCAGGATGCCGTTGCCGATGGCGATGCCGTCCATCGTCAGCGCCATGATGCCGCGCGCGCTTTCGCCCGCGACGATCTCGAAGTGGTAGGTCTCGCCGCGGATGACGACGCCAATGGCGACATAGCCATCGTATTCACCGGCGCCGTCCGCGAGGGCGAGGGCTCCCGGGATTTCGAGTGCGCCGGGAACGGTGATGACGTCGACCGAATGGCCTTCGGCTTCCAGCGCCTTGCGGGCGCCTGCGACGAGCATGTCGTTGAGGTGGTCGTAGAAGCGGGCTTCGACGATGAGAAAACGAGCCATGGTGGTAGCTTCCTTAGCTTTCGCTGGACGTGATGGGGCGTTCGCCGACGATATCGAGGCCGTAGCCTTCGAGCGCGACGAGCGAATGACGGGTGTTGGTCAGGAGGATCATGTCGTGGATTCCCAGTTCGGCCAGGATCTGCGCGCCCACGCCGTAATCGCGCAGTTCCTCCAGGTCCGGATTCTTTCCATCGCGGAACTGGCGCTTGAGGTCCATCACTTCGGAGAAAGATTGCGACATCGGGCTGTTGATGACGACGATGACGCCGGAGCCTTCCTCGGCGATGATCTTCATCGAGCGCTGCAGGAGGTCGGAGCGATCCTGCGATTCCTCGCCAAAGATGTCCACGAAGGTGGAGAGGGTGTGCATGCGCACCAGCGTCGGCTGTGTGGGGTCGATGCGCCCCTTCACCAGCGCGATGGTCTCATCGCCGGTCGCGCGGTTGTGGTAGCAGCAGGCCGTCCACTGGCCGCCATGGCGGCTCGTGAAGGTCAGCTCGTTGGTCTTCTCGACCATGCGGTCGTGCTTGCGGCGGTAGGCGATGAGATCGCGAATGGTGCCGATCTTGAGATCGTGGAGTCGCGCGAAGCTGACGAGGTCGTCCATGCGGGCCATCGTCCCGTCGTCCTTCATGATCTCGCAGATCACGCCCGAGGGATTGAGGCCGGCAAGGCGCGAGATGTCGACCGCGGCTTCGGTGTGGCCGGTACGCACGAGGACCCCGCCATCACGGGCGCGCAGTGGGAAGACGTGGCCGGGGGTAACGATGTCCGCCTTGGACTTGGTGCCGTCGATGGCAACCGAAACGGTGCGGGCGCGGTCACCGGCGGAGATGCCCGTGGTCACGCCCTCGCGCGCCTCGATCGAGGTGGTGAAGGCGGTTTCGTGCCGGGTGCCGTTGTGCTGGCTCATCAGGTCGAGGCCAAGTTCGTCGACGCGCTGGTTGGTGAGCGAGAGGCAGATGAGGCCGCGGCCGTGGGTGGCCATGAAGTTGATCGCGGCGGGCGTGGCCATCTGCGCCGGAATGACGAGGTCGCCCTCGTTCTCGCGGTCCTCGTCGTCGACGAGGATGAACATTCGGCCGTTGCGCGCCTCGTCGATGATGTCCTCGATGGGGACAAGGACGGGGGTCTCATCGTTCGAGAAAAGGACGTGCTCGAGTTTGGCGAGGGTTTCGGTGGTGGGGTTCCAGCTTTCCTCGGTGCAGTCGCGCAGGGTGTTGGCGTGGAGGCCGGCGGCGCGGGCAAGCCCGGCGCGGCTCATGCCGCCTTCGGTGATGAGCTTGCGGACCTGGTCGATGACTTTGGAGGGCATTGGTCTTTCTCACATTGCGATGTGTGGCCGTTAGACCTTTATCACATCGCAATGCAATAGCTGAGTATCCGATGTTCAGCTGTCGAGGCGTTGGCGCGCCAGACGCGCGCGACGAACCTTGTGCTGCTCGAGATCCTCGAGCGTGGGGATCGTGTCATCGAGAATGTCGGCCAAGACTGCGCCGCGCTCGCCGGGAGGGCGCGTGCGGCCCGCGGTCGTGTCGCGGAACACCTGCCGCTCGATCTCGGCATTGAGTAGCGCGCCCAAGAGGACCCCGTAGGCCGAGAGGTAGAGCCACATCAGGAAGACAACGATGGCCGAGAGTGATCCGTACGTCGCGTTGTAGTCGCTGATATAGGCGACATAGAACGAGAAGCCGAAGGAGATCGCCAGCCACAGGAAGGTGGCCAGCATCGCGCCGGGCGCCAGCCAGCGCCACTTGGCGGGGCGCCGGTCGGGCCCGAAGCGCATGATGAGGGCAAAGCCGCAGGTGCCAAGGATCAGCGCGGCAAGCCATGTCAGCCAGGTGAACAGGGTCGCGGTCGAGGTGCCCAGGTAGAACGAAGCCTGGCGTTGCAGCCAGGTGAAGACGCCGCCCGCCAGGACGCCGGTCAGCGCGATGAAGACGGCGGCCAGGGTCAGGCTCGCAGCCCGGAAGGAAACGGCGATGGTGCCGCGGGTCTCGTGCTCCTCGTTGACGATGTTGAGCGCGCTGATCATGCCGTTGGCCGCGCGCATGCCGCCGAAGATGGCGAAGAACAGGGCAATGACAAGGGCAAGGCCGGTAACGCCGGAGCTGGTCGAGACGATCTGGATGAGCTGGGCCTGAAGGACCTGCGCGACTTCAGGCGGAACCACATCAACGATGCTTTGCATCTGCTTGCGCACGGTATCGGCATCGCCGACCAATCCGTAGATCATCACTGTCGCGGCGATCAGTGGGGTCAGCGCGAGGAAGCAGTAGAAGGCCAGTCCTCCTGCCAGGAGGCCCAGTTCATGGAAGCCCGCCATGATCCAGACCCTGCGCAAAATCCGCAGCCAGGCGCGGGGCGGCATCTGCAGGGGCCAGTTGGAATCCGCACCGGGCGGGGCGTTGGGGGGGAGATAGTCCTCGGTCATGCGCTAACAAACTGTACGGGAACCATTGTGGTTGCAATGCGATAAGGGTTATCGGCGGTGTGGACACGGCCTTGGCGCGCATGGGGACAGAAACAGCGTTGTTTATGAATGGACTAAGCGATACACCTTGTCTCCGTACCCGAACCAGGGGGGCTCGTGTTATCCGCTGCGGCTGCGCACTTCTTTCACTTTCGGTCGGTCTGGCCTACGCTACGCCCGTTCTGGCGCAGGAAAGCCAGGTGCCGGGCGATCCGGCCATCCAGGAACGTGCCGATGAGCCCTCCTCGCTGAAGGCCGGTGCGATGGATGTGCCCGCTCTGCCGGACGCGTCTGATCTGCCCGAGGTCGAACCCGTCATCGATGACGAGGAATTCAATTCCCGCGTTCCCGAACTGGGCGCGAGCGAGGATCCCGAACTCGACAAACCGCTGGACTCGATCGCTGATTTCGAACGCCGCATGGCCGGAGAAGGTGAGAGTGCGCGCGCGCGCGCGCGCGCGCCCGAGGCGCCCGTACAGACGGTGCAGTCGATCCCCGACGATGTGCAGACTGTCCGCGAGATCGAGAATGCGCCCATTCGCGACGCCGAGCTTTCCGAGCCTTTGCCGCCGCTCGACCAGTTCGAGGTGACCCCGGTCGAATTTGCCGAGGAGGGCGGCGAGGAGCAGCAGAGCGAGGTCCGCTACCGCGTCGAACTCGAGGGACTTGAGAGCGCGGACGAGGAAAGCCCGACGGCCATCAAGAGCGTGTTCAACTCGCTCTCCGCCCTCAAGAAAGGCGATGGCAAGGCGAACAATACGGCCATGGTCTCCGCGCGCCTCGAAGAGGATGCGCAGCTTCTCCAGACCCTGCTCGAGGCCGATGGCTGGTATACGCCGCGTATCCGCACGCGACTTGCCCCTGCGCGCGACAGCGACGAGGGCGATCTCACCGCGCGCATTTCGGTGGTTCCCGGGCAGCGCTTCACGTTCTCGGACATCGTGATCGAGGCCGATCCGACCGAGCCGGAAGGTCTGATCGCGGACAACATGCCGCTCAAGGTCGGAGAGCCGATCGTGGCGCAGCGCGTGCAGGGGGCCGAAGCGCGCGTGGCGGTGGCCCTGCCGCAGAACGGCTATCCCTTCGCCAAGGTCGGCCAGCGCGATATCCTGCTCGACCGCGATACGGGCGATGGCGTGTACACCTTGCCCGTCACGATCGGTCCGCGCGGACGCTTCGGGGGTATCACGACCGATGGCGACACGGCCTTCGATGCCAGGCACGTGGGTGTGCTGGCGCGTTTCGAAGAGGGCGATCTCTATGACAGCCGCATGGTCGATGACCTGCGCAAGGCGCTCATTGGCACGAGCCTGTTCTCAACTGTCGCGGTCGAGCCCGAACAGACCGGGGAGGTGCTGGAGGACGGCACCGAGGCGGTGCGCCTCCACGTCAAGCAGGACAAGGGGCCTGCGCGCACGATCGCCGGTTCGCTCGGCTATGCGGCGGGTGAGGGTATCACCGCGCAGGCGGCCTGGACCCATCGCAACATGTTTCCGCCCGAAGGCGCTGTCAGCTTCAACGGAATCCTCGGCACGCAGCAGATGGGGCTTGGCAGCACCTTCCGCCGCTCCAATGCGGGCCAACGCGACCGCACGCTCGAACTGACCGCCGAGGCTTTCTACAACGATTATGACGCCTACGACGCTTATACCGGACGCCTGGCCGCGCGCATCAGCCGCGATTCGACCCCCTTGTGGCAGAAGCGCTTCACCTATGGTGCCGGCATCGAGCTGATCGGTACGGCCGAAACTGACTACAACGAGACCACCGGAGATCGCAGCCGCCGCACCTACTACATCGCGGGCGTCAACGGGCAGGTCGGATGGGACACGTCCGACAGCCTCCTCGATCCGACCAAGGGTTTCCGCCTGACTACGCTGATCCAGCCCGAGGCGACGCTCAACAAGGGGTTCAATCCCTACCTGCGCGCGCGGATCGATGGTTCGGCCTACTACCCGGTGACGGACAGCCTGGTGATCGCCGGGCGCGTGCGGTTCGGCACGATCCAGGGCGTGGGTCTGTTCGATCTCGCGCCTTCGCGGCGTCTCTATGCCGGTGGCGGCGGATCGGTGCGCGGCTTCAGCTATCAGGGGCTTGGTGAACAGGCCCCCGATGACCGTCCGATCGGTGGGCGCAGCCTCAACGAGGGCTCCATCGAGGCGCGCTATCGTTTCGGAAACTACGGCGTGGTTGCCTTCGTCGACGCGGGCCAAGCCTATCGCGAGACCATGCCCCAGTTCAACGATATCCGCTACGGCGTGGGTATCGGCGGTCGCTTCTACACCAATTTCGGACCGATGCGCCTTGATGTGGCAACGCCCATCAACCGGCGCCCAGGAGAATCTTCCATCAACGTCTATGTCTCCATCGGGCAGGCCTTCTGATGGCCCAGGACGAACTTCCCGACACCGGCGAAACGGATACGGTGGAAGCCGCCCCGACCAAGCCGAGCCTATGGCATCGCGCGCGCATACGCCTCGTAAAGACGGTCGTGGCTGCGGTGCTGGGGATCGTGGTGCTTGTCGCGGCCGTGATCTTCGGCATCGATACCGGGCCCGGACATCGCTTCGTGGCCGAGCAGATCGCCGGGCTGACCTTCGAGAATGGCATGCGGCTTCGCGTGGGCCGGATCGAGGGCTCCCTTTACGGCGAGATGACGCTGCATGACCTGTCCGTACGCGATACCAAGGGGGAATTCCTCTTTTCGCCTGAGATCCACGTCGACTGGCGGCCCTTTGCCTATCTCCAGAACCACGTCGATGTGCGCAGCGCGACGGCGGGCCAGATGGTTCTGCGCCGCGTGCCGGTGTTCAAGGAAACCCCGCCGAGCGAAGGCCCACTGCTTCCCGATCTCGACATCGACATCGGCGAGCTGCGGGTTGACCGTTTCATCGCCGAGGCGCCGGTTTCGGGCGAACGCCGGATCATGTCGCTCTCGGGCGAGACGCATATTTCCGATGGCCGGGCCATCGTCGATGCCAAAGGCGCGACGATTCCCATCGAGGGCAAGGAGGGGGGCGACAGTTTCCTCGTGAAACTCGACGCTCAGCCTGCGAAGAACCGCCTTGGTATCGATCTGGATCTGAAGGCGCCCACCGAGGGTGTCATCGCTGCGCTAGCCGGCTTCACGCAGCCCATGGACCTGGCGCTGACGGGCAAGGGGGACTGGGCGAGCTGGGATGGGACGCTCAAGGGCTCCTATGGCGGCGCCCCGCTGGCGGATCTTGCCTTGCGCGCGCGGGATGGAACTTTCCAGGTTCGTGGCGATACGCAAGTCGCACGTCTTTTCGAAGGGCCGACGGCGGCCCTCCTGGGGCCGATCACCCGTCTTGATGTGACCGCGGCACTTGCCGAGCGCAGCATGGCGGTCAAGGGAGAGGTCAGCAGTGACGCTTTCCGTCTCGTGCCTGCGGGCCGCATCGATCTGTCCGACAACACCTTCGAGGACTTTACACTCGACTTCACCTTGCTCAGCCCTTCGGTGCTGACCGAGAACCTGCACGGTTCGGGGGTCGATGCCCACCTCGCTCTGGATGGCGCCTTTGCGACGCCATCGGTGGATTACGAGATCACGGCCGCGCGCCTGGTCATGAACGACATGGGCCTGCAGGGCTTCACCGCACGCGGCGCGGCAACGGTCGACGCCGAGCGGATCCTCATTCCCGTCTCGGCGCGCGTCGCTCGCATCACGGGGCTCGACGCGGTTGCGGGAGGAACCCTGGAGCAGGTGCGTCTTGATGGCGATGTCGCGGTCAAGGGCACGCGTATCCTTTCGGACAACATGCGCCTGCGCTCTGACCGCATCGATGCCGGGCTGCTCCTGGTCGCGGACATGAGCGAGGGCTTCTATACCGGCGCGCTCGACGGACGGATCGACAACTACGAGCTTTCCAGCGTCGGCATCTTGACGATCAACGCCGACATGGAGCTGAAAGGCGAGGGCGCGAACTATGGCCTCGACGGTACGGTCAAGGCGCGTTCGACCAAGCTCCTCAACGAGAATGTCGCGACCTACCTTGGCGGCGATTTCGCGGTGTCCTCACGCGTGCGTTACGGCGCGGACGGTGTGGCGCGCTTTTCGAACGTCAACCTGACTGCGCCTTACCTCAATGTCCGGGGCGGATCGGGCCTGTGGTCGCCCGATGGCCGTATTGCGTTCAACGCCGATGGCACGTCCGAGCAGTACGGAGCGATTGCGGTACGGGTAAAGGGCACCATGACCGATCCCGACGCGCACCTCACGGCTGAACGGCCGGGGCTGGGCATTGGTCTTGCCAATGTCGATGCGCGCGTGACCGGGGCGAAGGGCGGCTACCGTCTCGATATGACGAGCGATACCGATTACGGCCCGCTCAAGGCCGACGTCACGCTGGAAATGGCCAAGGCCATGGCGGTGCAGATCAATTCGGCCACGCTTTCGGGGATCGATTTCGCCGGGCGCCTTGTCCAGACCGCCAGTGGGCCTTTCGCGGGCCAGCTGAGCGCTTCGGGCAATGGGGTCGGCGGCAAGGTCGATCTTTCGGCGGACGGCGAATACCAGGCCGCGAAGTTCAACCTGCGCGCCAAGGATACGGTATTCCAGGGGCCTGCAAACCTCGCCATCGGATCGGCTATCGTTGATGGGCGTGCGGTGCTCTACGATCAGCCGCTGCTCGTCGCCGACGCGCAGGTGTCGGGCGTCAGCATGGGCGAATACAACCTGGCCGCAGGCCGCGTGCTGATCGATTACCGTGACGGAGCGGGCAGGGCGAAGGGGCTGGTCGAGGGTGTGAGCGGCATTCCCTTCCGGCTTGGCTTCAACGCCGAGATGCAGCCCGAGTTGTGGCGGGTGGCCCTGCGTGGTCGTATGCGGGGGCAGACCGTCAAGACGATCAACCCGGCCCGCATCGCCATCAAGGAGGATGGCTACGAGCTTCTGCCCAGCGCTGTCTCGATTGGCGGAGGCACCTTGCGGCTCTCGGGCGACTATGGCGCGGGCATGTCTCTCAAGGCGCGGCTCGAAGGGCTCGACGTCGCCATGGCCAATGCGTTCATGCCGGGCCTCGGCCTTGGGGGGACCGTCAATGGCAGCGTCGATTTTGCGCAGGAGAACGCGGCCTCCTTCCCACAGGCCGATGCCCGTCTGACGCTTGCGAACTTCACGCGGACCAGCTCGAGCACTGTCAGCGAGCCGGTGAACATGAACCTTGTCGGCAAGCTGCTGGCTGACGGAGCGGAAGTGCGCTCGGTCGTGCGCCGCCGGGGCAGCGTGATCGGCCGTATGGCTGCCAACCTGCGGCCGCTTCCCGCGAGCGAAGGCCCGTGGATGGCGCGGCTTCTCGAGGCGCCCCTGAGCGGTGGCATCCGTTACAACGGGCCTGCAGCGACGCTGTTTTCCTTTGCGGGCCAGCCAGGCCAGTCGCTGACGGGCTCGGTTGGTTTGGCTGCGGACTTCTCCTGCAAGCTCATGGACCCATGCCTGAAGGGCGTGGTGAAGGGCCGGGGGCTCACCTATGAGAACCAGGCTTACGGGACCCGCCTTTCGGAGATGGATCTGGAAGGCGCCTTTACCGGGGACCGCTTTGCCTTGCGCTCGCTGAATGGCAAGGCTGGCGATGGTACGATCAAGGCCAACGGCTTTGTCAGCCTGTCGGCAGCCGGCGGCTATCCGATGGATATCAAGGTCGAACTCGACGATGCACGCCTCGCCAAGAGCAGTTCGCTGTCGGCAAGTGCCAGCGGTTCGCTGCGTTTCCAGAAGAAGCCGAGCGAAACGCCGCTCCTCTCGGGTGAAATACGCCTTCCCGAGACCCGCTACCAGATCGTGATGGACAGCGTCTCCGAAGTGCCCAAGCTGACCGGCGTGCGTTTCAAGCCGCGTCGCGGTCCGGTGCGCGTGTCTGGCGACGAGGAAGCGGAAAGCATGGCGGGTGCCTTCGGCAACATCCGTCTCGATCTCCATCTTCTCGCACCTGAGAAGCTCTACGTGTCCGGCATGGGCCTGGAGTCGGAATGGTCGGCCGACTTCACCATCAATGGCACGAGCAGCGAGCCGACCATGGCCGGCAAGGTGGAGCTTGTTCGCGGCACCCTGGGCTTCGCGGGTCGCTCCTTCGATCTCAGCGAGGGTCTCATCACCTTCAATGGAGGCCGCACGATCGATCCCACGGTGGCCATCACCGCGACCGAATCGATCGAGGACGTCCAGGTGAGCGTGATTGTCTCGGGCCAGGCCTACGATCCCCAGTTCGACTTCAATTCCTCGCCCAGCCTGCCCGACGACGAAATCGTCTCGCGCATCCTGTTCGGCAGCTCAGTGGCGAACCTCTCGGCCATCCAGGCCGTCCAGCTCGCCTCCTCGCTCAACTCGCTGCGGGCCTCGGGCGGCGGTCTGAACCCGCTCGGATCGTTGCGCTCGGCGACCGGTGTCGACCGGCTGCGTATCCTGGGCGCGGATGAGGACAGCGGGCGCGGAACGGCGCTTGCTGCAGGTCAGTACCTGACCGATGACATCTACGTCGAACTCATCACCGATGCCCGCGGGTTCACCGCGACCCAGCTGGAGGTCAGCGTGACCAACTGGCTCTCGGTCCTGAGTCAGGCGGGTGGTTCGGGCGTCAACAGCGTCAACGTGCGCATCCGGAAGGATTATTGATGCCGCGGAGTGCTCTTTTCTTGCGAACTCTGGCACTGGCAGGGGCAGGCTTGCTCGCCGCCTGCCAGCAGGAGCCCGGGTTCGATGAGCGCTACGAGGACGCCACGAAGCGCATCGAAGCGAGCAGCAAGGCCATCGATGCGCAGCTGGCCCCTACGGCCGCACCTACGCGCGGCGGTGGCGCTGCGGCGGCGCCTGTCAGGTAGGCTTGAGGCAACCTGGTGTTTACCTGCCTTTGCTATCGATTGCAGAAGAAGGTCGCGCATCACGAAAGGTTTAGGAATGTACGCCGGAAATCCCGGTGATCGGCTGTCCGGTCGCCATGAGGTGCTGCTGAGCGCGCGCTGCCGCAAGTCCCCCTGGAAGGTCTTTGATGTCGAGATCGGCAATCTGGGAACTGGCGGCTGCTCGATCCTGCGGAGCCGGGAGAGCTTTGCGCAAGGCGAGGAAGTCACGTTGCGATTCGCCCATCTCAAGCCGCGCAAGGCGCGCGTACGCTGGGTGCGCGAAGGGGCCGTCGGCATCGAATTCGTGCACGCACTTGCGCCGGCAACGATAACCGATCTCAATGCCCGCTACGGACTGTCCATGGCTGTGCCACAGGATCCGGCGTGATTGTCGATGTCAGGAGAGGGGGGTGGTGGACGCACTTGGGCTCGAACCAAGGACCCGCTGATTAAGAGTCAGCTGCTCTACCAACTGAGCTATGCGTCCCCACGAGAGGGCCATCCCTGTAAGGATGGTTGGTAAGGTGGTGGTGGACGCACTTGGGCTCGAACCAAGGACCCGCTGATTAAGAGTCAGCTGCTCTACCAACTGAGCTATGCGTCCCCACGAAAGGGCCACCCCGAAGAGTGGTTGATGAAGGCTTGGTGGACGCACTTGGGCTCGAACCAAGGACCCGCTGATTAAGAGTCAGCTGCTCTACCAACTGAGCTATGCGTCCACTTTTAGCCTTCTGCCGTGAGCCGGTGTGAAGCCGTTTGGCTTCGCCGATTCGGCGGCGGAGTGGCTCCTATACAGGCTCATTCGAGGAAGGGAAGAGAAAACTTGAAATTTTTTCAGGTGAATGACGAAGGTCCACGGTTCCAGCGGTTTACGGCGAGCAGAACGCCCAGGCAGATCATGTTGGTGAGCATCGAGGTTCCGCCATGGCTCATCCACGGAAGCGGGATGCCAACGACTGGCGCCATGCCCATCACCATCATCAGATTGATGGCGACGTAGAAGAAGATCGTCGTGCTCATTCCGGCGGCCAGCAGGCTCGAGAAGCGGTCCGGAGCCTTGGCCGCCACGCGCAGCCCCCAGCCCAGGATGATCGCGAAGACCGCGATCACGAAGAGGCCGCCCACCATGCCCCATTCCTCGGCCATGGTGGCGAAGACGAAGTCGGTATGGGCCTCGGGAAGATATTGCAGGTGGCTCTGCGAACCGTTGCCAAAGCCCTTGCCGAACACGCCGCCCGATCCGATCGCAATCTTGGACTGGATGATGTGGTAGCCATCGCCTTGCGGATCAGCCTCGGGGTCGAACAGCGTCAGGACGCGCTTCCTCTGGTAGTCGTGGAGCACGAAGAAGAAGGCCGCGGGGACGATGGCGATCAGCGGAACCGTCGCGCCGAAGAACCAGCTGATCGGGAGCCCTGCGAGAAACATGATGACGACGCCGCCAAAGCAGATGGCGAGCGCTGTTCCCAGATCAGGCTGGATCAGCACGAAAACGGCGGGAATGCCAATCAGGATGCAGGCAGGCACGAGGCCGCGCCAGCTGCGGGTAAGCGGCGCGGGAAGGGTCTCGTAGAACTTGGCCAGGACGAGGACGATACCCGGCTTCATCAGCTCGGAGGGCTGGAGCGTCATGAAGCCGAGGTCCAGCCAGCGCTGGCTGCCGCTGCCGACACCGATGCCGACCGCGCCGACCAGTTCGACCAGCACGAGCAGCATCAGGATCAGGGCGTAGGTCGGATAGGCCATGATCCGGAAGAAATTGCGGCTGAACATCGAGATGACGAAGGCCATCACCAGGAACAGGCCAAAACGCAGGACATGGCTCTGTGCATAGGGGTGCAGACTGCCCCCGGCCGCCGAATAGAGCACGGCGCCGCCCAGGCCCACGAGCGCGAAGAGCGGTATGAGCACGATCCAGGGCTGGCGTGCAAAGACCGCGGGCAGGTTCATGAGGCTCATTGCGTGGACTGCCCGGCACTGGTGGTGGCGGAGGGCGCTGCGTCCGACGTATCCGGCGATGCGTTCGCGCTTGGCGATGCAACCGGCTCGGGGCGGGGGCTCTGGGCTTCGCTCATGATGGGTTGGGGCTGGCTCTGCGTGTTTTCAGCGTCGCGCACGGCTTCGGCTTCCTGTTCGGTCGAGACCTTGGGAGCCGAGACGCCGTACTGCCGAACATAGGAGCCGTAGCGCGAATCGGCGCGTTCCTGCGCGGTGCCGCCCCACTGGCTCTCATATTCGGTGAGACGCTCCATCGCGGCCTCCTTGTCCCACAGGTAGGTCATCACGTCGCGCGCGATGGGGTAGGCCGCGCCCGAGCCGCCGCCGTGCTCGATGGCAACGGCGCAGGCGTAGCGGGGCTTGTCCCAGGGCGCGAAGCAGATGAAGTGGCCGTGGTCGCGGTACTTGAAGGGGCCGGTCTTGCCGTTCGAGATGCTGAGGCTAACGACCTGGGCCGTACCCGTCTTGCCCGCGAGCAGCACGTCCTTCATGGGCAGCGCGGCGCGGTGTGCCGTGCCGGGGCCGTTGACCACGTCCGACATCGCCTTGTGGACGTAGTCGAGGTGGTCCTGCGGGATACCCAGCGATTCGGCGTGCTGCGGCTTACCGGTGTGGATCAGGCGCGGCTGCAGGTTAAGGCCGCTTGCGATGCGCGAGGCCATGACCGCCTGCTGCAGCGGGTTCACGAGGAAGTAGCCCTGGCCGATGGTGGCGTTCACCGAATCGAAGGTCTGCCACTCGCGCTCGTACTTGCGCAGCTTCCAGGCCGGGTCAGGCACCGTGCCGTAGGACTGGCCGACGACGGGCAGGTCGAACTCCTGCCCGAGGCCCAGCTTGCGCGCCATCGCGGCAATGACGTCCATGCCCATGCGCTGGACCATCGCGTAGAAATAGACGTCGCAGCTCTGGTAGATGCCCTTGGCCATGTCGACCTGGCCGTGGCCACGCCGGTTCCAGCAGTGGAACACGCGGTTGCCCACGCGCAGGCCGCCGCCGCAATAGACGGTCTCGTTCGGGTCAAGGCCGGCTTCGCGGAAGGCGAGGCTGACCATTGGCTTGACGGTGGAGCCGGGCGGGTAGAGCCCGCGCAGGACCTTGTTGCGCAAAGGCACGTGGTCGTCATCCGACAGCATCTTCCATTCCAGGCGGCCGATGCCGTCGGAGAAGCTGTTGGGATCGAAGCTGGGCATCGAAGCCATCGCGAGGATGTCGCCGTTGTGGCAGTCCATCACGACAACCGAGCCGGACTCGGTGCCGATGCGCCGTGCGGCATAGGACTGCAGGCCCGCATCGATGGTGAGCTTGACGGTGTCGCCGGGAATGTCGTCGCGTGTCTCGAGGTCGCGGATGATGCGTCCGCGCGCGGTGACTTCGGTGCGCCGGGCGCCCGGCTTGCCGCGCAGTTCCTTCTCGAACACCTTTTCCAGGCCGTCCTTGCCGACCTTGTAGCCCGGCGTCAGGAGCAGCGGATCACGGTCCTTCTCGTACTCCTCGGCAGAGGCAGCACCGACATAACCGATAAGGTGGCCTACGTTCACGCCGTCGGGGTAATAGCGCGAGTAACCACGCTGGGTAACGACGCCGGGCAGTTCGGGCAGGCGCACGCTGACGGCCGAGAAACGGTCGAGATCGAGTCCGCTTGCAACCTGTACCGGGGCAAAGCCGCGGGCGTCCTCAAGCTTGTCCTGCAGGTCCTGCCGCGCGACCGGGGTGAGGTCGAGAAGATCGCCGAGCATCGCGACGGTCTCGGCCTTGTCGTGCATGCGCTCGGGGATCACGTCGACGCGAAAGTCGGCGCGGTTGGAAGCAAGTGGGGTGCCATGCCGGTCGAGGATCCAGCCCCGGCGCGGCGCGATCAGCGAGAGGTTGACGCGGTTGCTCTCGGCCTCGAGCTGGTACTTCTCGTTCTCGAACACGGCGAGGTAGCCGAGGCGCGCGGCGAGAAGGCAAGCGACCCCGCCCTGGACCGAGCCGAGCACGACGGTGCGCCGGTCGAAGCTGTTGCGCAGGATGCCGTTGGAAATGTGGGGCTTGGGCTTGGCGCGGCGAAAGCGGAATTTCATCGGGTGATCCGCACCGCGGTCAGGCGCAGGCGGTCAAGAACGGCAACCAGGCGTCCGATGAGGGGGTAGGCGAAAATCGAGATCACGAGTTGAGGCACCACGACATGAATGGGGGCATTGGCGGCAACCAGGTTGGACAGGAGATAGCTGCCCAGAATGTAGAGGATGATGAGACTGGTGGCTACCAGCCATTCGGTGGCGAAATTGCGCCAGGGGAAGCGCTCTTCCAGGTTGTCGATGGCGATGGCCGCGAGCGACCATAGCAGCACCGCGGAACCGAAGGGTTGACCCGAAAACAGATCGTCAACGAGGCCGAGCGGCAGGCCCGCCCACAGCGGCAAGAGCCCCGGGCGCAACTGGCGCCAGGCAAGGAAGGTCAGGAACCCGAACGGGGGGAACATCGGGGCCGAGGCGATCACGAACCAGGTCGGAACGATCGTGGCCAGCACCACCGACAGCCAGGGCACGACCTGGGCCAGGATCGGGGAGGGGGCCCGGTTGATCCGCGGACGCGGCCCATCGTCGCGGCGCGTCGTGGGGCCTTCGAGCACTAGGGCTTCTCCGCAGGGGCTTCGACCGGCGGTGCCTCCGGGGCCCAGGCCCTTTCGACGAGCACGTAGTCGGCATCGGTCGGGTTGCTGATCACGCGGGCAATGGCGCCGTCGCGCAGGATTTCGGTGAGGACCGCCATCGGCGTGCCGGGGCGGTAAAGGCCGCCAGCGCCCGAGGAGACGATGACATCGCCCTTCTTGAGCGGATTGATGCCCAGGTTCACGAGGCGAACCCGCAAGGTGCCATCACCCTGGCCCTGTGCGAAGCCGGCGACGCCGTCCTTGGTGCGGCGGATCGGAACCAGGCTCTCGGTGTCGGTAATGAGGAGGACCCGCGCGCTGGTCTGGCCCACTTCGAGGACGCGGCCGATGAGCCCGCGCGCAGAGCGAACCGGCATGCCCTTTTCCAGGCCCTTGTTGCGTCCCACGCCCAGCGTTGCAAAGCGGCGCGTGCTCGACGGCGTCGACGCGGTCAGGGTGGCGACCGCAACCACGTCCTTGCGCGTGCGGGTGAGCTTGAGCATGTCCTTGAGGCGCGCGTTCTCGGCCTCGATGGCTTCAGCCTCGACCAGGCGCGACTTCGCGATCGCGAGCTCCTTTTCGAGCTTCGCGTGGCGGCTTCCCATCTTGAAGAAGCCGGTAACGCTGTTCAGCACGTTGTCGCCGAAGCTGCGCCCCTTTGCGGTCGCTTCGGCGGCCGGGTCGGTCGCGTCGGCGGCAATCGCGCGCAAGCTCTGGAAACTGCTGGGATTGACGGCCGAGATCACGATCAGGACAAGCCCGATGACCACGCCCACCACGCCCGCAGTATGGCTGATAAACGAAGAAAATTGCGCTCTGCGGGAATATCCGGAGCGCTTGCTTGCCGGCGGCGCCATGCGCCCTGCACTCCAAGTCGAGCCGGACCTCTCCCCCGAGGGGAGGGGCTCCGGGTATTGCATCAATCAACGGGCGAGGAGCGCGCGGTGCGCTCTTCGCCTCGGCGGTGGATCAGGCGGACATCAGCACGCCCTGGTACACGGAATCTTCCATCGCACGGCCGGTGCCGAGCGCGACGCAGGACAACGGATCTTCGGCGACGCTGACGGGAAGGCCGGTTTCCTCGCGCAGATAGTCGTCGAGGCCGCGAATGAGCGCGCCGCCGCCGGTCAGGACGATGCCCTGGTCGACAATGTCGGCGGCGAGTTCGGGCGCGGTGTTTTCCAGCGCGATGCGCACGCCTTCGATGATCGCCCCGATGGGCTCGGCCAGCGCTTCGGCGACATTGGCCTGCGTGATCGAGATCTCCTTGGGCACGCCGTTCACGAGGTCGCGGCCCTTGATGTGGATCGTCTCACCTGCGCCATCTTCGGGCATGACGGCAATGCCGTAGTCCTTCTTGATGCGCTCTGCCGTGGCATCTCCGATGAGGAGGTTGTGGTGGCGGCGCACGTAGGAGACGATCGCCTCGTCCATCTTGTCGCCGCCCACCCGCACCGAGGTGGTGTAGGCAAGGCCGCGCAGCGAAAGCACGGCGACCTCGGTGGTGCCGCCGCCGATGTCGACGACCATCGAACCGACCGGTTCGGTGACAGGCATGTCGGCGCCGATTGCCGCAGCCATCGGCTCCAGGATCAGGAAGACTTCGCGCGCGCCGGCGTTGCTGGCGGCGTCGCGGATGGCGCGGCGCTCGACCGAGGTCGAGCCCGAGGGCACGCAGATCACGATCTTGGGGTAGCGGAAGAGATTGGACTTGCCGTGCACCTTGCGGATGAAGTGCTTGATCATCTCTTCGGCGATCTCGATGTCCGCGATGACGCCGTCACGAAGCGGGCGGATGGCCTCGATGTTGTCGGGCGTCTTGCCCATCATCAGCTTGGCGTCGTCGCCGACCGCCTTCACCTTCTTCACGCCGTTCATGGTCTCGATCGCGACGACCGAGGGCTCGTTCAGAACGATGCCGCGGTCCTGCACGTAAACGAGCGTGTTCGCGGTACCCAGGTCGATCGCCATGTCCTGAGAGCCGAGTTTGAAGAATCGCGAGAAGGGGCCAGCCATCTATTATCCGTATGATTTCCAGTCGCGAGGCGTTGCGCGAAGCGTGCCTGCGAAAGTCTGTTTTGCAAGAGAGAGGCTCCCTTAAACCATCGATTCGCGAAAGGCCAAAAATTTGTGTCGATTTCCGGTGGGTTTCCTCCGGTATCCGTCTCGAAATCGCGGCGCTTCGTCGTTAGTTTCAAGGGCTAGGGGTGTGCTTGCCGGCACATGCTCTGATTATGCGCCTGCAGGTGCCGTAAATTCTCCGCAAATTCAGGAATTCCATGCCCACGATTCGCCGTTTGCCCGAACATCTCGTCAACCGCATCGCTGCCGGTGAGGTTGTCGAGCGCCCGGCCTCGGCGCTCAAGGAGCTGGTGGAAAACGCGGTGGACGCGGGCGCCACGCAGATCACCGTGCGCATCGCCTCGGGTGGCTTGGACCTCATCGAGGTCACCGACGATGGCTGCGGCATGCGCCCCGACGAAATGGCCCTCGCGCTCGAGCGTCACGCAACCTCGAAACTTCCCGACGAACATATCGAGATGGTCTCGACATTGGGCTTCCGCGGCGAGGCGCTGCCTTCGATCGGCTCGGTTGCGCGCCTCACGATCGAGAGCCGCCCGCGCGGCGCGGACGAGGGCTGGAAGCGGGTGACCGACCATGGCGTGGTGAGCGAGGATGGTCCGGCGGCCCTGCCGCCCGGAACCCGCATCCGGGTCGAGGACCTGTTCGGCAAGGTGCCCGCGCGCCGCAAGTTCCTGCGCACGCCGCGCTCCGAATACGCCGCGTGCCAGGACGTGGTGCGCCGTCTTGCGATGGCCCGGCCGGACATCGGTTTCGTCCTCGAACACGACGGGCGCCGCGTCATCGCGGTCCAACCCGATGAAGAACTGGCTTCACGTGTCGCTCGACTTGTGGCGCGCGAACTCGCCGAGGATGGCGTCCTCATCGATTCCGAGCGGGGCAACGCCCACCTGACGGGCGTTGCAGGCTTGCCGACCTACAACCGCGGTGTCGCCGATCACCAGTACCTTTTCGTCAACGGCCGTCCGGTCAAGGATCGCCTCCTGACAGGTGCCGTGCGCGGGGCTTATGCCGACATGCTGGCGCGTGATCGGCATGCGGTGCTCGCCCTTTTCCTCTCGATCCCGCCCGAAGAGGTCGACGTCAACGTCCATCCGGCGAAGACCGAAGTTCGCTTCCGGGACCCGGCCTTCATCCGCGGTTTCCTGGTCGGCGCGCTGCGTCACGCGCTGGAAGCGGCCGGACAGAAAAGCGCGCAGCCACCCTCGGCGAACGCCATGGGCAACTGGCAGGTCGAGCCCGCAGCGCCAGCTCGCAGCGCAGAGCCCGCGCCCTCGATCGGCTCGCTCTTTGCACGCGAATACGCTCCCCAGCGCACCTCCTTCCCGAGTGGCGGCGGGTCAGGGCGCGTGGCCGAAGGCGCCGCCGCCTGGCGTGCCTACGAGGCCGACGTCATGGCGCAGCCTTCGGGCCGGGCCGAAGCTCTTTCCGAAGAGCCCGACGCGGCGGAGGAAGAGGCGCTGCGCTATCCCCTGGGTGTGGCGCGCGGCCAGATTTCGAACACCTACATCGTGGCCGAGGCCGAAGATGGCCTCGTCATCGTGGACCAGCACGCCGCGCACGAACGCCTGGTGCTCGAACGCCTCAAAGCGGCGGGCGCGGAAGAGGCGATGAACCACAGCCAGGCGCTCCTCCTTCCCGAGGTGGTCGAACTGGAGGAAGTCGCGTGCGATGCGCTGGAGGAGAAACTGGAGGATCTCGCGCGCTTCGGCCTCGTGCTTGAACGCTTCGGGCCCGGCGCGATGCTGGTGCGTGCAATCCCCTCTGTCCTGCGCAAGTCGAGCGCGGAGGCGCTGGTGCGCGATGTGGCCGACGATCTGGCCAAGAACGGCGATGCCTTGCTCCTGGGCGAGCGGCTCGATCTCGTGCTGGCGACGATGGCCTGCCATGGCTCGGTCCGGGCCGGTCGCACGCTTTCGGTGGCCGAGATGAACGCGCTGCTGCGTGAAATGGAGCACACGCCGCGCTCGGGGCAATGCAACCATGGACGCCCTACGTGGGTTAAGCTGGCTCACGCAGATATCGAGAAACTGTTCGGGCGAAAGTGATGCACGCAAGATGGATGGGGCTGGCGCTGGTTGCGGCGCTGGCCGGCTGTGGCTCCGAGGATACCGTGGCCGAAAGGAAGGCCGATGCGGCGAAGGACGTCGCCATGGTCAAGCGGATGAGCAAGGCTCCGTTCGAGCCGATCATCCCGCAGCCCATCGCCGATGTGGACATGGAGCGCTATGGCCTGTCGCATCGCGGCTGCCGCTTCACGGCCAAGGGCGATGAGAACCCGATCTTCGTCGCAGGTCCGGACGAGGGCTTCATGATCGTGCCGCCCGACCTTGACCGCTATGCCGCGCGCACGACCAGTGCCGAGCTGCCGGGCGGCGCGCATTCGACGTACACGGGCCTTGAAAACTGGTTGGATATCATCCGCTTGCCCGACGATGAGACGGGAGGGGATGCCGTCAACTGGCCCGCGCGCATCATGCTCCACGATGCGCAGGAGCGGGTCGCCTTCATGGCCGACGGCATGATGGATTGCACGCCGCCGGACACCGACTAGCGTCGCGTTACAGGGTGGTGGTCTTTATCAGCATCCAAAGCGCCATGCCGACCATGAACAGGTTCTCGGTGAGCGAGACGAAGCCCAGGGGCACGTTCGCCGACCCGCCCACGCAGGCGCACTTGAGCTCGCGCTTCTGGATGTAGACCGCATAGAAGACCGAGGCCGCGCCCACGCTTCCGATACCGAGCGCCACGGGGATCGAGAGGATGGGCAGGACATGCGCGGTCATCAGCGCGCCGGCCGTCCATTCCAGGAACGGATAGGCATAGGCGTAGGGCACATAGCGCCGGGCCAGAAGATCGTAGCCGAGGAACATCGTCGAGAACTGCTCGACATCCTGCAGCTTGAGCATGGCGAGCAGCATCATCGCAATCGAGACGAACCACTCGGCGGTCAGCACGGTCAGCGCGCTGCCGAGGACGGCCCAGCTGCTCGCGATCGCGAGAGCTGCGGCGGTGAGGAATACGGCCAGGACGGGCGTGTAGCTTTTCCGGTCCGCGTCCGGCACGTCGAGCTTCAGGAACTTGCGCAGGTCGGTGTATCCGCCGATGCGCTGCCCCGCGATGAAGATCTGCGGAGTGGTTTTCACATCGTGCTTTTCCTGAAAGGCGTCCGTCTGCTCACGGGTCTGCAGCCAGTGGTCTTCGACGTCATAGCCCTTGCGTTCCAGCAGATGCTTTGCCTTGAGGCCGAAGGGGCAGATGTGCTTGTCCATCACCATGCGGTAGAGGACGGCGTTCTGGTTGGGGTGGGGCATGGCAGATCAACTCAGGGCCTGGCGGGCGGCGTGGAACTTGCGGCCCGGATCGGGAATGATGCGGTAGCGCGCGATGATGAGGCTGAAGAGCCCGAACAGCAGGAGACCTGCGGCCACCGCTGTATGGATCGCGCCCATCTCGCGCAGGTCGAGAATGGCCCCGCCTACCGAGCGGGCCTCGGAGCTGTTTTCCGACCAGGCCGAGCGCAGCAGCGACCATCCGATGAGAAGGTAGACCACCGCGCGGGCGGCATAACCGGCACGCCCGAGCCAGCAGCTCCAGGTCGGGGCGCGGGGGGAGACCCACCTCATGAAGCCGAGCGTGAAGGCCTCGCGCGCCTGGAAGAGAGCGCCGGTCACCAGCGCGACACCGGCGATGGCAAGGGCAACGGGCCCGAGCTCGAAACCGAGCGCGGTCGAGACCATGTCGTGCGTACGGTCGCCTGCACTCTGCTTGCTGCCGATGGCGAACTGGAGCGCCGACCAGGCAAGGCCGAGGTGGAGCACGCCGCTGCAAAGGTGCCCTGTGCGTGTGGCGATGCCCTTGGCATCGGTTCCGCGGTTCTCGATGTCGAGAAAGGCGGAGGAAAAGCGGAACAGGGCGTAGCCCAGAAGTCCGGCTGAGGCGGCAAAGAGGATCGGGACGCCGCCCGGGATGTGCTGGATGTAACCCAGAACACCGGACTGGCCGGAGCTGACCGTCTGCGTCGAGGAGCTCGACAGGGCCAGATAGCCCAGCAGGGCGTAGACGACGCCGCGCGCCACGAAGCCCAGACGGGCGAGCCAGACGATCTTTTCGGATCGGTCGATCATGGGGAGCGTGTTCCTCGCAACTCGTTAAGGGGTTGCAAGGGCAACGCATGGGCCTGCGTTTAGTGCCGAACCTGCCCCGCCCCCTCAAGTCGGAGGGGGCGGGATGCAAGCTGAAGTGGGGGCTGGATCAGACGTTGAACTTGAAGTGCATGACGTCGCCGTCGTGCACCACGTATTCCTTGCCTTCCTGACGCAGCTTGCCCTGTTCCTTGGCGGCCGCTTCGCCGCCGAGAGCCACGAAATCGTCGAAGGCGATGGTTTCGGCGCGGATGAAGCCGCGCTGCATGTCGGAGTGGATCTCGCCTGCAGCCTCAGGCGCCTTGGCGCCCTTGTGGACGGTCCAGGCGCGCGCTTCCTTGGGACCGACCGTGAAGAAGGTCAGCAGCTCGAGAAGCTCGTAGCCCGCGCGGATGATGCGCGCGAGGCCGGCTTCGGCCAGGCCCATTTCCTCAAGGAACACACCGCGGTCTTCCTTGTCCATGCCGACCAGTTCGGCCTCGATGGCGGCCGAGACGATGACCGCGGTCGCGCCCTCGGCAGCGGCCTTCTCGAAGACGCGCTGGGAGAATTCGTTACCCTCCGCAGCCGCTTCTTCCTCGACGTTGCAGACGTAGAGGACGGGCTTTGCGGTCAGGAGCTGGGCCTGGCGGAAGACGCGTTCTTCTTCCTCGTCCTTGGGCTCGGTCAGGCGGGCGGGCTTGCCTTCGCGCAGGAGTTCGAGCGCCTGGCCCAGGACCGAGGCGGCGATCTTGGCTTCCTTGTCGCCGCTCGCGCCGCGCTTCTGCGCCGCGGGGACGCGCTTCTCGAGGCTTTCAAGGTCGGAGAGCAGGAGCTCGGTCTCGACCGTGTCGGCATCCGCAATCGGGTCGACCTTGTTGTCGACGTGCTGGATGTCGTCGTTCTCGAAGCAGCGCAGCACGTGGATGATCGCGTCGACTTCACGAATGTTGCCGAGGAACTGGTTGCCCAGGCCTTCGCCCTTCGAGGCGCCGCGCACGAGCCCGGCGATGTCCACGAACGAAAGCTGGGTCGGGATGATCTTGGCCGACCCCGCGATCTCGGCCAGCTTGTCGAGGCGCGGATCGGGAACGCCGACCTGCCCGACGTTGGGCTCGATCGTGCAGAAGGGATAGTTGGCAGCCTGGGCAGCCTGCGTCTCGGTGAGCGCATTGAACAAGGTTGACTTGCCGACATTGGGCAGGCCCACGATTCCGCAACGGAAACCCATTATCTACTCCGGTAAGAAAATTTGGCTGCCCATAGCGCCGCAGCGCCCTCTTGGCCAGTTTTAGCGGTGCATTTCGGTTCAGGAAATGCACAAAGGGGATCAGGCACGTGCGCATAACGGAAAGTTCAGGGCTTGTCGCTAGGTAGCATGCCATGAGCCGATCCCTCCCCCGCTTCGCGCTGCCCTTCGTGGCCCTTTCTTTGCTCGCCGCGTGTGGCGACAGTCCTGAGACCCTCCTTGGAAAGGCGCAGGATAGTCTGGCACGGGAGGATTTCGACCAGGCGCGTGTCGAGGTCGCCTCAGCCTTGCAGGAGGATCCGGGCAATGCGGCCATGCTCGAAGTGCTGGCGCGCGCTTACCTGGGCCTGGGTGATCCCGATGGGGCGGAAGGCGCGCTTCGTCGCCTGGAACAGGCGGGCGGAACGGGGAGCGGCCTCTCGGTCCTGAAGGCCGAGATTGCGCTGCTGCGGGGACGACCTGCCGAGGCGCTTGAGCGTCTGGGTACCGCAGAAGGCGAAGATGCCGCCCGCGTGCGCGCCGAGGCCAATCTGGCGCTCGACCGGCGCGAGGCCGCCATTGCCGCGTTCGAGGCGGGGATGGAGCAGGGCGGCGGTATCCGCCTTGCCGAGGCTTATGCGCGTTTCCGATTGCAGGACGGCCAGTTCGACGCGGCCGAGGCGATCTACCGCCGGATGGTCGCGCGCGATGCGGGGGCTTACGAAACGCTCGTGCTGGCTGGAGATCTCGCGGCGGCGCGAGGCCAGACCGACGCCGCCATTGCGGCTTTCCGCAAGGTGGTGGAGGCCTATCCCGACCGGCCGGCACCGCGCGTGGCGTTGGCCAACCAGTACGACATCAAGGGCGATGTCGACGCGGCTACGAAGGCCATCGAGACCGCCCGCAAGGACCTGGGTGCGACGCCCGAAATCGAGGCAATGCGGATACAGCTGCTCTCCGAAAAGGGCGAGTGGGAGGCGATCCGCACGACCTTGCAGGCGCGTGAGGCCCAGCTTGAGCCGGGCTCACCGCTCAGTCTCAGTTACGGCGAAGCGCTGCTGCGTCTTGGCCATGCCGAGCAGGCGCGGGTGATATTCCAGAGGGCCTCGCTGGCGCTTCCGGGCAATCCCTATTCCCGGCTCATGCTCGGAATTGCGCAGATCGAGACCGACAATCCCGGTGATGCCTGGGAGACCTTGCGCCCCCTTGCGATGAGCCCGCTGGCTGGGCCGCAAGCCATCAACGCCGCGCGCCAGGCGGCCGACGCGGTGGGAGCGCCCGAAGCGGCAGCACTGGCCGCACGGCTCGATCCGGCGCGGCTCAAGGCCGCACAGGCGCGTATCGAGGACGGCGCACGGGCCATGGCGCGGCAGGAGTGGGCGAAGGCGGTGGCGATCTACCAGCCCATGCTGTCAGGTGCAGGAGATGCCGAGGTGCTGCGACGCCTTGCCCTGGCTCACATGCACATGGGCGAAGTCGAGAGCGCGGTGGGCTATGCCGACCGCGCGATGGCGCAGGCTCCCGACAACCCCGATTGCATCTACGTGGCCGGGCTTGTCCGCCTGGAGGGTGGGATGCAGCTGGAAAAAGCGCGGCAACTTCTGCGCATGGCCGCGAAAGCCGATCCCGGCAACGCGGCCATTTCCCGTTCGCTCGCAAAGGCAAAGGCCGCCGAAGGCTGAACCTTCGACGGCCTTTCGGGGCTGCGTGCATCCACCAACGGGAATGGCGGCGCGCTTACCCGATGTCCGGCCTGCGCGCCCGTGATGGGCGTGGGCGCGCGGCAGGTGCATGGTGCGCTGGCTCAGGCGACCCGACGCTTGCGGCGGCGCGCATAGGCAAGGCCAATGAGGCCCAGGCCCATCATGCCCAGCATGCCGGGTTCGGGAACATCGGTGCCGCCCGACGAGCCACCGGACGTGCCACCCGAAGTGGTGGTCGTGCCACCCGAGGTCGTCGTCGTGGTGCCGCCCGAAGTGGTCGTGGTACCGCCCGAGGTGGTGGTGGTGCCACCGGAGGTCGTCGAGGTGCTGCCGCCGCACATGGTGGAGCCGCCCGAGTGACCACAATCGCAGTAGTGCGAGTGGGTGCCGCCCGAGGACGTCGGCCACCAGAAGAAGGTGGCGTGCGCAGGGGTGGCGAAGGCGACCGAAAGTGCCGTGGAAATAGCGAGAGTATTGAAAGTCTTGCGAAGCATCCTGACGTATCCCCTGTAAACTTGAGATGTGCGCCAATCTTAGCAATGGCTGTGCCAATCGCAGTTTTCAGCCATAGTTAGTGGTTAATGTAACCAACCGCATTACACAACTGTAAACTAACTCGACAGAAGTCAGCCCTGCTGGCGCAGGGCGATCTCGCTCATGAAGCGTGGGTCGTTGCCTTCGGCGAGCCAACCGGCCTCGGCGGCAATCGCCCCGAGCATGTCGGCGAGCGGGTCGATCTCGGCCTTGGCGTAGTTACCCAGCACATACCCGGTGACCCGATCCTTGTGCCCGGGATGTCCGATGCCCAGGCGAACCCGGCGGTAGTCGGGGCCCAGGTGCTGGCCGATGGAGCGCAGGCCATTGTGCCCGGCATGGCCGCCGCCCTGCTTCACCTTGACCTTGAACGGGGCGAGATCGAGCTCGTCATGAAAGACGGTAAGGGCGTCGGGCTCCAGCTTGTAGAAGCGCATGGCCTCGCCGACCGAGCGGCCGCTCTCGTTCATGAAGGTGGCGGGCTTGAGGAGCAGGATCTTGTCGCTCCCGAGCCGACCTTCCTGGAGCCAGCCCTGGAATTTCTTCTGGACAGGGCCGAAGCGGTGCACGTCGGCAATCGTATCGAGGGCCATGAAGCCCACGTTGTGCCGCTGCATGGCATATTGCGGTCCCGGGTTGCCAAGTCCCACCCACAGTTGCGTGGCCATTGCCTGTCCTTTCGGTCTGTCCTGAGCGCGCGCTTACTGGCGTGCAAGCGCCCAAAAGAAAAGGCCCTTTCCGCGCACCGGTGGCCGGGGCGGAAAGGGCCTGAACTTGTCGCGAGGCGATTACTCGGCGGTTTCGCCTTCGGCCTTGGTCGTGTCGCCTTCTTCGCTCTTGAGAGCCGAGGGCGCCGCGATCGTCGCGATGGTGAAGTCGCGGTCCGTGATCGCCTGCTCGACGCCGGCGGGCAGCGTCACGTGGCTGGCGTGGATCGATTCGCCGACGTCGAAGCCGGTGACGTCGATCGAGATTTCGTCGGGGATCTTGTCCGCGGGGCAGACCAGCTCAAGCTCGTGACGCACGATGTTGAGCACACCGCCACGCTTCAGGCCCGGCGACAGCTCTTCGTTGGCGAACGCGACGGGCACGTTGACGTGCACGGTGGCGTTCTTCGAGAGGCGCAGGAAGTCCGCGTGGAGCGGAATGTCGGTCACGGGATCGAAGGCAACGTCCTTGGGGAGCGTACGCAGCTTCTTGCCAGCGACTTCGACCTCGACGATCGAGTTGAAGAAGTGGCCAGTGCCGAGCTGGCGGACCAGCTCCTTCTGCTCGACGTGGATCGCGATGGGCTCTTCGTTGTTGCCATAGACCACGGCGGGGACACGACCTTCACGACGCAGGGCGCGGGAGGCTCCCTTGCCTGCCCGTTCGCGCGTCTCGGCCGGCAGGGTAAGCGTATCGCTCATAGTACTTGCCTTTCGAAAACTGGATAAAGTAGCGGTGCGAGGCCGACCATCGGCCCGCAACCTTCCGTCACGCCTCCAGGGATGACCATGACAGAAGGCAGGGCCCTTATGCGCAAAGGCGCGCAAAGGCAAGCGCTATTGCAGACGCTTGACGGTGAGCCCCGCGCGCTCGAGGAGGGCAACGAGGCCGTCCGGGCCGACCATGTGCGCCGCGCCCACGGCCACGAACGGGCGTCGGTCCTCGCGCACGGTCTTGGCGATCTTGTCCGCCCACGCCGCGTTGCGGGCCGTGAAGAGCGCTTCGCGCAGTTCCGGATCGGCCAGCAGCCCCCGGCGCGTCTCGGCTTCGAGCGCCGTGATGTCACCTCTACGCCAGCCTTTGAGCAGATCCGCGCCGTCCGGGGAGGTGGCTTCCTGGGCAACGGCCCCCAGAAGGTCGCGTTGTTCGCGTTCGGGAAGGGTATCGAAGATCCCGAGCTGCGCCTCGGCACCCTCCAGTTCAAGCACCGGACGGGCGCCTGCGGCTTGCAGTACCGCGCGGTCGACGCCATTGGCGGCGTCGCTGCCGTCTTCCGAATTGCGCGCCAGTGTCAGCGCAGCAGCCCAGGTCTCGACCTCGCGAAACTGTCCGTCGACATAGCCGGCCTTGTCCATGAGGGCCTTCAGTGCCGGCCGGACATCGGGGGCGACCCGCGTGCTCAGGGGAGGCTCGTTCTCGCCTTGTGCAAGGCGCGCGAAGGTGGCTGCAACAGCGGCGTCGTCCTGCAGATTTCCGACTTCGACCATGATCGCACCGGCCTTCGTTAATGCCCCGTCGATCGTGTCGCTGCGCCAATCAAGCGGTGCAGGCGCGCTGTGGATCGTGCCGAAAAGCCAGCCCTCGTGGCCAGCTTCATCGCGTACGGCCCACAAGGCCGGGGTTGCGGGCAGGGGCTCGGGCCCGCAGGCACCAAGCGCCAGTCCCAGCAGCAAGGTGGCTAGAAGTCCGCGAAGCATGCGCATTGGCAGCGGCCTTACTGAATTCGCTCGGCGGTGATGCCTTCGCGCGCGAGCAGGTCCTGTACGCTGTCCTTTCCGGCCAGGTGTCCCGCACCGACTGCAACAAAGACCTCGCCCGGTGTTTCGAGGCGCTCTTCCAGCCATGCGGTCCAGTTGCGGTTGCGCGTGGTCAGGAGCGCTTCGCGGATGGCGGGATCGCTTTCCTGTTCGTTCAGGATCTGGGCAAGCTTCTGCGCCTTTCCGGCCCTCCAGGCGCCCACCATCTCGGTGATGTCGGCTTCCATGGTGGGCAGTCCCTCGATCACTTCGGCGAGGTAGGTTTCCTGGGTCTCGGGCGAGAGGTTCTCGAACTGGCCAAGCTGGTATTCGGGCGTTTCGAGCGCCTGGTGATCCATGCCGCGCGCCTTGGCGAGCTCGGAAACCTGGGTGTCGACGCCGTGCGCAAGGTCATAGCCTGCGGCCTGGAGCGGGAGCAGCGAGAGCATCAGGGCCGCAAACCAGCTGTCGGTGCGATCAAACGCATCGAGCGGAAGGCCGAGCTTGCGAAGGGCGGCTTCGTAGCTGGTGCGGTGCTCGCTCGTCAGCGTGTCGCGCAGGTTCTTCCCGTCCTCGCGCTGGCTGAGGCGCATCATTATGGCCTGCGTCCGTGCCTGTGCGTCCATCGGGACCTCGGTGACGAGCGTATCCGACGCGGCAAGCGCTTGCGCGACCGCACCGCTGTTCCAGTCCACCGCCTCGGGCAGGACATGGATCGTGCCGAACAGCCAGATCGTGGTGTCCTCGTCCGCGACCTTCCAGAGCGCCGGGCGCACCGGTTCGGCCGCTGCCTCGGCGGGGAGGGGGGCTGCCTCCTTGGTGCGGGCCGGGCCGGGCAAGGCAAGGGAGCAAAGGGCAAGGCTGGCGGCGAGCGATAGGAAACGTGTGCGCATGGTGGCGTATTGAATAGGGAGCCGCAGCGTGCGCGGGTAGGGTGAAAATCGGATAATCGTGGGAAAGTGGGCCGCATCTGGAGCCGTCGCCGCCTAGGGGCGGGTCTTTCCGATCGTGTCGGCGCGGCAAGGATGTTGTGAGGATGTGGTGAGGATACTGCGGCAGGTTGTTCCCCAAATCCCGCACCTGGGTGGGAAATGGGCGCAGCGCAGTTGATTTGCCGGGCTCCATCCGCCAAAGGCGGGCCGTCACATTCGACACGAAAAGAACAAGACGGATTACCCATGCCGACGCCTGCGAAAGAGCCGCTCAGCTTTCAGGACATGATCCTCACGCTCCACAATTACTGGAGCAAGCAGGGCTGCCTGATCCTTCAGCCTTACGACATGCGCGTGGGCGCGGGTACGTTCCACCCGGCAACGACGCTGCGCTCGCTGGGGCCTGAGCCCTGGAAGGCGGCCTACGTGCAGCCTTCGCGCCGTCCGACCGATGGCCGCTATGGTGAGAACCCGAACCGCCTCCAGCACTACTACCAGTATCAGGTGGTCCTGAAGCCGAACCCGGAGAACCTCCAGGAACTCTACCTTGCAAGCCTTGCCGAGATCGGGATCGACCCGCTCGCGCACGACATCCGCTTCGTGGAGGACGACTGGGAAAGCCCGACGCTGGGCGCCTGGGGTCTGGGCTGGGAAGTCTGGTGCGATGGCATGGAAGTCACCCAGTTCACCTACTTCCAGCAGGTCGGCGGGTTCGACTGCAAGCCGGTGACGGGCGAGCTGACCTATGGTCTGGAACGCCTTGCGATGTACATCCAGGGTGTCGACTGGGTCTATGACCTCAAGTTCAACAACGAAGGCGTGACCTACGGCGACGTCTTCCTGCAGAACGAGAAGCAGCAGTCGAAGTACAACTTCGAGATCGCCGACACCGACGCGCTGTTCGCAGGCTTCAAGGCCGCCGAGGCGGAAAGCCAGCGCTGCATCGAGGCGAAGATCCCGCTCGCCGCCTACGACCAGGCGATCGAGGCCAGCCACCTATTCAACTTGCTGCAGGCGCGCGGCGTGATTTCGGTGCAGGAGCGCGCCAGCTACATTGGCCGCGTGCGCGATCTCGCCAAGGGGGCCTGCGCCTCGCACATCGAAGTGAATGCGGAACGCTGGGAAAAGGATTTCCCGGGGTGGAGTGCGTAAGATGACCGATTTTCTGCTTGAACTGCGCTCCGAGGAAATTCCCGCCCGCATGCAGGCCGGGGCCCGCGCGGACCTGGAAAAGCTCTTCCGCAAGGAAATGAAGGACGCGGGCGTTTCGGTGGGCGGTATCACCGTCTACTCGACGCCGCGCCGTCTGGCGCTGATCGCGAAGGACCTGCCGGTTCAGACCGAGGCCGTGCGCGAAGAAACCAAGGGACCTGCCACCAGTGCGCCCGAACAGGCGCTGGAAGGCTTCCTGCGCAAGACCGGCTTGTCCAAGGACCAGTTGGAAGTGCGCGACATCAAGGGCAAGGACACCTACTTCGCGGTCGTCGAGAAGCCGGGCCGCGCGGTCAAGGACGTGCTGGCGGACGCGATCCCCGCGATCATCCGCGCCTTCCCCTGGCCCAAGTCGCAGCGCTGGGGCGCTGCCTCGCTGAGCCCGGAGAGCCTTCGCTGGGTGCGCCCGCTTTCGGGGATCGTTGCGATCCTGGGCGATGAACTGGTCGAATGCGCGGTTGAGGGCATTACCTCGGGCCGTGTTACCAAGGGCCACCGTTTCCACGCGCCGGGCGAAATCACGCTCTCGGGTGCGGACACCTACGTCGAGACGCTGCGCGCGGCCTATGTGCTGGTCGACCACGCCGAGCGTCAGGACCTCATCCGCAGCAAGGCCGCCGAGGCCGCGAGCGCCGCCGGCCTCACGCTGGTCGAGGACGAGGGTCTCGTGATCGAGAACGCCGGCCTCACCGAATGGCCGGTGCCGCTGCTCGGCCGCTTCGATGAGGACTTCCTCGAAGTCCCGCCCGAAACCATCCAGCTCACCGCGCGCGTCAACCAGAAGTACTTCGTGTGCGAGAAGGACGGCAAGCTGGCCGACGCCTTCGTGTGCACCGCGAACATCGCCGCAGTGGACGGCGGCGAGGGCATCGTTGCGGGCAACCGCAAGGTGCTCGCCGCACGCCTGTCCGACGCGCGCTTCTTCTGGGAGCAGGACCGCAAGACGCCGCTTTCCAAGCAGGCTGAAAAGCTGGGCCGCATCACCTTCCACGAGAAGCTGGGCACCGTCGCCGACAAGGTCGAGCGTGTGGCCAAGCTCGCCGAATGGCTGGCGGCCGAGGGTATCGTGCCCAACTGCGATCCCGTGCTCGCCCGCAAGGCAGCCGAGCTGTGCAAGGCCGACCTCGTCACCGAAATGGTCGGCGAGTTCCCCGAACTGCAGGGGCTGATGGGTGGCTACTACGCCCGCGCCGAAGGCCTGGGCGACGAAATCGCCGACGCCATCCGCGACCACTACAAGCCGGTCGGCGCAGGCGATGACGTCCCGACCGCGCCGGTCTCAGTGGCCGTGGCGCTGGCGGACAAGCTGGATACGCTGCGCAGCTTCTTCGCTATCAACGAAAAGCCGACCGGCTCGAAGGACCCCTTCGCGCTGCGTCGCGCAGCCTTGGGTGTGATCCGCCTCGTCACGGACAACAACCTGCGTTTTGGGGTTGCTGAAGGCGACCTTCTCGATTTCTTCGCCGACCGCCTCAAGGTCCAGCAGAAGGAAGCGGGCGTTCGCCACGACCTGATCGACGCGGTCTTCGCGCTCGGCGGCGAGGACGATCTGGTGCGCCTGCTCGCGCGCGTCCATGCGCTTCAGGCCTTTGTCCAAACGGACGATGGCGCAAACCTGCTGGCGGGCTACAAGCGCGCCAACAACATCCTCAAGAAGGAAGGGTTTGTGGCCAACGAAGTGGCGCGTACGGGGGACGAGGATCCGATGGAGAACGTCGACGATCCTGACATGACCGAGGTCTACGCCCAGCGCGGGCGCCTGTCCTACACGCCCGAACCGGCCGAGCAGGCGCTGATGGACGCGCTTGCCGCTGCAGCGCCGAAGGCGGTGGCCTGCGTCGAGGCCGAGGACTTTGCGGGCGCGATGGCGGCACTCGCCTCGCTGCGCGCTCCGATTGACGCATTTTTCAACGATGTAACCGTGAACGACAGCGATCCGGCGAAGCGCACGGAACGGTTGGGCCTCCTCGACCGTTTCCGCGCTGCAGTGCACAAAGTGGCTGACTTCTCCCGGATCGAAGGCTAGTATTTTTGCCCGGCCTGGAGGAGGGCCGGACGTAATTAGGAAAGCCAATACAATGACGAGGCAGGTCTACACCTTCGGCGGCGGTGCCAAACACGATGACCCCCGTGCAAAAGACAAGGTGATTACGGGGGGTAAGGGTTCCAATCTTGCCGAGATGGCGGGAATTGGTCTTCCTGTTCCTCCCGGCTTTACGATCACGACAGAAGAGTGCGTAAAGTATCTTGCCGAGGGTGGTGACTTTTCGGACGCGCTGCGCGCTGACGTGGCCGAGGCGCTGACCCACATCGAAAAGACGGTGGGCAAGAGCTTTGGCGATACCGCCGATCCGCTGCTCGTCTCGGTCCGTTCGGGTGCGCGGGTCTCGATGCCGGGCATGATGGACACGGTCCTGAACCTGGGCCTCAACGACGAGACGGTCGAAGGGCTTGCGAAGGTCTCGGGCGATGACCGCTTTGCGTGGGATTCCTACCGCCGCTTCATCCAGATGTATTCCGACGTCGTCCTTGGTCTCGACCACGGCCGCTTCGAGGAAGCCCTCGAAATCGTCAAGGAAGACAACGGCTTCATGAACGACGTCGAGCTGTCGGCGGACGACTGGCGCGGCATTGTCACGCAGTACAAGGCGATCGTTTCCGAGGAACAGGGCAAGCCCTTCCCGCAGGACGTGCACGAACAGCTCTGGGGCGCTATCCGCGCCGTGTTCGACAGCTGGGATTCCGACCGCGCCAAGGTCTACCGCCGTCTCAACGACATTCCGGGTGACTGGGGGACGGCCGTCAACGTGCAGGCCATGGTCTTTGGCAACATGGGCGAAACCTCGGCCACCGGCGTTGCCTTCACCCGCGACCCGGCAACGGGCGACAAGGCCTACTACGGCGAATACCTCGTCAACGCGCAGGGCGAGGACGTCGTTGCCGGCATCCGCACCCCGCAGTACCTGACCAAGGCCGCCCGCGAAGCCTCCGGCGCCACCGCGCCTTCGATGGAAGAGGCGATGCCCAAGGCTTATGGCGAACTCGCCGCTGTCTTCGAGCTGCTTGAAAAGCACTATGCGGACATGCAGGACATCGAGTTCACCGTGCAGCAGGGCAAGCTGTGGATGCTGCAGACCCGTTCGGGCAAGCGCACCGCCAAGGCCGCACTCAAGATGGCGGTCGAAATGGTGGGCGAGGGCCTCATCGACGAGGCGACCGCGATCAAGCGCGTCGACCCGATGGCGCTCGACCAGCTTCTGCACCCCACGCTCGATCCCGAAGCCCCGCGCGACATTCTCGCCAAGGGCCTGCCCGCCTCGCCGGGCGCGGCCTCGGGCCAGATCGTGCTTGACGCCGATACGGCCGAAAAGCGCAACGAACTGGGCGAAGCGGTGATCCTGGTGCGCGTGGAAACCTCGCCGGAGGACATCCACGGCATGCACGCAGCAAAGGGCATCCTGACCGCGCGCGGCGGTATGACCAGCCACGCCGCCGTGGTTGCTCGCGGCATGGGCCGCCCTTGCGTCTCGGGTGCCTCGGGCGTCTCCATCGACATGAAGACCCGCACCCTGCGCATCGGCTATCGCGAGCTCAAGGAAGGCGATGTCATCACGCTGGACGGCGCGACGGGCGAGATCATGGCGGGTGAAGTGCCCACCATCGAGCCTGAACTTGCGGGCGATTTCGGCACGCTCATGGAGTGGGCCGACAAGCACCGCCGCATGAAGGTGCGCGCGAATGCGGAAACGCCGACCGACTGCAAGATGGCCCGCCAGTTCGGCGCCGAAGGCGTTGGCCTGTGCCGCACCGAGCACATGTTCTTCGATGCCGGACGCATCTCGGCCGTGCGCCAGATGATCCTGGCCGAAGACGAAGCCGGCCGCCGCGCCGCGCTGGAAAAGCTGCTCCCTGAACAGCGCGCCGACTTCCACGCGATCTTCGATGTCATGGCGGGCCTTCCGGTCACCATCCGCCTGCTCGATCCGCCGCTGCACGAGTTCCTGCCGCAGGGCGAGGCCGAGTTTGCCGAGCTGTCCGATGCTATCGGCATCGGTGTTGACACGCTGCAGCGCCGCGCAGGCGAACTGCACGAGCTGAACCCGATGCTCGGCCACCGTGGCTGCCGTCTGGGCATCACCTTCCCGGAAATCTACGAGATGCAGGCGCGCGCGATCTTCGAGGCCGCGTGCGACGTGGCTGAGGCCTCGGGCGATGCGCCCGTACCCGAAGTGATGATCCCGCTGGTGGCTACCCGCAAGGAGCTCGCAATCCTCAAGAAGGTCGTCGACGAGACCGCCGCGGCCGTGTTCGCCGAGAAGGGCCGCACGCTCGAATACATCGTGGGCACCATGATCGAGCTGCCGCGCGCGGCTCTGATGGCGGGCGATATCGCGCAGGAAGCCCGTTTCTTCTCGTTCGGTACCAACGATCTCACGCAGACGACATTGGGCGTCAGCCGCGACGATGCGGGCCGCTTCCTCAGCCCCTACGTCGAGAAGGGCATCTACCCGCGCGATCCGTTCGTCAGCCTCGATGTCGAGGGTGTCGGCCAGCTGGTCGAGCTGGGCGCCGAGCGTGGCCGCACGACCCGTCCGGACCTGAAGCTGGGCATCTGCGGCGAGCATGGCGGCGATCCGGCCTCGATCGCGTTCTGCGAGAAGGTCGGCCTCGACTACGTCAGCGCCTCGCCCTACCGCGTGCCGATCGCGCGCCTGGCCGCGGCACAGGCTGCGCTGGCCTGATCACGAACAGGGCGGCGTCGAGACGCTCTCGACGCCGCTCCTTGATCATTACTTTCGCCAGCCCGAAAGGGTGAGGATCTCGAAAGTTTCCACGGTTCGGCCGTCTTCGCCCCGCGCGGTGAAGGCGGCCGAAGCGCGTTTGCGCGCTTCCTTTCCAAGGATCGGACCTGCATCGTTCAGCACGTTCGAGGCACCCTGGGCGCGAAGGTCCGCCACCAGGCTATCGAGGCTGCGAAAGGCGACCTTGAGCGGGCGCTGGTCGATCACCGGATCGGTAAAGAGCGTGCGCTGGAGCAGTTCGCCGCCCGCGCGCACGTCGACCATGGGGTGGAGGCGCGGTGCGGGCCGCTCGCCGTCGGCTTCCAGCATGGCTTCGCGCAGGTTCTGCAGGCTGCCGAGCGACAGGAAGCTGGCGATCATCATTCCGCCTTGCGCAAGTGCGCGGCGGATGTGGATGAGGGCGCCGGGAAGATCGTTGACGGTGTCGAGCGTGCCCAGGCTCACGATCAGCTCGAATTCGCCGAAGGGATAGGGCTGTTCTTCGTCAAAGCCGTCGGCCGGGTCGATCTCGGTGACCTCCCGGCCTGCCGCGCGCATCGCGCGGCCCAGATCTCCGGTGTAGTCGCCCACGATGAGCACGGTCCTGGGCTCGAAGCGCAGGAAGCCGAGCCGCTCGTGGACGTCCTCGATCATGTCCTCGATGAGGTAGCGCGCCGCGTTCGGACGCTGCTGCAGGAGCCGCAAGCGCTGACGCAGCGCCGTGCGGCGGCTGCGCGAAAAGATGCGGGGCGGAGTGCGGGGAGGTGTGCTGGCCATGACCGCTCCCTGCCGCGTTGGTTAAAAGGTTGCAACCGCTTGTGCGGCAAGGCCGCGCGCCTAGGCTGCATCCATGCGCATTCGCGAGGCCTTTTCTCCGCTCATAGACCTCGTCTTTCCGCCGCGATGCCCCTTGTGCGGGGACATGATTGCGACGCAGACGGGTCTCTGCGCGGATTGCTGGAGCGAACTGGCGCTTCCGGGAACGCCGGCCTGCGCAAGCTGTGGGCGTCCTTTCGCGCACCAGGTCGCGGAAGGAAGCTGCTGTGCGCCGTGTCTGAAAGACCCTCCACGGCACGACGGGATCGCGTCGGCAACGCTCTACAACGCGGCCTCGCGCAAGTTGGTGCTGGCGCTCAAGCACGGTAACCGCATCGGGCTCGCGCCCTTGCTTGCGCAGTTGATGCTGGCACGGCTGCCCTTTCTCGATGAGCATTGGCTTGTGGTTCCGGTGCCACTGCACCGCTGGCGGCTGTGGCAAAGGGGCTACAACCAGTCCTCCGAATTGGCCAAGGGGCTCGCCCGGCCACGGGGCGCACGGCTCCTGCCCGAGGGGCTGATACGCACGAAGTCGACGCCCTCGTTGGGTGGGCTCGGCGCGGTTGCCCGCAAACGTACGCTATCCGGTGCCATCCGGGTAAATCCGCGAATGACGGCGACATTCAAGGGCGCGCAGGTCGTCCTGGTCGACGATGTGATGACGAGCGGCGCCACGACCGAGGCCTGTGTATCGGCGCTCAAGAAGGCGGGCGCGAAGAGGGTGGTCATTGCATGTTTCGCGCGTGTGCTCGACGAAGCGCTTAGTGCCACATGAATGTCATACAGATCGTCCAATAGGCACGTGTCCGCCAGTCTTGCGCTGCCGGGCCAATGGTCGGAAGTTTTTGGGACAGAATCGAAAACGCCCGGAATGACTGGCATTCCGGGCGTCCTCGTGACGAAACTGTTCGGACCCTGCGAATCGAAGCAACTTCCCCTTAGTCGCTTGGTCCGTCCCTCAAGGCGGCAGGTCCTATGTAGATGATACCTGCCGCAAATTCTCCCTGAACCGTGGCGCTTGTCATTCAGCACCCTTTGGGTCAGAAGCAGTCCCCCAGCTGCAAAACCTTTTTCCGTCACTGGACGGCAATTGGAAAGCGGTTTCCGGGATCAGGGTCGATTTTGGGCCGCAGCTGTTGTTATCCTGCAACAATCGAAGCCTGTGGCTGCGAATTAGAGGAACTTTTGGAAAATGGCAGACGGTTGCGACGCGGATCGGGAGAAGGGCACCGCGTTCCTCCCCAAGTTCGACGCACAGGGCCTCCTGATCGCGATCGCGGTCGACGCGCAGACCAAGGACATCCTGATGGTCGCCTACATGGATGAAGAGGCGCTCGCCAGGACGCGGGAGACCGGCCTTGCCCATTTCCATTCCCGTTCTCGCGGCAAGCTCTGGCTGAAGGGTGAAACCTCGGGGCACTTCCTGCGTGTCCAGGAAATTCAGGTCGATTGCGATCAGGATGCGCTCACCCTGGTTGTGAAACCCGAAGGCCCGGCGTGCCACACCGGCGCGCGCCGGTGTTTCTACCGCCGCCTTGAGGGCGACGAACTGGTTAACTTCACCGACTGAGCGCAGTCGGCGAAAGTTGGGGTGCCCTCACGCAGGTGAGGGCGTTTCCAGAACGTCGTCGAAGAAGCTGCGCATGGCCGCCCAGGATTGGCGATCCGCGCTGGCGTCATAGCCAATGGCATCGCTACCGCGCGCATCACTCCCGGGATCCGTGAAGCCGTGGCGTACGCCGCTGTAGGCATGGAAGTGCCAGTCCGCGCCGCCGTGGTCCATTTCCTCCCAGAACGAGAGCACCTGGTCACGCGGCACCATCGGATCGGCATCGCCATGGCAGATGAGCAGGCGGGTTGCGATGCTGTCGTGATGAGCCGGACTGTCGGTCGAGAGCAGTCCGTGGAAACTCACACCGGCGCGCAAGGGTTGGCGATCGCGCGCCGCTTCGAGAACCGCCTGTCCGCCCATGCAATATCCCGCGGCCAGAAGCGGCAGATCCTCGGCTTCGGGCACGTCACGCAGCGCGGCAATGGCCGCGCCAATGCGCCCGCGGTACTGTTTCACGTTCGTGCGCAAAGCCTCAGCCAGCCCGCGGGAGGCTTCGAAATCGGCGACCGGCTCGCCATAGAAATCCGCGACCAGGACCAGAAAGCCCAGTTCTGCGTACATCGCCGCGCGGCGTTCGATGGCCGGGGTGATGTTCATGATCGTCGGAAACAGCACCAGGGCCGCGCGCGCAGCGCCGACCGGACGGGCAATCCATCCGGTCAGCTCTGTGCCCGCGTGGCGGTACGTGTAGGGGCTGAGGTCGCTCATTCGGGCAGGAAGTCCGGGACTGACAGGTAGCGCTCACCGGTGTCGTAGTTGAAGCCCAGGACGCGGCTGCCAGCGGGCAGGTCGGCCAGCTTGTGCTTGATCGCGGCGAGCGTCGCACCCGAGCTGATGCCCACCAGCATGCCTTCCTTGGTCGCGCATTCGCGGGCCATGGCCTTGGCCTCCGCGCCGTCGATCTTGATCGCGCCGTCGATGGCCTTGGTGTGCAAGTTGGAGGGAATGAAGCCTGCGCCGATACCCTGGATCGGGTGCGGGCCGGGCTGGCCGCCCGAGATCACGGGGGAGAGTTCGGGTTCCACCGCGTAGGCCTTCATGGCGGGCCAGGTTGCCTTCAGCGCCTCGGCGCAGCCGGTCAGGTGGCCGCCGGTGCCCACGCCCGTGATGAGCGCGTCGATCGGCGTATCGGCGAAGTCGGCGAGGATCTCCTGCGCGGTCGTGCGCGCGTGGATCGCCGGGTTCGCGGCGTTGTCGAACTGCTGCGGCATCCAGGCGCCGGGCGTCTCGGCAACGATGGCGCTGGCGCGCTCGATGGCGCCCTTCATGCCCTTTTCGCGCGGGGTGAGGTCAAAGCTGGCACCGTAGGCGAGCATGAGGCGGCGGCGTTCGATCGACATCGATTCGGGCATGACGAGGATGAGCTTGTAGCCCTTGACCGCGGCCACCATGGCAAGGCCGATCCCGGTGTTGCCCGAGGTCGGCTCGACGATGGTGCCGCCCGGCTTCAGGCTGCCCTCGGCCTCGGCGGCCTCGATCATGGCCAGCGCAATGCGGTCCTTGATCGAACCGCCCGGATTGGTGCGCTCCGACTTCACCCAGACCTCGTGGTCGGGAAACAGCCGCGCCAGGCGGATGTGCGGGGTCTTGCCGATTGTCTCGAGAACGCTGTTGGCCTTCATGGCTCCGGGTCCCTCTTAGTAGTGTTGTTCAAATGTCCGCGCGCGCCGGATCTCGGGAAACAGCACGGCCCAGACGGCAGTAACGAATATGGCCCCGGCGCCGCCGAAAACAACGGCTCCTGTTGCACCCAGCAGTGCCGCGGCCACGCCCGACTGCATTTCGCCCAGTTCGTTGGAGGCCGAAATGGCAAGGCCCGAGATCGCGGAGACACGCCCGCGCTTGTCGTCGGGGGTGCGCAACTGGACAAGGGAGCCGCGGATGAACACCGAGACCATGTCGGCTGCGCCTAGAAAAGCCAGGAAGACGAGCGAAAGCATGAAGTTGCGCGAAAGCCCGAAGGCCAGCGTGGCAGCGCCATAGGCGGCGACCGACCACAGCATTTTCGACCCGACTTCCTTCGAGAGTGGACGGAAGGAGAGGATCACGCCGACAACGGCGGCACCGGCCGCGGTGGCAGCGCGCATCTCGCCAAGGCCCTGCGGCCCGACATGGAGGATGTCGCGGGCAAAGACCGGGAGGAGTGCGGTCGCTCCGCCCAGAAGCACCGCGAAGAGGTCGAGCGAGATGCAGCCGAAGAGGAAGCGTTCCTTCCAGATGAAGTGGAAGCCGTCGATGATCTGGCGCACCGGATGGGCCTTGCGCGCGTCGGCGTGGAGCGGGGGCATGTTTCGGATCGAAAGGATCGCGATCGCGGCCACGACCTCGGCGACGGCCGAGACGGTATAGGGGAGGGGTCTGTCCCAGGCAAAGAGGTAGCCCGCCACGGCCGGGCCGAAGATGACGCCGATCTGCATGGCCATCGAATTGAGCGCGATGGCCTTGGGGATCATGGCCGCAGGCACGATGTTGGGCGCAATCGCTCCCATGGCAGGGCGCACGAAGACGCGCACGGTGCCGTGGAGGACGCCAAAGGCGTAGAGCACGGGCAGGTTGCGCAATTCCATCGCGGTGGTGACCGCAAGGCCGATGGCAACGAGGCAGTCGAGGAAGGCGGCCGATCCGGCGAGCTTGCGGCGGTCCATGCGGTCGGCAAGGACGCCGGCGACCGGTGTCAGCAGGAAGATCGGAATGAACTGGGCCAGCCCCAGCAGGCCCAGCTGGAAGGAGGCTTGCGCAATCGACATCCCGTAGTCGGCGCGCGCCACGTCATAGAGCTGGTAGCCGATGATGACGACCATGCCGGTCGAGGCGAGCACCGCACAGAAGCGGGCCAGCCAGAACCGGCGGTAGTCTGCGATCTGCAGCGGAGATGTCGGCGCGGCGGAGGGGCTTTTCGTAGTCACGGGACGCTGCATGGCAGTGAGGCCGGGAATTGCCAAGCCATGCAGCGTTTTATCATCAATAGGTGATCTTTGCCGTGATGCGCACGTCACGCCCGGAAATGGGCATGAAATCGCTGGTGTAGGAGGCCGAACGGCGTCCGATGACGTCGAACAGGTTGTTGGCCGCCAGCATCAGCGTGACCGGACCCTCCTCGCCCATGGGGTGCCAATCGGCCCGCAGGTTGACGAGGGTGAAGTCGTCGGTCGCGTTCTCGTAAGTCCCGACGCGGTCCTGCTTGGCGTTCCATTCCACTTCGCCGCGAAGGTGCAGGTCGCCGAAGGTCAAGTCGCTGCCACCACGCAGGCGCAGCGGGGGAATGCGCGGGGCCGGGCCGATGTCGTCAAGCTTGGCATGGGTGTAGTCCGAGGTCGCATCGATGCTCCACTGGCCGCCGCTCCACTGCGCGGCCTGGAAGCTGGCCTGGGCCTCGAAGCCCTTGAACAGGGCGCCGGCCTCGGCGTACTGGTAGATCGGCTGCCCGTCTTCCTCACCGCCGGTCGCGACCGAGGCGATGTAGTTGTCGAAGTCGGTGATGTAGCCGGTCAGCGACAGCTCGAAGCGCGGGCTGGTGTAGCGAATGAACGCTTCGCCGCCATTGCTGCGCTCGGTGCCGAGCGTGCTGTCCCCCAGCTCGTAGGCTTGCGTGGCGACATGGATGCCATCGCTCAGCAATTCCTCGGGCGAGGGCGCGCGTTCGCCGTGGATGAAGTTCGCGCCCAGCGTCAGGCCCGTGCCCGACTTCCAGCTCACGCCCGCAGCGCCCGACCACAGGTGGTACTGCTTGTCGAAGTCCATCGAGCGGGAGGAGACGTGCGAGCTTTCGTAGCGGCCCGAACCATCGACGGTGAAGCCCGAGCCCAGCGCCAGCGACTGCAGCGTGAAGAGGCCAAAGCGCTCGATCTGGTAGTCGGGAACGACCGCTTCGGGGCCATTCACGTTCATCTTGCGCCAGAAGTACTGCGCACCGCTGCGTCCGCGCCAGCCACCACGGTCGGCCTGGACGAGGTCGGCACGGGTCTCGATGGCCTGGCTGTCGAAGATCGTGCCGGTCTCGGTGCCTTCGTATTCGGTGTGGGTGTAGTCGGAGTAGCCGCCACGCAGCTGGAGGCTCTGGAACAGGCCGCCCAGGATCAGCTCGCCGCGCAGGTCGAAGCGGTTCTGGACAAGGTCGATGGTGACCGGCTCTTCGCCGTGGTCGTGATGGTGACCTTCTTCCTCGTGATCGTCGTGATCGTCATGGCCATCCTCTTCGTGCCCGTGCGGGTCCTCAAAGGCGGGGCGGGCGGGGATGCCGTAGCGCGAATCGTAGCGCTGGTAGGAAATGCCCAGGCTGCCGCCTGCATCGATGAAGGCGAGGCCCGCGCCGATGGTGTAGGTGCGCGCGGCGGTGTTGGGCGCACGGCCCCGGCGGCCTGCATCGGCGAGAAGTTCATTCGCCTCGTCGGTCTCGCCTTCCTCGGCGAGGTGCTCGGCCGCCTGCTCCATTTCGTGACGCAGGGCCGGTGAATAGAGATTGCCGCCGATGCGCAGGTCATCGCTCTTGCGCCAAGAGCCGTCGACATGGGCCACGAAACGGTCGCCGAGTGGCATGTCGATCTTGCCGCTCAGCATGCGCTCGTCAGCGGCGGTGCCGTAGCTGCCCATGCCCGTCGCGGTGATGCGCTCGGGCACCTGGCGCGGAATGCGGGTGTCGATGGCGTTGACCGCGCCGCCGATAGCGTTGCCGCCGTAAAGCAGGACCGAGGGGCCGTGGAAGACGTCGATGTGATCGACGGTGAGCGCGTCGAACACGACCGCGTGGTCGACCGAGACGTTCGAAGCGTCGAGCGAGCCCAGGCCGTCGGTCATCACGCGGATGCGGTCCCCGCTGAAGCCGCGCAGGATCGGGCGCGAGGCGCCGGGCGCAAAGCTGGTCGAGGCGACACCCGGGAGGCCATCGAGAATGTCACCGATCTGCGCGCGGTCGGCCGCGACAAGTTCATCGCCGCCGATGCTCGCCGTCGCGGCGAGCAGGCCGAAATCCGTCGGGGGATGGCCGACAACGAGAATTTCCTTCGGGGTCTCCTCGTGGACCTTGCCGTGCGGCGCGGTGGCCCCAGTGTCGGCGCCTGCCTGCGCCGGATCGTCCGGGGTTTCGGCAAGGGCAACCTGGGGGAGGGCGCAGGCGAGGGCGAAAAGAGAGGCGGACATCGCGCGGGGCGCGAATGCGAATCGGAACGGGTGCGTGCTCATCCCGCTCCGCTACTTGTGATGTTATACTGTAACAAGTGTGAGTGGCGTCCAGAAACAATTTGTTACAATCACCATGTGTCCAAGCTTAAGCGTTTGAGAATGGGTGCGCTTCGTCGCCTTCTCAACGGCGCGGGCGCAGACGCGGGTTGGGCTGGAGTTCGTCCACGAGCTTCAGGAAGTCATCGATGCGGATGATCCGCTCAAACTGGAAACCGGCGCGCCCTTCGTGGGCCCAGATCTGGTGCGCCTCGATCCGTCCGATGACGGGCAGGCGCATGACCAGACGTTCCCCGCGCTCAAGACCCAGGTCACCCTGGGCCATGAACCCCTGTGCAGAGATGTTGACGATGTGCAGATGCACGTCACCCTGCTGGCGATGCTCGGCAATCACCTTGTAGTCGACCGGGTGGCGCGCTGCGCGCCGCTTGTCGGTTACAGTGAGCTGTGCTCCTGCACTCATGGCTGCCTGCCTTTGTTTGTGGGGACCAGTGACGCACTATTGGCTTCAAATGGCAAACAATGCGTTAAGACTGGCAGGCACCGCGGCGGAAATTTGCCGTTAGTCGCGTTAGATAGCCTTCAGGATGCCGTGCTTCTTCTTGCCCACGCTGAGCTTGATCGACGTTCCGGCGGGCACCTCGATGAGGAAGCCGGGATCATCCATCACCGCATCGTCAAGGCGCACCGCACCTTCGGCGACCTTGCGCTTGGCCTCGCCGTTGGAGCCTGTGAAGCCGAGCGCGGTGCAGGCCGCGTTGAGGCGGATGCCATCCGAGCCAACGTCCAGGGTCGGCAGATCTTCGCCCAGGCCACCGCCTGCAAAGGTCTGAGCGGCCGTCGCCTCGGCCGCCTTGGCTGCATCTTGGCCGCGGCACAGCTTGGTCGCTTCGTTGGCGAGGATCACCTTGGCATCGTTGATCGCGCCGCCCTCGAGTGCTTCGAGGCGAGCGATCTCGTCCAGCGGAAGGTCGGTGAACAGGCGCAGGAACTTGCCCACGTCGCGGTCATCGCAATTGCGCCAGAACTGCCAGTAATCGTAGGCGGGGAGCATGTCTTCGTTGAGCCACACGGCGCCCGAGACCGACTTGCCCATCTTGGTGCCGTCGGCCTTGGTGATGAGCGGGGTGGTCAGGCCAAACACCTCGGTGCCGTCCATCCGGCGCGAGAGCTCGACGCCGTTGACGATGTTGCCCCACTGGTCCGAACCGCCCATCTGCAGGCGCACGCCCATCCCTTGCGAGAGGTGACGGAAATCGTAGCCCTGCAGGATCATGTAGTTGAATTCGAGGAAGGTCATCGGCTGCTCGCGCTCGAGGCGCAGCTTGACCGAATCGAAGCTCAGCATGCGGTTGACGGTGAAGTGGGTGCCGACCTTCTGCAGCATCTCGATGTACCCGAGCTGGCCGAGCCAGTCGTGGTTGTTGACCATCACCGCGTCGGTCGGCCCATCACCGAAGGTCAGGAAGCGCTCGAAGGCGGTGCGGATCGAGGCGATGTTGCTCTCGATCTTGTCGTCCGAGAGCATCTTGCGCACTTCGTCCTTGCCGGTCGGATCGCCGATGCGGGTGGTGCCGCCGCCCATCAGGACGATCGGCTTGTGCCCGGCCTGCTGCAGGCGGCGCAGCAGCATGATCGATACGAGGTTGCCGACGTGGAGCGAGGAGGCGGTAGCATCGAAGCCCACATAACCCGGTACGACCTCTTTGGCGGCGAGGGCATCGAGGCTCCCGGCGTCGGTCATCTGGTGGATGTAGCCGCGCTCGTCGAGCAGGCGAAGAAGGTCCGATTTGTACTGGGTCATAGTGGAAGTGCGCTTAGCCACAGCTTGCGCGCGAGGCAAGAGTGTGGCGGGCGGACGCCAACGCTTCCATGCCGTCTCGACCTCGCCTCCAGCCCGGTCTAGGACGGCTCGTGCAACAAGGAGCGCCAAACCCATGCGACCGCAGACATTTACGCTGGCCTGTCATCCCGCCACGCCCGCGCACAGGGTCGAAGCCGTGACCGGACGCTTGACGCCGGAAGCCGACTGGGTGCGGCTGCGCTGGCGTATCGATGGTGCGCAGGACCTTGTTGTCCCACCCTTCGCGGGCAAGGGGCGGGCGGACAACCTCTGGCAGAGGACCTGCTTTGAACTCTTCGTCGCCGATCCGGATGGGGAAGCTTACGCGGAGTTCAATCTTTCGCCCTCCGAGCGCTGGGCGGCCTATGACTTCACCGCGCGCCGTGAAGGTATGACCGAGCGTCCGGCGCCGCGCGAGCCGGTGTGCACGATGCGCGTGGGCGAGACGATGGCGATCTTCGATGCGGCCATTCCCCGCGCCGCACTGCCGGCGATGCCCTGGCGTTGCGGCATCAGTGCCGTGATCGAGGAGGAGGGTGGCCACAAGAGCTACTGGGCGCTGACCCACGCCGGTGAAGCGCCTGATTTCCATGATCCGGCTTGCTTCACGCTGGCAGTTGCGGCACCGCAAGCGGCATGAAATTCGGTATCGATCGTCTCCTTGCAGACCCTGAACTGCGCGAACCCCTCGAGGGCAAGCGCGTGGCCCTCGTTGCGCATCCCGCCTCGCTCACGGCCGATCTTGTCCATTCGCTCGACGCGCTGATCGCGGCCGGCATCAACGTGACCTCGGCCTTCGGGCCCCAGCACGGCCTGAAGGGCGACAAGCAGGACAACATGGTGGAGAGCGCGGACGAGCGCGATCCCGTGTACGGCATCCCTGTCTTCAGCCTCTACGGCGAGGTGCGACGCCCCAGCGCGGCGATGATGGATACGGCCGATGTCTTCCTGTTCGATCTCCAGGACCTGGGCTGCCGCATCTACACCTTCTGCACGACGCTCCTGTACCTGCTGGAAGCGGCCGCGGCGCAGGGCAAGTCGGTCTGGGTCCTCGACCGGCCCAACCCCGCGGGTCGCCCGGTCGAGGGGACGAAGCTGATCCCGGGGCAGGAGAGCTTCGTGGGCGCAGGTCCCATGCCCATGCGCCACGGCCTGACGCTGGGTGAGATGGGCTTCTGGTTCAAGCGCCACTATCGTCTCGATGTCGACTACAAGGTTGTCGCGATGGAGGATTGGCGCCCCTCGCACGGGCCGGGCTACGGCTGGCCCGAGGATCGCATCTGGATCAACCCCAGCCCCAATGCCGCCAGCGTCAACATGGCGCGCGCCTATGCGGGCACGGTGATGATCGAGGGCGCGACGGTTTCGGAAGGGCGCGGCACCACGCGCCCGCTCGAGGTGCTGTTCGGCGCGCCCGATCTCGATGCCAAGGCGATCCTGGCCGAGATGGAGCGTGTCGCGCCGCACTGGCTTGAAGGCTGCGCTCTTCGCGAATGCTGGTTCGAGCCGACCTTCCACAAGCACCAGGGCACCTTGTGCAGCGCGCTCATGGTCCACGCGGAAGGCGCGTTCTATGATCACGGCGCGTTCAAGCCGTGGCGGCTTCAGGCGCTGGCCTTCAAGGCCATCCGCAATCTCTATCCGGACTATCCGCTCTGGCGCGATTTTCCCTACGAGTACGAATTCGACCGGCTCGCGATCGACGTCATCAATGGCGGTCCGGCGCTGCGCGAGTGGGTCGATGATCCGGCCGCGGTGCCGGGCGATCTCGACGCGCTGGCCTCGGCGGACGAGCAGGCCTGGCACGCCGAGGTGGCCGACCTGCTGCTCTACCGGGACTATGCCCTAGCGTGACTGGGCGCGATCGGCCCAGCCCGCTAGGGCTGGGCGATCAGGCAGCGGCGGGCGCAGCTACCTCGTTCAGGACACTCGGGTTACCGAGCATGTACGAGGTCATCGAAAGCGCGCCGTCGATGCTGTCGTTGAACACGCCGACTTCGTCCTCGGGCAGCCTTGCACCGACCGCATAGAGCAGCGGCAGGTAATGCTCACCCGAGTTGATCGCGTTCGCCGCGGCCTGGTCGTCGCGGGCGAACTGCGTCAGCGCGGCGTGGTCGTTCGCGATCACGGCGGCGTTGATGCGGTCCTGGAAGGCGGTCGCCCAGTCGGGCTTCGTACCGTGGGTGGCGTGGTAGAGGCGCAGGTTGTGGACGACATTGCCACTGCCCACGATCATCACGCCGTCGCGGCGCAGGGGGGCCAGACGGCGTGCGAGTTCCAGGTGCTGTTCGGGCGAGAGCGAATGGTTCACGCTCATCGCAAGGACGGGAATGTCGGCCGCGGGGAAGAGCGGGCGCAGGACGCCCCAGACGCCATGGTCGAAGCCCCAGCTGGCGTCGCCGCGCACGGGGATGTCGCCCGCCAGTTCAAGTACTTTGTCATGCAGCTCGGCCGCAAGTGGCGCGGGATACTGCATATCGTAAAGTTCCTGAGGAAATCCACGGAAGTCATGGATTGTACGGGGAAATTCACCTTCAGAAATGCGCGTTGTTCCCTGGCTCTCCCAGTGCGCCGTGATCGTCAGGATGGCCTTGGGACGTTCGAGCAGGGGACCCAGCGCTTCAAGAAAGCGACGTTCCGGGTTGTCGGTGATCATGGTCATGGGCGAACCGTGACCGATGAAGAAGGCAGGCTGTGCGTGTGTCATGCCTGCAAGATGGTCCCAGTCGCGCTTGCGATCAATCCAGCGCTCTTGCATACCCCCTATGAGCTTTTGCGCAGGCTCATTTCTTGCGGGTGAGGGTGCGCATGGCCTCGTCGAGCCCGCCCAGCGTCAGCGGGAACATCGCGCCGCTCACCAGTTCGCGCAGCATCTGGGTGGAGGGGGTGTAGCCCCATTGGCGCTCGGGCACCGGGTTGAGCCAGACGGTGGCTGGATAGGTCTGGACAACCCGGCGCATCCAGGTCGAGCCGGGCTCCTCGTTCATGTGCTCGACCGAGCCACCCGGATAGCTGACCTCGTAAGGGCTCATCGCGGCATCGCCCACGAAGATCACCTTGTAGTCGTGCCCGTACTTATGGAGGATATCCCAGGTCGGAATGCGCTGCGACCAGCGCCGGCGGTTGTCCTTCCACACGCCTTCGTAGAGGCAGTTGTGGAAGTAGAAGAACTCCATGTTCTTGAATTCGCTGGTGGCGGCGCTGAAGAGGTCCTCCATCATCTCGATGAAGGGATCCATCGACCCGCCGACGTCGAGGAAGAGCAGAACCTTGACCGCGTTGTGGCGTTCCGGGCGCATGCGGATATCCAGCCAGCCCTGCCTGGCCGTGCCCCGGATCGTGGCGTCGAGATCAAGCTCCTCGGCCGCGCCTTCGCGGGCAAAGCGGCGCAGGCGGCGCAGCGCCACCTTCATCGTGCGCGTGCCCAGTTCCTTGGTGCTGTCGAGGTTGGCGAACTCGCGCTTTTCCCAGACCTTGATCGCGCGCTTGTGCTGGCTGGTGCCGCCGATCCGCACGCCTTCGGGATTGTAGCCCGAGTGCCCGAAGGGCGAGGTTCCGCCGGTCCCGATCCACTTGCTGCCGCCCTGGTGGCGCTCCTTCTGCTCCTCCAGGCGCTTCTTGAGCGTCTCCATGATCTCGTCCCAGTCGCCCAGCGATTGGACGCGCTCCATTTCCTCGGGGCTGAAATACCGCTCCGCAAGGCGCTTGAGCCACTCCTCCGGAATGTCGACCGGCTGTTGGCCGTAATCTGTAAAGATGCCCTTGAAGACCTTCTGGAAGACCTGGTCGAAGCGATCGATAAGCCCTTCATCCTTCACGAAAGTCGCACGGCTCAGATAGTAGAACGCCTCAGGCGTCTGCTCGATGACCTCGCGCTCGAGCGCTTCGAGGAGGACGAGATGTTCCTTGAGGGACGCGGAAATTCCGGCCGCGCGCAGCTCGTCGATGAAGTTCAGGAACACGAAGCAAGGCTCCCCTTTGCCGGAGGGACCGTGCGCGGGCGGGGGCGATGCACCGCCGCGACGAGGACGAAGGAAATATACATGAGGAGATACCACGCGCCGAGTTTGGATGGGTGGACCAGTGCCCAGCCATCGCGCTGATCGGGATAGATCCAGGCGCGTGAGAAGGTTGCAAGATTCTCGGCAAACCAGATGAACAGCGCCACCAGCAACCAGCCCAGAAGAAGCGGCATCCATCGCTCGGTGCGCCAGGGGCGAAACCATATGCGGGTCCGGGCGAAGAGCAGAGCAAGCGCTGCGAATAGCGCAAGGCGCAGGTCGGGTAGCCAGTGGTGCGCGAAGAAATTGATGTAGATGGCCACGGCCAGCGCGGCGCTGAGTGCGCGGGAGGGGTAGGCGGTGAAGCGAAAGTCGAAGATGCGCCAGACCCGCGCGATATAGCTCCCCACAGCCGCATACATGAAACCCGAAAAGAGCGGGACACCGGCTATGCGCAGAACGCTGGGCTCGGGGTAGACCCATGAGCCGGCGGCTGTCTTGAACAGTTCCATTACTGTCCCGACAACGTGGAAGGCGAGGATGACCTTGGCCTCGTCCCAGGTTTCCAGACGCAGCACGAGAAGGGCGATCTGAATAGCCAGCGCCGACAGGGTCAGGAAATCGTAACGAGCCAAGCCCGCGTCTGCAGGATAGAACAGGTGTGTAGCCAGAAGGAGCGCCAGGAGCAGCCCGCCGAACAGGCAGGCCCACGCCTGCTTGAAGCCAAACAGCAGGAATTCGTACGCCCAGGCCAAGGGACCAGGCGGTGCGAAGGCTTCCAGTCGCGTGCGGAGTGCTGCGAAACGGGTATGGGAAGAGGGCGCGTCCATCCGTTCAGGCGAATTTTGCCGCCGGCCCTGGAGGCTGGGCGGACCAGTGCTCGACCTTGGGATCGAAATAGGCCCAGTCAGGTGCCTCGCTCGTCCAGATGATGGCGTTGACCTTGAGGTTCTGGGCGTCGTCCAGTGCGCCAAGGCGCACCACCTGTGCGCCTTCTCGGCTCGGATTGCGGCCAAAGAGCTGGCTTCCGCAGGTGGGGCAGAAACCGTGCTCGACCGTGTTGCCGCTCGCCGCCGTGTATCCACGCCAGGTGACGGTGCCGTCGACTGTCATACCTTCCGTCCGAAAGAGGCCGTTGCAGGTGGCGTTGCCTGCCGCGGCCTTCTGGCACTGGCGGCACCAGCACTGGCGCACCCAAAGCGGTTCACTGGCAATCGTCAGCGTCACCGCGCCGCAGTTGCACGAGCCATGATAGGGCGCGCTCATTCGCCGCGCCGCGCCATGAAGGCGAGCCTTTCGAAAAGCATCACGTCCTGCTCGTTCTTGAGAAGTGCACCGTGCAGGGGCGGGATGGCCTTGCCCTTGTCCTGCGACTGCAGGACGTCCAGAGGCATGTCCTCGTTCATCAGGAGCTTGAGCCAGTCGAGCAATTCACTGGTCGAGGGCTTCTTCTTGAGGCCGGGAACCTCGCGCAGTTCATAGAAGATCTCCATCGCCCGGCGCACGAGGATCTTCTGGATGTCGGGGAAGTGCACGTCGATGATGGCTTCCATCGTCTCGCGCTCGGGAAACTTGATGTAGTGGAAGAAGCAGCGGCGCAGGAAGGCGTCGGGCAGGTCCTTCTCGTTGTTCGAGGTGATGACGACGATCGGGCGCTCCCGCGCGGCCACGTGCTCACCCGTCTCGTAGACATCGAAGGCCATGCGGTCGAGTTCGGCCAGAAGGTCGTTGGGGAACTCGATGTCGGCCTTGTCGATCTCGTCGATGAGGAGGACCGGCAGGCGCTCGCTGGTGAAAGCCTCCCACAGCTTGCCCTTGCGGATGTAGTTGGCGATGTCGTGGACCCGTTCGTCACCCAGTTGTCCATCGCGCAGCCGTGCCACGGCGTCATACTCATAGAGGCCCTGATGGGCCTTGGTCGTGGATTTCACGTTCCACGTGATGAGCGGGGCATCGAGCGCTGCCGCGATCTGTTCGGCCAGAACCGTCTTGCCGGTGCCCGGCTCTCCTTTCACCAGAAGGGGCCGGCGCAGGAGCACCGCGGCATTGACCGCGACCTTGAGGTCATCCGTCGCGACGTAATTGCTCGTACCTTCAAAACGCTGCATCGGCTGCCCTCAATTCCCTTGCCTTGATTTCGTGCGGACAGTTTGTGCGTTGCACAAGGGCTTGGCAAGAGGGGGAGCCGAGAGCGGCGCGCGTGCAACCCGAGGCGCTTCGAGGTATTGTGAACAAAAGAAAAGCAGGCTTTGCAAGAGGCCGCACAACGAATGAGGAACACGCGTGGCCCATCGCCCCAATAGCCGCAGCCGCAATATCGCCCTCCTGATCGATGGCGATAACGCATCGCCGTCGACGCTGGAGAGTGCGCTCACGATCCTGGGTGACCTTGGAACCGTGAACATCCGGCGCATCTACGGCAACTGGAGCAAGCCCGGGCTCAAGGGCTGGTCCGAACTCGTCCATCGCTATGCACTCGAACCCCAGCAGCAATTCGATGTGACCAAGGGCAAGAACGCCACGGACATGAAGATGACCATCGACGCGATGGACCTGCTCTATGGGGGGCATGTCGACGGGTTCGGGCTCATGACCAGCGACAGCGATTTCATGCCGCTTGCCATTCGCATCCGGCAGAACGGCACGCCGGTCTATGGCTTTGGGACGGACCGCACGCCCGAGGCGTTCCGCGAGGCCTGCACGCGCTTCATCGACCTTGGCGCCTTGAATGCAGAGCAGGATGCCAAGGCTTCGGATCCCGAACTTGCCGTCGCCAAGCCGCAGGTCGAAGATGCTCTGGTCGAATTGCTCGGCGATGCGTGGAAGGCCAGCAAGCGCGACGATGAAGGCTTTGCGAGCCTGTCCGAAGTCGGCCAGCGGGCGGCCAACAGGTCCAGCTTCGACGCGCGCAGTTACGGCTTCTCACGCCTGTCTGAACTGGTGCAGAGCCTGCCGCAGTTCGCCATCGAACAGCGCGCGAACGGGGTCTTCGTCAAGCGCATGCGCTGACGCTCACGATCAGGACTTCTTTCCGGGATCATCCCTGGGCTTTCGCAGCGCCTTGCGGAAAGCCCAGAAGGCGGCAAGGAGAGCGGTGGCTCCCGTCAGCACGGCAGTAAGGACCTTGAACACCTCGGGCAGGTCGCGAAAGGTATCCATCGTCGCTTGCCATGCGGTCCGTTCGATGCGGACCTGCTCGATGTGCATTGTCGGTAGGAGCGCATAGCGCGTCCCGTCCGCCGTCACACCCATCACGACGGTGCGCAAGGCAAGCTCCTGGGCACCATGCCGCAAGGGCGTAACCGCCCATTCCCAGGTCGTTGCAGACCTGTCGCTGACGGTTTGCTCGGCCGGGTTCATCGGCTCTATGCGAAACCCATCGCCCGTGAGTTCGGCGCGCATGATCCTCCCGACGATGGGGGTGTACGTCTCGATGGTACCGGGCTGGCCTGCGAGTTCTTCCTGCGGCGTGCGTGGGCGGAGGGCCATGTTCTCTTCGAGCTCGTCAGCCCGTGTTTCTGCAGGAAACCCGATCGACAGGCGGATGTTCACCGTCTCGTCCCGCATCAGTTCCTCGGGCACGTTGAAGGCGGCGGTGCCTTGCCGTGCCTGCTCCATGGCGCTGGTGAGGTCGGCGCAGTCTTCCAGCCTCATGCGCCGCCCCGCCACGTCGCAAAAAGCCGTCTCGCCCGGATCGGCAGGAACCATCAAGGCTTCCTCGGGGACGTCACTCGCCATGGAACTGCTCGTGGCCCCATCCGTCGCGGTTTGATTGCACGCGGACAGGGCGAGGGCCAGAGCAAGGCTCAGAATGTGTCGTGCAAACGCCATGAACACCTCCGACGCAACGGGGGCCAGATGGCAAGGATAGCACGTCACCAGGCAGGTCGCACCCACTCGGCGGCGGCCTAACAATCGTTTTCATGTTTCGTGGGCGGAGCCACGAAGATCCGTCAAAGGGAGAAATGCAACTGGAAGGAAACTTCCGAGGGCCATCGCCCTCGGGCTCCCAATACTGTCGAGCTCATCTTGCGCACGCTCCCTTTTGCGCGAGAGGCAAATTTGCAGACGAGGCGGGCAAGGCGCGAGTGCCCTTTAAATTCTACTGTTTTCTGCCGTCGAAGCGCAAAAATCAGGCGTCGATCAGGTCGCGGTCGACGTCGCCTGCGCGGTTCTGGATGAACTGGAAGCGGTGCTCGGGATTGCGGCCCATGAGGCGGTCCACAAGGTCCTTGACCACGGCGCGGTCCTCGTACTCGGCGGGCAGGGTGATGCGCACCAGCGAGCGGCTGGCCGGCGCCATGGTCGTCTCGCGAAGCTGCTGCGGGTTCATCTCGCCAAGGCCCTTGAAACGACCAACCTCGACCTTCTTGCCCTTGAAGACAGTGGCTTCGAGTTCGGCGCGGTGCTCATCATCGCGCGCGTAGGCCGACTTCGAACCATGGGTCAGGCGGTAGAGCGGCGGCTGGGCCAAGTAGAGGTGCCCGCGCCGCACGATCTCGGGCATTTCCTGGAAGAAGAACGTCATCAGGAGGGTGGCGATGTGCGCGCCGTCCACGTCTGCGTCGGTCATGATGATGATGCGGTCGTAGCGCAGGTTGTCCGCATTGCAGTCCTTGCGCACGCCGCAGCCCATGGCGAGCATGAGATCGGCAATTTCCTGATTGGCGCGGATCTTGTCGGCGCTCGCAGATGCCACGTTGAGGATCTTGCCGCGGATCGGCAGGATGGCCTGCGTCTTGCGGTCACGCGCCTGCTTGGCCGAACCGCCGGCGCTGTCACCTTCGACGATGAAGAGCTCGGTATCGCCTTCGCCTTCGCCCGAACAGTCGGTCAGCTTGCCGGGCAAGCGCACCTTCTTGGCGTTGGTCGCGGTCTTGCGCTTGACCTCGCGCTCGGCCTTGCGGCGCAGGCGTTCTTCCACGCGCTCCAGGATGGCTCCGAGCAGCGCCTTGCCACGGTCGAGGTTGTGCGAGAGGAACAGGTCGAAGTGGTCGCGTACGGCGTTTTCGACCAGGCGGCTCGCCTCGGTGCTGGTGAGGCGGTCCTTGGTCTGGCTCTGGAACTGGGGATCGCGAATGAAGACCGAGAGCATGATCTCCGACCCGGTCACCACGTCGTCGGGCGTGATGTCCTTGGCCTTCTTCTTTTCGCCGATCAGTTCGGCAAAGGCGCGGATTCCCTTGGTGAGCGCGGCGCGCAGACCCTGTTCGTGGGTGCCTCCATCGGGTGTGGGAATGGTGTTGCAGTACCAGGAATAGGCGCCGTCCGAATAGAGCGGCCAGGCAATTGCCCATTCCACGCGGCCCTGTTCCTGCCCCGCATCGTTCTCCGGGAAGTCCTGCGAACCGGAAAAGAACTCGGCGGTGACGCACGAACGCCCCTTGATCTGTTCGGCCAGGTGATCGGCAAGACCGCCCGGGAACTGGAAGGTGGCTTCGGCGGGCACGTCTTCCGAGGCAAGTGCGGGCGCGCACTTCCAGCGGATTTCGACGCCGGCGAAGAGGTAGGCCTTGGACCGCACCAGCTTGAACAGGCGCGCAGGCTTGAACTTCAACTCGCCGAAGATCTCGGTGTCGGGGGTGAAGGTGACGGCGGTGCCGCGCCGGTTGGGCGCCGCGCCGATCTTCTGGATGGGCCCAAGCGTCTGGCCCTTGGCAAACTCCTGTGCGTAGAGTTCCTTGTTGCGCGCGACCTCGACCCGGGTCTTGATCGACAGAGCGTTGACGACCGAGATGCCGACGCCATGCAGGCCGCCCGACGTGGCGTAGGCCTTGCCCGAGAACTTACCGCCCGAGTGCAGCGTCGAGAGGATCACCTCCAGCGCGGACTTGCCGGGATATTTGGGATGTTCATCGACCGGGATACCGCGGCCGTTGTCGGTGATGGTGATCCGTCCTGCGGTGCCGGGTTCCTCGTCGAGAGTGACCTCGATGCGGTTGGCGTGGCCAGCGACCGCTTCGTCCATCGCGTTGTCGAGGACTTCGGCCGCGAGGTGATGCAAGGCACGTTCGTCGGTACCGCCGATGTACATGCCGGGGCGCCGGCGGACCGGCTCAAGCCCCTCCAGGACCTCGATCGCCGAGCCATCGTAGGTTTCACCGCTGCCCGCGCCGGGCATGTTCTCGAACAGGTTATCGGACATGCCCGGTGTATAGGGCCCGTTTTGTTCCGCAATCAAGCGGCCATCGCCGCTTTTTCCGCCATTGTGGCGCAAGTCGGCGAAACCGGCGGGTTTACTTGTCGAAGCGGGTCGGGGCGGGGCTTACAACACGGACCGAACCCGAGCTGACCTCGCGCACTTCCAGAGCGCGCTCGACGACACCGCCCTTGCCGAAGCGGAACGGCCCGTCGAGGCCGAGGAATCCGTCGGCCGAAACGAGGCTGGTGGTCGGGAACTTCGAACCCTGCTTCCAGTCGCGCGCTACGCGCAGCGTCAGGAGCACCGCATCGTAGCCCAGCGTCGCGATGCGATAGGGCTGTGCGCCGAAGCGGCTCTTGTAGCTGGAGGCAAACTGCGAGAAGCGCTGGTCGGAAACGGTCGCGAACCAGGCGCCCTGCAGCGCGGGGGTGGTGGCAAGGCGCTTTTCCCCGCCCCACAGCTCGGTGCCCAGAACACGGACCGAACCGGTGTCGTCGCCCGCCTTGAAGGTCGTGGCGGCCTGGGCCGAAAGGCTTCCGCTGTCGGCGATGAGGAGGGCGCCATAGCCCTTCTTGGCCTGGATACGCTCGGCCGCGGCCCGGATCGAGGTGGGCGAGCGTTCGTAGGATTCCATGGCGATGACGGCGCCGCCGTTGGCGCGCACCGCCGACATGAGAGCCGAGCTGGTGCGCTCGCCATAGTCGCCGCGCGGGATCAGTGCGGCGAAAGCCGAGATGCCCTTGGAGTGGGCGTACTCAACGGTGCGGGTGACCGACTGGCCGGGCAGGTTGCCCATGACGAAGACATTGTCCGAGGCCATCTTTTCATCGTTCGAGAACGAGATGAGCGGCACGCCTGCCGGTCGCGCCACATTGTTGACCGAGACAATATTGTCCGAAAGAAGCGGCCCCAGGATCAGCTGGTTGCCATCGGACAGGGCGCGGCGCGTGGCGCCCGAGGGGTCGCTCGCGGTGTCGTAGGTCGTGATGCGCAGGTTCGAGGCATTGGTGTCGAGGAGGGCCATGGTAGCCGCGTTCGCGATCGACTGGCCGACCTCGGCGTTTGTCCCGCTCGTGGGGACCAGCAGAGCCACGCGGTGGTGCGCGGTATCGGTCGGAATCGTGCTCTGGGTAGGCTCGGGTTCGGGCGGAAGGTCGGGCGCCGTGGTCTTGGGAACGACGCTGCAGCCAGCGACCAGCGTCATCGCCGCTGCGGCAAGCAGGTTGCGCCGATTGGTGAAACTTTTCAGGCGCATGTCGAACATTGCTTGCCGCTCCCGTAGTGCTTGGGCATGAGTCCCGCGATGGAACATTCTTTAGATCCCGGCCTCTATATAGTGGCAACCCCGATTGGCAACCTTGGCGATATCACGATGCGTGCTGTCGACGTGCTGCGGGGCGTGGAGGCGGTTGCGTGCGAGGATACGCGCGTGACGGGCAAGTTGATGCACCACCTGGGCTTCAAGACCCGGCTCATCCGCTACGACGATCACGCGGGTGAGGGCGACCGCGAACGGTTGCTCGCGCTGATGGCCGAGCACCCCGTGGCGCTTGTCAGCGATGCAGGAACCCCGCTCATTTCCGATCCCGGCTATCGTCTCGTTCGCGAGGCGCGTGAGCGCGGCATCGCGGTAACGAGCCTTCCGGGGCCGAGTGCGGCGGTGGTCGGAATGACGCTGTCCGGCCTGCCGAACGACCGCTTTCTGTTCGCAGGATTCCTGCCCAACAAGGCCAAGGCGCGCGAGGATGTGCTGGCCGAGCTGGGCGCGGTCCGCGCGACGCTCATCTTCTATGAAACGGCACCGCGCCTTGATGCGGCGCTGACGGCGATTGCGACACACCTGCCCGGACGCGAAGTTTCGGTCGCGCGCGAATTGACCAAGAAGTTCGAGGAATGCCGGACCGGTCGGCCAGAAGACATCGCCGCGCACTATGCGGCCCATCCTCCCAAGGGTGAGATCGTGCTGATGATCGCACCGCCTTCCGACGCGCCGGACGAGGCGCTCGACGTCGATGCGCTGCTACGCTCCGAGCTTGAGGTGTCGAAGGCCTCGCAGGCCGCCGCCAAGGTGGCCAAGGCGACCGGACTGGATCGCAAGACGCTCTACGCGCGGGCCCTGGAACTGCGGTGAGCGCCCGCCGCGAGCAGGCGGAGCGCGATGGACGGCGCGGCGAAGCCTGGGCGGCCTGGTATCTGCGTCTGAAGGGATGGCGCGTGATCGCCCGCCGGGTGAAGACCCGGCGTGGGGAAATCGACCTGGTGGTGCGGCGCGGGCGGACCTTGTGCTTCGTCGAGGTCAAGTGGCGCCGGAACAGAGCCGATCTCGATCATGCGATTGACGCCTGGCGGCTGCGCCGGGTGGCCGATGCGGTGACCCTGGTGGCAAGTCGATACGAAAAGCCCGGCGACAGCGTGCGGATCGATGTCCTGTTGCTGTCGCCGGGATGCTGGCCGCGCGTGATCGAGAATGCCTGGATGCCGGGATCCTGAAGGCAGCGGTCACGCGGGCTGGCGGGGGGCTCGTGTCAGAAGTGGGGCTTGGGCTCTTCGTGATGCTCGCCCTTTTCGCCTTCGTGATGACCTTCCTCGTGGTGGTCGCCCTTGTCGGCTTCCTCGTGGTGGCCCTCGTCCTTGTGGCCTTCTTCATGATGGTCGGGCTCGGCGGCCACGGCGAGAGGCGCAAGGCCCGAAACCGCGAAAAGGCTGGCGAGAAGGGTCAGGGTGGTCTTGTTCATGTGCTCCGAAACTCCCAAGAAGTCTGTTGCTTCGCAGCGATAACTACTCGCGTTGCCCCATGATTCGCTTTAAGCGGCCTCCCGGTAGGAACCCTCAGGACTCGATACTATGACCTTGCGCATTGCCGTACAGATGGACCCGATCGAAAGCGTCAACATCGCGGGCGATTCCTCGTTCGCACTGATGTTGAGCGCGCAGGCGCGCGGGCACGAGTTGTTCCACTATGACGTGCGTACGCTCGCTTACGATACCAATGAGGGCGCGGCCGGAAAGCTCACCTGCTGGGGGGCGCCGATCACTGTGCAGCGTGTGGAGGGAGCCCACTATGTGCGCGGCGAATACCGCCTGATCGACCTCGTCAAGGACATCGACGTGGTGCTGATGCGCCAGGACCCGCCCTTTGACCTGGGCTACATCACCGCCACGCACCTGCTCGAACGGCTCGAGGGCCAGACCCTCGTCGTCAATGATCCGGCTTCGGTGCGCAACGCGCCGGAAAAGGTCTTCGTACTCGACTATGCGCGCTTCATGCCGCCGACCTTCATCGCGCGCCGGATCGAGGACGTGAAGCGCTTCCAGGCGCAGATGGTCGACAAGGGTCTTCCTGGCGATCTCGTCGTCAAACCGCTGCACGGTAATGGTGGCAAGGCGATCTTCCGCGTGCCCGAAGACGGCAGCAACCTTGGCGCGCTGGTCGAGATGTTCCAGAACGCCTGGGTCGAGCCGTTCATGGTCCAGCCTTTCCTTCCCGGCGTCGCCGAGGGCGACAAGCGCATCGTGCTGGTTGATGGTGAGGTTGCGGGCGCGATCAACCGCAAGCCGGGCGAGGGCGAGTTCCGCTCCAACCTGGCTGTCGGCGGTTCGGCGGAAGCCTGCACGCTCAGCGCGACCGAGGAAGAGATCTGCGCGGCGATGGGGCCGGAACTCAAGGCGCGCGGCCTCGTTTTCGTGGGCATCGACGTGATCGGGGGCAAGTGGCTCACCGAGATCAATGTGACATCGCCTACGGGCATCGTGGCCATCGACAAGTTCAACGGCACCGACACCGGCGCCCGGATCTGGGATGCCATCGAAGCCCGCCACGCGGCGATGTAAACCCGCTTCGTGAACCCGCTTCTCGGGGGAGGGGCAGGACGGAGACCGCTTCGTGAGCGACCTCATCTACGACGTCATCCGTGAGGGTGGCTATTTCGGCGTCTTCGTGTTGATGGCGCTGGAGAATATCTTCCCGCCTATCCCTTCCGAGCTGATCATGGGGCTTGGCGGCCTTGCCGTTGCGCGCGAGGACATGAGCTTCCTGCCCCTGCTCTGCTGGGCGACGGCAGGGGCAACCTTGGGCAACTACGTCCTCTTTCTGGGGGCGCACCGCATGGGCTATGAGCGGCTTCACCCGTTCATCGACCGCTGGGGCCGCTGGTTGACGCTGGACTGGAACGATATCGAGCGCTCGAGCCGGTTTCTCAAGCGGCATGGGCACTGGGTCGTGCTCGGACTGCGGCTCCTGCCCATGTTCCGCACCGTCGTCTCGATCCCGGCGGGCCTTGCGCACATGGGTCACGTCCGCTTCCTGGCCTTTACCGCCATTGGTACCGGAGCCTGGAACGTGGTCCTCATCATCGGGGGGGGCTGGCTTGGCCGCACGCTCCAGCACGCCGAAGACTGGCTGAGCGGGAGCGCGCTCGCGCTCATCGCAGTGGCGCTGGTGTGGTACGTCTGGCGGATCGTTACCTGGCGGCGAGGGCGCTCCTAGCTCTCGTTCTCACGCGGGTGGGCGTTGCGGTAAACGTCCAGCAAGGTGGCGGCATCGACCTGTGTGTAGATCTGCGTCGAGCCAAGCGAGGCGTGGCCCAGCAATTCCTGCAGCGAGCGCAGGTCCGCGCCTGCACCCAGCAGATGCGTGGCAAAGCTGTGGCGCAGGGCGTGGGGCGTGGCCGTCTGCGGTAGACCCAGGACCGTGCGCGCACGCGCCATCGCCTTTTGCACCATGCCCTGCGAAAGCGCTCCGCCCTTCGCGCCGCGAAACAGCGCGGTATCGGCTGAAATCGGCCAGGGACATCTGGCAAGATAGTCCTCGATGGCCGCGCGCACGATGGGAAGGATGGGTACGACGCGCTCCTTGTTGCCCTTGCCGAGCACGACAAGGCGGTCGCCGAGCGGCATCACGGAACCTGTCAGCGACAGCGCTTCGGAGATGCGCAGGCCCGAGCCATAGAGCAGGACGAGAACCGCGCGGTCGCGCGCGCCGATCCAGTCGTCCGAAGCCAGTTCATCGGCCATGGCGGCAAGGCTCACCGCCTCGTCGGGCGTGACCGGGCGGGGGATGCCTTTCTTCACGCGCGGGCCGCGTACCCGGGGCGGGGCGGCCATGGCGTCACCTGCCTGCTGACGCGCGAAAGTCAGGAAAGCCTTGAGCGCGGAAAGTTCGCGCGCGGCCGAGGCGTTGCCGATGCCCCCGGCGCGGCGCGCGGCAAGATGACGGCGCAGGTCCTCGCTGGTGCACCGGGCAAGCTCGGCCCAGGTCACGCCTGCGGTAATGTCCTTGCCCAGAAAATCGAGGAGCCGCGCAGCAGTCGCGAGATAGGCGCGGGTCGTGTGGGGGCTGCGGCGACGGGCCTGGACGAGGTGGTTTCCCCAGGCCTCAAGCACATCGGCGCGGGTCACACCGCCACCAGGTCTTCGGGAACGATCTCGGCGAGGAGCCCGTCGAGGAGTGGCATGCCCGCCTCTGTCACGCCCATCCGGCTGCCGTCCTGCCACACGAGCCCCTGCCGTTCGTAGAACGTGGCCTTGTCGGCATGGCACAAGGCGCTGGCCGGAAGGCCGAAACGCTGGGCGAGATGGGCAAGGTCGATCCCTTCGCGCAGGCGCAGGCCCATCAACATGGCTTCGGAGGCCTGTTCGGGCACCGCAAGTGCGCGCTCCTCGACGATGCCATGGTCGGAGCTAGCAAAGGCGTTGAGCCAGTTTTCCGGCTTGCGGTGGCGGACCGTCGCGGCGTTCGCGCGCCGGCCGTGCGCGCCGGGGCCGATCCCGCAATAATCCTCATACCGCCAATAGGTGAGGTTGTGGCGACTTTCCTCGCCCGGGCGGGCGTGGTTGCTGATCTCGTAAGCGGGAAGGCCTGCCGCTGCCGTACGCTCCCGCGTAAGGGCGAACATGTCGGCGCAGGCGTCTTCGTCCAGCGGCGTGAAATCGCCCTTGCGGACCATCGTCTCGAACTTCGTGCCCGGCTCGATGGTGAGCTGGTAGAGCGAGAGGTGCCCGGTGCCAAAGCCAAGCGCACGTGCCAACTCAGCGTCCCACTGCTCTAGGGACTGGCCGGGGCGCGCGTAGATCAGGTCGAAGCTCACCCGGGCAAACTGGGCCTGCGCGACTTCGAGCGCCTTCAAGCCCTCCGAGACATCGTGGAGGCGCCCCAGGAAGCGCAACGTTTCGTTGTCGAGCGCCTGGAGGCCGAGCGACACACGGTTGATCCCGCAACTGGCAAGCGCGGCGTAGTTCGCCGCCTCGATCGAGGAGGGGTTGCCCTCCAGCGTGATCTCGATGTCCGGGGCAAAGCCCCAGAGATCCTGCGCCTCGCGCAGCAGCCGCTCGACAAGGGCAGGGGGCATCAGCGAGGGCGTGCCGCCGCCAAAGAATATGGAATGAAGCGGCTCGCGACCGGCAAGGGCATGTTCGTGGCGCATGTCGGCCAGCATCGCGGCTTCCATCGCGTCATTGTCCACGCGGTCGCGGACATGGCTGTTGAAGTCGCAATAAGGGCACTTTGCGAGGCAGAACGGCCAGTGGATGTAGAGTGCGCGCGCCATGATCGGCCCAGCTTAGCTGCCGAACTGCTCCGCGACCAGCTTGGCAAAGGCATCGGCGCGGTGGCTCATCGCCTGCTTGTCGGCCGGTTCCATCTCGGCGAAGGTCACGGTCTTGCCCTCGGGCACGAACACCGGGTCATAGCCGAAGCCGACACGGCCGCGCGGAGGCCAGGAGAAGGTGCCATTGACGCGGCCTTCGTAGACCACTTCCTCGCCATCGGGCCAGGCAATCGCGAGCGTGCAGGAGAACCAGCAGGAGCGGTCGGCATCGGGGCCCTTTTCGGCGAGCAGGCCCTCGACCTTACCCATCGCCATGAACCAGTCGCGCCCCGGTTCGCCTTCAAACCACTGCCGCTCGGCCCAGTCCGCGGTGTAGACGCCGGGACGTCCATCGAGCGCGGTGACCGAGAGGCCGCTGTCATCCGAAAGTGCCGGAAGCTGCGCGGCCTTGGCCGCCGCGTGCGCCTTGATGAGCGCGTTCTCGGCAAAGGTCGTGCCGGTCTCTTCCGGCTCGGGCAGGCCAAGCTGGCCCGCCGAGACGCATTCAAGGCCATAGGGCGCGAGGAGGGCGCCGATTTCCTTCAGCTTGCCCGCATTGTGCGTGGCAATGACGAGCTTTCCGCCCTGGAGCTTGCGGGTCATGGGATCCCTCCTCGTGCCTCTAGTTTACTTGCCGACGGCCTTGGCCTGTGCGGCGAAGATCTGGTCGCAGCCGATCTTGGCGAGGCGCAGCAGGCGCAGGAGGCCTTCCTCGTCATACGTCGCGCCTTCGGCGGTGGCCTGGACTTCGGCGATCTTGCCACCTTCGATCAGGACGAAGTTGGCATCGGCATCGGCCGAGCTGTCCTCGATGTAGTCCAGATCCAGCACCGGGGTGCCCTCGCAGATGCCGCAGGAAATAGCGGCGACACGGCCCTCGATGGGATCTTCCTTGATCTTGCCTTCGGCCATCAGCTTGTCGACGGCAAGGCGCAGCGCCACCCAGGCACCCGAGATCGAGGCGGTGCGGGTGCCGCCGTCGGCCTGGAGCACGTCGCAGTCGAGCACAATCTGACGCTCACCCAGCTTCTTCATGTCGACGACGGCGCGCAAGGAGCGGCCGATCAGGCGCTGGATTTCCTGCGTGCGGCCCGACTGCTTGCCCTTGGCGGCTTCGCGGCTGCCACGGGTGTGCGTGGCGCGCGGCAGCATCGAATATTCGCCCGTGACCCAGCCTTCACCCTTGCCGCGCAGGAACGGCGGGACCTTTTCCTCGACCGAAGCGGTGACCAGCACGCGGGTGTCGCCGAAGGAAATCAGCACGGAGCCCTCGGCGTGCTTGGTGAAACCGGTCTGGATGTCGATGGTGCGCATCTCGTCGGATGCACGGCCGGAAGGACGCATGGATTTGCCTTTCTCTATTTTCGAGCCGCCCCTACGCGCATTGGGCTTGAGGCTGCAAGAGCAGAGGCTAAATTGTCACGCATCATGCCCACACCGCCCATCACCGAACTGACCACCCGCGCCCGCGAGATCTTCCGCCTTGTCGTGGAGGGCTATCTCGATACCGGAACCCCGGTCGGCTCCAAGGCGCTGGCCGGGGCCGGGGGCGTCAATCTCTCGCCCGCCTCGATCCGCTCGGTCCTTGCAGACCTTGAATCACTGGGCCTTCTGGCCGCGCCGCACACGAGCGCGGGACGCTTGCCGACCGAAGCCGGCCTGCGGCTGTTCGTCGATGGCATCATGCAGATGGCCGAGCCCAGCATCGAGGAGCGCCAGGCGATCGAGCGCGGGCTTTCGGCGCCTGGGCCCATCGAGGCGGCGCTGGAGGCAACGAGCTCGCTTCTCTCCAACCTGACGTCGAGTGCAGGCTTGGTGATGGTTCCGCGCCGTGAGCCGCGCCTCAGCCACTTGCAACTCGTGCCGCTGGCGCCAGGCCGGGCGCTGGCGGTCGTTGTCGGGGACGATGGCGCGGTCGAGAACCGCGTGGTGGACCTTCCCGACGACCTGACGCAGGGCAGCCTGGAGCAGGCCTCCAACTTCATCAGTGCGCATCTGAAGGGGCGCACCTTCGGGGAGGCGACACGGCTGATGCAGGCCGAGATCACCTCGGGGAAGGCGGAACTGGATGCGGCGAGCCGCGAACTGGTCGAGCGCGGGATCGCGGTGTGGAGCGAGGACGCGCTGGAGCGTCCGGTTCTGATCGTGCGCGGGCAGGCAAACCTCCTCGACGAAAGCACGCTTTCGGACCTGGAGCGTGTCCGCTCGCTCCTCGATGACCTTGAAAACAAGCAGTCGGTTGCCGAACTGCTGGAAAGTGCGCGTGAAGCGCGCTCGACCCGCATCTTCATCGGCTCGGAAAATCGCCTCTTTGCGCTTTCCGGGTCCTCGGTGATCGCCTCGCCCTATCGTGATCGCGACGGCAAGGTGGTCGGCGTGGTGGGGGTTATCGGTCCGACGCGGTTGAATTACGCGCGGGTCGTCCCCATGGTGGACTTCACTGCCCGAAGTCTGGGCAAGCTTATCGGATAGCTGGAACCATAGAAGACATGACTGACGACAAGACTCAGCCGCCGGTTGACCAGGAAGTGGCCAAGGAACTGGACGGCGTGCCCGAAGAGATGCTCGACAACAGCGAAGCGAACGGTGACGGCGTGGAAGACGAACTTGCCAGGTTGCGTGAAGAGCTGGAAACGGTGAAGCAGGAAGCGCTCTACGCGCGTGCCGAGACGCAGAACGTGCGTCGCCGTCTGGAGAAGGACATCGCGGACGCCCGCAACTACTCCGCCACCAGCTTTGCGCGTGAGATCCTCTCGGTCTCCGACAACCTCGCCCGTGCGCTTTCGGCCATTCCCGCCGACCAGCGCGAGGACGAGAAGATGAAGAACATCGTCACCGGTATCGAGGCGACCAACCGCGAGATCGACAAGGTGTTCACCAACCACGGCATCACCCGCATCGCGGCAATGGGCCTCCCGCTCGACCCCAACCAGCACCAGGCGATGATCGAGGTTCCCTCAGCCGACGCCGAGCCGGGTACGGTCGTGCAGGAACTCCAGGCTGGATACATGATCAAGGATCGTCTGCTGCGTCCGGCCATGGTGGCCGTGGCCAAGAAGCCGGACTGATCGAGGGCATCCTCGCAGGCCGCTTCGGCAGCTTGAAATACGCAAAGGCGCAGGCGGGCAGGGGCTCGTCTGCGCCTTTGCTGTTTGAGGGCAGCGGGGGCGCGGGACAAAAAGTCAGGAACTCTTGCGCGCAGGTCTCGTTGAAATTGGAAACAGGCAATTTCAAGGAGATCTCAGTATGCGGGCGTACAGCAAGCTCATTCTGCCGGTAATGGCAGCAGGCGCATTCACGATGGCGGGTTGCGCCAGCAACTACACCGGCGAAGGAGCTGCTGCGGGCGGCGCGGTGGGCGCGGGCATCGGCGCTCTCGCGGGCGGCGATGTCGGCACGGGCGCGGCCATTGGTGCAGCCGCGGGCGCCGCGGCGGGTTCGCAGGTCGACAAGGACCGTGGCTGCTATCGCCGTGACCGCTCGGGTGACCGCTACTGGGACGACGATTGCTGATCGAGCCTGTTCGGGCAGGGGGATGAAAAGGGCGTGGTGACAAGGCGGTCACCGCGCCCTTTTTCGTATCAGGCGGGCTGGAACGGCAGGATCGCCCGGTAGGAGGCAAGAGGCGGAGCCCCGGCCAGCACCACGCCGCGTTGAAGCAGGAACGCGTGCCGCACGATCTCGGCCTGCTGCTCAAGTCCATAGCGCTCGAGCGTCCAGCCCGGTCTCAAGGCATAGTGATAGCGACAGAAGGGATGGCGCCGGGTCGGCAGGAACAGGCGCCCGCGCGTCTGCGCCTGCCAGACATGGGTCATCTCGTGGATGAACAAGCCTTCCAGGGCGAGGTCACCGCAGGCGAAATCATCGCGGTAGATCTCGCAGGCGGGATGGAAGTGGATATGCCCGCAGGGCGCCATGACCGTTGAGCGGGGCTGCAGCGGAAACCACTTCGTACGCTTGATCCGCACCTCGTCATAGGAAATCGCCTCGCCGAAGATACTCCGGGCAAGTGCGATTTCGCCCCGCGTCAGGGCACGCGACCCGCCCACTGGGCAGGCTAGGGACGAGGGTGCGCTCAGTGCTCCATCCCGCCCATGGCGTCATGGTCCATCGCGCCGTGATCCATGGTTGCATCGGCGTGCATGCCTGCGCCCATCTTCTCGATGACCAGCGGCATGGAAAGCTTGTCGCCGCCCTCGAACGTGATGGTCATCTCGGTCGTGCCGCCGCTCTTCAGGCTGTCGTCGAGATCGAAGGCCATGACGTGCAGGCCGCCGGGCGCGAACGCGACGCTTTTGCCCGCATCAACCGCCACGCGCTCAACCGCGCGCATCTGTCCCCCTTCGGTCTTGTGCATCTCGGCGCTGTTGGCGCCCGCGATATGGATCGCGGCGAGCGCGACGGGTTCATCGCTGGCGTTGGTGAAGGTGAAATAGACCGCCGCGGGACGATCCGCGACGACGGGCAGGATCATCCGACCCGCCTCGCCGCTGGTGCCGGGTTTGGCGTCGGGGCCCAGTGCTTCGGCAGGCGCAGAGGCGGAGCCTTGCGCGTCGGGTTCTGCCGACTGCTGGCATCCCGCAAGTGCGAGAAGGCCCAGCGACAGGGCGGAAAAGGCGGCGTTTTTGCGAGTGAACATGCGAAACCGGTCCTTGCGGGAAGCTCTGATGGCGTGGATTGCGCTAATGCCATCGCAATGGTCTTGTTCCAACAAAAACCGCACCTATATCCCGCTTCGACGATTGAACGTCACCGAGCTGCACAAGCCGCCTTGCCTCAAGCCAGGGAGGCGATCCGTGCGGTGTCAACCACTGACGTGAGGAATGGGGATAATGGGTAAAGTAATTGGTATCGACCTTGGCACCACCAACAGCTGCGTTGCGGTCATGGACGGTGGCAAGCCGAAGGTAATTGAAAACTCCGAGGGCGCGCGTACGACGCCGTCCATCGTCGCCTTCACCAAGGACGGCGAACGCCTGATCGGACAGCCGGCCAAGCGCCAGGCGGTCACGAACGGCGACAATACGATTTTCGCGGTGAAGCGCCTTATCGGCCGCCGCTTTGACGATCCGGTGACCAAGAAGGACACCGAGCTCGTCCCGTACACCATCGTCAAGGGCAAGAACGGCGACGCCTGGGTTCAGGCTGGCGGCGAAGACTACAGCCCGTCGCAGGTCTCCGCCTTCACGCTCCAGAAGATGAAGGAAACTGCTGAGAGTTATCTTGGCGAGACCGTGACGCAGGCCGTGATCACCGTGCCCGCCTACTTCAACGACGCGCAGCGCCAGGCGACCAAGGACGCCGGCCAGATCGCAGGTCTTGAAGTGCTGCGCATCATCAACGAGCCGACCGCGGCTGCGCTCGCCTATGGCCTCGACAAGAACGATGGCAAGACCATTGCCGTCTACGACCTTGGCGGCGGCACCTTCGACGTCTCGATCCTCGAGATCGGCGATGGCGTCTTCGAGGTGAAGTCGACCAACGGCGACACGTTCCTGGGCGGTGAAGACTTCGACACCAAGCTCGTCGAATGGCTGGCCGACAAGTTCAAGGCCAAGGAGAACATGGATCTCCGCACCGACAAGCTGGCCCTGCAGCGCCTGAAGGAAGCGGCTGAGAAGGCCAAGATCGAGCTGTCCTCGACGGCTTCGACCGAAGTCAACCTGCCCTTCATCACCGCGCGCATGGAAGGCGGCGCGACGACCCCGCTTCACCTGGTCGAGACGGTCACCCGTTCGGACCTGGAAAAGATGGTCGCCGACCTCATCAAGCGTACGCTCGAGCCCTGCAAGAAGGCGCTCGCCGATGCTGGCGTTTCGGCTTCGGAAATCGATGACGTCGTTCTCGTGGGCGGCATGACCCGCATGCCCAAGGTCCGCGAAGTCGTGAAGGACTTCTTCGGCAAGGACCCGCACACCGGCGTGAACCCGGACGAAGTGGTTGCCATGGGCGCCGCGATCCAGGCTGGCGTGCTTCAGGGCGACGTCAAGGACGTGCTGCTGCTCGACGTGACCCCGCTGTCGCTGGGCATCGAGACGCTGGGCGGCATCATGACCAAGATGATCGACCGCAACACGACGATCCCGACCAAGAAGAGCCAGGTCTACTCGACCGCCGAGGACAACCAGCAAGCGGTGACGATCCGCGTGTTCCAGGGCGAGCGCGAGATGGCGCAGGACAACAAGCTGCTCGGCCAGTTCGACCTCGTCGGCATTCCCCCGGCACGTCGCGGTGTTCCGCAGATCGAGGTGACCTTCGACATCGACGCCAACGGCATCGTGAACGTGTCCGCCAAGGACAAGGGCACGGGCAAGGAACAGCAGATCCGCATCCAGGCCTCGGGTGGTCTCTCGGACGCCGACATCGACCAGATGGTCAAGGACGCGGAAAAGTTCGCGGACGAGGACAAGAAGCGTCGTGAATCGGCCGAAGCCAGGAACAACGGTGAAAGCCTCGTTCACGCCACCGAGCAGCAGCTTGCCGAGAACGGCGACAAGATCGACGCCGGCCTGAAGGAAGAAGTCGAAGCCGCGATTGCCGCAGCCAAGTCCGCTCTGGAAAGCGACGATGCTGCCGAGATCACGGCCAAGACCGAAGCGCTGACTCAGGTTGCCATGAAGATGGGCCAGGCGATCTACGAGAAGGAACAGGCCGCTGGCGGCGCCGAGGGTGGCGAAGCCCCCAAGGCGGACGATGACGTGGTCGATGCCGAATTCTCGGAAGTCGACGAAAACAACAAGGGCTGACAGTCCGGATGAAACTGTGAAGGCGTCATCGGTGTGATCCGCACCGGTGGCGCCTTGCAGCATCGAAGGAGGTGAGACCACAGTGTCAGCAACCGAAATCGACTATTACGAACTTCTCGAAGTCTCGCGCGATGCCGACGACAAGACGATCAAGTCGGCCTACCGCCGGATGGCGATGCGCTTTCACCCGGACAAGAACCCGGGCGATGCCGAGGCCGAGTCCCGCTTCAAGCAGTGCAGCGAAGCTTATGACGTCCTGAAGGACCCGCAGAAGCGCGCAGCCTACGATCGCTTCGGCCACGCTGCGTTCCAGCAGGGCATGGGCGGCGGCGGTGGCCACGGCGGCGGCGGCATGGGCGCCGAATTCGGCGACATCGGCGACATCTTCGAATCCATTTTCGGCAGTGCCTTTGGTGGCGGTGCCGGAGGCGGGCGTCAGCAGGCGCGCCGGGGCGCGGATCTTCCCTTCGACATGGAGATCTCGCTCGAGGACGCGTTCAAGGGCCGCAAGACCGAGATCACCATCGAGGTGTCGCAGCCGTGCGAACCCTGCGAGGGTTCGGGCGCGGAGCCGGGCACCGGCAAGCGTGGCTGTTCGATGTGCAACGGGCACGGCAAGGTCCGTGCGCAGCAGGGCTTCTTCATCGTCGAGCGAACCTGCCCGACGTGCCATGGCCGCGGCGAAGTCATCGAGAAACCGTGCCGGGCCTGTGGCGGCGAAGGCCGCGTCGACAAGCCCCAGACGATCGAGGTGGACGTGCCCCCCGGCGTCGACAACGGCACGCGCATTCGCCTTGCCGGCAAGGGTGAAGCCGGGCCATTCGGGGCGCCTCCGGGTGACCTCTATATCTTCCTGCACGTCAAGCGCCACAAGGTGTTCGAGCGGGAGGGCACGACGCTGCTCACGCGCGTTCCGATCACCTTTACGACGGCGGCGCTGGGCGGTTCGATCGAAATCCCGGGCATCGACGGCGAGATGATCGCGCTCGACATTCCCGCCGGGATCCAGTCGGGCAAGCAGCTGCGCAAGCGCGGCGCGGGCATGCCCGTACTGCAGGGCCGTGGCCGCGGCGATCTCGTCATCGAGATCACTGTCGAGACCCCGACCCGCCTGAGTGCGCGCCAGAAGGAAATCCTGCGCGAACTGCAGGAAACCGAGACGGGCGACGAATGTCCCCAGTCCAAGGGCTTCTTCGACCGCATCAAGGATGCCTGGAGCGACCTCACCGACTGAGGTCGCCCCACAGACTACAGCCGGGCGAGGACCTCGTTGCGGATCTGATCGACAAGGGAGGGATCGGCTTGAAGCCGGTCCCTTTCTTCGTCGAGGATGGCCAGAAACGCCTCGCGCCGGATCGTGTCGATCTCGCTGCGGCCCAGCGCATGGTCTCTGGGAAGCGCCGAAGCGATGAGGTCGATCATGCGCTCTGCACCGTGAAGCCTTCCCCACAGATAGTCGTTCTCGCGATAGGCGCGGCTGAAGAAGGCACCGAATGTGTAGAACTCGGTCCCGCGCAAGGGCGAGGGCGAACCTTCGGGCCGGATCGCGGTGCAGTCCTCGGGCGAGATGCGATCGACCTGCACCGGGTCGAATTCGTTCAGACCTTCGCCGCGCAGCATGGGCAGGGTCGCGGCGTCGTAGAAGGGAAAGCCCAGGTACGCGAGAAGCATGCGCCGCCGCAGCGCGCGCGGCATTCGTGAGAGCGCCTCGGCCAGGATGGCGTCCACCTTTTCATCGATGTCGTGGAGCGACCAGCACCGTCCCAGATCGGCCAGGACCGCCTCGGGATCGGCGAGGATCTGCGCAGCCTTCTGCTCAAAGTCGCTATCCTGCGCAGTGCGGTTGCCCGCCTCCTGGTAGCGATTGAGCGCGCTGTAGATGGCCTCGCGGGCCTGGTCGCGGTCCACCTCGCGCACGCCCTCGTCCTGTGCACTTTCCTGCGTGACGCGCCGCGCCAGAAAACGCAGGCGGCGGGTGCGGTAGGCAAGGTCGAACTTGCGGAAGAACGCGATCAGGCGTGGCGAATTGCCATCGCGCAGGGCTTCGCGCCGGTCGAGCCCGGTTTCGGCAAGATAGCGTGCAAGGTGCTTGGCCACGCGCCGGAGCGTAACGTGCTCGGCACCGGGCGCACTTTCGACGATGCGCTCGGCCATCTTCTCGAGGACGCCGGTCAGCTTGACCTGCGCGTAGCTGTGGTAGGCAAATCCCGATTGCTCCTGCGCGGCCTTGTGCGCCTTGCTGCGCCAGCTTGCGAGGCGTGCCGGGGTGGGGCGGTCGAGGAAGAGGGTGTGCCCGAACAGGCGCTCGACCGTCTCCTCGATCTCGGGGCGCAGGGCCTCGATGATTTCACGCAGCATCGCCGTCTCGCGCGAATCGAGCTGGATCGCCTCCAGGTTGTCGCGGATGGGCTGCTCGCGCGGGATCGAGGACAGCGAACCGAAGATCACGGGGAAGAAGCCGGGCGGCGTGTTCTCGCGCCGTGCCGCTTCGCCGAAGGCATCGGGGGTGGGCTCGATATAGACAACCCGGCGATCCACTTCGCGCGCAGCCGGGCGCGTGCGCAGGACGCTCATGGCATCGCGGAAGGGGGCGTTGACGAGCACCGAGCCATCAATCAGCGCGACATTGGCGAGATCGCCGCGGCGGGTGTGCTCTGGCATGATCCGGGCCAGGAAGGTCTCGCGCTCCTCCCATTCGATCTCGCGCTCACGAGCGAGCTCATCGATTTCGGCAAGCTGAAGAGGGGGGAAGGCGCCCGGGAAGCTGGAGGTGGCCCTTGCCGCGAAAACGAGTTCGGGAATGGGCGCCAGGGGCATGCCGCGATGCACCGGCGTACGGGCGTGAAAGTCGATGGTGAGGCGATGCTCGCTCTCCAGGACGAGCGGGGGCGAATGCAGCTTGAGCGCTTCGAGGTGGCCCTTGAAGTCGGTCGCCGTCACGAACAGGTCGAGCGGGTGGCCGCTCGGCAGGAGCGGAGCGCCGCCCGGCGCGCGCGCCATGGCTTCCAATGCCGAGGCGAGCGTATTGGAGAGCCCTTCGCCCGAGAACGGCGCCTCGAACCAGCGCGAGCGGATCAGGCGCGAGAGCTTCTCGCGCACCTCGGTGCGGGTTTCGGGCGCGACGCTGGAGGCGATGGCGCCGTCTGGGCGCTTCAGGAGGAAGGCGACGAGCGGCTGTGCCCAGAACTTGGTGGCGGCCGAAAGCGGGCGGGCATCGGGGTGGAGCAGGCGGTCGATGTCCGCGCATTCCAGCCACAGGTTGGTCAGCGGTTCGAGCGACTGGCCCGAATGGATTGCCTGGGCAAGGAACACGCTGTTGATGCCACCTGCGCTTGCCCCGGCGATCACGTCGGCCATGACCCGCAATTTGAGGCCGCTGGCATCCTCGATCTGTTCGAGCAACCGGCGGTAGACCGCGCCTGTGCCCAGATCGGCCGGATCGTCCGACCAGAATGAACGGCTTGCCCGCAAGGCATGCCAAAGCTCCTTGGTAACCCCGTGCATGTAGACGGCGAGGCTGACCCCTCCATAGCAAACGAGCGCAATTCGCAGTTCTTTCTGGCGCATGGGCTTAGGGTGGACCTGATAGGTGGGAAAGGCAATTGCGTTCTTGCTCCGTTCCGGTTACGCCCGGAGCCATGGCAAAGCCCAAACGTAGATACGCCTGCCAGGCTTGTGGCGCCGTCGCGACACGTTGGCAGGGACAATGCGCCGACTGCGGCGAATGGAACACCCTGGTCGAGGAGGCGCCGCAGACGGTCTTCTCCTCCAAGCACGACCTGTCCTCGGGTGGGCGGCCGATCGTGTTCACTCCGCTCGACGCGCCGGGCGAACTTCCGGTGCGCCGCGCCAGTGGTCTTGCCGAGTTCGACCGTGCGCTGGGCGGAGGGCTTGTCCCGGGCTCGGCGATCCTGATGGGGGGCGATCCGGGCATCGGCAAGTCGACCTTGCTGCTCCAGGTCTCGGCGCACATTGCAACTTCGGGCGGCAGCGCGGTCTATGTCAGCGGCGAGGAAGCGGCAGGTCAGGTGCGCCTGCGTGCCGAGCGTCTGGGGCTCTCCAAGGCGCCGATCCTCATGGCCTCAGCGACATCCGTACGCGATATCCTGACGACGCTGGGCAACATGGACACGCCCTCGCTGCTCGTCATCGATTCGATCCAGACCATGCATTCCGACCAGATCGAGGGTGCGCCGGGGACGGTCAGCCAGGTGCGTGGCTGCGCGTTCGAGTTGATCCGCTACGCCAAGGAAAACGGGGTGACGCTGATCCTTGTTGGGCACGTCACCAAGGACGGCAACATCGCGGGCCCGCGCGTGCTTGAGCACATGGTCGATGTGGTGATGAGCTTCGAGGGCGAGCGCAGCCACCAGTACCGCATCTTGCGCAGCCTCAAGAACCGCTTTGGGCCGGTCGACGAGATCGGCGTCTTCGCAATGGAAGGTGCAGGGCTTGCCGAGGTCGGCAACCCTTCCATGCTGTTCCTGTCCGGCCGGGAAGAGCCGATGGCGGGCAGCGCGGTCTTCCCTGCGATGGAGGGCACACGGCCGGTCCTGATCGAGATCCAGGCGCTCATCGTGCGGCTCCAGAGCGGGGCGACGCCGCGCCGCGCCGTCGTGGGCTGGGACAACGGCCGCATGGCCATGCTGCTGGCGGTACTGGAAGCGCGCTGCGGGCTCAATTTCTCCAGTGCGGAAGTCTATCTCAACGTTGCAGGCGGCTACCGGCTATCGGATCCGGCCGCCGATCTGGCTGTGGCCGCTGCCCTTGTCTCCGCGCTTGGCGACAAGCCGCTGTCGAGCAACGCGGTGTGGTTCGGCGAGGTCTCGCTCGCCGGAGAGATCCGCCCCGTGGCCCATTCAGCGATCCGACAGCGCGAATCGGCGAAGCTGGGATTTGCCAAGGCCTTCGGCCCGTCCTCGGCGGCCGAGCAGGATTCGGGCGGAGAGGGTGGGAAGGGGCTGACCTTCACCGGACTTGGCATGTTACCCAATCTCGTTGACCGCATCCTGAGCGATGCCTAGGACACTGATCCCATGACTGGTTTCGACATGGCCGCCCTGCTTTTCGTTGCCCTGGGCGCGGCGACGGGCTTCGTGCGCGGCTTTGTCCAGGAAGTCCTGGCCCTCTCGGCGTGGATCTTCGCGATATTCGCGATCCGCATGCTGCACACGCCTCTCACCTATCAGCTTGAAGGCTATCTTGGTGACAGTTCAAGCGTGAGCATCCTGGCCTTCGCCCTGCTGCTTCTGGTGCCCTACATCGTGGTCAAGATGGTGGCGAAGTGGGCCGGCTCGCAGAGCCGCAAGTCGGTGCTGGGCCCCATCGACCGGGTCCTCGGCCTCGGTTTCGGGGCGATGAAGGGCATCATCATCATCGTCCTGGCCTTCTCGGTCCTGATGCTGGGCTATGACACCGTCTGGGGTGTCGCCGGCCGTCCCGATTGGGTGACACAGTCGCGCACCTACCCGTTCATCAACGCCAGCAGCGAAGCGATGGTGCAGATGATCTCGGAGCGCCGCACGGCCATGCTGAACGAAGGGGAGGGTGCCTGATGTCGGCAACAGTCCTCTACACCCCCGATGTGCTCACACTTGCCATGGACCTGGCCGCCTATCCTTTGACAGGCGACCTGCCGCATGTGGCTGAGGCCCGTTCCCCAACCTGCGGAAGCCAGCTCAGGCTTGGTCTCGACAGCGGCCCGGATGACCGCATTGTCCGTGTCGGCATATCCGCGCAGGCCTGCGCCATCGGCCAGGCTGCGGCCGCGATCTTTGCCAAGGGGGCGCAAGGACAGAGCGCGCCCGAGCTGGCCCAGGCCCGCGGCGAGATCCGAAGCTGGCTTTCGGGCGAGGGGCCGATGCCCGGATGGCCCGGCTTTGAGACGCTCGCGGCCGTTCCGGATTACCCGGGGCGACACGGCGCGGTGCTGCTCGCCTGGGATGCGGCGCAAGAGGCCCTTTCCTCTCTCGCCGAGTAACGCTACCCTCCTTCCGGAGAGAGGCCTGAGAACAGGCTCTTGGGGGGAGAGGTCCGGTTCATGGCAGGGACGCATCTGCACGCAGCAGACACACAGCCAAGCGCTTCCGATATTCGGCTGGTGATTGCCGCATCGTCGATGGGGACGGTGTTCGAATGGTATGATTTCTTCATCTACGGCACGCTGGCTGCGATCATCGGGCAGACGTTCTTCCCCTCGGGTAATGAGACGCTGGAGACACTGCTCGTCTGGGCCGGCTTTGCGGTCGGCTTCGGGTTTCGACCGCTGGGCGCGATCCTGTTCGGCTTCCTGGGCGACAGGCTCGGTCGCAAGTACACGTTTCTCGTTACGGTGACCCTGATGGGCATCGCGACGGCCGGGGTCGGGCTCATCCCCTCGGCCGCCTCGATCGGACTTGCCGCGCCCGCCATCGTGCTGTGCCTGCGCGTGTTGCAGGGGCTGGCGCTTGGCGGCGAGTACGGCGGGGCGGCGATCTACGTCTCGGAGCATTCACCCCCGGAGCGCCGTGGCTACTTCACCGGCTACATCCAGGCGAGCGTGGTGGGCGGGTTTGTTCTCAGCCTTGTCGTGGTGCTGGGCTGCAAGGCGCTCATGCCCGAGGCGCTGTGGCTGGAGTGGGGCTGGCGCGTGCCCTTCCTGCTCTCGATCGTGCTGCTGGGTATCTCCTTGTGGATGCGCCTCAAGCTCTCGGAGAGCCCCGTCTTCCAGGCCATGCGCGCCGAAGGCGAGATCGCGGGCAATCCCTTCAAGGAGAGTTTCACCTATCCCGGCAACCGCAAGCGCATCTTCATCGCGCTGTTCGGGATCGCGGCGGGACTGACCGTGATCTGGTATACCGCGATGTTTTCCGCGCTTGGCTTTCTCAAAGGCGCCATGCGGGTCGAGAGCACCATGGCCGAGATCATCATCGGCGCGAGTGCGGCGCTGGGCATGGCCTTCTTCGTCATTTTCGGCGCGCTGTCCGACCGGATCGGGCGCAAGAAGCCGATTGTCTGGGGATATGCGCTGACGCTGGTGCTGCTGTTCCCGGCCTTCTGGATCATGGGCCAGAGTGCCAATCCCGATCTCGTCAGGACCAACATGGCGGTCCCCGTGCAGGTCGAGGGCGCGGGATGCCGCTACAGTCCGTTTGCCGAGGAGCAGGCCACCCCCTGCGCGAGCCTTCTGGGCGATCTCACCGAGCTGGGTGTAACCTATACGGTGGTCCCCGGCGACGCGCTGAAACTTCGCATCGGGGAGCGCGGCATCACCCTCGATGCGCAACCGACGGCTGCGGCACCCGAACGCAAGGCGCGCCTGAAAGGCTGGCTGGAAGACGCGGGCTACAGTTTCGAGACGGTCCGGCCGGGCGCCTGGGACGCCTTTCGGATCGGGGCCATGCTGCTTCTCCTCATGGCGCTTTCCGGGGCGACCTACGGGCCGGTCGCGGCCCTTCTGGCCGAGATGTTTCCGCCCCAGATCCGCTACAGCTCGATGTCCATCCCCTATCATATCGGGACAGGCTATTTCGGAGGTTTCCTGCCGCTCATTTCCAGCTACATGGTCGCCAGCAGCGGGAATCCGTATCAGGGTCTGTGGTATACTTGGATCGTGGTCGCGTTTGCGCTGCTGATTTCCCTTTGGGGCCTGCGTAGCGGGCCTCCGCGCGACTTTGGACACGATGCACCCTGAACGGCCCCAGGCGCCCCTGCGCCTCGATTTCGACGACGACGCCCTGATTGCAAACTGGAAGGCTCTTGACCGGCTCTCCGGCGCTGCGCGGGCGGGCGCAGCGGTAAAGGCGAACGCGTACGGTACCGGCGCGCGCCATGCCGTGCCGCTTCTGCTTGAGGCAGGGTGCCGCGATTTCTTCGTGGCGCACTGGGGCGAGGTGGCCGATGCGGTTCCGGCGGTTGATCCTGGCATGGTGTCGGTCCTTCACGGCCCGTTGACGCAGGCCGACGCCGCCTTCGCAAAAGCGTGCGGTGTGAAGCCCGTGATCAATTCCCTGGCCCAGGCACGGCGCTGGCTGGCTGCGGGTGGCGGTCGCTGCGATCTCATGGTCGACACCGGCATGAACCGTCTCGGCGTTGCCATGGACGAGCTGGGCGACCCGGCACTGGCGCAGCTCGATGTCGATGTCCTCCTCTCCCACCTTGTCGCCTCGGAAGAGGATACCCCGCTCAACGAGGTGCAGCGCTCGCGCTGGATGGAGGCGCGGGGCGCCCTCACGCATCGCCGTGCCAGCCTTGCCAACAGCGCCGGGATTGGCCTTGGCGAGGCCTATCATGGCGACCTGACCCGGCCGGGCCTGGGGCTGTACGGAGGGCTACCGCGCGCCGAAATGGCACCGCACTTGCGGCAGGTCGTGCGCCCGCAGGTGGCCGTGCTGCAGGTGCGGGACCTCGAAGCCGGGCAGAGCGTGGGCTACAACGCGACCTTTACCGCGCCGCGCGCCATGCGGGTGGGTGCGCTGGCTCTGGGCTACGCCGATGGCTTCCTGCGCTGCTGGTCGGGCAAGGGCATGTTTCGCGACGGTGAGGGCGCGGCTTTGCCGGTCCTCGGGCGGGTCAGCATGGACCTGACGGTCGTCGATCTGGGCGCAGCACCCCATGTTCGGGAAGGCGACTGGCTGACGCTGGACTATTCGCTACCTGAGGCGTCCGAAGTCTCCGGCCTGACCCAGTATGAATTGCTGACCTCACTAGGCCGTCGTTTCGGGCGTTGAAAGCGGTTAATTCCGTCTATTGCTGCGCAGCAAATCCTGTTGCAACGCGACATATCCGGGTGGTACGGTTCACTCATAGATAACTGAGGATTGCGCATGGCTGACAAGGCATCCAAGGACGACGGCACGGTCATCATCAAGAAGTACGCGAACCGGCGTCTCTACAACACCCGCTCATCAAGCTACATCACGCTTGACCATCTTGCGAAGATGACGCGCGAAGGTGTGGACTACAAGGTGCTCGACGCCAAGTCGGGGACCGACATCACCCACACCATCCTGACCCAGATCATCATGGAAGAGGAATCGAACGGCGAGCAGATGCTGCCCGTCAACTTCCTGCGTGAGCTGATCGGGATGTACGGCAACTCGATGCAGTCACTGATCCCGCACTACCTGGAAGCCTCGATGGAGAATTTCCGGGCCAACCAGTCCAAGCTCGCCAAGACCTTCGAGGACAGCCTCGGCAACAACCCGCTGGCCAAGCTCGCCGAGCAGAACATGGCCATGTTCCGGGCCGCATCGGCCGCCTTCATGCCCGGTGCCGAAAAGCCCGAAACGCCCGCTCCCAAGTCGGAAGATGGGGACAAGGACCTCGCGGCGCTGCGTGATCAGATGGCCGAAATGCAGAAGAGGCTTGACGCGCTCGGCAAATAAGTATCTGCGCATGGGCATGGTGCCGGTGATTCCGGCACACTGATTTTTCACGCAAGGGCGGCCATTCGGCCGCCTTTAATGCAGATACAGAAAGATTGCCCGTGTCCGCTATCCGCCATGCCCTGAACACCAAGCGTGAAAACGACTTCGCGCAGTGGTACCAGGAAGTGATCGCCGAGGCCGAAATGGCCGAAGAATCCGGTGTCCGTGGTTGCATGGTGATCAAACCCTGGGGCTACGGCATCTGGGAGCGCATGCAGCGCCTGATGGACGACCGCATCAAGGATGCCGGCGTCGACAATTGCTATTTCCCGCTGTTCATCCCGCTGTCCTACTTCTCCAAGGAAGCCGAACACGTGGATGGCTTCGCCAAGGAAATGGCCGTGGTGACCCACCACCGTCTGGTCTCGGACGGGAAGGGCGGCCTGGTCCCCGATCCCGAGGCCAAGCTCGAAGAGCCGCTGATCGTGCGTCCGACCTCGGAAACCGTGATCGGCCAGGCCATGGGCCGCTGGATCCAGTCCTGGCGCGACCTGCCGCTGATGACCAACCAGTGGGCCAACGTCGTGCGCTGGGAAATGCGCACCCGCATGTTCCTGCGCACCAGCGAGTTCCTCTGGCAGGAAGGGCACACCGCCCACGCCGACCGTGTGGACGCAATGGAAGAGACGCTGCGCGCGCTCGAAATGTACCGCGAGTTCGCCGAAGACGTCCTGGCCATGCCGGTCATCGCCGGGGAAAAGCCCGAGAACGAGCGCTTCCCGGGCGCCGATGCGACCTACTCGATCGAGGCCATGATGCAGGACGGCAAGGCGCTCCAGGCGGGCACCTCGCATTACCTGGGCACCGGCTTCGCCAAGGCGGCGGGCATCAGCTACCAGGATCGCGAAGGCCAGCAGCAGCTGTGCCACACGACGTCGTGGGGCACCTCGACCCGCATGGTCGGCGGGCTCATCATGACCCATGGTGACGACGATGGCCTGCGCGTGCCGCCCGCCGTGGCGCCGCACCAGATCGTCATTCTCCCGATGCTGCGCGACAAGCCCGAAGACGCCGCGCTGCTGGCCTACTGCGAAGACCTGCGCAAGGCACTTGGCGCACGCCAGGCCCTGGGCGAGAAGATCCGCGTCATGCTGGACAAGCGTCCGGGCAAGGCCGCGCTCAAGCGCTGGGGCTGGGTCAAGAAGGGCGTTCCGCTGATCCTGGAGATCGGCGGACGCGATGCCGAGAACGGACAGATTACCGTCGTTCGCCGCGACCAGCTCTGGAACGAGGCGGGCAAGGTCAACTTCAAGGCCATGGCTCGCGAGGCTTTCCTTGGTGTCGCTGCCGGCGAACTGGAAGACCTTCAGGCTTCGCTCTTCGCCGAAGCCAAGGCCAAGCGCGACGCCAACATCTCGCGCGTTTCGACCTTCGAGGAACTCGAGGCCTTCTTCGCTCCCAGCAAGAAGTACCCGGGCTGGGCCGAAGTGCAGTGGTCGCGCCCGACCGATGTGCAGCTGGAAGAGGTCGTGCAGCGCCTGAAGGCGCTCAAGCTCACCATGCGCAACACACCCATGGACGCCGAGCCCGTCAGCGGTGCGTGCATCTTCACCGGCGAACCTGCGGCCGAACGTATCTACGTCGCGCGCTCTTACTAGAGCCTGCGCAAACAGGGACCGAGCCATGAACGTGATAGAGCCGATCCGGCATTGCCTCTCGAACCTCGTCACGTTCACAGGGCGCGATTCGCGTACGACCTTCTGGATCTACACCGCGTTTCTCGTGGTGCTCTATTTCGCCGTATCGTGGATCTATGGTCTGATTGTGGGCGGTGCGATGGTGCTGGACGGCATCAACGCCATCTCATCGAATCCGGATAGCGTGAATGAAGCCGCCATGGCCGATGCGATTAGAACACGCATGGCATCCACTCTGGTCGGCACGATCTGGGTCAACGCGATTGCATCCCTTGTCGCAACCGGATTGCTGGTCGCCGCGTTCGTGCGCCGCCTCCACGATTCCGGCAAGCCGGGCTGGATTGCGGGCCTTGCCGTTGCTTTGAAGCTCGTCGGCATCGGCGGCGGCATCGCCAGCATCCCCCTTGTTACAGCGGCGTTCGAGAAGCTCGACTTCGCGCATCCCGAAACCATGCAGGCAGACCTTCAGGGCCTCAACAGTTCGCCGGCCGTGCTCCTGGGCATGGTCCCCCTGCTGCTTGTCGTGGTCTTTGGCATCATGGGCTCGAGCGATGGCGATAACCGCTACGGCCCGGAACCCGACGACTACTGACCAGAGCGAGAGCTGCGGCCAAGGCTTGCTTTCTGCGTTGGCGCGGGGAACATTGCGCGCCATGAACGCTCGCATTTTCCACACCGCAGTCGCGCTTGGCGCCGTCCTTTCCCCTATGACCGCCCATGCGGATCCGGCCTCGGAGGCGCGTCTGCGCGCCGACGTGGAGACCCTTGTTTCCTTCGGAACCCGCCACACGCTGTCCTCGGCGAGCGATCCGGTGCGGGGGATCGGTGCGGCCCGGGCCTGGGCCGCGCGTGAGTTCGCGAAGATCGGTACGGCGTGCGGGAACTGCCTCGATATCGTTCAGCCGGAACAGACGGTCACCGGCCGCCGCGTCCCCGAACCGACCCGCATTGTCGATGTGGTCGCGATCCAGCGCGGGACCGAACGACCGAATGAAGTCATCATCGTGCAGGGGCACATCGACAGCCGGGTAAGCGACGTCATGGACGCAACCAGCGATGCTCCCGGCGCGAATGACGATGCCTCGGGCGTGGCGCTTGTCCTCGAGGCCGCGCGCGCGCTCTCCCCGCAGAAGTTTCCGACAACGATCGTCTACGCCGCGCTCTCCGGGGAAGAGCAGGGGCTTCTGGGTGGAAAGGTACTGGCGGACTACGCCAGGGCGCAGGGCTGGACCGTGAAGGCGGTCCTCAACAACGATATCGTGGGCGGCTCGTGCGGCTCGGACGGCTATTGCGACGATGCCCATGTGCGCCTTTTCTCCGAAGGTCCCCGCGCCGATGCAACCGACGAGACGCGCAGTGCCGCGCGGCGTTTTGGCGGTGAGAATGACAGTCCGGGCCGCAACCTCTCACGCTTCATCACGAACCTTGTTCCGGGGATCGATCCCGCCTTCGACGTGCGCGAGATCTGGCGCGCGGACCGCATGGGGCGTGGCGGCGACCAGACCCCGTTCCTCGAACTGGGCTATCCGGCCGTGCGCTTTACGGTCGCGGTCGAGAACTACGATCACCAGCACCAGGACCTGCGCACCGAGGGCAGTACGTTTTACGGGGACACGGTCGAGTACATGGATTTTCCCTATCTCGCCAAGGTCACCGACTTGAACATTGCGGCGCTCGGTGCCCTGGCGAAGTCGCCGATGCCGCCCGCACCCCGTGCCGATGCAGCCGTAAAGACCTGGACCGACGTGACCTGGGAGCCGGTCGCGGGCGCTGCGACCTATTCGGTGTGGAAGCGCGCGACCAACGCGGCGGACTGGGAGGCGGAGCCCATCGTCACGGGGACCTCCGAGACCAGCGTGAAACTGGAGGGCCTTCGCGGGGACGACTGGATCCTGGGCGTCAGCGCCAGTTCGCCAAGCGGCGCCCAAAGCCCGATTGCGGCTGCGGTGCCGGGCGGGGCCTTTTACCCACTCCAGCAGGACTGACGCAGCCTCAACGCGTCGCTGCCCATTGCATTCAGGCCCTGTGTGTCCCATGGCAAGGCTATGGCATTCAAGAAACGGCCCGAACCGGGGCTGCCGACGCGCAAGCAGATCCTCGACTTCATCCAGAACGCGGACGGCCCCGCCGGCAAGCGTGAGATCGCGCGCGCCTTCGCGCTGAAGGGGCAGGAGAAGATCCAGCTCAAGGCGCTGCTCAAGGATATGGCCGAGGAAGGCCTGATCGACGGCAAGCGCACCGCGTACCACCGCATGGGCGGGTTACCCAAGGTAACCGTGCTGCGCGTGATCGACATCGACGAGGGCGAGGCGATTGCCGTGCCCGATACCTGGCACCCCGAGGACGCGAGCCCTCCGCCGCGCATCCGCCTTGTCGAAGCCAAGGGCAAGCGCAACCCGATGGGCGCGCTCAAGAAAGGTGACCGCGTACTTTCCCGGACCGAGGAAACCGGATCGGGCTGGCGCGGCTATCCGATGAAGAAACTTGCCCTGCGCTCTGAACAGATGCTGGGCGTGGTGGAGATCGACAAGTCGGGGCAGGGCTGGTTGCAGCCCGTCGACAAGCGCATCCGCCAGTCCTCCAAGATCAGCGATCTGGGCGGCGCCGAAGCGGGCGAGCTCGTGCTGGCCGAGCCCATCGGCAAGTCGGTGCGTGCGGCGGTCAAGGTCACCGAGGTTCTTGGCGAACCGCTTGCGCCCAAGGCCTTCAGCCTGATCGCGATCCACAAGCACGGCATTCCCAATCACTTCGAGGAAGAGACGCTGGGCGAGGCGGAGGCCGCCGCGAAGCTGCCGCTCAACCACGAGGACCGTGAGGACCTGCGCCACCTTCCGATCGTGGCCATCGACCCGTCGGACGCGCGCGACCACGACGACGCGATCTGGGCGCAGCCGCGCGAGGATGGCGGTTTCGACGCGCTCGTCGCGATTGCCGACGTCTCGTTCTACGTGCGCCCGGGCGGCAGTATCGACAGGGAAGCGCGCAAGCGCGGCAATTCGGTCTACTTCCCCGACCGAGTCGTGCCCATGCTGCCCGAAATCCTGAGCGCCGACGTCTGTTCGCTCCGCTCGGGCGAGGATCGGGCTGCGATGGCCTGCCACATGGTCCTCGACGCGCAGGGCAAGGTCATCGACTGGCGCTTTACCCGCGCCATCGTGCGCATCGACGAAGTGATCGCCTACGAGGAAGCGCAGGCCCGCATCGACGAGGATCGTGCTGGCGCAAATCTCCAGGGCCTCTGGGCCTGCTGGAAGGCACTCGCGGCGGCCCGCAAAGCCCGCGACCCGCTCGAACTGGAACTGCCTGAACGGCGTGTCCAGCTCGACACCGAAGGACGCATCACCGAGATCGCCACGCGCGAACGTCTCGATGCGCACCGCGTGGTCGAGGACTTCATGATCGCGGCCAACGTCGCGGCGGCCAAGGCGCTGGAAGCCAAGGTCGCGCCGGTCGTCTACCGTGTTCACGAAGCGCCGAGCCGCGAGAAGCTGGTCGCGCTGAAGGACTACCTCGCCACCTTCGACATGAAGCTGGCGATGGGTCAGGTCATCACGCCGGGGCTGTTCAACCGCATGCTCAAGGACATTTCCGACGAGGCTGAAAAGGCGCTCATCATGGAAGCGGTCCTGCGCAGCCAGACCCAGGCGTACTATGGGCCGCGCAACGCCGGGCACTTCGGTCTTGCGCTGGGCTCCTACGCCCACTTCACCTCGCCGATCCGTCGCTATGCCGACCTTCTGGTCCACCGTGCGCTCGTCGATGCCTACCATCTCGAACAGCCCGCTCCAAAGGGCGACATCCCGGCAACCAGTGGCCTTTCCGAGCGTGACCGCGAGGATCTTGGCCGGGTGACCGATGCCATCAGCAAGGCCGAGCGCCGCGCGATGGAAGCCGAGCGCGAAACTATCGACCGCTATGTTGCGGCCTGGCTCGCCTCGCGCGTGGGTGAGGTCTTTCAGACCCGCATTACCGGCGTCCAGAAGTTCGGCTTCTTCGCGACAATCATTTCGCTCGGCGGCGATGGGCTCGTCCCGGTCTCGACGCTGGGCGACGAGCGCTTTGATTACGATGAAAAGAAGCAGGTTCTGCAAGGCGAACGGAGCGGCACGACGTACGCCATCGGGCAGATCCTGCCGCTGCGCCTCGCCGAAGCGAACCCTCTGACCGGCGCGCTCAAGTTCGAGCTGGAAGAGGGCGGTGGCCGGATCGAACCGCGCGGCAAACCCGCGCCGCTCAAGCACCGTGGCAAGCATCTGGTCGGAAAGCGCGGTCGCCCGGCGAACATCCGCCACCAGGGACGCGGCAAGAAGCGCTGATCCCGCGATCAACTGGCATCGCCCCGACGAAATCGGTCGGCGCGATGCCGGGTGTGACAGCCAGTAACCTAGTTGTCGGCGAGGCGCTCGATGGCGGCATCGTCGAGGTTGCCCGGCACGACGAAGACCGGACAGGCCATGCGCGCAAGGCCCGAACCGGTGAAGTGCGAGACGAGGGGGCCCGGGCCTCCCTCGCGCGCAGCGCCCAGCACCAGCGCGGAGACTTCGGGGTGGGCTTCAAGGTACTTGCGCACGACTTTGATGTCCTCGCCGACCTCGACGGAAATCAGCGGCATCTTCGCACCTTGCGAGAGCAGGTTGCCGGCCGCTGCCGTCACCAGAGTCTCGGCCCGCGCGCGCGCTTCCTCCTCGATCGTGGCCTGCACGCCGGCGAAGGCGTTGAACTCCTGAGGGGGTACGATTGCAAGAAGGTGAAGTGCACCTTCGGTTTTTGCAGCTCTGCGCGCGGCGTAATGCAGCGCCACCAGAGCCTCGTCGCTTTCGTCCACAATGACCAGATATACGCGCATATTCATCCTCTCACCGCGCTTTATCAGGGGTATTGAGCCTGCGCGCAACCCATCCCATATGCGAAAAAAGCACCTGTTGGGAGCTTGTGCGCAAGCTGCAACTTGTTCAATGAAGGGGCAACCTGAAACGCCTCCCCACGGAAATAAGGGACAAAAAAGCTTCCATGCCCATCGAGATCAAGATGCCCGCCCTTTCCCCCACGATGGAAGAGGGCAAGCTGGCCAAATGGCTGGTCAAGGAAGGCGACACCGTCAGCTCGGGCGACATCATGGCCGAGATCGAAACCGACAAGGCCACGATGGAATTCGAGGCGGTCGATGAAGGCGTGATCGGCAAGATCGCCGTGCCCGAGGGCACCGAAGGCGTGAAGGTCGGCACGGTCATCGCGCTGCTGGCCGAGGAGGGTGAGGATGCCTCCGCTCTGGCCGACGCCGACGTCTCCGCAGCTCCTGCTTCGGCCCCTGCCGCCAAGGAAGAAGAGGCTGCGGCCCCGGCTTCCAGCGCGCCCGCTCCCTCGCCGAGCCCGGCTCCCGCCGCCGCGAAGTCCGACGACAGCCGCATCAAGGCCTCGCCGCTCGCGCGCCGCATTGCCGCCGACAAGGGCCTCGACCTTGCAACCATCAAGGGCTCGGGCCCGAATGGTCGGATCGTGAAGGCGGACGTCGAGAACGCCGAGCCCGGCAAGGCCGAAGCGCCTGCCGCCGCCGCCGCTCCGGCGCCCGCAGCTGCACCGGCCGTCTCCAGCGCAGCCTCGATCCTGGACGATCGCGTGCCGCACACCATCGAGACGCTCTCGGGCATGCGCAAGACGATCGCCAAGCGCCTCACCCAGTCCAAGCAGGAAGCGCCGCACATCTACCTGTCGGTGGACGTGAAGCTCGACGCGCTGATGGCGCTGCGCGCGCAGGTGAACGAGACGCTCGCGAGCCGCGGCCTCAAGGTCTCGGTCAACGACATGCTGGTCAAGGCGCTCGGCATGGCGCTGGTCGAAGTTCCCGAGTGCAACGTGTCCTTCGCGGGCACCGAGCTCATCAAGTACGAACGTGCCGACATCTCGGTTGCCGTCTCGATCCCCAATGGCCTGATCACCCCGATCGTGCCGGACGCCAACAACAAGTCGTTCTCGCAGATCGCGAAGATGACCAAGGACCTTGGCACCCGCGCCAAGGAAGGCAAGCTCAAGCCCGAGGAATACCAGGGCGGTACGGCGTCGATCTCGAACATGGGCATGATGGGCATCAAGTCCTTCTCGGCGGTGGTGAACCCGCCGCAGGGCATGATCATGGCGATTGGCGCCGGTCAGAAGCAGCCCTGGGTCATGGAAGACGGTTCGCTCGGTGTTGCCACCGTGATGAGCGCGACCGGCAGCTTCGACCACCGCGCCATCGACGGTGCCGACGGCGCGCGCCTGATGGCCGCGTTCAAGGACTTCGTCGAGAACCCGCTCGGGATGATCGCCTGAGATGGACACGGGATCAGGGCATGGCGAGGTGGGTGACCTGGTCATCCGCGTCACCGCCATGCCCACCGATCTCAATCCCTACGGCGGGGTCTTCGGGGGCTGGCTGATGTGCCAGCTGGCCCTTGGCGCGAGTTCCCTCGTCACCCGGCGCACCGGCCTCAAGGCCGTTGTCGTGGGCGCCACCGATTTCGCCTTTCCGGGCGCAATGCAGGTGGGCGACGAGCTCAACGTCTACGCCGATGTCCTGCGCGTGGGCCGCACCTCGATGACGGTGCGCACGCGCGGTTTCGGCCGAGCCCGGGCCAGTGACGAGGAAGTGGAAGTGGCCAACGGCACCTTTACCTTCGTCGGCCTCGACGCGAACGACCGTCCCAAGCCCCTGGCCGACGGGCGCAAGGAAGCATGACATGCAGGATATGATCGCAGACAAGCGCGAGGCGGTGATCCGCGTCTCCGCGCGTCCAGCCGACACCAACGCTTATGGCGACATCTTCGGTGGCTGGCTGGTGAGCCAGATGGACATGGCCGCCGGGCTCATCGCCGCGCGATTTTCGCGCGGGCGTGCCGTGACCATCGCCATGGATTCGATGCAGTTTCACAAGCCGGTGAGCATCGGGGACGAAGTCTCCGTCTACGGCGACATCCAGAAGGTGGGCCGCACCTCGATGACCATCGCCATCGAGGCCTGGCGCCGCCATCGCTATGAAGAAGAGCGCGTGAAGGTGACCCAGGCGGTCTTCACCTTCGTCGCGATCGACGAGGCGGGCAGGCCCCGCGAGATCGAACAGGAGAAATAAGACAGTGGCAGACACCTACGACGTCATCGTCCTCGGCTCCGGCCCCGGCGGCTACGTTTCGGCCATCCGTGCGGCGCAGCTTGGCCTGAAGACCGCCATTGTCGAGCGCGAGCTGCTCGGCGGCATCTGCCTCAACTGGGGCTGCATCCCGACCAAGGCGCTACTGCGCTCGGCCGAAGTGTTTCACCAGATGCAGCATGCCAAGAACTACGGCCTGGCCGCGGACAATATCCGCGCCGATCTCGATGCCGTGGTCAAGCGCTCGCGCGGCGTGGCCAAGCAGCTGAACCAGGGCGTCACGCACCTGATGAAGAAGAACAAGATCACCGTCCACATGGGCACCGGCACGCTGGTGGGCGACGGCAAGATCGAGGTCGCGGGCGAGAAGGGCAAGGAAACCATCTCGGCCAAGCACATCATCGTGGCGACTGGCGCGCGTGCGCGCGAACTTCCTAATGCGCCCGTTGACGGCAAGCGCGTGTGGACCTACCGCCACGCGATGACCCCGACCGAGATGCCGACCAAGCTTCTGGTCATGGGCTCGGGCGCGATCGGCGTCGAGTTCGCGAGCTTCTACAACGACATGGGCGTCGACGTCACCATCGTCGAGATGGTCGACCGCATCATGCCGGTGGAAGACAAGGACGTCTCGGCCTTCATGCACAAGGCGCTGACCAAGCAGGGCATGAAGATCCTGACCGAAACCGCCGTGCAGGACGTCAAGGCCGGTGCGAAGGACGTGAAGGTCAAGATCAAGGCCAAGGACGGCAAGGTCACCGAGGAAACCTACAGCCACGTGATCTCGGCCGTGGGCATCGTGCCCAACACCGAGAACGTGGGGCTGGAAAAGGTCGGCGCCAAGCTCGAGCGCGGCTTCATCCAGATCGACGACTACGGCCGCACCGGCGTCAAGGGCCTGTGGGCCATCGGTGACTGCACCCCCGGCCCCTGGCTCGCCCACAAGGCCAGCCACGAGGGTGTGACGGCGGCCGAAGCCATCGCGCAGGAACTGGGCAACAAGGACGTGCACCCGCACGGTCTTGACCGCAACAACATCCCGGGCTGCACCTATTGCCACCCGCAGGTGGCCTCTGTCGGCATGACCGAAGCCAAGGCCAAGGAAGCGGGCTACACCGTCAAGGCGGGCACGTTCCCCTTCATCGGCAACGGCAAGGCCATTGCGCTGGGCGAACCGGAAGGCTTCGTGAAGACGGTGTTCGACGCGAAGACCGGCGAACTGCTGGGCGCGCACATGGTCGGCGCGGAAGTCACCGAGATGATCCAGGGCTACGTCGTGGGCAAGACGCTCGAGACGACCGAAGCCGAACTGATGCAGACGGTCTTCCCGCACCCCACGATCTCGGAATCGATGCACGAATCCGTGCTCGCCGCCTTTGGCCGCGCGATCCACATCTGATCGGCGGGTCCCCAAGGGATCTACAAACGAGAAAGGGCGGGCCTTGCGGTCCGCCCTTCTTCGTTTGGGGTTCTCGTGCGCTCTCAGGCCGCCGCCTTGGGAAAGACAACCGCGCGGATCGCGTCGAGTGCGCCCGGATCCTCGATGGTCGGGGGTGGGGGGAAGTCCTCGCCGTTCATGATCTTGCGCAGGACATTGCGCAGGATCTTGCCCGAGCGGGTCTTGGGCAGCTGGGGCACGACAAACGCGGTCTTGAGCGCGGCCACGGCGCCCAGTTCGCTGCGCACCTCGGCAATGACGCGAGGGGCCAGGCTCTCCAGATCGCTCGCCCCGGCGCGGGGGATCACGAAGGCAATCGGGATCTGGCCCTTGAGCGCATCGTCCGCGCCGATCACCGCGCACTCGGCCACGCCATCGACGGTGGCGACGATCTGCTCCATCTGTCCGGTCGAAAGGCGGTGCCCGGCGACATTGATGATGTCATCGGTGCGGCCCATGATGTGGAGGAAGCCTTCCGCGTCGAAATGGCCGGCATCTCCGGTTTCGTAGAAGCCGGGGAAGGACGTGAAGTTCTTCGCGTAGCCTGCCGGGTTGTTCCAGAGCGTGCGGAAGGCACACGGGGCCAGAGGCTCGCGCATGACCACGGCACCGCTCTTGCCATCGGGAACGGGCTGGCCGTCCTCACCGAGGATCGCAAAAGCGTTGCCCGGCACGGGAAAGCCTGCGCTGCCACGCTTGCGGCGCGTGTCGCCAAGGCCGAAGCAGGTGGCGATGGCAGGTGCGCCCAGTTCGGTCTGCCACCAGTGGTCGATCACGGGCAGGCGGGTGTGCTCCTCGGCCCAGGATATGGTCTCGGGATCGGCGCGCTCTCCGGCCAGGAAAATCACCTTGAGATCGCCTGTACCGATTTCCTGGAGGAAACTCGCCTCCGGGTCTTCCTTGCGGATGGCGCGGATCGCGGTCGGGGCGGTGAAGAAGGTCTTGACCTTGTGGCGCTGGATGACGCGCCAGAACGTCCCTGCATCGGGCGTGCCGACCGGCTTGCCTTCGAAGAGGACGGTCGTCGCGCCTGCCAGCAGCGGCGCATAGACGATGTAGCTGTGGCCCACGACCCAGCCCACGTCCGAAGCTGCCCAGAACACATCCCCCGGCCCGACGTCGTAGATCGCGGGCATCGACCAGGCGAGGTTGACGGCGTGGCCTCCATTTTCGCGCACGACGCCCTTGGGCGTACCGGTCGTGCCGGACGTGTAGAGGATGTAGAGCGGATCATTCGCCGCCATTTCCGCACAGGGCGGAATAGGGAGATGCGCCGTCTCTTCGCGCAGAGCCGCCCAATCGTGGTCGCGCGGGGCGCGCAGTTCGGCGGCCACCTGCGGGCGCTGGAACACGAGGACGCTCTCGACCTCGTGCTGCGCGCTGGCAAGCGCCTCGTCGACGAGAGGCTTGTAGGCGATGGTGCGACTGCCTTCGATCCCGCACGAGGCGGTAAGGAGCGCACGCGGCGTCGCATCGTCGATGCGCTTGGCCAGTTCGTGCGCGGCAAAGCCCCCGAAGACGACCGAGTGGATCGCGCCCAGGCGTGCGCAGGCGAGCATCGCAAACACGGTCTGCGGGATCATCGGCATGTAGATGACGACACGGTCGCCCCGTCCAACGCCCCGGGCCTCGAGCATCGCCGCGACGCGGCCGACCTCGTCCTGCAGCCCGGCATAGGTCCAGCGCTCGACGGTGCCGGTAACGGGGCTGTCGTAGATGAGGGCGCAATCCTCGCCGCGCCCGTTGGCGACATGGCGATCCACCGCGTTCCAGGCGGTGTTGAGCGTGCCTCCGGCAAACCAGCCCCGGTCGGGATCGTAGGTGGTGTCGGGCGGCGTGATCCAGTCGATTGCGCGCGCGGCCTGGCTCCAGAACGCCTCGGGATGCTTGATGCTCAGATCCCAGGTCTGCCGATAGGCATCACTCATGTTGTCCTCTCCTCCTCATCCGACACCCCGATCTCCTCTTCTAGGGGGTGTCGGCCGCTTTTGTTGTGCCCCTATCGAAACGACTTGGACAGTACGACCATGGTAGGGTCTCCATCGAAGGGTTCGGGAACAAAGCCCTTCTCGCGTTCGAGCTCGATGGCGGCGTGGTTGTCGCGGCTCTCGATGGCGATGGCGCGGCGGCACCCCCGCTCCTTGGCCTGTTTGGCGAGGAAATCGAGCATGGCCCAGCCCACGCCCTGGCCTTTGTAAGCGTTGGCTACCGAGATCGCGATCTCGCCCGTGTCGAGCGGGCCGTCGCAGGCGAGGAGGCCCGAGGCAATGAGTTCGCCGGTCGCGGTGTTGAAGCCCAGCCAGGATTCGGTGCGGAAGTGGTCGGCGTGGACCATCGGTGCAAGCTGCGCTTCGCTGACGTGCTCGGCCGCGGCAAAGAAGCGGAAGCGGCGGTCCTCGTCGCTCACCCGGTCGAAGAATTCCGAGAGGATCCCGGCATCGGCCTCGGTTGCGGGCCGCACATCGAGATCGAGCCCTGAGCGGGTGGGGAGGGTGACGGCTGTGATAGTGGACATCTGGAATACTCCGTTTGGAGAGGGTGTACCGATATCTGTAGGCGTGGCGCCGCCCCCGCACCTTGATTGAAATCAGGTTGCGGAGGCGGCGAGAAGTGGATCACGCTCTGGCTTCGTGATCAATCAGTCGTCGATATTGCGACGGAACGTTTCGGGCAGGAAGATGACACCGATGACGACCGTCAGGATCGCGACAACGACAGGGTACCACAGGCCGTAGTAGATATCGCCGGTCGCAGCGACCATTGCGAAGGCCGTGGTGGGCAGGAAGCCGCCGAACCAGCCGTTGCCCAGGTGGTAGGGAAGCGACATCGAGGTGTAGCGGATCTTGGTCGGGAACAGTTCGACCAGCATCGCGGCAATCGGGCCGTAAACCATGGTGACGAGCACCACGAGGTAGAACAGGATCGCAACGACCTTGACCGTGTCGATCTCGTCCGGGTTGGCGGCCGCCGGATAGCCCGCGTTGGCAAGCGCGGTGTCGACCTGGCCCTGGTAGGCGGTGATGGCGGCCGCGCGCGCCTCACCCTGGATCCGGGCGGGATCGGGGGCGACGAGCGAGGTACCTCCCACCGAGACCGAGGCGATGGTGCCTGCGGGAGCCTTGGCATTGGTGTAGTTGATGCCATTCTTGGCGAGAAATGCCTTGGCGATGTCGCAGCTGCTGGCGTCGAACTTGTTCTTGCCGATCGGATCGAACTGGAACGAGCACTCGCCTTCATGCGCGGTCACGACGACGGGGGCCGAGGCGGTCGCACGGGCCAGAGCCGGGTTGGCGGCTTCGGACAGCGCGTGGAAGGCGGGGAAGTAGCTCACCGCGCCGAGCAGGCAGCCGCCCAGGATGATGTACTTGCGCCCGATACGGTCCGACAGCCAGCCAAAGAAGACGAAGAGCGGAGTGCCCAGCGCCAGCGCGATGGCGATCAGGTAGTTGGTCGTCGCGCCATCCACCTTGAGGATCTTTTCAAGGTAGAACATCGCGTAGAACTGGCCCGTGTACCAGACGACGGCCTGGCCCGCGACGGCGCCGAACAGGGCAATGAGCACGAACTTGAGATTGCCCCACTGGCCGAAGGCCTCGGTAATGGGGGCCTTCGAGGTCGTGCCTTCCTCCTTCATCTTCTGGTAGACGGGGCTTTCGTTGAGCTGCAGGCGGATCCACATCGATACGCCCAGGAGGATCGCCGAGAGCAGGAACGGCACGCGCCAGCCCCAGCCTGCGAAGGTGTCCTCGCCCATGCCGGTGCGCACGCCCAGCACGATGAGAAGCGCGGCGAACAGGCCGAAGGTCGCGGTGATCTGGATGAAGCTGGTGTAGAGTCCGCGCTTGTTGGAGGGGGCATGCTCGGCCACGTAGGTCGCCGCGCCGCCATATTCACCGCCCAGCGCCAGGCCCTGGACCACGCGCAGCGCGACCAGGATGATCGGCGAGGCAATGCCCAGCGTGTCGTAGCCGGGCAGAAGACCGACCGCGAACGTCGAGACGCCCATCAGGCCCATCGTGACAAGGAAGGTGTATTTGCGCCCGACAAGGTCGCCCACGCGCCCGAACACGAGCGCGCCGAAGGGGCGCACCGCGAAACCGGCCGCGAACGCGCCGAGTGCGAGGATGAAGCCGGTGGTCTCGTTCACGCCCGAGAAGAACGTGCGGGAAATGAAACTGGCGAGAAGCCCATAGAGATAGAAATCGTACCACTCGAACACCGTGCCCAGCGAGGACGCGGTGATGACCAGCTTCTCCTTGCCCGTGGCCTTGTGGTGCTTGGGCAAGCCATCGTATTCTTCGTATGTCGTGGCCATTGCAAACTCTCCCGTGATGGCTGCCGGTCCGCGCAAGGGCGGGCCGGGCAGCCGCGTGTTGTCCCTCTTAGAAACTGTACTTGGCGGCGAACTCCATGCGGTCGAGCGCGCCGTCCGCACCCGAAACCGTCTCGCGCAGGGCGTGGCGGTATTCGACGCCGACGTCGAAATGCTCGACCGGCGTCCAGAACAGGTTGGCCGCCGCACTCCAGGCCCGCTTGTTGGCCATGTCGTGAACCAGCAGGCCACCGGGGTAACTGGCGCTCTGGTAGCCACCCATGAAGGTCGAGCGCAGGGTGCCGCCCCATCCCAGCTTGAGCGCGGCCAGCGCGGCAAAGTTGTCGATGACGGCCAGATCGTCGCCTGCCTGGGGCTGCATCACGTCGCCTACGAAGCCAAGCCCGAGATAGCGCCCGATGCCCTGGCCATAGGTTGCCATGAAGCGCAGGTCGTGGCGGTTGTCGGGGCCGAAGGGGATCTTGCCCGAGCCCGAGATGCCCCAGCCTGCGGCGGTGTGCTTGTCGCCTCCCAGTTCCGAGCGCAGTTCGCGCACGATGCCTGCCAGGGTGAAGCTGCCCAGCGAATTCGTCCAGTTGAGCCGTCCGACCAGATCGGGCAGACGGTCCTCATCGAGATCGAGATAACCCGGTGAAGCGCTGGACAGGATCTCGGTCTGCGGGTTCTCCAGTGCAACCGCCAGCTCCAGTCCGGGGCTCAGCCGGGTGGTGTAGCGGATCTGTGTCTGGCGGTTGAACACGGTGCCCTCGATGGGCCCTGCAAAGTCGGTCGATTCCGGCAGGACCGCGGTGTTCTGGAAGGTCGACCATTCCTGCCCGATCAGCCAGTGATCGTATTGGAGGAACGCGCGGCGCAAGGTCGGTGTGTAGGGGTTGGTCGCGCGCTGCGCGCCCGCAGGTGCGGTGGCGAGCGCGAAGTCGAATTCCAGGTAGCCCTTGATCTCCTTGTCGCCGACGGGCGTCGCCGCGCCGAGCGAGAAGCGGGTCTGGCGGGCCATCATGGTCATGTCGGTGCTGGAAGGCGCATCGCCGACCGGAATGTGCTGGGGAAGGTAGAACTCCTTGCCCAGCGCGCCGACGCCGACATCGCCCTCGCTCCAGCGCGAGGCAATCGCGTTGACGCGAACGTAGCCGCCGAGCGTGAAGCGGGTGGCACCGACGGTGAAGCCATTTTCGGTCTTGGGGCGGGCGGTTTCGGCGGCCGCGACGCGGGTCGCCACTTCGGCGTTCTGGGCGGTAACGCTTGCCAGCGCCTCCTGCGTGCGGGTGTCGGCTTCGGCCTGGTCCTCGCGCGCGGCGGCCAGGTCCGCCCGCAATTGCTGCATCTCGGCCTCGAGCCGCTCGAGCCGGGCTTCCAGGGCCGCTTCGCGCTCGGTGATCGCGGCCTGGGCGACGTGCGGGGCCGCCAGGCTCGTCGCTGCGAGCAGGGCACAGGACCAGCGCCTGTTCATGGACATCTCTCCTCTCCTCCAGTGCCCTGGCCCTGCTATGTTCTGGAAGAAGAGAGGCGGGCACCATCCCGACCTTTGGCGCAGTACTACGACCATTGTCTAATGTCGGTGGAGAACGTGGAATGTGCTAGAGGACGCTCAAACCCGGATTAACCGGCGCGCAACATACCGGAGAGGAGATACCCATGGTCGAGGCCCTTTATCCCGTCCCTGAGGACTGGGCAAAGAATGCACTCATCAACCAAGACACCTACATGGAGAAGTACCAGCGCTCTCTCGACGATCCGGAAGGCTTCTGGCGTGACGAGGCGCAGCGGATCGACTGGATCAAGCCCTTCAGCGTGGTCAAGCAGACGAGCTTCCACGAGGCCGATTTCGGCATCTCCTGGTTCCCCGATGGTACGCTCAACCTCTCGGCCAATGCACTTGACCGGCACCTTGCCGAACGCGGCGACCAGATCGCGATCCTGTGGGAACCAGACGATCCCAAGGACCCGGAACGCCGCATCACCTACCGCCAGCTGCACGAGGACGTGTGCCGCTTTGCCAACCTTCTGAAGGCGCGCGGCGTCACGAAGGGGGATCGGGTCACGATCTACCTTCCAATGGTGCCCGAAGCGGCCGTGGCGATGCTGGCCTGTGCGCGCATCGGTGCGATCCACTCCATTGTCTTTGCCGGCTTCTCGCCCGACGCACTGGCGGGGCGCATCACCGATTGCGACAGCTCCATTGTCCTCACCGCCGACCAGGGGCTGCGTGGCGGCAAGCGCGTCCCGCTCAAGGCCAATGTCGACGAAGCGCTGGAGGACTGCCCCGGCGTCGAGACCGTGGTTGTTCTCGCCCACACCGGCGCGGACGTGCCCATGGTCGAAGGCCGTGACATCGATTGGGCGACCAGCGTTGCCGAGCAATCGGTCGACTGCGCCCCGGAGGAGATGAACGCGGAAGACCCGCTGTTCATCCTCTACACCTCGGGATCGACCGGCAAGCCCAAGGGCGTGCTCCACACCACCGGTGGCTACTCGGTCTGGGCCTCGATGACGCACGAGTACGTCTTCGACTACCGCCCCGGCCAGATCTACTGGTGCGCGGCCGACATCGGGTGGGTGACGGGCCACTCCTACGTCGTCTACGGGCCGCTGATGAACGGCGCGACCACGGTGATGTTCGAGGGCGTGCCCAGCTTCCCGGACGCGAGCCGCTTCTGGCAGATCGTCGACAAGTACGAGGTCGAGATCTTCTACGGCGCGCCGACCGCTCTGCGCGCGCTGATGCGCGAGGGCGATGACTACGTGAAGGCCACCAGCCGCAAGAGCCTCAAGGTGCTGGGTTCGGTGGGCGAACCGATCAACCCCGAAGCCTGGTCCTGGTACTACAATGTGGTAGGTGAGGGCCGCTGTCCCATCGTCGACACCTGGTGGCAGACCGAGACGGGCGGCGTGATGATCACCCCGCTTCCCGGCGCAACCGACCTCAAGCCGGGCTCCGCTTCCAAGCCGATGTTCGGCGTGCGCCCCATGCTGCTCGACAACGACGGCAAGGAAATGACGGGGGCGGGCGAGGGCTGCCTTGTCGTCGCCGACAGCTGGCCGGGGCAGATGCGCACCGTCTGGGGCGATCACGAGCGCTTCTTCCAGACCTATTTCAGCACCTTCAAGGGCTTCTACTTCACCGGCGACGGCTGTCGCCGCGACGAGGATGGCTACTACTGGATCACGGGCCGCATCGACGACGTCATCAACGTCTCGGGCCACCGTATGGGGACCGCCGAGATCGAATCTGCGCTCGTTGCCCATCACAAGGTCGCCGAGGCTGCGGTTGTGGGCATGCCGCACGAGATCAAGGGGCAGGGCATCTACGCCTTCGTGACCACGAACAGCGGGGTCGAGGCGGACGAGGACCTGCGCCGCGAACTCATCAAGTGGGTGCGCCACGAGATCGGCCCGATCGCAACGCCCGATGTGATCCAGTTCGCACCCGGCCTTCCCAAGACCCGTTCGGGCAAGATCATGCGCCGCATCCTGCGCAAGATCGGCGAGAATGATGTTTCGAGCCTGGGCGACACCTCGACGCTGGCAGACCCCTCGGTGGTCGACAACCTGATCGAGAACCGCCCGCAGCCGGCCACGGCCTGACAGGCTTTGCCACAAGAGGGATGCAGGGCGCAAAGGCCGATGCTAGGCACAGGGAATGACTCGCAGCGTCCTTATTGCCGATGATCATCCGCTTTTCCGCCAGGCCCTTGCCCTGGCGGTGGGGCAGGTCGCGCCCGATGCGCAGATCCTCGAGGCGGGCACCCTGGTGGCCGCCTCGAGTGCTGTTGCAGCTCACCCCGATCTTGCCCTGATCCTGCTGGACCTCAAGATGCCCGGTGCGGTCGGCTTCTCAGGGATCGCGCTGCTCCATGCCGAGCGGCCCGATGTCCCGATCCTTGTCGTGTCCAGCGCGGAAGGCGCGAGCGCCGCCGAAGAGGCACGCGCCTTCGGGGCCAAGGGCTTCCTTCACAAGGACGCGGACCTTTCCGAGATCGAAGCCGCGATTGCAGCGGCGCTCTCAGGAGCGGCGCCGGCTCCGCGCAAACAGGCCGAGCCCAGCGATCTCGACCCGATCCGTGAGCGCGTTGCCGGGCTCACGCCGACCCAGCTCAAGGTACTTCTCGCGGTTCTCGACGGTCAGCTCAACAAGCAGATCGCGCATAGCCTGGGGGTCAGCGAGGCGACCGTGAAAGCGCACATGACCGCGATCATGCGCAAGCTCGACGTCAGCAACCGCACTCAGGCTGCACTGGTCGCGCGCTCACTGGGCCTGCACCTCAGCCATTGAGACACTGGCCAGGAAGCCTTCGATAAGGCCGGGTTCCACCGGCTTGGCAAGAACCCGGACGCCCAGCGCTTCAGCGGCAGCCCGAACCGGCCCTTGCGGCTCGGCCGTCAGGATGGCGGCGGGCAGGGTCGGGCGAATGGCACGCAGCGCCTCGATCAGAGCAATACCGGTTTCGTCCCCGTCCAGGCGATAGTCGGCAAGGACCGCGTCGATCTCGCCTGCATAGGGCAGGGCCTGGTTTACGCCCGTGACGCCTACGGCGCGGTGGCCCAGTTCCTCGACCAGGGCGACCGTTGCCTCAACGATCCGGGTATCGTTGTCGACCACCAGCACGGCCAGGCGTGCAACAGGGCCTGTGATCTCGCGCGGCAAGGATGTTTCGGGCATGGGAGAGGCCACGGTTTCCGCCATCGGGAGAAGCAGGCTGAAGCGGCTTCCGCGCCCCTCGTTGGACGAGACCTCCATGCGCCCCCCCAGAAGGCGCACGATCCGCTCGACGAGGGCGAGGCCCAGCCCCAGGCCCTCGGCCTCGACCGTACCGAGGCGCGTGAACTCGCCGAAGATCGTCTCGGCGGCCTCTTGCGGAAAGCCGACCCCGGTATCGACCACGTCGATGCGCAGCCAGTCACCGCGCGTCCGCACGCCCAGCACGACCCCGCCACGCTGCGTATAGCGGATGGCGTTGGAGAGGAAGTTCTGCATGACCGAACGCAGAAGGCCGGGGTCGGTCTCGACCTGCCCGAAGAGCGATCCGATCTTGAGCCGGAGCCCTTTTGTCTCCGCACTGGGCCGGAAGCTTTCGGCAAGATCGGTGAGAAAGGGCTTGAGCGCGACAGGTTCGGGATCGGGAATGACGCCGCCCGCATCGATGCGCGAGATGTCGAGCAGGGCGCGCAGGAGCTCCTCGGCCGCGACGATGGCGCTGTCGACCCGCCCGACGAGGGGCTCCACGTCGGCGTGTGCCTTGCGCCCTAGCGCCGCAGTGAACAGACGGGCTGCGTGGAGCGGCTGGAGAAGGTCATGGCTGGCCGCGGCGAGGAACCGCGTCTTGTCCTGTGTCGCGCGGGCCAGCAGGCGGTTGGCCTCGCGCACTTCGTGGGTGCGTTCCTCGACCCGGTGTTCAAGTTCGGCAAGCGTGCGCTCCAACTCGTCGCGTACGCGCACTTCCTCGGTCACGTCGGTGAAGGACATGACGTAGCCGCCCCCCGGCATCGGACCGCCCACGGTCTTGACCACGCGTCCATCGTCACGCCGCCGCTCGAAGCTGTGGCTCTGCCGCGCACGTAGATGGTCGAGGCGCCGAGCGATGGCCGCCTCCACGTCGTCCGAACCGAAGTCTCCGCGCTCGGCGTTGTGGCGGATGAGGATCTCGATGGGCATGCCCGCGCGCACCAGCCCGGCCGGGTACTTCAGGATCTCTTCGTAGCGTGAGTTCCAGGCGATGAGATTGAGTTCGGCATCGACCACACTGATCCCGGCATCGATGTTCTCGAAGGTCGCGGCCAGAAGCTGGCGCGAGAAGCGCAGCGACTGCCCGCCCTCGTCGAGCAATCGGGTGACATCGGCAATCGACATCTGTCCACTGGCAAGAGCCGAGGCGACCAGGGTGCGAGCCGAGGCCGCCCCCACCACTTCGCCGATCAGAGCCTGCGCGCGGTGGGCCGTGCGGCGATCGACAGGTTGGCCGTGTTCACCGGAAGGAAATTCCCGGAGCGCCCGTTCCTCGCCGATGAAACTGGCGACGAACTGCTCCAGCTCGCCCAGGTTCGTGACCCGGTGCGAGGGGGCAAAGAGGCTGGGCAGGGCCGGTGCAGGCATCTTGCGCGCGGCGATGAGGGCATAGACGGCCAGGTTCAGCCCCAGGCTCCAGAGCACGCCGTGGACAAAGGCGCTCGTTGCCGCGATGCCGAAGAGATGTTCCGGCGCCAACGGGCCGCGCTCCAGGAACAGGATCCAGCTTGCGGGGAGGATCGGAGGCAGGGCCAGCGTGTAGGCCCATACGACCAGGCCGACGGCCAGGCTCGCCCGCGCGGCGAGAGGATCGCGGTCGCGGCCGTTGGTGGCAAGGATCAGGTGCGGCGTGAACTGGGCCATGGCGGCAAAGGCAACAAGGCCCATCGAGGCCAGCGACTGGTCGCGGTTCACGAGGAGGGCGAACGCCAGCGCGAGCGCCATGATGGCTGCGATGGAGAGCCGTCGTAGCGCCAGCATCCGCCGCCCGATACCCCCGGCCGATTGACGCCGCGTCTCGGCTCCGGGGGCGGCAAAGACCGCTCGTGCGAGCAGGTCGTTCGACACCATGGTCGCAAGCGCCGTCGTATCCACGATCGCCATCGAGGCGGCCGCTCCCACGCCGCCAAGGAGTGCCGCGGCGAGAGCCAGTTCGGATCCGACCCAATCGGGCAGCCTCAGCACGTAGAGATCGGGCGATGTTCCTTCCGGAAGCAGGGCGTGACCGGCCAGAGCGATAGGGACAATCATCAGCGCCATGGCGGCTAGGTAGGCGGCGAGGCCGTAGCGCGCGCGCAGCATGTCGTCCTCCGCGCGCGCCTCGACAAAGCTCATGTAGAACTGACGTGGCAGCGCCACGATGGCGAAGACCGACACGAGGAGAACGGTCATTACATCGAGGCTGATGTTTCCGGGGGCGAAATTGGCGCGCATCTGCGCGGCCCCGGTCGCAATGCGCGCGGGCTCTGCACCTGCAAGCAGGCTGAGCGCCAGAACGGCCACCACACCGAGCGCGATGATCTTGAACGCGGAATCCAGCCCGATTGCAAAGAGCAGGCCCTCGCTGCGGCCCGCCAGTTCGAAGCGCCGCGCGCCAAAGAGGAGCGCGAACAGGGTCAGGAGGATGCTGGCTGCAACCATGGCCGGGACAGCAATTGCGGACCCCGACACAAGGGAGAGCGCGTTGCCGATGGAGCGAAGCTGCAAGGCGAGGTAGGGAATGCTCCCCAGGAGCGCGATAAGCGTGACGAGCCGGGCAACCACGATGTCATGGCCAAAGCGTGCGGCAATGAAGTCCGAGACGGTCGTCGCGCGCTCCTGCAGCACCGCGCGTCCCAGGCGATGCAGAAAGCCCGGTGCGAGCAGCAGCAGCAGGATCGGTCCGGCATAGATGGGAAGGAAAGCCCAGCCCGATTGCACCGCGGTGCCGGTCGATCCGTAGAAGGTCCAGCTGGTGCAGTAGACGCCAAGCGCGAGGGTGTAGGCCCCGCGCCGGGCACGGCGCTGGAGGCGTCCACGGCGCGCCATGCGCTCCACGGTTCCTGCAACGGCAAACAGGATGAGGACCAGCCCCAGAGAGGCGAAGATGGCACTGGACAAGCTCATTGCGCCGCCCGGAAAGCATATGCCTGGCCGGGCACCGGGCCCACCTCTGGCGCAATGTGGCTTGAATTGTTCACCTGCGGCACTCCCCCTCTCGGCAGATTTCTAGTGCACGCATGGCGGTGTGTCATGTGCCCAATTTCGCATCCCTCATGCGGATCCGACACGGTGCAGAGGGGGCAAGCTTGTGAACAAGATGCGGGATCTGTTTGAAAATGCCTGCTTACCCTTCACATCGCGTAAGTTTCGGTCTTATGCGCGGGGCCGCCCCGTCGCAGCCGAGCCTGCGCAACGAAGCCGGGGCGCCACAAGGGTACGCCAATGCACTACATGATCCGTTCCGTCCTCGCCGCCATGCTGGCGATGGGGCCGGCCGTCGCCTTCGCCGCTCCTGCCGAGCCATCCGAACAGACCTTGAAGGCCGAAGAGGGCGGCCCGATCTCGCCCGAGGATATCGTGGGTCTCAAGGACATGCGGGAAATCGCCATGTCGCCCGATGGCCAGAGCATCCTCTATACCGTGACCGACCAGATCGCGACGGCAGGCTCACAGCGCCAGTCCATCTGGCTCGTCCCGACTGATGGCCGCAGGCCTGCCAAGCTGCTCGCCGGAGCCAAGGGGATCAGCACGTCGCCGCAGTGGGGCCCGCATGGCCAGCGGATTGCCTTCCTCTCCGACCGTGCCAATCCGCTGGTCGAGGACGAGAACACCGAATTCCGCTTCACCACCAAGGTCGAAGGCGCCCGTGCCGGGAAGGGCGAGGCAAAGGGCACGACGCAGGCCTGGATGATGTTCGCGGATGGTGGTGAAGCCGTCCCGCTTACAGCCATGCGCACATCTGTCACCAAGCTGGCGTTCGCGCCCGATGGGCGCCGTCTTGCCTTCCTCGCGGCCGATCCCGAAACGCCGGAAGAGCAGGCCGATGCCGAGGCGGGCCGCGACGAGGTCGTCTACGGAGAGCCGGGCCACTTCACCCGCCTGTGGATCCTTGATCTGGAGACAGGCGATGCGCGCCGGGTCTCGCCCGATGGGCTCAACATCTCTGAACTGGCCTGGTCGCCCGATGGTTCCCACATCGCGGTGAGCACGGCGGACAACACCGACATCAACACCTTCTTCTACGGCACCGGTGTCGCGCTGCTCGATCCGCAAACCGGCAAGCTGGGCGGAACCCTGATTGCCCATTCGCGCGGTCCGATCAGCTGGTCGCCCGACGGAAGCAAACTGCTCTCCTCGGTGGTGGGCGCAGACAATCCCATCGGCTCGGCTGTCCGGGTGCATGACCTCGCCAGCGGCAAGACGCTTAATCTGGGCGATCAGTATCCCGGCCTCTTTACCCATTTCACCTGGGCGCCGGACAGCCGCTCGATCCTCGCGACGACCTTTGAGGCGACCCGCTCCAAGGTCGTCCAGATCAAACTGGATGGCCATGTCAACTCGCTAGCGCAGCTGGACGGGGAAGCGCACGACCTGGCTCTCGACGCCAGCAGCCAGCGCATTGCCGTTGCGTTGAGCAGCCCTCAGCGCCCCTCGGACATCTGGACACTGACGCCCAGCGGCGAGACCACGGCCATTACCCGGATCAACCCACAGGTGGCCGACTGGACCATTGGCGATGTGCGCGAGGTCTCCTGGACCAGCACGGTCGATGGCCGCACCATCTACGGTGTTCTTGTCACGCCGCCGGGATACGACGGCAAGGCAGCGCTCCCTACGGTCGTGCAGATCCATGGCGGTCCGGAATGGGCCTGGTGGTCCGGCTGGCTGGGAAGCTGGCATGAATGGGCGCAGATGCTCGCAACCCATGGATATGCCGTCCTGCTTCCCAACATCCGCGGCTCGGACGGGCAGGGCACCGAATTCGCGCGCGCGGTCGGCAGCGACTGGGGCGGCGCGGACTACCAGGACATGATGGACGGCATCGACACGCTGGTGGCCGATGGCACGTCCGATCCGGAGCGCCTGGGCATCGGTGGCTGGAGCTATGGTGGCTTCATGTCGGCCTGGAGCGTGACGCAGACGGATCGCTTCAAGGCGGCCGTGATCGGAGCCGCCCCGGTCGACATGGCGGTTCTCGCCCGCACGACCGACATCCCCGATTTCTCGGCGGCCTACTTCGGAGAGGCGCAGGAGCATCTGGCCGATCTTGACGCGGTGTCCTCGGTGCGTCTGCTGGACAAGGTTGAAACCCCGGTCCTGCTGCTGCACGGCAAGGCGGACACCCGCGTGCCGCCGGACATGTCGCTGCAGTACTACACCGGCCTCACGCGGCTGAACAAGCCGGTGGAGCTCGTCTACTATCCGGGCGAGGGGCATTCCATCCAGCAGCGCGCGCACCAGATCGACGTGCAGGAGCGCACGCTCGATTTCTTCGAAACGCACCTGAAACCCTGAGCGGGATAATTATGTGAGCCGGGCTGGCAGGTCGTTCCTGCCGGCCCGGTCGGATTCTTCGGGTTCAGCCCCCGCGCACGACGCAGCGAAAGCCGATGTGCGTGGTTGAACTGTCGATCGCCTCGGGATGGCGCGCGGCCGGGCGATAGCGCTGGCAGTAGTTTGCAGCACACAAGTGCGAGCCGCCTTTTAACACCTTGCGTCCGATTTTGATCTTGGGTTGCGCCGGGTCGAAGCTCTCCTTGAGCTTGCCGCCGCGCGGATTGGCGATGGTGCAACAGCTTCCCTTGCTTTTCTTCGCGAGGGACCCCGCGCCCGGGTTCTGCGACCACCAGTCGCAGGTCCACTCCCAGGTGTTGGCAATCATGTCGTAGAGCCCATACCCGTTGGGCGGAAAGCTGCGCACAGGCGAGGTCCTCTCCCAACCATCGGCCATGGTGTTGGCGAAGGGAAACAGGCCCTGCCAGTAATTGGCCATCATCGCGCCATCTGGTGCCAGCTCATCGCCCCAGGCATAGGCCGCATCGTCCAGCCCGCCGCGTGCGGCGTATTCGAATTCGGCTTCGGTCGGCAATTCCTTGCCCGCCCACTTTGCGTAAGCCTGCGCATCGCCATAAGCGACCTGGACAACCGGATGATCCCAAAGCCCGAGTTCCTCGATGTCGGCCCCGGGACCGAGCGGATGGCGCCAGTCCGCCCCGAACTCGAAATGCCACCAGTTGCCGGGATTGCCCATGTCGACAGGTCCGCTGGTCTTGCGAAAGACCAGGGATCCAGGCTTATCCATGCCCGGAAGCATGTCTGGATAGTCCTTGGGGTCAGGCGCGATCTCGGCAAACGTCACGTGGCCGGTCGCCTCCACGAAGCGAGCGAACTCACGGTTCGTGACCGGAACTTCGTCTATCCAGAAGCTGTCCACCCGGACCTGCCGCCGTGGTGCTTCCTCCGGGTAGAAGTCCTCGGAGCCCATCGTGAAAGTGCCCCCTTCGATGCGCACCATTCCTGAGGTCAGGTCTGTGGAAGACGCGGCGGTCGCCTCGGGCGTTGCACAGCTGCTTTCTACGGTCATATCCCAAGTTTGCGCGATAGGCTCGCTCCGTGCAAGCCTTGGCTACGTAGGGTGCCAAAGCTCATGGACATTCCGGCCGAGCGAGGACGGCCACCGCCTGGCAACTTTGACACGCGGAGAATGGCGGCAGGCCTGACACCCTTGGACGGACCTAGCGTACGGGCACCAGGCGCCGCTTTTCGGTCACGTCGATCTGGACAACACGGCCTTCGTGAACGGTCAGCGAGACGCTGCCGAACTTAAGTCCGCTCAGCGCCTCGCGCACGCTCGCCAGGCTGGTTTCAAGCGCGTGGTCACCCGTCGCGGCGGCATTGGTAAGCGACGAAGCCGTCATGACGCGACCTCGTCCAGTCCCTGGATGATGTGAAAGCGGCGCGGGCGGATATGGACCGTGTCGCCCGCGGCAGGCGGAGAACGGCGCCCATCGGCATCGAACTCGATGAGCCCGGCAAGCTCCTCGCTGTATGCCTCAATCCGCCAGAATCCGCCCTTGCGGAAGACATTGGCGACCTGCACTGGATGTCCCACGTCGCCCGATGTCTCGATCTCGATGTCGTGCGGACGCACGAGGTGGCCACCCGGCAGGCGCGTGCTTTCGCCCACGAAGCGGGCGACGAAGGGGCTGGCGGGCGCCATGTAGATCTCCTCAGGTGAGCCGACCTGCTCGATCCGGCCACCCTCCATCACCACCACACGATCCGCCAGTTCGAGCGCCTCTTCCTGGTCATGGGTCACGAAGATCGTGGTCAGACCCATCTGCTTGTGAAGGTCTCCCAGCCATCGGCGCAGATGCTTGCGCACCTGCGCGTCGAGAGCGCCGAAGGGTTCATCAAGGAGAAGCAGTTGCGGTTCCGTGGCAAGGGCGCGGGCGAGCGCTACGCGCTGCCGCTGGCCGCCCGAAAGCTGTGCGGGATAGCGTGCGCCAAGGCCGCCCAGCTGGACCAGGTCGAGAAGCTCTTCGGCGCGGGCCCGGATCGCCTCACGGGAGGGGCGTTCGCGGCGGCCGCGTACCGACAGACCAAAGCCCACGTTGTCGGCCACGGTCATGTGCTTGAAGAGCGCGTAGTGCTGGAAGACGAAGCCCACCTTGCGCTGCGCGACCTTGAGGTCGGTCACATCCTCGCCGTTGAAGCACACGGTGCCCCGCTCGGGAAAGGCGAGCCCGGCAATGATGCGCAGGAGCGTCGTCTTGCCCGAACCGCTGGGGCCCAGGAGGGCAAGGAACTCGCCATCGCGCACCGACAGGTCGATATCCTGGAGCACGGTCTGCGCGCCGTAGCTTTGGGCTATTCCGGAAAGTTCGATCATCTAGGCATTCCTCCGTTGATGATGCTGGAACCGCGCCTCGACCAGGGTCTTGAGAACCAGGGTGACAAGGGCGAGGCCGGCCAGCAGCGAGGCCACCGCAAAGGCGGCCACGAAGTTGTATTCGTTGTAGAGAATCTCGACGTGGAGCGGCATCGTGTTGGTCAGTCCGCGCAGGTGCCCCGACACCACCGATACCGCACCGAACTCGCCCATCGCCCGCGCGTTGCACAAGAGCACGCCGTAGAGCAGGCCCCAGCGCACGTTGGGCAGCGTGACGCGCAGGAACGTCTGCAGGCCCGAGGCTCCCAGCGAGAGCGCGGCTTCCTCGTCGTCGCGGCCCTGTTCCAGCATGAGCGGGATGAGCTCGCGGGCGACGAAGGGGAAGGTCACGAAGATGGTCGCAAGGACAATCCCCGGCACCGCGAAGACGATCTGGATGTCGTGGCTGTCGAGCCAGGGTCCGAGCCACCCCTGTGCCCCGAAAAGAAGCACGTAGACCAGGCCTGCCACCACCGGCGAGACCGAAAAGGGCAGGTCGATGAAAGTGATGAGAAGGCTGCGTCCGGGAAAGTCGAACTTGGCGATGGCCCAGGCCGCAACGAGCCCGAAGATCACGTTCACCGGCACGCTGATTGCCGCCACCAGCAAGGTCAGACGGATCGCGCTGCGCGCATCGGGATCGACGAGTGCGGCCGCGTAGGCGGCGAGACCATGCTTCAACGCCTCGACGAAGACCACCACGAGTGGAAGCAGCAGGAACAGGGCGAGAAAGGCCAGCGCGGCAAGGATCAGTACCGCCGGGCCTGCAGAACGGAGACGGGACGTCATCGCACGCTCCTGCGGCGGCTCCAGGCCTGGATGAGGTTGATCACCAGCAGCATGGCGAAAGCTGCCATCAGCATGACGGTGGCGATCGCACCGGCACCGGCGTAGTCGTACTGCTCAAGGTGGGTCACGATCAGCAAAGGGGCGATCTCCGAGGTGAAGGGCATGTTCCCGGCGATGAAGATGACCGAGCCGTACTCACCCAGTCCCCGCGCGAAGGCGAGCGCAAAACCGGTCAGGAGCGCGGGCAGAATCTCGGGCAGGATCACCCGGGCAAAGACCTGCACCGGGACTGCGCCCAGCGAGAGCGCCGCTTCCTCGACCTCACGGTCGAAGTCTTCGAGCACCGGTTCGACCGCGCGCACGATGAAGGGGAGCCCCACGAAAATGAGCGCTAGGGTGATCCCCGCCGGGTTGTAGGCGAGCGGCAGGCCAAGAGGCGCCGTGACGCGGCCGAGCCAGCCATTGCTCGCGCAGATCGCGGTGAGCGCAATGCCCGCCACCGCGGTCGGGAGCGCGAAGGGCAGGTCGACCAGCGCATTCACGAGGCGTCGGCCGGGAAAGGCGTAGCGCACCAGCACCCAGGCGGTCAGCAATCCGAACACCGCGTTGACGCTGGCTGCAATCAGCGACGTGCCAAAGCTGATCCGGTAGGCCGCCAGCGCGCGCGCAGAGAAGGCCGCCTCGGCAAATCGTGCCCAGCCCAATCCGGCGCTGGCGAGGAATACCGTACTGAGCGGGATCAGAACGATCAGGCACAGCCACAGGAGGGTCAGACCCATGGTCAGCCGGAAGCCGGGCAGGATCGAGCGGGGGCGGAGCCTGGGGCGTGGCGGCGGTACCCTGTCGGACCGGGCAGGCCGCGTGTGGTGGTCGAGCACCACCGAAGTCGTCATGTCCATGGCCGTCACCGTCCGCCGGGGGCGTAAATGCGGTCGAACACTCCGCCATCGGCGAAGAAGCGCTCCTGCGCCGCCTTCCAGCCTCCGAATTGGCCGTCGACGGTCACGAGGTTGAGCGTGGGGAAGTCATCCGCATGGCGCTGCGCCACGTTGGTGTCGATCGGGCGATAATGGTTCTGCGCAATGATTTCCTGGGCTTCGGGGGAGTAGAGATAGTCGAGATAAGCCCGGGCGACCTCTTCGGTGCCATGACGCCGCGCGTTGCCATCGACCACCGCCACGGGGGGCTCCGCAAGGATCGAGAGCGAGGGCGTGACAATGTCGAAGCGATCTTCGCCCAGTTCCTTGCGGGCGAGATAGGCCTCGTTCTCCCAGGCCAGCAGGACATCGCCGATGCCGCGCTCCACGAAAGTCGTGGTGGCCCCGCGCGCGCCGCTATCGAGGACGGGCACGTTGCGATAAAGGCGCTGCACGAACTCCTGCGCTCCCGCATCGCGGCCACCTGCATGCGCTTTTCCGTAGGCCCAGGCGGCCAGAAAGTTCCAGCGCGCTCCGCCGCTGGTCTTGGGATTGGGCGTGATCACGGCGACGCCCGGCTTCACCAGGTCATTCCAGTCGGCAATGGCCTTGGGGTTTCCCTTGCGCACGAGGAAGACGATGGTGGAGGCGTAGGGCGTGCTGTTGTGGGGCAGGCGGGCCTGCCAGTTCACCGGCAGCTTGCCGCCGGTGCGCGCGGCGATCGCGTCGATATCGTAGGCGAGCGCCAGCGTCACCACGTCGGCCGAAAGGCCATCGATTACCGCGCGGGCCTGCTTGCCCGATCCGCCATGGCTCATCCGGATGGAGACGTCCTTGCCGGTCCTGGCCTTCCAATGCTCTGCGAAACGTGGGTTGAGCGCTTCGTAAAGCTCGCGCGTGGGGTCGTAGGAAACGTTCAGAAGTTCGATGGTCTCGCCCGCGGCACCATCACCAGCCTGCGAACAGGCGGACAGGACGAAGGGAGCCAGCAGCAGGACGGCGGCGCGCCGGGCGCGTGTCCTCAGGGCAGGTTTCATTACGCGGTCTCCTGAATGCCTTCCCTCCGCCCGTGTGGACGGAAAAGCGGGAGCGACTCATTACCGCATTATTCCTATCTGGATGGTAGGGATTGTAAAGGCGCAAAAGCGCACGGACTTAGCCAGCCCTGCGCTCCTGTGCGATGAAACCGGGATCCTGGCCTTCGCGCAAGGCATCCGCGATCGTGCGCGATTCCAGTACCTGTCGGCTCGCCTCGTAGGAGCGGGCGAGCTCGCGACGGATAATGCACCGGGCCTCGTTCTCGCAGTCCTCGCAGCGACGGTAAGCGTTGCGTGACAGGCACGGCAGCGGCGCAAGGGGGCCATCGAAAATGCGCAGAACTTCGCCAAAACTGATCGTGTCCGTCGGTCGCAACATGACATAGCCCCCCGCCTTGCCTCGGCGGCTTTCCAGGATGCCGGATTTCTTCAGATCGAGCAGGATCTGCTCGAGGAACTTGTGCGGAATCGCGTGGCTACGGGCGATCTCGGTGCTGGTGATGGCCTCGCCTTCAGGCTGGGCGGCTACGGCAAGAAGGGCACGCAGGGCGTACTTGGCTTTGTTCGAGATCATGACCTGGGTGCAACTTCCCTACAACAGAACTGGACTTTACGCCGCCAAGGGCGCGGATACAACTAGACCATCAGGCCCAACGCAAGCAGCGCGGCAAGACAGCACAGCGCCAGGAGTGGAGCGCCAAAGCGGGGAAAGTCCCGAAAGCGATAGCCCCCTGCGCCCATCACGACCGCGTTGTTGTGGTGGCCGAACGGCGTCAGAAAGTCGAGCGAAGTGCCAACCGCGACGGCCATCAGCAGGGGCTCCAGCGCCACGCCCGTGCGCGCGGAGATGCTTGTGGCGATGGGACTGAGCACGATCGCGGTCGACACGTTGTCGATGAACGGGGTGATGGCGATGGCCATGAACAGTACCAACGCGATCACTCCGAGCGGCTGTTCGCCGGGGAGCCAGGCGACGATGGCGTTGGCGATCACCCGCGCGGCTCCTGTATCTTGCACCGCCAGGCCAAGCGGGATCATGCAGGCGAGCAGGATTACGATCGGCCAGTTCAGCTCTTGCAACGCGGTGCGCAGGTTGAGGCAGCGGGTCGCGGCGAGGAGGAACACGACCGCGCCAAAGGCGATCTCGGCCGGGATCAGTTCAAAGGCGGAGACGAGCACGCCGGTCGCAAAGACGCCGACACCCGTCGCCGCACGGGCGTTGAGACGGGGCGGGCGGTGCCGGGACAGGGGCAGGAGCGCGCCCTCGGCCAGGGTCGTTCCCAGCGCCTCGCGATCGCCCTCAAGGATGAGGACGTCGCCGACCCCAATCTGGAGATCCGCAAAGCGCCCCTCTATCCGGTGGCGTCGGCTCGCGAGCCCGACCGCGCGGATCGCGTGCTCGGCAAACAGCCCGATGTCGCCGATTCGTGAGCCGAGGAGAAAACTGTCCGGCATGACTACGGCCTCGCTGCGTTCGGGCGTGGCGGTCCCCTCGTGGCGTTCCGCAGGGGCAAGGGCACCTTCCAGATGGAGCTGGTCGACCAGCGCGAAGTCGGCCTCAAGGAGGAGAATATCGTCTTGGGCCAAGACGATATCTGCCCGGCGCGCGAAGACGTGGGCACCATTGCGCACGACGCCGTGGACGAGGATGTCGAAGCGGGCTTCCGCGTCCGGCAGATGCAGGCCCTTCGCCGCAGAACCGTCGGGTACGCGTGCTTCGGTGAGGAAGGAGGCGGGGCCGACATCGTTCCCGGCAGGGGCGTTCGCAGGCGCGCGCAGCAGGCGTGGGGCGGCGAGAACCAGCCAGACAAGGCCCACTGCCATGACCGGCAAGCCCACTATGGCAAGGCCGAAGAAGCCCATGTTTGCGCCCGTTTGCGATACCATCCAGTCATTGACGACAAGATTCGCAGGCGTACCCGTGAGGGAACAGGTGCCCCCGAGCAAGGTTGCGAAGGAGAGCGGCATCAGCATGCGCCCCGGCGGCAGTCCGAGGCGCGCGCAAACCGACAGTGTGACCGGGAAGAAGAGCGCCAGCGCGCCGATGTTGTTCATGACCGTGGAAGCCAGCGCGGCAAGGCCGCACAGGACGGCGAGGATCGCGGTCTCTCCGTGCACGCGGCTGACGATGCGCCGTGCGAAGGTGTCGATCACACGCGATTGCGCAAGCGCGGCAACCACGAGCAGGATTTCCGCCACGGTGATGACCGCCGGATTGGAAAATCCGGCGAAGACCGCCTGCACCGGCACGAGGCCCAGTCCGAAGGCGGCGCCGAGACCGGCCATGGCGACAAGTTCGACGCGAAAGCGCTCGGACGCATAGGCCACGATCATGGCCAGGAGGATGCCCAGGATTGCCCATTGCGCGAACGTCATGCCGTATTCTTCCTGATCGAACAGCCTGGCCTGACGCCACCCGGGCGTCGGGGCTGACGGGTTCGCCCTATATCCCGATTAATTTAGTAGGCCAAATCTTTTGGCCCGTCTATGTAGGCGTCGTCCCCCCATACGAGGCGTGTTTCTTGGATCTGCAACTGCTGACGATCTGCTTGCTGACGTTCGCCATCAATTTTGTTGGAGCGCTGGCCTATGCCGCCCGGATCGCCGGGGTTCGAACGCAGCGAATTGCGCTGGCATTTGCGCTTTTCAACGTCCTTGTGCTGCTCTCGCGTTTGTCCAACGGCTTTCTCGGGCCGTTCCTTGCCAAGCGAATCGAAAGCGCGCTGCTGGCCGATTCGGGCGATGGGCTGCTTTTCGACTTTCGCCTGGTCCTGGCTGCGGCAACGGCGGCGAGCGTCCTGGGCACGCTGTTTATTCCGACCGCACAGCGGTGGTTTTCCCGCGCCATCGGTGATTTTCAGCATCACCGATCGGTTCTGACGCTGGTGAAAGTGGCTGCCTCACCGCGTGGTCTGGCCTTTCTGTGGCGGGCCGGGACGCGCCCCCGTGCCTCACATTTGCGCGGCCTTTGCGGCCTGCACGGCGTCGGTCTTTCGGTCATTGCGCTCAATGTCCTGGCGCAGGCCTTGCTGGGGGTGGGCGTCCTAGCCTCGCTCTACGCGGGCTATCTGGTCCCCGAATACCGGGTCACGGCCTCTCAATTGTCGGCCATCGTCAACGGATTTGCGACAATTCTTTTGTTCGTGCTGATTGATCCTCAGCTCTCGGTCATGACCGACGATGTCGTGTCCGGAAGTGTCGGAGAGGGCGTTTTCCGGCGCACCGTGGTCCTGCTCGCCTTAAGCCGAGTCTGTGGGACGGTGCTGGCACAGGTGCTTTTCGTACCGGCGGCGTGGTTGGTGGTGGCCTGCGCGCACCTCATGTGAGGGCCAGTGAGGCGTTCGCGCGCCCGCCATCCTGATCGGCTTGACATTATCCCCACTTAATGAGTAGGGTTTAAATCTGCAAAGGGCGATTGGCCGGGACGCCCTCGATTTCTCCCGGCTCGCGGCATTTGATCGGGAAGCAGCTTGCTCCGCGTTACCAACCGCTAAAGCGCGCGATGCTCGGGCGACAACGCCAGGCCTCGTGTTCCCCTCACGTCCCAAATCTTGAGGTGATACGATGCAATGCACGTTCAGATCCCTTCATACCTCGCGGCAGCACACCCGCCGTCGCGCCGCCGTCCCTCGTATACGGCAGGCAGGCTCGATCCACTTTGGTCCTGGTCCCCATGCCGCCGCGTCACGGCTGCAGGAGGCGGGGACTTTCCTGCACGCAGACCCGATTGCGCGCATGGAGCCTGGCCCCTTTTTTCGCGGCCTCGCTCTGGCCCTGCCGATTTCGCTGACAGCCTGGGCCGCGCTGGGCCTAGTCCTTTACGCGGCAGGCTCATGAGGAGAAGGGCCATGAACGATCTTGCAAATGCGGCCTTGGCGCCTGCTCTGCTTACCGTGCCGGGCATCGACAACAGCGGCCCCGGCCACTGGCAAACCATCTGGGAGCGCGAGGATGCGGCCTGCCGACGCGTTCAACTGGGAGCCTGGAATGCGCCCGGCCGGGAGGCCTGGGTGAGCCGCCTCAACAGCGCCATTGCCGCCGCGACACGGCCGGTCATCCTGATCGCCCATTCACTGGGCTGCCACGCCGTGGGCTGGTGGAATGCGGCTGAACCGGAACTGCTGTCTCGCGTGGCAGGCGCCTTGCTCGTCGCCCCGCCCGACGTCGAGTATGCTCCGATCGATCCACGGCTCCGCCCCTTCGGCCCGGTTGTCCGCAAGCGTCTCGCCTTTCCCGCGTTGCTCGTAGCAAGCCGAAATGATCCGTATGCCAGCTATGGCCATGCCCGGCGGATGGCTCGGATCTGGGGGGCGCGTATGGTCGATGCGGGGCCGATGGGGCATATCAATGCGGCCTCGGGCCTGCGCGATTGGCCTTACGGCAAGTACCTCGTCCAGAGCCTGATCGCGGCAGTAACGCCCCCGCCGCGCCCCCTGCTGGAGGCCGGCGCGCTGGCCACGTTGCTGGGGCAGGGTGAGGCCCCGCGCTCGCCACGCTGATATCTGGCATCACGTCCGGGATGCCGGAGGCATCCGGACGCAGTACAAATTCTCCGAGGGGAGGTGGGAGAGTGCACGGGCACATCCTGTCTCCCGCACGGCTGCCAGGGCGCCCGCAAGCGTGCGGGCGCGGCTTTTCCAGAACACGATCAATGGCCTCGATCGCGCAGACCGGACCACCGGATGCAGGGCACACTTCATGAGGGACCCAATGCATCTCACTTCGCGTCGATCCGGACTTCCCGGCTCCAACCACCTTGCATCGACCGCTCTTGCCACAGCGCTGATCCTGACCTTCCCGGTGAGCGCCATGGCCCAGACCCTAGAAGCGCCACCGCAAGGCGCAGAGGCGGGCGCAGGGCCGGATAATCCCACGTCGGTCGGCACCGGCGCGGCGGACCATGGCGAGATCTTCGTGACCGCACGGCGGCGCACGGAAACCGTGCAGGACGTCCCGATCGCGATCTCGGTCGTCGGCGGCGAGCATATCGACGCCACGGGCTCCTTCAACGTCGGACGCCTGCAGCAGTTGACCCCGACCTTGCAGTATTACAGCACCAATCCGCGCAACACGGCCGTGAACATCCGCGGCATCGGCGTGCCGTTCGGCCTCACCAACGACGGCATCGAACAGGGCGTGGGTATCTACGTGGACGATGTCTACTTCGCGCGCGTGGCTTCGGCGACCTTCGACTTCCTCGATGTCGAGCGGATCGAGGTGCTGCGAGGTCCGCAAGGGACACTCTACGGCAAGAACACCACGGCCGGCGCGATCAACATCGCCACGCGCCAGCCCACCTTCGACTTCGAGGGGCGTGCCGAAGTTTCCGTAGGAAACCTTGATTTTCGCCAGGCCAAGGCAGCTGTCTCGGGGCCGCTCTCCGAAACGGTGGCGGCCCGCCTCGCGCTTTCCTCGACCAGTAGGCGCGGAACCTTGTGGAACACGACCAGCGGACGCTGGATCAACGCGCAGGACAATCTGGGCCTGCGCGCACAGCTCCTGTGGCAGCCAAGCGCGAGCCTTTCGATCACGCTGGCCGGAGATTATTCGCAGCAGGACCCGGAGTGCTGCGGCACGGTCTATGTGCGGACCGGCCGAACGCAGCGTGCGCTCAACCGGCAGTACGAGGCGCTAGCCGCCGCGCAGGGTTATGCGCCGCCCAGCACCGATGCCTTCGACCGCCTGACCGATCTGGACGCGTCGCTCAACGCGGGCAACAAGGTCGGCGGCGCGTCGCTGAAGGCCGTGTGGGACACCGGCATCGGCACGCTTACCTCGGTAAGCGCCTGGCGTTTCTGGGACTGGAAGCCCGAGAACGACCGTGACTTCACCGGCCTTGGCATCACCACCCTTAGCCAGAACCCATCCCAGCAGGACCAGTATACCCAGGAACTGCGCCTGTCGGGCGGGGAGGGGGCACTTGGCTACACCCTGGGCGCGTTCTTCTTTCAGCAGAGCGTCGACACACAAGGTAGCCAGCAGCAGGGGCCCGCAGCCAGCGCCTGGCTGATCAACCCTTCCAATCCACTGAGCGCGGACCCGAGCGTGCTCGACGGGCTGACCGCGACCAACACCATCGGCCTCGATAACACGAGCGCCGCACTCTACGGCCAGGTCAACTGGCAACCGCTGGCGGGCCTCACGCTACGCCCGGGCGTGCGCCTCAATTACGACAGCAAGGACGGGGACTACGCCTCGGTCGTGACCAATGGGGAGGGGCAACGGGTCACGTACCAGAGCACGGATCCCCGGATCGTTGCGCAGCGTGCGGTGCTCGCGCCGCAGGCCTTCAGCGTCGACTACGAGGACTGGAACTTCAGCTACGATCTGACAGCCAGCTACGAAGTCTCGGACGAGGTGCTCGTCTATGCAACCTATGCGCATACCTTCAAGTCGGGCGGGGTGAACCTCAACGGGGTTCCCTCCGATGCCGATGGGCGGCCCATCCTGGAGGCCGCGACGGTCGCCCCGGAAACGGTCAACCACTATGAAATCGGCATGAAGGCGCGCTTCTGGGATCGCCGCGCGACATTGAACCTCGCGGCTTTCCGCACCGACATTGCCAACTACCAGGCGCTCGTGACGAACGGCAGCCTGGGTGTCCTGCGTGGCTATCTCGCCAATGCCGGGCAGGTGCGTACCCAAGGGCTGGAGGCCGACCTCTCGATACGGCCGAGCCTGCGCTTCAATGCCTATGCCAACGCGGCCTGGACCGACGCCACCTACCGCACTTTTACAGATGCACCGTGCCCGCCCGAGTTGTCTGGAGGAGCTTCGCCCCAGGCTGGACAGGAGCCCGACCAGCCCGGAACCCCCGGCGGGATCAGTCCCGTCAATTGCGACATATCGGGTGCGCGGCTGCCCGGTGTCTCCAAGCTGGCGCTCGCCTACGGGGCCGAAGGGAATGTGCCGGTCACGCTGCTCGGGCAGGAGGGTGCCGTCTATCTCGGGATCGACGGCAGCTACCGCTCGCGCTTCTCGAGCAATCCCACGCCCTCTGCCTACACCTGGGTCGAAGGCTATGCGCTCACCAACCTGCGCCTGGGCTTTCGTGGTGAGGCCGGCTTCGAGATCTTCGGATGGGTGCGCAACCTGTTCGATACCCGCTATTTCGAGCAGCTGCAGGTGCCCGGCGGGAATACCGGGCTGATCGTGGGCACACCGGGCGACCCGCGTACCTACGGGCTCACCTTGAAACATGTCTTCTGAGAAAAGGCCTCGGGCCGCCCTCGATCCTGAAAGGGCGGCCCGACGGGGTAGCCGACTGAACGGTTCGCGCGCGCAAACTAGGACGTACGGTACCCAGAGAGGCGCAGGGCGCCATCCAGAGCGTCGCCCAGAGGCTCGCTCAGGCGTTCGACGGTGCGTGCGCGCAGCCAGGGCTTCATACGGTGGGACAGGCCGCCGACAAGTACGCAGCGCGTCACGCCGCGAGCAAAGATCGTCTCGATGAAACGTTCAATGTGGCTGGCCGCGTCCTCGATGATGGACCGCGCGATCGGATCGTCAGCTTCGGCGTAGTCCATCACGAGCGGAGCGAATGTGCCGTAGTCACGCGGGGTTGCATTATCCATCCAGGCGATGGCCTGCGCGGTGTCGTGCCCGAAACGCTCGGTGACCGCGGCGCTCAGTTCGGTGCGGCGGGTGCGCCCGTCCAGCGCGCGAAGGGCGTGACGCATCGCGGAGAGGCCAAGGGCCGCGCCGCTGCCTTCATCCGAAATAGGAAAGCCGTATCCGCCGATGGTGTGGTCCTCGCCCGCGATGCGAAGCTGGGCAATGCTGCCGGTTCCGATAATGAGGATCGCGCCATCCTCTCCGGCATTGGCGCCCAGGTTCGCGATCTGGGCATCCGTGGCATAGCGGCAGGAGGCGAGGCCGAAATCGAACGCATCGAGGCCGTCCTGCACGCCGGGGCGGGTGATCCCGGCGATCCCCATGCCGCCGGCGATCGCGGCGCGCTGCGTCGTTGTCAGCCCGGCTTGAGCGACCGCTTCGTTGATCGTGGCATTGAGTGTCTCGTAGAGCGCCTCCAACCCGATCCTCGCGTTTGCGGCTCCCGCACGGCCCTCGCCGATCACGGTTCCTTGCGCGTCGATCAGGCGTGCGCGGCAATTGCTGCCGCCCGCGTCGATACCGAGAAAGTAGGTCATGTGCAGCCGTCTCCGTGGGGGGATGGGGAGGACCAGTGACGCCCACGCGCGGTCTGGCCGATGCCGGGGTTCAGCTGGTTGCGTGGATCGAGGCTCTGGTAGAATTCGGTCAGTTCGGGCTTGGCTATGTAGAGGTGGCCAACGTTGTGCTCCGCCGGGTATTGCGCGCCGCGCGTGTCGAGCAGATCCCAGAGCGCATGTTCGAAACGCAGCGGGTCGGTGCCCTTGCGCACGATGTAATCCTGGTGAAATACTTGGCAGAAGAAGTGCCCGTAGTAGAGTGTGTGAAGGACTTTGCTTTCCAGTTCGGGCGGCAGGTGTTCTTCCCACTCCAGCGTGTTGCGCGGCAGGGCGACGTCGAGAGCGACGATATCTTCAACGGTCTCGGGATGGACCGCGCGGTAGCGCACGGCCGCCCCGGCTGCAACGAAGCGGTGCAGGAAGGCCTTGGCGCTTTCCTCGGCGGTGCATTCGAAGTGGTCGGCCTGGCTGTCGCCGGGGAACAGTTCGGCGAGCAGGGCGCGGGTCGGTCCGACCTGATCGTGGCTCACCTTCAGGATCAGATGATGCTCGAAGCGGGCGCGGAACTTGCGCATACGCGTAGGCAGGTGATCGCCCAGGAAGCGTCCCGCCCACTGCATCATCCGGTCCGAGCGGCCGTCGCCGAAGACGGCGTCGAACCGGGACTTTGCCGAAAAGAGGGCGGGCAGCCGGTCGGTGCCAAGCCGCTCGATCGCGACAAACATGTCACGTCCGTAAACATCGGCGATGTCGAAGGCCGTCTCGTGCATGTACTCGCCCGCGATCGGGGGGAGTTCAAAGTCGCTGAGCATCGCACGGCGCAGCCGGGTGAGACGGGCAGGATCGCGCGTCGCGATGTAGAAGGTGGTGGTCTCCTCCTCGCGTGCGAAAGTGTCGAGACGGACGGCGAAGACGATCAGCTTGCCCGCGCTGCCGGCAGCTTCGAACAGGCAGCGCGGGTCCGCGTTGAAGCGCGCCGGGCTGGCGCTATCGATATCGCGCACATGGTCGAGATAGGCGTGATCATGTGCCCAGCTTTGGGTGGCGGGATCGATGTCGGATTCGGAAAAATCGCCTCGGTCGAGGCGCGCGAGAATCGTTTCGGGCGTGTCGCCAAGCGCGATGCCGAGATGGTTGACGAGGGCCAGCGTGCCATCCGGCTGGACCCGCGCGTAGAGGGCAAGCTGGGTATAAGCCGGGCCGCGCCGCACCAGCGAGCCGCCCGAATTGTTGCAGACCCCGCCGACGACCGAAGCGCCAAGACACGAAGAGCCGATCACCGAGTGGGGTTCGCGGCCGAACGGGCGCAGCGCCCGTTCCAGCCGGTTGAGCGTCGTCCCCGGCTGACAGAGAACCTGGGCGCCGTCCCGAATGACCCGCAGGTCGCCGAGCCGCGTCGTTGAGATAATGACGAGGCCGCCAGGGTAATCGCCCCCGTCCGGGGTCGAGCCGCCGGTCAGGCCCGTGTTGGAGGCCTGCATGATGATCGAGACATCGGCGACGACGCAGGCGCTGGCGACCTGCCACAATTCCAGGAGGCTTCCTGGCCGCACGACAGCGATTGCCGGACCATTGCCTGTGCGATAGCCCTTCCGGTACCGTGCCGTCGCGCGCGAAGATGTCAGCACGTGGCGACGCCCGACCACGGCGCGCAAGGCACTCAGGAGGTCGCCGGTATCGGGTCTCGGCAGGGCCGTCATCGCAGATGTCATTGGGTTTGGACCTCGTCATCGCGCATCAGGTCCTCGCAATCCAGCCAGCGCATGATTTCACGTGCCGCGGGATGATCAAGCGATGCGTAGCGCCCGCGCAATCGGTCGGCGCGTGGGCCGAGGCGTTCGTGGCCAATGTCCTGCAGGGCGGCAAGATCCTCCATCAGGCGTTTTGCGAATTCGGGCCCGAGGTGCGTGCGAGCCACTTCGGCGAAAGCAGCGCCATAGGCGTAATCTTCAGCTTCGGCATAGACCATCGGCAAGGTGAGTGCGGGAAGGCAGGACAAATGGGCCTGAATCGCAGGATTGACGGCATGGCCCGCGATGTGCGCGGCGTTTGCCGCAGGCCGTCCGGTGAAGGCACGCAGGTGCAGGAAGCGCGACATGCGCGCGCCATCGTTTACCGGATAGTTGTCCCACAGCGTGACCTTGCGGCCCAGTTCCCGCGTGACCCGAGCCAGATGCGCGGGCTCGATTGCCCGCGAGCACACTTCCTCGCCGGTCCAGTAGACCTCGATCCCGGGTGCAAGGTGCCGGCCGAGATTCGAGAGATAGTCCTTCGGACGCGCGCCGAAGACTACATCCAGCACCGGATCGTCGGAATAATAGGTGGGGCAGGTGAATATCCGCCCGGCCTTGGTGCGTTCGGCCGCGAAGTTGACTACGTCCGCCTGGCGCCGGGCAAGATCTGGCAGATCTCCCCGAAGATCGTCGAAGAAGATGCACAGGTCGTCGAGGCCGATGGCGTCGAGTTCGGCGATGCGCCGGGCGAGGTCGTCGCGGGCCGCGCCATCGAAAGGATGCGTGGCGCCGATCGGGGTGAGACCGATCCCGAAACGCAGGCCAAGGTCTCTGCAGTAGGCCGAGAATTCGGCGAGTTCCGCGGTCTCTTCGGGGCTGTGCGCGCGCTGCCATTCCCGCCGCAGGGCGCGGTCTGCCTTGGGGGCGTGATGGTAGAAGCCAAAGCCGCCTTCCGCGAGCGTGCGGGCGACATGGCGCCGCTCCTGCGCGGTCCACGGACGGCCAAAGCGTCCGTCTATCAGCCCGAGTTCGGGGGTCATTCGCAATGGTCCTCGCGCGTGCCCGCAATCCAGGTCGCTTGCACGTGCCGTTCGTCGTTGAGGTGGACCAGATCGGCGCGAAGGCCGGGCGCGATTTCGCCTACCTCCTCGTCGAGGCGCAGGAAACGGGCGGGATTGCCGCTCGCCATGCGCGAAGCGCTGACCAGATCGCAGCCCATGAAGTCCATCGCGTTGCGCAGAGCTTCGGCCATGGTCAGCGCCGATCCCGCCAGGGTCCCGTCCGATCCCTTGCAGGTGCCCTCACGCATGATGATCTCGCGGCCCATCAGCGTGAATTTGCCTTTGGTGCCGCCCACCGGGGGCATGGCATCGGTGACGAGCATGATGCCGTCGTCCCCGCGTGCCAGTCGTGCGACCCGAAGGCTGGCGGGATGGACATGGCGGCCATCGGCGATCAGGCCGAAATGCGTCGTGCGGCTTTCCAGTGCCGCGCCCACGAGCCCGGGCTCGCGGCTGAGGAACTGCGTCATCGCGTTGAAGAGGTGGGTGAAACCGGCGAGGCCCTCATCCAGCGCGTTGCGAGCGTCTTCATAGGTCGCCAGGCTGTGTCCGGCACAGACCAGCACGCCCGCTTCGGCAAGGCGTCGCACGGCTCCGACCGGTGCCAGTTCGGGCGCCAGCGTGACGATCCGGCGTCCTTTCGTCGGCGCGGCAAGCCGTTCGACGATGCCGCCGTCAATGGGAACGATGCGGCTTGCATCGTGAATGCCCTTCTTGGCCGGGTTGAGGTGAGGTCCTTCGATGTGCAGGCCCAGCAGGCCTGGCATCCCTTCGGCAAGAGCGCTTTCACCCGCGGCAAGAGCCGTATCTACGACCGAGAGGTGGTCGGTGATGAGGGTGGGCAGGAGGCCGGTTGTCCCGAAGCGTCGATGCGCCGCGATGATCGTGCGCAGGCCCGTTTGCGTAGGCGCGTCGTTGAACAGGACGTCTCCGCCTCCGTTCACCTGCGTATCGATGAAGCCGGGCAGCAGATAACCGCCGCCAAGGTCCTGCACGAGGACGCCGTCCGGAACCGAACTGTCCGGTACGAGGCTGACGATCCGCCCGTCCTTGATAAGGAGGGCATGCGCATTGAGGATCCCGGAGGGCGTGACGATCCGTGCCCCGGTGAGGGCCACGTCAGGGGCGCTTGATCGGGTCATAGCGTGCGCGTCACCTTGTTGAGATGGGGTGGGCTATCGGGGTCGTGGCCTCTTGCGATGGAGAGAGCGTTGGCAAAGCCGTAAAAGCTCTGGATCTGCGCAATGGCGGCCAGCACGGGGTGTGCCGTGGTCGTTGCAGGAAGCCTCAGGCGTGCGGCCTCGATGTCTTCGGCATGGCCGGCCGCGATGACCTGCGCGCCGCGCGCGGTGAAATCGGCAAGGCGTTCACGAAGGCCGGTGCGGGCCTCGTCCAGAGGGGCCAGGGCCAGAACCGGGTCCGTGTCGCCCACGAGCGTCATCGGGCCATGCGCGACTTCGGCACTGCTGAAAGCCTCGGCGTGGAGGCGCGACGTTTCCTTGAGCTTCAAGGCGGCCTCGCCCGCGATGGCCAGCGTCGGGCCGCGGCCCAGCACCAGCATCTGCGTGGCGTCGCGAACCAGCGCGACCGCATCGCTCCAGTCGGCGCGTGCGGCCTCTTCCAGTACATCGCCGGTCGCGTCGAGCGCGGCGAGGAGGGCCGGGTCCTGGCTCCACTCTGCGGTCAGGTGCATCAGCGCAACCAGCGTGCAGATGAAGCTCTTGGTCGCCGCGACGCTGGTTTCCGGGCCTGCGTGAACAGGGATCACGATCTCGGCCAGTTCGGCGAGGGGGGAGGCCGTATCGTTCACCAGCGCAACGATGAGCGCACCCTGCTCCTTCGCGTCTTCGGCGGCGGCCAAAAGGTCTGGGCTGCGGCCCGACTGCGAGATCGCAAGAACGGGGATGCCCTGAAAGTGCGGCGATGTCGCGTGGTAGAGCGAGCCGATCGAGGGGGCGTGGCTCAGAACGGGAATCCCGGCGTGACGTTCGAGAAGGAACTTGCCGAACCCTGCTGCCTGATCCGAACTGCCGCGCGCAAGAGTGGCGGCGAAAGGTGGTGCCAGTCGGCGCAGCCGGGCACCGGCTTCACGAACCAGTGCGGCGTTGCGGTGGAGCTGTTCGCTGGCACGGTGAGGAGCTTCGGCGGCTTCGCGCGCCATTTGCGTGGTGAGATCGGGGCGTTTCGAGTGCATGGCAACGTTAATACCATTCTTTGTGTTTGACTCAAGTGGCATTAAAGTGGTTTTATCTGATTTGTATCGGGCGCTCGGGAGCGGCCCAAGAAATGGAACGTCTGAAGGAGCCTTTGCGTTGCTCACGATTGAGATTGCGGCCTCGGATGGTCAGGGCGATGTCAACGAGGACTGCGTCGGCCACTGCGGCGCGGCGGCCTGGGTCATCGACGGCGCAACAGGTGTGGGAGGTCGCCTGACCGACGCGCCCAGTGATGCCGCCTGGCTGGCGAGAACGGCGAATGACCTTCTTGCTCAGATACTGGTGCGAGACCCGCAGATCCCGACGGTCGAATTGATCCGCGAGGTGACGGCGGGCTGCGCGGAGCGGTTGGACGGCATCGCGACACGCTTGCCCGCGGCGGCGCACGAACTTCCTTCGGCGGCCTTCGCAATGGTTCGGGTCAACGGGGACGAGGCTGAGTTGACGACGCTTGCCGACTGCCGAATTGTCGCGGAAGCGCGCGACGGCGAGGCGGCTCTGTTCGGGAGTTCGCCGCTGGATGCGCGCGGAGCGGAGTTGGTCGAGGAAATTCGAAGCTACCTTGATGTGGATCCCGAAATGTCGTCCGATGAACTTGGCCGACGGCTCCTGCCCGGGTTGCAGGCCATGCGGAGCATGATGAACCGGGATGAGGGCTACTGGGTGCTGGGCACCAGCCCGGAAGCCGCCGATCACCTTTGGCAGATGCGAATCCCTCTCTCGCCAGGTGCGCGATTTGCCATCGCGAGTGACGGATTTCTGCGCCTGATCGAGATGTTCGGCGAGGCGGATCCAGCAGACCATCTCGCCATTTGCGATGTTCGGGGCTGGACGGATTGGCTGAGCCGGCTGCGGTCACTCGAACGTGCACCGGGAAGTCGTGGCCGGTTTCCGCGCGTCAAGATTCATGACGATGCGAGCTTGCTTGTATGCCGCTGGGAAGGGGATTTCTGATGCGGGTCATGGGCTTCATGAGCGGCACGTCTTTGGATGGAGTTGACGTCGCAATCATCGAAACGGACGGCCGAGATGACGTGGTGCAGGGGGCGACCGGCTTCGCGGCGTTTTCGGATGGAGAGCGCGCCATTCTTGCGCGAGCGACACGCGACGCCCTGGCCTGGAATGGCTATGGCGACCAGCCCGCCAGCCTTGCGGGTGCCGCTGGCGTGATCGAGGCGGCGCACGTTTTGGCGGGGCGCGACCTGCTCAGCCGTTGCGGGCCGGTCGATCTCATTGGCTTTCATGGTCAGACCGTGCTGCATCGTCCCGAACGGGGACTGACTTTGCAGATCGGAGACCCGCAAGTCGTCGCCGATGGACTGGGCGTGCCGGTGGTTGCCCAGATGCGCCAGGATGATCTGCAGGCCGGTGGGCAGGGCGCACCGCTGGTTCCGGCCTACCATGCGGCGCTGGCCCGAAGTCTCGGGTGCCTTGGCCCCGTGGCGTTCCTCAACATCGGCGGTGTGGCGAACCTGACCTGGATCGGGCGCGATGGCGCACTGGTGGCATTCGATACCGGGCCGGGAAATGGTCTTATTGATGAGGTGGTGCAGGCACGCGGCGTCGGTCGTTACGACGATGGCGGGCGTCTGGCCCGTGCGGGGCAGGTCGATCAGGAGCGTCTCGCGAAGCTACTGGAGCATCCCTATTTCCGAGGCAGAGGGGCGCGGTCGCTGGACCGATATGACTTTGCGCTGGACTGGGCGGAAGGGCGCAAGCTGGAAGATGTGGTGGCAACCTTGACGGCTTTTACGGCTGAAGCGGTGGGCCTTGCACTCGATCATCTCCCCGACGCCCCCGATATATGGGTTTTATGCGGGGGAGGGGCGCATAACCCCGCTATGGTCGATGCGCTGCGCCAGCGTCTTGGGGCGTGTCGCCTTGCCAGCGATCTCGGCCTTCGTGGCGACTACATCGAGGCCGAGGCCATGGCCTATCTGGCCGCGCGCAGTCTGGCAGGATTGCCGCTGACCTGGCCGGAGACGACTGGCGTGCGCACAGCGTCGACGGGCGGACGGCTCTGGCAGCCGGCGGGGGTGGCGCATACCCTTGGCTGATGCCCCGTCTGTTGGGTGCCGGGCTGCTGCGACACTGTAAATAGTACCAGTGAAATACCAATGTTTGCATGTATGAAACAGGTATGCCATGCTCTCCATCGCATCCGGATGTGCTCGCATCGCCGATTCCCTGGCGGGGCAAGCCGGGTTCAGGGATAGAGAATAAGGGGAAAATCATAATGATTAAGTCACCACGGCACGCGGTTGCGTGGACCGCGCTCGCTGTCGCGCTTGCGTCTGCCCCCACGGCGGTTTTCGCGCAGGCTGAGGATGCCACTTCTTCCGACAACGCTGGCGGACAAGGCAATGACATCATCGTCACGGGCACGCGCATTTCCGTGCCCGGTCTTGTTTCGAGCAGCCCGGTTTCGACCACTGACCAGGAGCAGATCAAGCTTCAGTCGGCCCTGACCATCGAGGATTTCTCGACCAAGGTCCCCCAGCTTTCCGGCGGTGCTCGTCAGGGCTCGCAGGGAAGTGATGCCTTTGGCGCGCATGTCCTCGAACTGCGCAACTTCGGTCAGAGCCGCACGCTCGTCCTGATCGACGGCACCCGCGCGACGCCGTTCAGCTTCCGCAACTCGATTGATGCGAACTCGATCCCCGCCTCGCTGATCAAGCGCGTCGACGTGCTGACAGGCGGTGCAGCCGCCGTCTATGGTGCTGATGCCGTGGCGGGCGTCGTCAATTTCGTGCTCGACGACGAATTCGAAGGTGTGAAGGGCACCGCGACCACGCGTCTTTCGCAGCATGGCGGCGCGCAATACGGCGGTGCTCTAACTCTCGGAACCGGGGTAGGTGATCGCGGGCACATCGTCCTTGCGATGGACTACACGCAGCGCGACATGATCCGCGCGGGCGACCGTGACTGGGCCGAGACGCCGGGAACGACGATCCCCAGCCTCGGCGGCACATACACCGATGTCGCGAGTGGGAACACCTTTGGGTACACCGACGCCGGGGCGTTCACGACCTCCCCTTCGGCAACCTCCAACATTAGCGCGCGCTATCCGCTCGTTTCGGGGCTCAAGCGTTTCAACGCAACCGCGCTCTACAAATACGAGATCACGCCGGACATCGAAGTCTATGGCCGTGTCATGTACACCAACGTCCGCTCGACCGAGACGGGCACCGTCGGCGCCACGCCGGTTGCGCTGAACGAGACGGTCTCGATCCTGGAATCCAATCCCTATCTCACCGACGAAATTCACAATCAGTTGACCTTCGTCGACGGGGCGGCCGCGGTGAACGTGTCGCGGTCGCTCAACCAGATCGTGATGTACCACACCGATCGCGATACCTTCCAGGCTCAGACGGGTCTGCGCGGCGGGCTGACGCCTGCGACGAACTGGAACATCTACGCGCAATACGGCCGTTCGAGCGAATCCACTGACATCACGGGTGACGGCATTCGCAACGCCTCGTCGGGTGCCTCGATGTTCTCCACGATTGCCAACAGCACGAACATCTTTGCGCAGGATGGCTCGCTCGAGGATGCTCTGCTCAGCGACTTCAGCAGCTTCCATCGTGACCGCGACCAGTTCGTTACGGCCGCCAACCTCAGCGGTACGCTCGACGATTTCCTGACCCTTCCGGCAGGTCCTATCGGCTTCTCGCTGGGCGTGGAATACCGCCGCGAGACCGCCAGCATCGATCAGGATTCCGCGCTGCTTAACGGCACGACCTACCGCGAAGGCGTGCAGGCGGCCTACCGTGGTTCGTTTGATGTGGCCGAGCTCTACGGCGAATTGCTCGTGCCCGTGCTGCACGACATTCCGCTGATCGAGAAGTTCGATGTGGGCGGCGCGTACCGTCTCTCGAAGTACGACAAATGGGGAACGCACGGAACCTGGAAGATCGAGGCGAACTGGAAGGTCGATTCCAACGTGCGTCTGCGCGGCACTTACCAGCGCGTTCTGCGTACGCCCAACTTCGGGGAGTTCGCGGGCGGCACCTCTTCGCTTGCGTTCAGCAGCCTCGTGACCGTCGATCGTCTGCGTCCGCGTTACGGCGGTGACCCGTGCGCCCTTGGAACCGGCGATGCTGCGCAGTGCGCGCGCTTTGGAGCGCCGGCCGCCGGTTCGGTGGATTCGACTGCAGCGGGTTACCTCACAGGCAACTACTACTATGGCGGCAACCCCGACCTGCAGCCGGAAACCGGGCACACCAAGACCCTTGGCGCGGTGCTGACGCCGACGTTCCTGCCCGGCCTCACCGCGACGGTGGACTGGTACGAGCTGGACCTTCGCGGTGCCGTGGGCGTCATCCAGCCGATCGCTGCAATCACAAGCTGCTACATCACCGATCCGAGTGCCGGAAATCCGCTGTGCCAGCTTGTTACGCGCAACGACGACGGCTCGTTCCGCGATGCCTACGTCAACAATCAGAACCTGGGCCGTATTCTCCAGCGCGGGATCGACATCGGCGTGACCTACACGCTCTCGCCCGATTGGATCCCGGGTGACGGCCTGCGCCTGCGTTATCAGGGCAATATTGTCACCTCCTACAAGATCCAGGCGAACGCGACCGTGGATGCGGTGCAGTGCAAGGGCACCTTCGGGGCCACCTGCTCGAGCGATGGTACCACGCTCGTCCAGCCCGATTACCGTCACACCGCCGGCGTTTCGTGGCTGTTCGACAAGGGGCTGATCCAGTTTGACTGGCAGCGGATCGGCAAGGTCCGTTCGAGCGCAGCGGGCTCGACGGCCACGATCTCCGCGCAGAACACCTTCGATCTTTCGGCCTCGTACGAATTCGAAAAGGGGATCACGATGACGGCAGGTATCTACAACCTGTTCGACAAGGATCCGCCGTTCGTTTCGAGCGGGGGCGTGTTCAATACCTTCCCGGACACTTATGACATTCTCGGACGAACCATCGGCCTCTCGCTGAGCGCCCGTATCTGAGAATAGCAGCGCGTTCCGGCACCCGGCCCTCCTCCTCAGGCCGGGTGCCGGATACGTTTGCAGGCACGTACCGGCACCGCGCGGTGCCGGTACGTGCCGAAGGCCATGTCCCCTCGGGTAGTGGAGTAAGAGTTTGTCGTTGCCGTTTTCGTTTCTGGACTGGCTGGTCATCGCCGCCTACCTTTTCCTCCTGGTTGCCGGAGGCTGGATTTTCACGCCGCGCAAGACCGCTTCGGCGCGCGACTATTTCCTTGCAGGCGGGACCGTTCCGGCCTGGCTCGCCGCAATTTCAGTTCTTTCAGCGACGCAGTCGGCGGCGACATTCCTGGGCGGGCCGGATTACGGCTACCATGGGGACCTCACTTATCTCAGCGGCAATATCGGCGGATTGATCGGGGCTATCTTCGTGGCCCACATCATGATCCCGCGCTTCTATGCGATCAAGGCGACGACAGCCTATGAATTGCTGACCTTGCGCTTCAGCGAGAAGGCTACGCGCTGGGCCGGAGGCATGTTCCTCGTCGGGCGTGTCTTTGCAGGTGGTGCGCGCGTCTATCTGGCTGCCATCGCGCTGGCGATGGTGATCAGCGGCACGGTCGATGCCGGCGGTATCATGATCGCTGCTGCGGTGCTGGTGATCGCGAGCGTGCTGTTCACGTTTGTGGGCGGCCTCAAGTCGGTCCTGTGGAACGACCTTATCCAGTTCATCGTCTATCTTGGCTCGGCCATCGCGGTGCTGGTCTTCCTGCGCCTCTCGATCCCGGCCTCGACCGGCGAGATCGTGCAGGGGCTGATGCAGACACCGGAAGGTGTGAACAAGCTGCGGCTGTTCGATTTTTCGCTCGATCCCTCGCATCCCTTCTCGATGCTGGGTGTCGTGACGGGCCTTGCGCTTCTCTACATCGCCAATGCGGGCATGGACCAGGATACGACCCAGCGCCTGCTTTCCTGCGAGGATGCAAGGACAGGGGCCAGGAGCTTATATCTTTCGGTGTTTGCAACCGTGCCCGTGGTTGGCATGTTCATTGTCATCGGGCTGTTGCTGTACGTCTTCTATGATCGGCCGGACCTGATGGGCGGCGCAACGGCGATCGCCGGCAACGAATTCGGCGGTGAGAAAATCAGTATTTTCATGCACTATATCCTGACCCAGCTGCCCGCTGGTCTGCGCGGCCTCGTTACGGTCGGGATCTGTGCGGCGGCGGTGGCGACCACCAATTCGGCGCTCAACGCCATGTCTTCGGTCCTTATCCAGGATTTTTATCGGCCCTGGCGCGAGACGCGTGGCTCTGTCGAGGAGCACCACTTCGTGCAGGCCGGGCGCGCGGGCATGGGTGTGATCGGCTTTGCCATGTTCCTGATGGCGATCGTGTCCTTCTACTGGCAGCGCTACACCGAGATGGGCCTGCTGGAATTTGCGCTGCAGGTTATGGTTTTCACCTACGCAGGCTTGATCGGTGTTTATTTCACGGCGCTGTTCACGCGGCGCGGGAGCACGGGTTCGGTCATTGCCTCACTTCTGATCGGCTTCGTCACGGTGCTGCTCCTGCAGCCGGGTATCGCCGGGACGCTGGGGCTACCCGCCGTTCTCCTGGGTCTTTCGTTCCCCTTCCAGCTTTGCATCGCCTCGCTGGTCGCCTTCTGTGTCTGTGCCGTCGTGCCCGGGGAAGCCCCGCGCCCCGTTCCCGCCTGACAGTCCTGCCCCTCATGCGAATACGACAAGGATATGATGAAAACTGAAGCGCTCGATCCGCGCTACCGCGATCTCGAATTCTGGCCCACCCAACAGGCGGTGGAGGCCATGCTCGAAGGGCAGATGGCGGCCGTTGCCGCAATCCATTCCCAGACCACGGCGATTGCGGCTGCGGCAGAGGCCGCAGCGGAAAGGCTGGGGACGAGCGGACGTCTCGTGTTCGTGGGGGCCGGGACCTCGGGACGCCTTGGCGTGCAGGACGGCGTGGAGCTGAATCCGACCTTCGGCTGGCCGATGGAACGTCTCGTGTTCCTGATGGCGGGCGGTCTCGATGCCATGACCGAAGCCTATGAGGGCGCCGAGGATGACAGCGAGGCCGCGCGCGCCGAAATCGCACAATCCAGGATCTGCCGTGAGGACGTGGTGATCGGTATCGCGGCGAGCGGCCGCACGCCCTATACCATCGCGGCAGTGGAAGCCGCGCGTGCTGCCGGTGCGCTCACCATCGCGGTAGCCAACAACGCAGGATCGGTTCTGGCCGCCTGCGCCGAGCATGCGATCGTCGCCGTCACCGGCAGCGAGGTCCTGGCCGGCTCCACGCGCATGAAGGCGGGAACCGCGCAGAAGGCGATCCTCAACCTCCTCTCGACGACGATCATGCTTCGCATGGGACTTGTCTACGATGGCCGCATGGTGGCGATGCGCATCACCAACGAGAAACTGTTGCAACGCGGGTGCGCTATGGTTCAGGATATCGCTGGGGTGGATGAAGCTGCTGCGATGGCCGCGCTGGACTTGGCGAGGAACGATATCCGGCTGGGCATTCTGGTTGCGAAGGGGCTTTCGGCGGAGGAAGGCGCCCGACAGCTCGCCACCTCGGGAGGGGACCTGCGTCGGATACTCCCGGCGCTCGAACGGCGAGAGAGCTGACAATGGGGGAATTTGTCTGGACGCGAAGCGACGAGGGCACACCGCTCTATCTGCAACTCGCGCGATCCTTGCGCGAGCAGATCGGCAAAGGCGTTCTTGAAGCAGGGAGCGCCTTGCCGTCCGAGCGCGATCTTTGTGCGTTGGCGGGGCTTTCGCGGGTGACGGTTCGCAAGGGTATCGAACAGCTTATCGATGAAGGCGTTCTCGTGCGGCGGCAGGGGTCCGGTACCTTCGTCGCCCGCCGTATCGAGGCGCCGGGCGAGAAATTGAGCAGTTTCAGTGATGAAACACGATTGCGCGGCGAAAATCCGGGGGTGGTCTGGATCAGCCGTTCCTACGCCCGCCCCACGGAGGAAGAAGCGAGTGTTCTGGGCATCACCGCTTCGGAGCGTGTGGTACGGCTCAGCCGGGTACGACTTGCCGGTGGTGAACCGCTTGCGATCGAGAACGCCGTGCTTCCGGCCGAATTCCTGCCCGATCTCGATGGGCTGGGGGATTCACTTTATGAGGCGCTTGAAGCGCATGGCCATCGGCCTGTCTCGGGCACCCAGCGGGTGCGTGCTTCTCTGGCGACACCCACCGAGGCCGGTATACTGTGTATCGAGCACAATTCCGAAGTCCTGCGCATCGAGCGCACGACGACGACGACGGATGGGCGCGCGATCGAATTCACCCGCTCGGTCTATCGCGGTGATCGGTACGAGTTCGTGACCGAGTTGCGCCAAGTCTCCTGATTTCGCGGGCTCGTCCGCGCGCATCGGCAAGCGACACTTCGCGGCGCACTTTCAGACTGCGAAATATTGAACTCAAGTCGTGTCGCAGGCCGAGGTGGCCCTTATGGGCGGGCGAGGCCGCCGGCCTGGTTATGGTCCCGGTGTCACTAGGCCGAAGTTACCGGATGGCGCCTTGAACAGGGATGTAAATTGCGTGAGCAACTTCTGTTCGGCCTCGGGCATCTCGCCGGGAAACGGCCTATGGGTGATGGCCGCCACAAATTGCGCGCGAGTCAGCTGCAAAAGAGGGGCTTGGGGGAGGTCCGATCCGAGCGGTTGATGGACAAGCACGCCATTGCGGATCGAAATCTGTTCGCCTGTCTCGGCCTCGGTCTCGTCGGTAAGTTTCAGATTGAAGGCCATCGGGGATGCAAGGGCCCTGTCCGGAACGAGGCGGACTGCCATCAGATCGAGTATGTCGCTCAGTGGCAGGTTCGGTATCGTTCCCGCCAACGAGTCGAACTGGCCTGTCCGGATACCTTCGCGCAGCTCTCGGGCCCCGGAGAGGAACTGGTTGCGCCATTGCGAGCTGGTGGCCTGGTACCCCTGCTGTTCGAGGCTGTCGGCCAGGGCAAACCGGGCGGCCTCGTTGTCCGGTTCGGCGAAGACGAGGTACGACAGCAGCTCGGAAGCCCACCGGTAGTCGCCCGCGGCAATGGCCTCCCGCCCCTTTGAAAGGACCGCCTGCGCGCCCCCCATCGCTTCGACGTGCCTGCGTCCCGACGCTTCGGGAGGGAGCGGGTTGAGATGGGCGGGATTGCCGTCGTACCAGCCAAGATAGCGTTGGTAGACCGCTTTGGAATTGTGGCTGAGGGTACCGTAATAGCCCTGATTGAACCAGCGTTGCCCCAGTGCCGGAGGCAGGGCGATTGCTTCGGCGATTTCCTGTCCGTTCTGTCCGTCATTCATCATCCGCACGCTCTGGTCATGCAGGTACTTGTAGGTGTCGCGCTGCGAAGACAGGAAATCGAGGATCCTGGCATTGCCCCAGCGCGGCCAGAAATGCGACGTGATCAGGGTGTCGGTACGGCTGCCGAAACGCCGCAGGGCATGGGTGAGCCCGTCCGCCCATGACTTTGCATCGCGCACCTGTGCACCGCGCAGGGTCAGGATGTTGTGCAGGCTTCCATTGGCGACTTCCGCCATGTCGAGCACGCGAAGCTGCGGCATGTAGATTGCCATTTCCGCGGGTGCCTCGGTGCCGGGCAGGTACAGAAATTCGAAATCGATGCCGTCGATGGTGAGTGGCTTGCCGTTGTCCGCGGCCTCGCCGATTTCAAGGGTCGGTCGCAGCATACGGTTGGTGCCCGGACGCAGGCGGTTGAAGGCGGGGCCGATGCCGTCGCTGATGTCCGCTCTAGGCCCCACACCGATGAGATGGCCGAAGGCGTACATCGTGCGCCGGCTCATCGCCGGTCCGGCGATGACGTTCTCGGACACCGCCTCCTGATAGAAGTTCTTCGGGGCAACGATCGGTATCCCGCGCGCCTTCGCCTCCTCGGGGGAAATGACGCCCGCAGCGCCTCCGAAATGGTCGATATGCGAATGGGTGTAGATCACGCCGGTTACCGGCCGGTCGCCGAGCGTATCTCGGACCAGTTGCATCGCCGCGCGGGCCGCCTCGACCGTGGTCAGCGTATCGATAACGACATAGCCCTTGTCGCCCAGAACGACGGTCAGATTGGCAAGCTCGATACCCCGGACCTGATAGACCCGGTCGGTGACCTTGAAGAGACCGGCGTTCGCCAGCAACCGGGCGTTGCGCCACAAGCTGGGATTGACGGTCGCCGGGCGCTCTCCTTCAAGGATGTCCGTATCGTGCAGGTCACGCACGAGATTACCCTGCGCATCGCGGATCTCGCGCGATGGGATCGTCGCGACCAGGCCGCGCGTGGCCAGGGTCTCGTCCTCCCGATCCTCCCAGGCCAGCGAGCCGGTGGTCTCCTCGAAATATCGGCGCGTCGCCTCGGAGGCATCCTTTGAAGCTGCATCGTGCGCCTCATCCGCCCCTGCCGGGCTTGGAGTTCGGGCCAAGAGCGCGACGGCGGCAAGGCTAAGAAGAAGTCGGGCCTTGGGTTTCATCGTGCATTCCTTCCCATTTTTCGTGCGCGGGCACCTGCGGCCCGTCTTGTTCGGATTTTCCGCCGCGCCATCCGCGCGGTTACGCCTGCCCTTGCAAGGACGCCTGCATTGGCAGGGAGGCCTCTTGCGGCCACGCCGGATTGACGGATTTCTTCGGGGGCCTGAAATCCTCGCCCCGCCGCGGAACGGCACCCTCCTATAGGATGGGGTTCCTGAATTTCACTGCGAAACGAACAGCCTGCCGTGATGCTGTGGGGCAATGGCGTTCCACGAAGCACAGCGCACGCGAGTTCCCGACCCGAAAAGGAAAAATGCGGCCCCTACCAAAGAAGGGGGGGAAGTCATGGCGAACCGCGTATTCGATCCTGGACAAAAATAAACCCGATACCGGGGGAGGAAACCATCGTGTGAGAACGGCGGAGCAATATTCGACCACGCTAGCGGCGGGATAGTCCTGCTGCGGGCGGCGTAAAAGTCGTCCACCTTGAAGCCTTTCTGCCAAGTCAGGGAGGTGTGGGGATCTACAGCGTGGAACTTTATCTTCAGGTCCGTTTGGCTTGCGCGGATGGCATGAGCCAGCGGGCGGCGGCGAAGCGTTTCAATGTGTCGCGCGACACGGTGCGCAAGATGCTGTCGTTTTCATCGCCACCGGGTTACCGGCGTCAATCTGTCCCGCAGCGTCCGAAGCTGGACGGGTTTGTGGCGATCATTGATGGATGGCTTGAAGGGGACCGCTGCGTCCCGCGCAAACAGCGCCATACGGCGAAGCGGGTATTCGACCGCTTGCGCGCCGAGCATGGTTTCACCGGCGGCTATACGATCATCAAGGATTACATCCGCGAGCGTGAGCAACGCAGCCGGGAGATGTTCGTGCCGCTGGCCCACCCGGCGGGGGATGCGCAGGCCGATTTCGGGGAAGCGCTGGTGGAGATCGGCGGGGTGCAGCAGAAGGCCTACTTCTTCGCACTCGATCTGCCGCACAGTGATGCCTGCTATGTGCGGCCTATCCGGCGGCGGTGGCGGAGGCCCGGTGGACGGACACGTTCATGCCTTCGCGTTCTTCGGCGCGGTGCCGCGCTCGATCGTCTATGACAACGATCGCTGCCTTGTGGCGAAGATCCTGCCAGACGGCACGCGTAAGCGTGCCACGCTGTTCAGCGCTTTCCTGTCGCATTACGTGATCCGCGACCGCTATGCCCGCCCGGGCAAGGGGAACGAGAAAGGCAATGTGGAAGGGCTGGTTGGTTACTGCCGCCGCAATTTCATGGTGCCGATCCCGAAGTTCCCGACCTGGGAGGCCTTCAACCTATGGCTGGAGGAGCAATGCCGCAAGCGCCAGCAGGACAAGGTGCGCGGACAGAGCGAGACGATCGGTGAGCGCTTGCAACGCGATCTGGCAGCCATGCAGCCTCTGCCCGCTACACCCTTCGAGGCCTGCGATCAGACGAGCGGGCGGGTCTCCTCGCAATCCCTGGTGCGCTACAGGACCAACGATTATTCGGTTCCGGTGGCCTGGGGCCATCAGGAGGTCTGGATCAGGGCCTATGTCGATGAGGTGGTGGTCGGCTGCCGCAGCGAAGTCATCGCCCGTCATCCTCGTTGTTATGCCCGCGAGGAGGTTATCTTCGACCCGCTCCACTATCTCCCGCTGATCGAGCAGAAGATCAACGCATTCGACCAGGCCGCGCCTTTGCAGGGCTGGGATTTGCCCGAAGCGTTCACGACACTGCAGCGGTTGATGGAAGGCCGCATGCACAAGCATGGCAGGCGTGAATATGTACAGGTGCTGCGCCTGTTGGAAACGTTCACCCTCGCCGATCTCCAGGCGGCGGTGGAACAGGCCATTGATCTTGGCGCCATCGGCTTCGATGCCGTCAAGCACCTCGCCCTGTGCCGGGTCGAACGCGTACCGCCCAGGCTGGACCTGGACGTCTATCCCTTCCTGCCACGCACAACGGTCGAGAAGACCTTTGCCAGAGCCTATCTGAGCCTGCTCTCCGACCAGCAGGAGGCCGCATGAGCGATCAGACCCCGGAGCTTCTTCTCGCTCACAATCTCAAGGCACCAAGCTGCCTACGTGCCTGCGAGAGCACCACAAGCTCGCCCGGCAATGTGCCGCTGAAGGCGTCGATCATATCCGCTTCCTCGCCCGCCTTGTCGAGATGGAGATGATCGACAGGAGCGTCGTATGGTCGAGCGGCGCATCAAGGCCGCGCGCTTCCCCGCCGTCAAAAGCCTCGACAGCTTCGACTTCACCGTCATCCCCAGGCTCAACAAGATGCAGGTGCTCGAGATGGCGCGCTGCGAGTGGATCGAGCGGCGTGAGAACGCCATCGCTCTGGGGCCATCGGGCACCGGAAAGACGCACGTAGCGTTGGGGCTCGGACTGGCAGCATGCCAGAAAGGGCTGTCGGTGGGCTTCACCACTGCGGCGGCGCTGGTCAGCGAAATGATGGAGGCGCGCGACGAGCGGCGTCTCCTGCGCTTCCAGAAGCAGATGGTCGGATACAAACTGCTCATCATCGACGAACTGGGCTTCGTACCGCTCTCCAAGACCGGCGCCGAACTGCTGTTCGAGCTGATCTCCCAGCGTTACGAACGCGGCTCCACCTTGATCACCAGCAACCTGCCCTTCGACGAATGGACCGAAACCTTCGGATCCGAGCGTCTCACAGGCGCGCTCCTCGATCGCCTGACCCATCACGTCAGCATCCTCGAGATGAACGGCGAAAGCTATCGCCTCGCTCACAGCCGGGCCCGCAAGGCCAAAATCAGACCCTGAAAAGCAAGCCAATGCCGGGGGGAGTGGCCCTCGGGCTACGCCCTCACGCCACTCCCCCCGGCGTGTAACACGATGGCCTGGTTTTACGCCGCCCCATGGCCGACTTTTGCTCCGCCGTTGACACCATCGTGAAACTTATCCATGCCCTACTTGCGTCTACCGTTACCATTGCGCCTGTGAACGCTCTGGCCCAGGCCGAAGCCACCGATCTTGGCAGTTCGACGCAGGAGGCCGCACCTGCAGCCGAAATCGTTGTGACTGGATCGCGCGCGATCACCAATGGCGAACAGGCCCCAACCCCTGTGACGGTCCTGAGCAGCCAGCAATTGCGCAACACCGCGCCGAACCTGGCCGAGGCCTTGCGGCAGCTCCCCCAGCTGACGGCTTCAGGTACGCCCGCGACCCCGAACCCCACAATCGGCGGCGGGCCGAGCACGCAGAGCACCGCCAACCTGCGCAACCTTGGCGCCAACCGCACGCTGACGCTTCTGAACGGGCGGCGACCGGCCATTTTCGGCGGTTCGGGTCTGGTCGACACGGGCGTGTTTCCGCAGGCGCTGATCTCGCGCGTGGATATCGTCACGGGCGGTGCCTCGTCGGCCTATGGCTCGGACGCCATCTCGGGCGTTGTAAACTACGTTGTCGACACCGATTACCAGGGCCTGACCGCCGAAGCCCGCCAAGGCATCTCGACCTACGGCGATGCCGGATCGTACGCCGTGGAAGTGGCGGGGGGCACCAGCTTCGGGGGCGGCCGGGGCCACGTGGTCGCAAGCTTCAACATGAACGGGCAGCAACTGCTTGAGGCAGACCAGCGCGACTACAACCTCATCAGTGCCGCAACGATCCCCAACCCCTTGGCCGGGCAGCCCGGGCAGCCCCAGCTTATCTACCGTGAAAACGCGACCATCGCGACAGGCACGTTCGGTGGCCGGATCATCACGCCCGGCCTCAACACGATCCGGTTCGATGCTGCGGGCAATCCGGTTCCCTACACCCCCGGGACCGAGAGCACCGGCGCGCTGCAAGTCGGTGGCGACGGGGCAAGCTATCCCTCGACCCTGGTTGCGCGCACGCGCAACTGGAGCGCCTATGGCCATGCCAAGTACGCCCTGACCGACGACATCGAGGTCTTCGCCGAAGGCAGCTTCGGCCACGCCCGTTCGACATCGCCCAATCTCTACTTCTTCAACCTGGGCGCCAACGGGGCCTATACCGTACGCCGCGACAACGCCTATCTGCCCGAATCGATCGGGGCCCTGATGGACGAGCAGGGGCTGAGCGCGATCCAACTGGGCAAGATCGACCGCAATTACGGCCGCAACGTCACCTTCTTCGACAGCGACACCTGGAATGCGACGATCGGAGCCAACGCCAACCTGTGGGGCAACTGGAAGCTCGACATCTATGGCTCGCACAGTGTGTCAAAAACCCGGTACGGTGCGCAGAACAATCGCATCCAGGCCCGCTCGCGGCTCGCAACCGATGCCGTGTTTGCCCCCGATGGGGGGATCGTGTGCCGCTCGTCTCTCACCGATCCGGGCAATGGCTGTGTACCAACCAATCCGTTTGGCGAAACCCCTCTCACGCAAGCCCAGCGTGACTACCTGACCGCCACCTCGATCGCGCGCTCCACCACCAAGCAGGACGTGGCAGCATTGTCACTGCACGGCGATGTCGTGGAGGCCTGGGCAGGAGCCATCACGGGCGCCGTAGGCGTGGAATACCGCAAGGTCTCGCTCGATCAGGTGGCCGACCCGATCGGGCAGGCAAATGGCTTTACCGCCGGCAACCTCAAGACCAGTTCCGGCAGTTACAACGTGAAGGAGGCATTCGCGGAACTGCAGGTTCCGCTGCTGCGGGACGTGACGCTGGCGCAGGACCTCAGTCTCAACGCCGCGATCCGGCGGACGGACTACAGCACCAGCGGCGCCGTCACCACGTGGAAGGTCGGCCTCACCGATGAAGTGTTCCATGGCTTCCGCCTGCGCGCCAGCCTGTCGCAGGACATTCGCGCACCCAACATCAACGAGCTGTTCGGCGGCGTCGTGCGCGGCGTCACGACCGTTCGCGACCCCAATTTCAACGGAGAGACCTTCCTTAATATCTTCAGCTATTCGGGCAGCAACGCCGATCTGGGGCCGGAGAAGGCGCGCACACTGACGGCGGGTGCGGTGTACCGGCCCGACTGGCTTCCCGGCTTCGGCCTGTCGGTCGACTACTATCGCATCAAGCTTTCCGACGCGATCACCCAGGTCGCTTTCCAGACGGTGGTCGACCAGTGCGGTGTCGGCAACGCGCTGTTCTGTTCGTTGATCTCGCGCGGCTCGGATGGGCGGATCGTCGAGATCAATGCGCCGCTGCAGAACGTGCAGTCCGCGCGCGTTTCGGGCGTCGACTTCGAGGCCAACTACCAGACCGAAGTGGGCAACGGGGACCTGAACCTGCGGGCACTGGGCACCTATCTCGATCAATACCGCTTCTCGAACCCCGGGGCCGCCACGGTCGAGCAGGCGGGTACTCCAACCCTGCCGCGTTGGCGTGCGAACTTCCTTGCCAGCTATACGAACGGTGGCTTCACGATGACCGTGCAGGAACGCTATGTCGGCAAGACGACACGAGTGGTCCTTCCCACGACGGTCGATGACAACACGGTGAAAAGCGTGTTCTACACCAATCTGACCCTGCGGTATCGCTTCGAGGACGAGCGGATGGGCAGTCCCGAACTGTTCATGAACGTCAACAATCTGTTCAACCAGGCGCCGCGGGTAGGCCAGACCAACTCGCTGAACCTGGGCTTTGCGCGGATGTACGACGGGGCGCTCTACGACATCGTCGGCCGCTTCTTCACCGTGGGCGCACGGGTGCGTTTCTAGGCTCAGGACCCGTCCGAGACGTCTGGGCGCGGATGTCCGCTCGCCAGGATCGGACGGGCCCGTATCGCCCCATGCTCAAACCTGCTTGCGTGGGAGGGTGCATGGGGCGATTGAGCGCGGTGTACGTGGGGCCTTAGCGGGGCGAGGCGGGCAGTTCCTTGAACGGAAAGGAACCTGCCATGACTGTCTCGATCAGCCCGCTGCGCCAGCCGATGCAGCACAAGAGCGGGCAGGGAACGCCGGGGACTGGATCAGAGCTTTTGCTGGAGCGGACAATGGAAGGCAAAAGGAACTGGATCGATGGATCGATATCCCGACATCAAGTGCGCGCAAGGCCTCTGCCAAGTATCTCGCGCATGATCTCGCTGCTTCCCCCATAGATCCGACGCACGCGCGCGTCTCGCCAGATTCGGGCGATGGGAAATTCGTTCATGTAGCCAGCGCCGCCGTGCGCCTGGAGAGCGTTGTCACAGGCCTGCCACTGCATCTCGCTGTGCCACAACTTGGCCGCGGCGGCCTCTTCCGCGGTCAGACGGCCGGCCAGATGGCGCTGGACCAGCCAGTCCAGGTGGGCCCAGCCCACCTGCAGTTGGGCTGCGATGTCGGCGAGCGTGAAGCGGGTGTTCTGGAAATCGAGAACGGGCTGCCCGAAGGCGGTGCGCTCACGGGTAAAGGCCAGCGCCTCGTCGAAGGCGCGCTGCGCGGCGGCCTGTGCGGAAACGGCGATGCTCAGCCGCTCTTGCGGCAATTCGCCGAAGAGATGGGCCATCGCACGGTTTTCCTCCCCCACGAGATTTCCGACCGGCACGCGCACGTTTTCGAAGGCAAGTTCGGACGTATCGGCCATCCAGTGTCCAATCTTGTCGAGGTTGCGACCGCGCGTGAAGCCGGGACGGTCCGCTTCCACCAGGATCAGCGAAAAACCCTGGCCGCCGGCTTCGGGATCGGTCCGGCACACCACGAAGATGATGTCGGCGTTCTGACCGTTGGTGATGTAGGTCTTGGCGCCGTTGATCACGTAGTCCGATCCTTCGCGTCGCGCCCGTGTGCGCAAACCCTTGAGGTCCGATCCGGCCTGGGGTTCGGTCATGGCGATCGCCGCGATCACATCTCCTGTGACCATGCCCGGCAGCCAGCGTTCCTTGAGTTCAGGCCCGGCGTGGTGGAGCAGGTAGGGCATGGTGATGTCAGATTGCAGCGTGATGCCATCGGCCATCATCGCATAGGACACCTCCTCGTTGACCACCGTGTTGAAGCGGAAATCGAGGTTGAGGCCCCCGTATTCGGCAGGGACCCCAGGGCATAGTATTCCGGCCTCGCCGGCCTTGCGCCAGAAATCGCGCGCGATGCGTCCGCACGCCTCGAACTCGGGAATGCGAGGGGTGAATTCTCGGGCGAGGAAGCGCCGAATGCTCGCGCGGAAGGCGTGAAGGTCTTCGTCGAAGAGTAGGCTCTCGGAGCGGTCGAGCATCGGGGGGCTCCCTGGAAGGACAGGCGTCAGTTGCGGGGCAGGGTGCCTTCCAGCTTGGCAATGATGGTCAGCATGATCTCGTCCGCGCCCCCGCCAATCGAACTCAGGCGCCCGTCGCGGTAGAACTGGGAGACGTAGTTGTCGGCGGTGTAGCCCATGCCGCCCCAGTACTGGAGGCAGGAATCGCTGACTTCGCGCATCAGGCGCCCGGACTTGAGTTTGGCCATCGAGGCGAGCCGCGTCACCTCGTGACCCGCGACGTACTCGTCCACGCCGCGATAGGTCAGCGCGCGTAGCGCCTCGACCTCGCTGCGCAGTTCGGCGAGGCGGAAATGGATCGCCTGATTGTCGAGCAGGGCCTTGCCGAAAACCTTGCGCTGGCGGGCGTATTCGATCGTCTCATCGATCATCCGGTCGAGCGTGCGCAGGTTTCGCGCCGCACCCCAGAGGCGTTCCTCCTGGAATTGCTGCATCTGGTAGACGAACCCCTTGCCCTCCTCGCCGATGAGGTTGCGGCGCGGCACGCGCACATCGTCGAAGAAGAGTTGGGCCGTATCCGAAGACAGCATGCCCATCTTGTCGATCTTGGCCCGGGTAATGCCGGGCAGGTCGAGCGGAACGATGATCAGGCTCTTGTTGCGGTGGACCGGTCCATCGCCGGTGTTGACGAGAAGACAGCACCAGTCGGCCTGGAGGCCATTGGTGATCCACATCTTGGTGCCATTGATGACGTAGTCGTCGCCGTCAATTCGGGCGCTGGTGCGCAGCGAGGCGACGTCCGATCCCGCGCCAGGCTCGCTTACCCCAATGCAGCCCACCAGTGTTCCGGCGATGGTCGGGGCAAGGTATTCGGCCTTGAGTTCGCTCGAGCCGAAGCGGGCCAGGGCGGGCGTACACATGTCGGTCTGCACCCCGATGCCCAGCGGCACACCGCCGCAATTGGCCTCGCCCAGCGCCTCGGCCATGACCAGCGAATAGGTGAAGTCGAGACCAAGCCCGCCGTAGTCCTCCTCGTACTTGATGCCAAGCAGGCCCAGTTCGCCCAGCTTGGGGAACAATTCGTGCGCGGGGAACATGCCGGCGCGCTCCCATTCGGGCACATGGGGGTTGATCTCTTCGCGGACGAAACGCTGCACGGTCTCGGCCATCAGGCGGTGTTCATCGGTGAGGATCATGGCATCTGCTCCGGTTCGAGGCCGAGTTCGTGCGCGACGCTGGCCGAATGTTCGCCGATCCGCGGTGCATGGCAAACCTCCTCGGGGCATCCGGCGGAGAAGCGGACCGGTCCGCGCACTTCGCGGTAGGTGCCCTCGCTGGGGTGTTCGCGCTCGCGGAAGAGGCCCGAAGCGGCCAGCTGGGGGTCTTCGAGCAGGTCGTGCAGCGAGTTGATCCGGCTGGCCGGGATGCTGTTTTCCGCGAACAGCGCGAGCCATTCCGCGGTGGTCCGCTCGGGCAGGCGCGAGGCCAGCGCGGTGTAGAGTCGGTCGGCGTTTTCACGTCGCGACATGAGGTCGGTAAGTCCCGGTTCCTCGAGAATCTCGGACATCTCGAGAAGTTCGAAGACGCGGATCCAACGGTTGTCCTGGTAGGGGGCGACGACGATGTAGCCATCCTTCGTGGGCAAGGGCTGTCGGGTCGGATCGAGCTGGCGGGTGTAGCCGATCGGGCCGATCGGCGGCACAAAGGTCTCCTCGTAGAGGTGATCCAGCAGGTTGAAGCTGACCAGCGATTCCAGCATCGGAACCTCGACCATCTGGCCCTCACCGGTGCGCAGCCGGTGGATGATCGCGGCGAGGACGGCATAAGCGCCATGCAGGCCCGATACCTTGTCGGCCATGGCCATCGGTACGAAGCGAGGCGCGGGATTGGCGTCCACCATCGGCAGCAGCGAGGCGATGCCCGAGGCCGCCTGGATGATGTCGTCATAGGCCGGCTGACCGGAACTCGGGCCACGCGTATCGAAGCCGGTGCATTGCACGTAGACGATGTCCGGACGCAGCGCGCGCACGGTTTCGTAATCGAGCTGCGCGCGTTCGGTGGCGTCGGGACGAATGTTGTGGATCAGCACGTCGCTCGTCGATATCAGGCGTTCGAGTGCATGGCGTCCCTTCGGCGTCTTGATGTCCCAGTCGACTGACCGCTTGCCCCGGTTCATGCGCAAGTGCAATCCGCCCATGAGTTTGGTGTGCGACGACTTGCCGATGTTGCGCGAGGCATCGCCGCCGCGTGGTTCGACCTTGATTACGTCGGCGCCGAGGTCAGCCAGGATCTGCGTGCAATAAGGGCCGAAGATCACGGTCGTCATGTCCGTGATCCGGATCCCCTCGAGAATCGCTTTTTGCTTCATGTCCGAGCCGGTCCTTTCGATCCGCTTCTCTGCTGTAATGTCTTTGGGCATGGGCCCGGGTGCTTCGGCCAGCGGCGATGGAACGAGGCGGTCGGGAAGGGCCGGCGAAGGTGCTTCGCGGCGCGGTCTTTCCTCATCCCCATCGGTGCGTGCTGGTGGGTCGCACAGTCTTGAGTGTCCTGATCGCCGCTCTTCACACCGCCTGCCCCCTCCTTTCGGAGGGGTGGTTGCTTGCAATTCATGATTACCTGGTTTCAGATGCATCGCCAGAGAACAAGAACGGGAGAGTCAGATGCGGATCGAGGCGGAACTGCGCCCTGCGTCCAGCCAGAGCGCCTTGGACAAGTTGATGGCGGCGCGCGCGCGCCTGGTCGTCGTTGCGGCCCCGGCGGGCTATGGCAAATCGGCGTTGCTTCAATCGTTCGCCGATAGCCTGGGCATGCGGATCGAGGGGCCCGTCAGCCAGGGGCCCGGGGTCCGCATCGTGGACGATGGTGCCTATCTTGACGCCGCACGCGTCCACACGTTGATTGGCGAGGGCGAGACTGGCGAACGTGTCGTGCTTGCGAGCCGCAACCTGCCTCCGATCGACTGGCTCTCGTTGCAGATGAGCGGCAAGGCACAGGTTGTCGGGGTGGAGGATATGCGCCTCGGACTTGGCGAAACGTCCGCTTTGCTGGAGGGGCGTGTTTCGGGAAGCGACGATCTCGCCCGCCGTCTGCACCAGGACACCGCTGGTTGGCCCGCAGCGGCGCTTGCCGGTGTCGAGATCCTGCGATCGCGCGATCGCGGGGCCGATCCTGCCGCTCCCTTGCTGCAGGGTGCGGCGGCGCGCGGTTTCTTCCGCACCTTCGTCGACGATGTCCTTCCGGCTGACCTCGTGGCGTTCCTGTCGCGGTGCGCGGTCTTCGATCTGCTTTCCAAGGATCTTGTCGAAGTGGCCTTCGGCCCACGGGGAGCCGCCGATTTTCTGCGCTGTCGCGACGAGTTCATGCTCTTTGTGCCAAGTGAACGGGATGGGTTCCTGAAGCTGCCTCCGGCGTTGCGGCGCCACTTCAACCGCGTCCACCCGGTCGCGCCTGAGGACGACGCGCAGGCGCTTCTGGCCACGATCAGCTGGCACGAGGCGCAGGGCCTGGAAGATGTCGCGATCGACTATCTCCTTCGGATGGATCTCGCCGAGGAGGCCGCACGGCTTCTGGCTCTCCACGCCCCACGCATCCGGCGCCAGCAGGGGGATAGTCCCAAGATGCTGGGCTGGCTGGAAAGCGTGGAGCATAAGGGCGGGTACCTCGGGCACGAGCTGCAACTGTGGTACGTGCGCGCGCTGGCCTTCTCGATGCGGCTCGACGAGGCCGAGGCACGGCTCGAACGGATCGTGCCGCAACTGGCCGAAGGCGACGATGCCGCGATGGCCTTCGCCGAACGCCTGCGCATCACCGTGGCGGCGCGACGCGGGGACGCGGAGCAGACCCGCCAACTCTCCCAGGACTGGCTCGACCGCTGGGCCAACGACGATGCGCTGCAGGCCGCGGGCGTCGCGATCATGTACGCCCTTGCCCACGGCTATGCCTTCGACGAACGCGCCTGTCGCCGCATGTTGCTCATGGCGCGTCACTATTCGACCCAGTCCGCCAACGAGGCGGGCAACGTCTGGGCCATGGGGATCGAGGCGCTGACCGAGCTGGATGGCGGGCGGGCGCAACTGGCGCTCGACATTATCGAGCGGGCCGAGAGCCATGCCCAGAGCGCGTGCGGACGCAATTCGACCGTGGCCAAGATGCTCGGGCTGATTTCCGCGACGGTCCAGCTCGAACTCGACAATTTCGAGGCGGTGAAGGACGGGCTTGACCACGGCTATGCGACCAGCAGCTATGGTCTGCCGCGCCTGCACATCGCTGCGCAGGAGGCGATGACGGCATCTGTCGAGCACAGCCAGGGCATCAACGCCGCGCTCCTTTCGGTGCACCAGGACGGCATCCATGGCTGGTTCTATTCGCATATGGGCCAGCTGCTCGGGGTGCGGATGTTGATCCGTGCAGGCCGCGTGGAAGAAGCCAGCACGCGTTTCGATGCGGTCCGCGATGCGATGGCAAACCGGATGGATGCGCGCATGGAACTCGATTTCCAGGCCGTCGAAGCCTGGCTCCGTTTCGCGCACGGGGATGCGGCCGGGGCCCGCGAATTGCTTCTGCCCCTGATCGATTTCGCCGAACTCCATGGGCAACGCCGCTGGATGACTTCGCTGATGTTGCTGCGCGCCGCCTGCGAATGGGCGCTGGGCGAACTGGGAACCGCGCGGCGCTGCTTCTCGCGTGCCATCGCGGTGGCGGCGTCCGGCCAATTGCTGCGCACCGTGCTCGATCTTGAATGGGCGCTGCGCGCGATGATCGCGCACATGGTCTTCGACGATCAGATCAGCACCCAGTCGCGTCATTTCATGGCCAACATAATGGCGCGCATGGGCATGACCCCGCCCGAAGATGCCGAAGCGGCCCCGCTCGAAAAGCTGACTGCGCGCGAAGCCGAAGTGCTGATGGCGCTCGACAGCGGGATGATCGCCCGTGACATCGCCGATCGGCTCGACGTCTCGCTGTGCACACTCAAGTGGCACATCAAGAACGTCTACGGGAAGCTCGGCGTCCGAAACCGGACCGGGGCCATTACCGTGGCGCGCCGGTTCGGTCTCATCTGAACGGCCCGTCGGCCAACCGCCAATCCCCCGGAAGGAACTCCCGCATGTCCACCCTACCGCCATCCTCGTGCGAGGTCCTCGTCGCGCGCGAGGCGAATGTCATGGTCGTTACTCTCAACCGCCCACAGGCAATGAACGCGATCACGGCCGATGTCGCCTTACAGGTCGGGGAAGCACTTGAGGCAGCCGAAGCCGATCCCGAAGTGCGCTGTATCGTGCTGACCGGCTCGGGTGAGCGGGCCTTCTGCGCGGGCATGGACCTCAAAGCGGCGGCGCGCGGCGAGCGGCCCGTCCCGCCCGGCGAGCGGGAGGCCTGGGGGTTTGCCGGGATCGTTTCGCATCCGCTGTCCAAGCCGCTCATTGCCGCGGTCAATGGCTTCGCGGTGGGGGGAGGAACGGAGATCGTGCTGGCCTGCGACATCGCAGTGGCCGCCGAGACCGCGAATTTCGGTCTGCCCGAAGTGAAGCGCGGTATTCTGGCGGCCGCCGGCGGCGCCTTCCGTCTGCCGCGCGCGATCGGTTCGAAGGCGGCCATGGAGTTGCTGCTGACGGGGGACACCATTGACGCGTACCAGGCGCGCGACCTTGGCCTTGTCAACCGGGTCGTTGCGCGTGAGGAGGTAATGGGCGAAGCTCTTGCGATCGCTCGCCGCATTGCGGCGAACGCGCCGCTGGCGGTGCAGGCCACGAAGCGCATCGCCCGCGGCTACATGCCCGAGGGAGTGCCGGATGAGGCCGCGGACTGGGCCCTTTCCCACCGTGAGATGGCGGCGATCCGGACCAGCGAGGACGCGCGCGAGGGCGCCTTGGCTTTCGCCGAGAAGCGCGCGCCGGTCTGGAAGGGGCGCTAATATGGCGTCGACTACCGCTCGGCTCGATGATCGGACGCCCGTTCTCATCGGCGCGGGACAGAGCGTCGATCGCATCGAGGCACCTGATTACCATGCCTGGTCCGGCGTCGATCTCGCCGCCGAGGCCGCGCGACTAGCCTTTGCGGATGCCGGTCTCGACCCGGCGCTCGCGGCGCGCCTTGATGTGATCGCGACCACGCGCACCTTCGAGGATACGCTCGGCCTGCCGGCCCCCTTCGGCAAGTCGTCGAATTATCCGCGCTCGGTTGCCCAGCGCCTCGGAGCGAACCCGGCGCGGGCGGTTTGGGAAAAGGCGGGCGGCAACACGCCCCAGGACCTCGTCGGCGAATTCTGCGCGGAAATCGCGGGGGGGCGGGCCGATCTCGTTCTGCTCGCGGGGGGAGAGGCCATCTCGACCGCGCGACATGCCCGGAAGACCGGGGCGCAGCTCGACTTTACGGAGGCTCCGGAAGGGGAGGTGGAGGATCGCGGCGCGGGGCTTGAAGGCTGGCGCGATCCGCTGGCCGCGCGTCATGGTGTGGCGAGCCCGACGCTTGCCTACGCCCTTGCCGAGAACGCGCGGCGCGCGGCGCGCGGGGAGAGCCGGGGGGACTATGCCACAGCGATGGCCGGGCTCTTTGCCCCGTTCGTCCCGGTTGCGCGCGCGAATCCGTATTCCGCAGCGGTCGTCGGCCATGTCGATGCCGCCCGCCTTGGCGAAGCGCACGCGCACAACCGCTGGATCGCCGATCCCTACACGCTGCAACTCGTGGCTCGCGATCTCGTCAATCAGGGGGCGGCGCTGCTCTTGGCTTCGCGCGGCACCGCGCGTGCAATGGGCGTGCGCGAGGAGGCGATGGTCTATCTTCACGGCCATGCCCGCGGGGTGGAAAAATCCCTGTTGAGCCGTCCCGACATGGGCGCGGCCCCCTCGGCCGTTGCGGCCTGCCGCACTGCGCTCGCGCAGGCGGGAATTGCAGTCGGGGAGGTGGCGGGCTTCGATTTCTACAGCTGCTTCCCGATCGCCGTGTCCAACGCCGCTCTCGACGGGCTGGGCCTTGCCCCCGACGACCCTCGCGGGCTCACTTTGACCGGGGGGCTGCCGTTCTTCGGGGGGCCGGGCAACGGCTATTCGCTGCACGCGATTGCCGAAGCCGTGGCCTTCGCACGCCGCGCGCCCGGCTGTGCCGCGCTTGTCGGTGCGAACGGCGGTTACCTGTCCAAGTACAGCGCCGGGATCTACAGCACCGAACCGCGCGGGTGGCTGGCGCAGGATAGCAGGGCGCTCCAGGCGGACCTCGATGCGGTGCCTGGGCTCGTCCCCTTGGAAACCTACGCCGGTGACGCGCAGGTCGAAACCTATACGGTTCAGCACGATCGCGAAGGTCCTGCCTATGCCGTCGTCGTTGCGCGGACTGCGGAGGGCGCACGCCTTATCGCGCGTAGCCCCACCGACCGGCGCGACGCAGCGCACGTGGCCCACGAAAGCGATCCCCTCGGGCGCACGATCCGCGTCACCTGCGAGGATGAGATCAACACGTTCGCGTTTGTCTGAACCGCGCGCACGCCCGGCAGGGCTGTGACGCACAGAACGAAGGCCGGAGCTACTCAGCTGCGGCCTTCGTTCTGCCGTTCTGTGCCGGCTCGCGACGTGAAGCCGGAACAGGGGTGGTGGGTTATTCGGTTTCCTGGCGGGCCAGTGCGCGCTGGAAGGCGTCCCGTGCGGTCAACCGCTCAAGATAGTCAACCTGGGCAGGGCTAAGGACCTCGTCGAGATGTCGGCAATCGTGAAATCCGCACCGGCAGCATGGGCTCCGCGCTGCAACTGTCCATCGAGCCAGCGCAGGCGCGAGCGGAAGAACAGGCGGTAGTCTTCGGCGGCCTGTGGGAGGCGGCGCTCGGCCGGTTCGAAGCGCGAATAGCGAAGGTAGACGGCCTGGGGGAAGGTGAGCGTTGCCTCGCCGTGGTGGAGTGCGTTGAGATAGTCTCCATAGCGCGGGTCATGCGGCGCCACGGCCAGTCCCGCGTCGGGATGCCGCTCGGCCAGATATTGGCAGATCGCCGCGGATTCGGTCATCCGTGTCGCACCGTCCACCAGCAGTGGGATTGTGCCCAGCGGATTTTCCTCCTTGAAGGAAGGCGTCGTCGCGCGGGGCGGGAAGGGCATCGTGACCAGCTCGTATGCCACGCCCACTTCCTCCAGCGCCCAGAGGGCGCGGAAGGAGCGGGTGAAATTGGAATGGAAGAGTTTCATCGCGTCAACTTTCTTCGGCGCCATCGGCATCGGGCAGCAGCACGACCTTGATACATTCACCTCGGGCCTGTGCGGCGATCGCCTCATTGATCTGTGACAGGGGGAAAGTGCGGATCAGTCGATCAAAGGGAAAGCGTCCCGCCTCGCGCAGTGCGATCAGTTCTGGGATGAAGGTCTTCTGGTCACTGTCGCCTTCGACCACGCCGATCACGCGGTGCCCGCGCAGCATTGTGCGCGAGAGCGGCAGGGGGATGGTCGCAGCGGCATCGTGAGGAACCCCCAGAAGCGCCAGCGTGCCGTGCACGGCAAGCGAATCGAGCGCGCCTGTGGCCACGTCGGGACGGCCGGTGGTATCCACGATGTAGTCGGCGCCGCCCGGCAGGAGTGCGAGGATCTGCTCGGTGAGGGGCCCCGCAAGCGGGTCGATGGTCGCGCTGGCCCCCAGTTCCATTGCGAGCGCGCGGCGCTCTGCCATCGGTTCGACCAGGATGATCGTCGCGCAGCCCTGCACCGATCCCGCCATCAGCGCTGAGAGCCCGACCGAACCGCCGCCCACGACGACGAGGCTTGAACCCGCTGCGCACGCCAACGCGCGCATGACTGCGCCTGCACCGGTCTGGATTCCGCAGCCCAGCGGACCAAGGAGCGACAGGTCGAGTGATGTTTCGGGTACCTTTACAAGGTTACCCGCACGCGTGACCGCGTGGCGCGCGAACGAGGATTGGCCGAAGAAGTGCGAGGCGACCTTGGTATCCCCTCGCCGGTAGGCCGTGGTCCCGTCGCGCCGCGAGCCAATGAAGTTGAGCGGGGCAAAATCCGCGCAGTAACCGGGCAGGCCTTCGTCGCAGCGGGGGCAGGCCTCGCAGCTCGAGAAGCCCAGGATCACGGCGTCGCCGGGAGCGAAATCGGTGACCTCGCTGCCGATGGAAACGACGATTCCGGCACCTTCGTGGCCGAGCACGGCGGGCATGGGGTAAGGCCTGTGACCTTCGGCGAAGACGATGTCCGAGTGGCACAGTCCCACGCCCTCGATCCTGACCACGACCTCGTCGGCGCGTGGCTCTTCCACCATCACGTCCTGAAGGACGAATTCGTCACCTGCTCTTTCGAGCACCGCTGCGCGCGTTTCCATGAACCTCTCCTTGGTGTCGGGCATGCATGCCCCATCTTGCTGACGAAAAGGCCTATCGTTTCACTTGCTGCGCTTGCCCCTCCTTTGGGAGGGGGCATGCCGGGATGGGAGGAGGCTTAAACACGGGAAACGCGAAGAAAAGGGCGAGGACCATGAATTCGGAAAGCGACTACGCGATGCTGATCGACGGGAAGCGCGTGGCAACGGGGCAGGGCACTTGCGGGGTGACGAACCCCGCGACCGGCGAAGAAATCGCCCGGGTGCCCGATTGCAGCGACGAACAGCTCGACGAGGCCATCGCCGCTGCACGTGCCGCCTTCCCCGCCTGGTCGGCGCTCGACCTGAACGAACGTCGTGCCCGTCTGGTAGCTTTTGCCGAAGCGATTCTTGCCCAGACCGCGCCGCTGGCGCGATTGCTCACACAGGAACAGGGCAAGCCTCTCCACGAGGCAGAGCGCGAGGTCATGGGCTGCGCGGGCTGGCTCAAGGGGGTCTGCGCGCTCGACCTGCCCGAAGAAGTCAACGAGGACAACGAAACCCGCCTCAGTGTGACCCAGCGCGTGCCACTCGGAGTGGTCGGCGCGATCGTGCCGTGGAATTTCCCACTTCTCCTGGCGATGTTCAAGATCGGTCCGGCCCTCGTCACGGGCAATACGATGGTGCTCAAGCCCTCGCCCTTTACGCCTCTCACGACCTTGCGCATGGCCGAGTTGTCGCGCGGGATACTGCCCGACGGGGTGCTCAACGTGATTTGCGGCGAGGACCGCCTCGGTCCGGCCATGACCGCGCATCCGGGGGTCGACAAGATCAGCTTTACCGGCTCCACGGCGACGGGACGACGGGTGATGGGTTCCTCCGCCGCGACGCTTAAGCGCGTGACGCTCGAACTGGGTGGGAACGATGCCGCAATCGTCCTGCCCGATGCCGATGTCGAACGCATCGCCCCGGACCTGTTCTGGGCCGCGTTTCGCAACAACGGACAGATCTGCATCGCCACCAAGCGCCTTTACGTCCACCGCAGCGTCTACGCGCGCCTCAAGGAGGCCCTCGTTGCCTATGCCGGGACGGTGCGTCTCGGCGATGGCACCGAGCAGGGCGTAGGGCTCGGCCCGCTCAACAACAAGCCGCAGTTCGATCGGGTCCGGGACCTACTCGAGGACAGCCGGGCGCAAGGGCATAGCTTTCTGTTCGAGGCGGCCGGCGACGTCCCGGCCAACGGCTATTTCGTTCCCGTGACGCTGATCGACAACCCGCCCGAAGAGGCTCGGATCGTCCAGGAAGAGCAGTTCGGCCCGGTTCTGCCAATCCTCGTCTACGAGGATGTCGAGGAGGCAATCGCGCGCGCCAACGCCAGTGAATACGGCCTTGGCTGTTCGATATGGGGCACCGACGAGGAGGCCGCCGCGGCAGTTGCCGCGCGGATCCAGAGCGGTACGGTATGGATCAACGAGACGCAGTACCTTTCCCCCTTCGCCTCGTTCGGCGGGTGGAAGCAGTCGGGTGTCGGCACCGAGGGCGGGCGCGAAGGGCTAGTGGAATACACCGTACCGCGCACCATCGTCCGCCGCCGGGCATCGGCGTGAGGCACATGATGCGCAACCTTCCCAGGTCCGCGAATCTGGCGCGGCCTCTGCCTGTCATGGCGCGAGGCCTGCCGGCTCTGTTCGCAGTAGGTGCACTGGCAGGCTGCGCAACGTCCGCGCCTTCGGCGACGGATGACGGCGTCGCGCTGGGCAGGGGGGCGCCGTCGGATCATACCGTCTCGGATTGCGCATCCCTGCGGGATCGCGCGCCTGGAGCGCAGGCCATCGCGCTGCCCTCGCGCGGAATTAAGATCGTGGAAGCGCGCCGCATCGAAGAGGGCACCCGGCCGTTCTGCGAAGTAACCGGCGCCGTCGTTTCGGTCCGAGATGGCGATCCGCCTGTGCGTTTCCGCGTCAATCTGCCCGAGGGCTGGAACGGCAAGGCCGTGCAGTTCGGCGGCGGCGGTTTCGATGGAACACTGGTCGGCGCGCAAGGGGCCATCGCCAACGGTCCCGAAGACGCGGCCCCGCTTGCTGCAGGCTATCTGACCTATGGAAGCGACGGGGGCCATACCGGGGCTTCGGGTTTCGACGGTAGTTTCGGCATGAACGAGACCGCGATGCGCAACTACCTGGGCGAGAGCGTCAAGCGCGCGCGCGATGCGGCCCGCGCGGTTGCCGAGCTCTATTATGGCAAGGCACCAGCACGAACCTATTTCATCGGCGGCTCGAAGGGCGGGCACGAGGCCCTCGTCGCCGCGCAGCGGTACGGATCGGACTACGATGGGATCGTCGCCTATTACCCCGCGCAGTTGCTGACGCCTGTCTGGCAGCGGCTGTGGCAGGCGGCTTACGGCAGCCCCGGCCACGCGCTCGACAGCGCGCAGCAGGCCCTCCTCAAAGGTGCGGTGCTGCGCAGTTGCGACGGCCTTGACGGGCTCGAGGACGGCATCGTGGGGAATACGAAGGCGTGCGCCAAGGCGTTTGACGTGACCGGGTTGCTGTGCCCGGAAGGCGGGGCAGAGGGCGCGCCCTGCCTTTCGTCGGGCCAGATCGAGGCGCTGCGCGTGGCGGCAAACCCCGTTCACTTCGATTATGCCTTCGCCCAGGGGATCGCCCAAATGGGGCCGTTCCCGGTTTTCGAGGGCGGCGATCTCGGCGGCTTCTACATGGACCAGAGCGGCAAGGACGGGACGAAGACGGCCTACTACGGCTTCAATTCCGGCGTCATCCGCTACTTCATTACCCGTGATCCCGCTGCCCGCGTGGAGGATTTCGACGAGGCCCGCTGGTCGCAACGGATCCAGGAGCTTTCCAGGATCTGGGATGCGAAGAACCCCGACATCGACGCCTTCCGGGGCCCAGATGGAAAGGATGCGAAGGGTACCCGAAAGGGCAAGCTGATGCTGGTGCAGGGCAGCACCGACATGGCCGTGCCCCCCGCCGAGACCAGCGCCTATTTCCAGAGTCTCGAGGGCCGTTATGGCACCAGTCTGGACAACTTCGTGCGCTACTACCTCGTGCCGGGATTCGGTCATGGACATGGCTCGTTCACGCTCAAGTGGGATGCCCTGGGCGCGCTTGATCGTTGGGTCGAACAGGGCATCGCCCCACAGGACCCGATCGGCACCGATGGCGCGTCCGAAACCAGCGGGCGCAGCCGCCCGCTGTGCCGCTATCCCGCCTACCCACGCTATCTCGGATCGGGCGATCCGCAAGCTGCGGCAAGTTTCGAATGCACGCTTCCCTGACCGGGATGCACGCGCAAAAGGGACCGGACACGGTTCCGCCGGGTGACCTGCAAGAAACGGGCTCCCGAACCAGATGGGAGAGTCAGGCCAATGACGTCATTTGATATTGCGGATACCGTTCTACCCGAGATCTGGGCGAGTCACGCGCGCAATCGCCCGGCCTCCCCTGCGCTCGTATGCGCCGGGGAGGTGGTATCCTGGGGCGACTTCAACGCCCGGATGAACCGTCTCGCCAACGCCCTTCTTGCCAGCGGTGTGGGCAAGGGTGACCGGGTCGCGGTGCTGGCCTCCTCGTCCGTTGCGGCGTGCGTGGCGATGTTCGGTACCGTCAAGTCGGGCGCAGCTATGGTGCCGATTTCCTCGATGCTGGCGGCCGATCAGGTGGCAACGATCCTCAACGATTGCGGCGCCAGCCATGTCCTTTGCACCGCGGACTTACGCCATCTCGTCGATGCCGTCAGGCCACAGCTGACGGCGGTAGTATCTGGCGGATTCGTGGGTCTCGACTTCGCTGAGCCCGAAGGGGCGCATGGAGGCTGGCGCGACTTTGCAGAGTTCAGCGCAGGTGTCGACGAGGCCGAGCCGCCAGTTGTGCTGGGTGCCCATGACGTTTTTTCGATCATGTACAGTTCGGGCACCACCGGCGCGCCGAAAGGGGTGGTCCACCTGCACGGCGCTCGCACCTATTTCGCGCTCTCCAACGGATTCGAGATGGGCTACGCGCCCGGCGCAAGGGGACTGGTGACGACCGCGCTCTATACCGCCGGGACCTGGCTCGTGGTCATGCCCACGCTGCTTGTCGGCGGTACGCTCCACATCCATGCCCGCTACGATGCGCAACGCTATGTAGACGCGCTTGAGGCCGAGGGAATAACCCACACGTTCGCCGTGCCCAGCCAGTTGCGCGCCCTGCTTGACGAGGGACGTCTGGATGGGCGCGCATTCCCCGATCTGCGCGTGCTGCTCTCGGCGGGATCCCCGCTGCGACCTGAGGAAAAGAAGCGGCTGATCGGCCTCATCGGCCGCCGTTTCTATGAACTTTACGGCTTTACCGAAGGCGGATCGACATTGCTGCGCCCCGAGGATCAGGCGGCCAAGCCGACGTCGGTGGGCAAGCCGCTGATGGGGCAGGAACTGGTCATTCTCGACGAAGGGCGTATCTGCGGGCCAGGCGAACCGGGCGAGATTGCAACCCGCGGGCCGGGGCTCCTGCGCGAATACGCGGGGCGCGAAGACGCCACGCGTGCGGCGATCTGGCGCGATGCGGGCGGGCGCAGCTTCGTGCGTTCGGGCGATGTCGGGCAACTCGACGAAGAGGGCTTCCTCTATATCCTCGACCGGAAGAAGGACATGATCATCTCGGGCGGGCTGAACATCTATCCCGCGGATCTGGAGGGCGTGCTGTGCAGCCATCCGGCTGTCGCGGACGTTTGCGTGATCGGCATCGCCCACCCGAAATGGGACGAGACCCCGCTGGGGCTGGTCGTTCTCCATCCCGGCGCGGCTATTGAGGCCGAGGAACTGCGCATCTGGGCCAACGCGCGGCTCGGCAAGCACCAGCGCCTGTCCCATCTCCTGTTGCGCACGGATCTGCCGCGCAACGCGCTGGGCAAGGTGCTCAAGCGCGAACTGCGCATCGAATACACTCAGTGGCGCGAGGCTGCCGTTCCCGGCGCCACCAGCTGACATTCAAGCGAGGAATTTTTCATGGCAGAGGCCTTCATCTACGATCACCTGCGCACGCCGCGCGGCAAGGGCCGTCCGGGCGGCGGCCTGAACGAGATCACGCCGATCGAACTGGCGCGGCAGGTCCTCGCGGGGCTGAGCGCACGTAGCGATCTCGATACGGCGCTGGTCGAGGACGTGATCATGGGCATCGTTACGCCGGTCGGTGAACAGGGCTGCGATATGCCCCGCATCGCCGCACTGCTCGCCGGGTACGACGAGCGGGTCACCGGAATCCAGGTCAACCGTTTCTGCGCTTCCGCGCTGGAATCGGTGAACCTTGCCGCAGCCAAGGTCATCGCAGGCGACGGCATGGCGGTCGTGGCTGGCGGCGTCGAATCGATGAGCCGCGTGCCTATCTTCGGCGATGGCGGTGCCTGCTATAGCGATCCGAGCGCGAACTGGGGCAGTTGGTATATCCCCCAGGGCATCGGCGCGGACACCATCGCGACGATGGAAGGGTTCAGCCGGGAGACGCTCGATACTTACGCGATCGAGAGCCAGACCCGCGCCGCGCATGCCTGGGAAAATGGCTGGTTCGATCGTTCGATCCTGCCCGTGCGCGATGTCCTAGGCGAGGTCGTGCTGGCGCGCGACGAACACGTCCGGGCGGGCACCACGCTTGCCGACCTTGGCAAGCTGGCTCCCGTCTTCGCCGGCATGGGCAAACGTGACGGGCTCGATGCGATCATGCTCCAGCGTTATCCCGAGATCGAGACCATCGCCCATCTCCACACGGCGGGCAATTCGAGCGGCATCGTCGATGGCGCCGCGGCCGTCCTGGTGGGCAACGCCGATTTCGCCGCGGCCAGCGGCCTCAAGCCGCGCGCGCGCATCCGCGCCTTCGCGACCATCGGCACCGAACCTGCGATCATGCTGACCGGACCGGGGCCGGTCTCGCGCAAGGCGCTGGCCCGGGCCGGGATGGAGATTTCGGACATCGATCTGTTTGAGGTCAACGAGGCCTTCGCCAGCGTCGTGCTGCGCTACATGCGCGAAATGGGCATCGAACCCGACCGGGTCAATGTGGCCGGAGGAGCCATCGCCATGGGCCATCCGCTGGGCGCCACGGGCGCGATGATTCTGGGCACGGTCATCGACGAACTGGAGCGCCGCGATCTCAACACTGCTCTCGTCACGCTGTGCGCGGCGGCCGGAATGGCCATCGCCACGATCGTCGAGCGGGTCTGAAAGGAAAGCTGAAATCATGACCACGATCCACACCTCTCTCGACGAGGCGGGCATCGCGCTCTGGCAGGTCGATGTTCCGGGCCACGCGTTCAACGTGCTGACGCCTGAGTTCTTCGAAGATCTAGACCGGGCCATCGACGACGTGGCTGCCAACCCGGCCGTGCGCGGCGTGATCCTCACCTCGGGCAAGGCCTCAGGTTTCATGGCGGGCGCCGATGTCGAGCAGATCCTCGACATGCAGGCCGGTGGGCTGACACCGGCACAAGGCGCCGCCTGGGCAATTGCCAACGGCAGCGTGCTGCGCAAGCTGGAGACCTGCGGCAAGCCGGTCGTCGCCGCGATCAACGGGCTGGCGCTCGGCGGTGGGCTCGAACTGGCGCTGGCCTGCCACCGGCGCGTCCTGCTGGCCCGCGCGGACATTGCGATCGGATTACCCGAAGTGACGCTGGGCCTTCTGCCCGGTGCCGGCGGCACCCAGCGCCTCGCCCGCATGCTCGGCATCGAGAAGGCGCTGCCTCTCCTTCTCGAGGGAAGGCGCCTCGATCCTGCGAAAGCCCATGCGACGGGGATCGTCGAAGACCTGGAGGACAGCGAGGAGGCGCTTCTCGCCCGCGCGCGCGAATGGCTCCTTGCTGGGCCGGCCGGAGTGCAGCCCTGGGACGTCAAGGGCTACCAGATCCCGGGAGGCGCGGGTCCTCTGGCGCCGCACGCCGCCCGCAGTTTCCAGGCCCGGGCCAGCCAGTTGCGGGCGCGCCAGGGGCGCTATCCCGCCCCAATCGCGATCCTCTCGGCGGTCTACGAGGGCACCCAGGTGGCGATGGACGTCGGGCTGAAGATCGAAGCCAAGTATTTCGGCACGCTGATCGGTGGGAAGGTTTCGGGCAACCTCGTGCGCGCCTTCCTGCGCCAGAACCGGGCCCGCAAGCGGGATCTGGCCGCGTCGGGGCACGAACCGCTGGAGGTTGGCCGTCTTGGCGTGATCGGCGCAGGCATGATGGGAGCTGGCATCGCCAACGTGGCGGCCGGCGCCGGGATCGACGTCGTGCTCCTCGACACGAGCGCTGAAGCCGCCCAGCGCGCGCAGGACCACGCAGCCAGGCTGCGCGCGAAAGAGGTCGAGCGCGGACAGCGCAGCGAAGAATCTGCCCGCGAAATCGTCGCACGGATTCGTCCGACCGCCGATCCGGCTGGTCTTTCGGGCACAGACCTCATCATCGAGGCGGTTTTCGAGGATCGGGACATCAAGGGCGCGGTTTACAAGGACGCGCTAGCCGGGCTCGCCCCGGGCGGCGTGCTGGCGTCCAATACGTCGACCCTTTCGATCGGCAGCCTTGCGCAAGGGTTGCCCGACCCCTACCGCTTTATCGGCATGCACTTCTTTTCACCGGTCGAGCGCATGCCACTGGTGGAGATCATCGCCGGGCCCGAGACCTCTCCGGCGACGATGGCCGATGCTTTCGCGCTGGCGGGGCGCCTGCGCAAGACGCCGATCCTCGTTCATGACAGCCCTGGCTTTTATACGAGCCGCGTGTTCTGCACGTATATCGACGAGGCGATGGCGATGCTGCGCGAAGGCGTGTCGCCCGCACTCATCGAGAACGCCGCGCGCGAGGCGGGCTTCCCCGCACCACCGCTGGCAGTGACCGACGAGGTTTCGCTCGACCTCCAGAAGCGGGTGATCGAACAGGCCCAGCGCGACGGCCTCGATGCGCGGTTCCTGCGGGCCCATGCCGAGCCGGTGGTCGAGGCAATGAACGCAAGGGGACGTCTTGGCCGCAAGACGGGTGGCGGATTCTATACCTTTACCGACGAGGGTAAGCATCTGTGGGAAGGGCTCGCCGATCTGTTCCCGCTGGCCGAGAGCCAGCCTGCCGCAGACGATGTCGCCAAGCGCTTGCTCTACATTCAGGCGCTTGAGAGCGCTCGATGCCTGGCTGAAGGGGTGATTGACGACGAGGCGAGCGCAGACCTCGGCTCCGTGCTCGGGATCGGTTTTCCGGCCTGGACGGGCGGCGCGCTTTCGCTCATCTCGACCGTCGGGGTCGACGCCTTCGTGGCCGATTGCACCCGCTTTGCCGACCGGGCTGGCCCGCGCTTCCATCCCGATCCTGCGGCAATCGAAGCCGTCCGCACCGAAGCCGAACGGGTCCGTCAGGTCCGCCCTGTCCTGGCGGGGGAAGACGCATGAGCGACATCCTCTCGCTGCAAGGCAAGCGCGCGCTGGTGACGGGAGCATCGTCCGGTTTGGGGCGTCATTTCGCCGGGGTTCTGGCTCGAGCCGGGGCCGAGGTCGTCGTTGGTGCGCGCCGGACGGAGCCCCTTGATGCCCTGGTCGCCGAACTGAGAGGAGCGGGGCATGTGGCCTCGCGCGTTGTGCTCGATGTGTGCGACGAGAGTTCGGTCATGGCCGCGCTCGTAGGCTCGGACTTCGACATCGTCATCAATAACGCGGGCGTGACGATCACCTCGCCCGCGCTGGAGACTTCGCTCGACGACTGGAATCGGGTTCTCTCAACCGATCTCACCGGTGTCTTCCTTGTCGCCCGCTGCGCCGCGCAGGGGATGCGAGCCTCGGGACGCGGTGGGGCGATCGTCAACATCGCCTCGATCCTCGGCCACCGCGTGGCGGGCAGCTTGTCCGCCTACGCGACGGCCAAGGCCGGGGTGGTGCAGCTTACCCGCAGCCTCGCGCTCGAATGGGCGCGCCACGGCATTCGCGTAAACGCGCTTTGCCCGGGATATATCGAGACCGATCTCAATGCGGACTTCTTTGCCAGTGAGGCGGGCACCGCGCTGATCCGGCGCGTGCCGCAGCGCCGTCTGGGCAGAGCCGAAGAGTTGGACGGCCCACTGCTTCTGCTCGCATCGGACGCCGGTTCCTACCTGACCGGTGCGGATATCTGCGTCGACGGGGGACATCTGGTCTCCTCGCTCTGATCAGGAGCCTTCTCAACAAAATTTCATCGGAATCGCCGTCCCCCTGCTTTGGGATGGGGGATGGCCTCGAGAACCGGGCCAGACTTCAGCCAACAAAAAAGCAAGAACATCGGGGAGGGGCCATGAGAGCCTGTTCATTGGTTCGCACGTGCGTCTGGCTGGCGTGCGCCGGAGCGCCGCTGGCGTACGGCACTCCGGGCCGTGTCGAGGTCGCCTGGGCGGGAGCCGGAGACGAGGGCGCCCGATGCTCAGCCCTTGCGCGGAACCTGCTGTCCCGCGAACTCGGCGTGCCTGTCGATTTTGAGGCACCGCGCATCGAGACCGGAGAATGGGAAGGGCAGGCGCTTCCCCGCCATTGCCGGATCGCAGGCCGGATCAATCCCCGTACCAGCCCTGTGGACGGGCGGGACTATGCGATTGCCTTCGTCCTGCGCCTGCCGGTCGGGGGGGCTTGGAACGGCCGCTTCGTGCAACTGGGCGGTGGCGGTTCCAACGGAGCAACTCCCACAGCGCTCGATCACGTCTTTGCCTCGGACACCACGCCGCTCCTTCGCGGCTTCGCGGTGATTGATACCGACGGTGGGCACAACGCGGCGAACGCCGATCCCGAAGCGGGGGGATCGGCCGCCTTCGGGCGCGATCCACAGGCCCGGCGCGATCACTTCTTCAACGCGTACGACATGGTCGCGCGCGTCGGGAAATCGCTGTCCGCGCAGTTCTATGGCGCGCCGATGCATAGCTATTTTGTCGGCTGTTCGGAAGGAGGGCGCGAGGCGCTCCTGATGGCGCAACGCTTCCCCGACCACTTCGATGGCGTCCTTGCCGGGGCTCCACAGTTCCTGCAGCCCATGCAGTCGTTGTCCTCGGTCCACGGCCTGCAAGCGCTGGCGAAGGAGGCTCGCGCCCGCGGGTTGCTCGATCCCGACGGACAACCCGCCATCCACAAGGTCTTTTCGGATGGCGATCTCCTGCTGGCCGCGAACGCCATCGCGCGGGCCTGCGATGGCGCGGACGGCCTCGTCGATGGACTTGTCTCCAACTACCGGCAATGCAGTGAACATCGTGTCGTCGCCCAGCTTCGCACCGTGACCTGCCCAGGGGAAAAAGAGGCGAGCTGCCTTCTCCCTGGCCAAGTGACCGCCCTGCGCACCTTGCACGCGCCGGTACGCAACGCGTCGGGTGATCAGCTTTATCCGGGCTATCCCTGGGACACTGGAATCACCGCGCGCCGCGCGGGCTTTCGGGCCTGGTGGCTGGGTGATTACGCGAAGCTAAAATCCGATTCGATCCGGTTGCACTTTTCCTCGAACATGCTGCGCATGGTCTGGCACGATCCGGCCCGGCCCTTCGCGTTGAAGCAGGGGGCCGCGATCGCGCTGGGCTATCCTTATGCCAGGAGCCCGGCCGATCCGGTCCGGGCCTGGCCGGCGCAGAGCGGCAATCCCGACGATGCCGCGGGCATCGCCATGATCAACGACACGCCGGACCTCGATGCCTTCCGTGCACACGCGGGCAAGTTGCTCCTGTGGGCCGGCGCGGCCGACGCCACCCACTCGCTCTATCAGACGCAGGGCTACGTTGACCGCCTGGGGAAGCGCTACGGAACGCAGCGCGGCAACTTCGCGCGCTTCTTCGTTGCCCCCGGGGTCGGCCATTGCGGCGGAGGTCCCGGCCCCGAGAAAGCGGATCTGCTCGGCGCACTGGTGAAGTGGGTCGAAGAAGACAAGGCGCCGGAAGCGATCGTGGCGCGCGGGCATGTGCCTGGCGAGGAAGCCAACGAAGCCTCCCCCCTTGCTCCAGGTGCGAGAAACGGACTCGGCGGAACCTACACACGTCCGCTCTGCGCCTATCCCGCCCATGCGCACTATCGAGGCGGTCCGATTGACCAGGCTGCCAGCTTTTCCTGCACCCAAGCGGAGACGACCCTATGAACGCTTCCCTTTCCACCGGGCACGCGGACTCAGGCGATCGGCCTTCAGCGGGCGTGCCTTACCTGTTGGTCGGGATGATGTTCCTGACATACGCATTCAGCTACCTTGATCGTCAGATCGTGAACATCGTGGCCGAGCACATGAAAACGGACCTCGATCTAGCCGACTGGCAGATCGGGGCGATGAGTGGACTGGGCTTCGCGCTTCTCTACACGACGCTGGGCCTGCCCGTCGCGCGCCTTGCCGAACGTACCGATCGGGTGAACATCATCACCGCCGCGCTCATGGTCTGGAGTGGGTGCACCGCGCTGTTTGGCTTGGGCCGTAATTTCATCGAGGTTTTCGCGGCGCGCATCGGGGTTGGCCTTGGCGAAGCCGGTGGCAGTCCTCCGGCGATGTCGATGATCGCGGACGCCACGCCGCGTGCCTACCAATCCCGCGCGCTTGCGCTCTACAACCTGGGCGTGCCGATGGGAGCTCTTCTGGGGATGGTGCTGGGCGGTTTCGTGGTCGATGCGCTGGGCTGGCGCTGGGCGTTCTGGATCGTCGGGCCTCCGGGCATCCTGCTCGCGATCCTGATCCGGATGCTCCTGCGTGACCCGCGTGGCAGGGCGGATGCCGAGGCGAGCAAAGCCGTGCGCAGTCAAGACACGGTTCCCTCGCTGGGCGAAGTGGCCGCCAGCCTGCGGCGCAACACCGCGTTCTGGTGGATCGCGGCGGGTGCCGCGCTGACCACCTTCGTGGGCTATGGCCAGCAGACGTTCTACGCCTCGTTTTTTCTGCGCAACCATGCGGACCAGCTGGACGACCTTGCCAAGGCGTTGGGTCTTGCCGGGCCGACGACGGTCCTTGGCATCGGTCTTGGCATCGCCTTCGGTCTGGGAGGGGCTATCGGGACCATTCTGGGCGGGCAACTGGGCGACCGCTGGCGCTCGCCCCACGCCTATCTGTGGGTTCCCGCGCTGGGCAGCGCGCTGGCGGCCCCACTCTACATCGCGACCTTGGTCTTGCCATCGGCAGGCTTTTCGTTGGCGTTGCTGGTTGTGCCCGTCGCGCTCAAGAGCATGTGGTACGGGCCGATCTACGCCGCCGTGCAGCGCATGACGCACGCCCGTTCGCGGGCCACGGTGCTTGCCATCTTCCTCTTTCTTCTCAACGCGCTGGGGCTGGGTTTCGGACCGCTTTCGATCGGCCTCATCAGCGATTGGCTGGCCCAGTCGATGGGCGAGGCGCAAGGGCTGCGCTGGGCGCTCATCGCGGTCACCATCGTCAGCCTCGCCTCCAGCCTGTGCTTCTGGGCGGCCAAAGGGCGTCCAGGGGAAGTTCCAGGGTGATCCGGGCGCGGGGATCCGCGCCGTACCGGAATTTTCAGGCCCCACCTCAAAGAGGGGGGGGCAACCAAAGCGACCGGACGACAATTTCCGGAAATCAAAAATAACATTACGATCTGGGGAGACCTGAAATGCGACTTTACACCTGTCTGCTCGCGTCTGCGGCCTGCATCGTTCCGGGAGTAGCTCTGGCCCGACAAGAGGTGCCACCAGCTTCGGCGCCTGCACCGGAGCAAACGATTGCGCCCAAGGAGGCCGAGGAAATCATCGTCACCGGTTCGCGCGCGATCACCAACGGTGAACAGGCCCCCACGCCCGTCACCGTGCTCAGCTCCGCCCAGCTCAAGGACGCCGCACCGAACCTGAACGAGGCGTTGCGCCAGTTGCCGCAGCTGACGGCTTCGGGCTCTCCGGCCACGCCCAATCCCACCATTGGCGGTGGTCCGAGCACGCAGAACACGCCGAACTTGCGCAACCTGGGAGCCAACCGCACGCTCACCCTTCTCAATGGGCGTCGACCGGCGATCTTCGGTGGTTCAGGACTGGTTGACGCGGGCGTGTTTCCGCAATCACTGGTCAAGCGTGTCGACATCGTGACCGGTGGTGCCTCGTCGGCCTACGGTTCGGACGCGATCGCGGGCGTGGTCAACTACATCATCGACACCGACTACCAGGGCCTGACGGCCGAGGCCCGCCAGAGCCTCTCGACTTACGGCGACGCCGCCGCACGGGCCTTTGAGATTGCAGGAGGCGCGAACCTCGGCTCGCGAGGGCACATCGTGGCCAGCGTCAACTACAACAGCCAGGACCTGCTCCAGGGCGAAAAACGCGACTATGCTCGGGCTGGATGGTCGACCATGCCCAATCCCAACTCGGGTCAGCCCGGTGAGCCCGATCTCCTGTTCCGCGAGAACGTGACCATTACCACTGCGACCTTCGGGGGCCGGATCATCACGCCGGGCCTCAACAATATCCAGTTCGATGCCGCGGGCAACCCGATCCCCTACACACCTGGCAGTCTGGTTTCGGGTGCCTTGCAGGTGGGTGGCGACGGCGCCCGTTACGCGCAGCCGCTCAGCGCCGACGTGAAGAACGTGAGCGGCTATGCCCATGCGAAGTACGAAATCTTCGACGGCGTCGAGATCTTTGCCGAAGGCAGCTACGGCCATGCCAAGTCACGTAGCCCCAACCTCTACTTCTTCAACCTTGGCGGCAACGCCTACCGTATCCAGCGCGACAACGCTTACCTTCCGGACTCGATAGCCCAGCTCATGGACGAGAACGGACTTACCTCGATCCAGCTCGGCAAACTCGACCGCAACTACGGGCGCAACGTCACGTTCTTCGAGAGCGATACCTACAGCATCTCGACCGGCCTCAACGCGAAGCTCTGGGGGAACTGGGAACTGGACGTCTATGGTACGCATAGTGTTTCCAAGACCCGCTACGGCGCCGAGAACAGCCGCTACCAGGCGCGCTCACGCCTGGCGACCGACGCCGTGTTCGGACCGGACGGAACGATCGTGTGCCGCTCCACCCTCATGGATCCGGACAACGGTTGTGTCCCGACCGATCCCTTCGGTGAGATTCCGCTGAGTGAGGCCCAGCGCGGCTACCTCACCGGCACCTCGATCGCGCGCGCGACGACCAAGCAGGACGTTGCCGCGGCCTCGATGCACGGAACGCTCCTCGAAGGCTGGGCCGGTCCGATCAGCGCGGCGCTCGGCGCGGAATATCGCAAGGTCTCGCTCGATCAGGTCGCTGATCCCACGGGCATGTCGTTTGGCTGGAGTGCGGGCAACCTCAGTTCCAGCGCGGGGTCCTACAACGTCAAGGAGGTCTTCGGCGAAGTGCAGGTGCCGCTCCTGAACGACGTCCCGCTGGCGCGTGACCTCAGCCTCAACGCCGCGATCCGGCGCACCAACTACAGCACCAGCGGCAGCGTCACGACCTGGAAAGTGGGCGTTACGGATGAAGTCTTCGATGGCTTCCGCCTGCGCGGCAGCCTTTCGCAGGACATCCGCGCGCCGAATATCAACGAACTGTTCGGGGGCATCGTGCGCTCGGTCACCACGATCAGCGATCCGGATTTCAACGGCCAGACGTTCCTCAACATCTTCACCTTCTCGGGCAGCAACACCGCGCTTCGCCCCGAGAAGGCCCGGACCCTGACTTTCGGCGCGGTCTACCGGCCCGACTGGCTGCCCGGCCTGGGCATGTCGGTCGATTACTACCGGATCAAGCTGTCGGATTCGATCACACAGGTGGGCTTCCAGACCGTCGTCGACCAGTGCGATGCGGGCAACGCCCTGTTCTGCGGCCTGATCACCCGCGACGATGCGGGCGTGCTGACCGAAATCAACGCTCCGCTCCAGAATGTCCAGTCGGGCCGGGTCTCGGGCATCGATTTCGAGGCCAACTACGACACAGCACTGGGCGATGGCTTCCTGCGCCTGCGCGCCATCGGCACCTATCTCGACACCTACCAGTTCACCAACCCGGGCGCGCCTACGGTCGAGCAGGCGGGAACGCCGGGCCTGCCGCGCTGGCGGGGCAATCTCTCGGCGACCTACTCGAGCGGGGGCCTCTCGCTTTCGGTCCAGGAGCGTTACATCGGCAAGACGACCCGCGTGGTCCTGCCGATCACGGTGGATGACAACAGCGTAAAGAGCGTCTTCTACACCAACGCGACGCTGCGCTACGCGTTCGATGAGGGGACGTTTGGGAACCCTGAGTTCTTTTTCAACGTGAACAACCTGTTCAATCAGAAGCCTCGCGTGGGGCGGACCAACTCGACGAACCTGGGCTTCAATCAGGCCTACGATGGATCCCTCTACGACGTGATTGGGCGCTATTTCACGCTGGGCCTGCGCATTCGGTACTGAGGAGGCGTCCGGCAACTTTCGGCAATTCAAGGAGAACAGATGGAGACGGCTCGATGACGGATCCCTTCGCTCGCACCCGCGCACAGGCCGATGACGGGGCAGGGGCGATGCGTCCCGGTGGTCCGCTGGAGGGCTTGCGCATCCTTGAGCTCGACGCGATCGGGCCGGTGCCGCTCTGCGGGATGCTCCTGGCCGACATGGGCGCAGACGTGGTGCGGATCACGCGTCCGGGCGGGCAGAGCGCTTATGCCGACGTAGGTGCGGCCATCTTGCACCGTGGCCGCACGAGCGTCGAACTCGATCTCAAGTCTGCGGCGGGACGCGACGGGGTTCTTGCTCTGGTGGCGCGCACCGATGCGCTAATCGAGGGGATGCGTCCAGGCGTCATGGAGCGCCTGGGCCTCGGTCCGGACATATGTCTGGAGCGGGCACCCCGGCTTGTCTATGCGCGCGCGACGGGATGGGGGCAAAACGGGCCGTTGCATGCGCGGGCCGGGCACGACATCAACTATCTGGCCCTCACCGGCGCACTCCACGCGCTGCGCGGGAGCGACGGGCGTCCGCAGGCCCCGCTCAACCTCGTGGGCGATTATGCGGGAGGTGCGCTCTATCTCGCCTTCGGGATCGTCAGCGCGATACTCCATGCCCGCAAGAGTGGAGAAGGGCAGGTGCTCGACGCGGCAATTGTCGATGGTGTGAGCCACCTCATGGGCCTGTTCCACGCCCTGCTTGCAAATGGGCAGTGGTGTGAGCAGCCGCAGGCCAACCTGCTCGATGGCGGAGCCCCCTTCTACCGTTGCTATGCCTGCGCCGATGGCGGGCACGTGGCCGTCGGCGCGCTGGAGCCGCAGTTTTATGCCGCGCTGCTGACGGGACTGGGCCTTGATGTCGCGCTTTATCCCCAGCATGAACGAAGCCGCTGGCCAGCTCTGGAAACGGCGCTCGCGCAGGCTTTTGCGCGTGCCCCACGGGCGCACTGGGAAGCAATCTTTGCGGAAATCGATGCCTGCGTGACGCCGGTCCTCACGTTGTCCGAGGCGATGGAGCATCCCGCGAACGTGGCGCGGGATGTGTTCGTGGAGCGCGATGAGGTGTGGCAGTCCGCACCCGCGCCGCGTTTCTCGAGGACGCCAGGGCGCATCGCGAGGGGACAAGAGCTCTCTTTGAAGGATGCGCTGGATCTTTGGAAAGCTCCGTCGGACCGCTCGCGAGGATCCCCCTCCTAAAGGTGGGGGCGAGGCCCTTGCGGGAGTGTCTATCCCCTCGCCATGGACACGCGCCCGGGCCACCGGGGCAGATGAAAAATGGGTTCGAGGACAATGGCATTGAAGGCGGACGATCCGGCATGGGCAATCGGCGAGAAGGTGGAAGCCTTCGTTCGCACGACGATCATTCCCTACGAAAGCGACCCGCGTCGTGACCACCATGGCGCCCCCACCGAGGAACTCGTGCGCGAATTGCGCGCCCTCGCACGGGCCGAAGGCCTGATGACGCCGCATATTCTGCCGGATGGCGCGCACCTCACGCAGGAGGGGACAGCCTACGTCCTCATCCGTTCGGGGCTGTCTCCGCTTGGACCTGTTGCGCTCAACACGATGGCGCCCGACGAAGGCAACATGTATCTTCTCGGGCACGTCGCCGCGCCCCATCTCAAGGAGCGCTTCCTCGCGCCGCTGGTCTCGGGAGAGGCGCGCAGCGCCTTCTTCATGACCGAACCGGCCGAGTGGGGCGGAGCCGGATCGGATCCGATGATGATGAAGACCACTTGCCGCAAGGACGGCAACCATTGGATCATCAACGGCCGCAAAGCCTTTATCACCGGCGCCGACGGGGCGCGGGTGGGGATCGTCATGGCCAAGTCCGAGGATCCCGACAGTGCGGGTGGAGCCTGCATGTTCCTCGTCGACTTGCCCGATCCGGCCATCCGCATCGTCGATGTGCCCAATACCATAGACACCTCGATGCCCGGTTCGCACGCGACCGTGGAGATCAAGGACCTGCGTGTTCCGGCTGACCAGATGCTGGGGGAGGCCGGGGAGGGCTTTCGCTATGCACAGGTCAGGCTCAGCCCGGCCCGCCTCTCCCACTGCATGCGCTGGCTTGGCTGCTGCATCCGCGCACAGGAAATCGCAACCGACTACGCCTGCCGCCGTGAGGCCTTCGGCAAGACGCTGATCGATCACGAGGGCGTGGGCTTCCTGCTCGCGCAGAACCGCATCGATCTCAAACAGGCGCAGCTTATGATCGAATGGTGCGCGAGCGTGCTCGACGAAGGCGGGCTCGGCACGCAGGAAAGCTCGATGGCCAAGGTTGCCGTGTCCGAGGCGCTGATGCGGATCGCGGACAATTGCGTGCAGGTCATGGGCGGGAACGGCCTGACCGACAAGACCGTGGTCGAACAGATCTTCCGTGAGGTACGCGCCTTCCGCGTCTACGATGGTCCGACCGAAGTTCACAAGTGGTCGCTCGCCAAGAAGATCAAGCGGGAATGGCGTGAGGCGCAGGTCGCGGATGCGGGGCAGGTGCGTGCATGACCGACAGTATCGCGGTCGCCAACAGTGGAACCACCCCGGTCCGGCCCGGCTACGAGATTGATCTTGACCGGCTCGATTCCTGGATGCGCGCGCACGTCGAGGGGTACGCGGGCCCGCTTTCGATCGCGCAGTTCCGCGGGGGACAGTCAAACCCGACCTACCAGCTGACGACGCCGGACGCTCGCTACGTGCTGCGCCGCAAGCCTCCCGGCGAGATCCTCAAGGGGGCCCACGCGGTGGAGCGCGAGGCCAGGGTCATGGCCGCGCTCGGCCCCACAGGTTTCCCTGTCCCCCGCGTCCATGGCATTTGCACCGACGATACCGTCATCGGGACCTGGTTCTTCGTGATGGACCTCGTCGAGGGACGCATATTCTGGGACGCGACGTTTCCCGAAGTCTCGCGCGAGGAGCGGCCACTTTACTTCGACGCGATGAATGCGACTTTGGCTGCTCTGCACCAGGTCGACTACGAAGGGCTCGGGCTCGGCGATTACGGCAAGCCCGGCAATTATTTCGCGCGCCAGATCGGACGCTGGTCGAAACAGTATCTCGCCGATCCGGCCGCGGGGCGCAATGCGGACATGGACAGGCTCATCGAATGGTTGCCCGCCCACATTCCCGAGGGCGATGAGACCACGCTCGTCCACGGCGATTTTCGCTGTGACAACATGATTTTCCATCCCACCGAACCACGCGTGATCGCGGTCCTTGACTGGGAGCTGTCAACGCTCGGGCATCCGCTTGCCGATTTCGCCTATGCCGCGATGATGTATCGCATGCCGCCGGACATCGTCGCTGGTCTCAGGGGCGCGGATCTCGCCGCACTCAACATTCCCGACGAAAAGAGCTTCGTGGAGGCCTATTGCACCCGCATGGGACGTGAACACATTGCCGATTGGCGCTTCTACATGACCTTCCAATTGTTCCGCCTCGCCGCAATTTTTCACGGAATCAAGGGACGCGTACTGCGCGGAACGGCCGCGAATGCCCAGGCGATTACCCGCGCCGAAGCCTTCCCGAGGCTGGCGCGACTGGCGTGCGAGGCAATGGACGACGCCCTGGCTTAACAGGTTCGGAAAGAACGGCTCCGCAAGCCTGGGCTCAGGCTTCGTTGATCAGAGCCAGAAGATTACGGTCGAGGTCGCGCGCTGTGATCCGTTCTCCCAGCGGCTTGAAGCAATGCATTTTTGTCTCGACCAGACTGCGCTGTTGCCGCCTCGAGCGAGCGATTTCATTGCGGGCTGCAACGCCCGGCGTGCTCTCGGGCCAGGCCCTAGTGCCAAAGGCGCCATCGGCGCTAACGGTCGCAATGGCGTGATCGTGAGGGATCTGTTCCCGCAGTTGTGGAAACATGGGCACATCGCCGACCAGGCTTCCGGTCACTTCGGTGGCGCGGGCTTCAAGCTCCTGGGCGAACGCATCATGGCACGCGACTTCGATCGGCTGGACGCCGGGCTGCCTTTACAGCCGTTGCGGAGGAGGGCTTCCCCACATTTCCAATCGGTCACAGGTGGATGGGGTTGGATGCAGAAGGACGCGAATCACCCATCAAGCCAATGAAACCCTTGTACTTTTCGGTGTTCAGGTGGACATGAGAAGAGCGGTAATTGGCGGACAGGGTGGGATTCGAACCCACGGTGAGCTTGCACCCACGGCGGTTTTCAAGACCGCTGCCTTAAACCACTCGGCCACCTGTCCGCACTGGACCTGCGCATAGAGAAACGTGCGCGGAGTGCAAGATGGAATTGTGCGAGATTGGCGTTGCAGCCTGATGATGGCGCTGTTGCACGACCAAAGCCTTGTGGCATGCGGCAATTTGCGTGGGAAGGCGCGGTGGGCCGGTTTGCAAACGCAAAGCCTTGTGCGAAAACCAAGGGCAATGAAATTCCGATTCCGCACCCTTCGCTCTGCCCCCCTCGCTCTCATAGCGACGGTGACGCTTGCTTCACTTCCCAGTGTCACGGCCTGTGCCCAGTCGGAGAGTTTCCCGGCGTACATGGAGACCGTGGCACGGCATGCCCGGAGCGAGGGTGTCAGCGAGGCGACAATTTCGCGGACCCTGAGCGGGCTGACCCCGAACCCGCGCGTGATCGAACTCGACACGGCGCAACCCGGGCGTTCAAACACACCGCCGCCCATGTCCGGCTATCTTTCGCGGCATCTGGGTTCCTCCATCATTTCGCGTGGGCGCGCCAAATACCAGGGGCTGGCCTCGATCCTGCCGGGGATCGAGCGACGCTATGGCGTCCCGGCGTCCGTGCTTTTCGCGATCTGGGGGCATGAAACGAACTACGGCGGCTACACCGGCAATTTCGACACCGCGCGCTCGCTGGCGACGCTGGCCTGGGAGGGACGCCGCCGCGAATTGTTCGAGGGCGAACTCATTGCGCTCATGAAGATGATCGACAGGGGGGTGCCGGCCTCCACGCTGAAGGGAAGCTGGGCCGGGGCCATCGGCAATCCCCAGTTCCTGCCCAGCGTCTACCTGCGCCTCGCCACCGATGGCGACGGCAACGGCACCATCGACATCTTCAACAGTTCGGCGGACACGCTGGCCTCGATTGCGCGCTATTTCCAGGACGCGGGTTGGCGGCCAGGGCGCCCTTGGGGCGTGCGCGCATCGGTGCCCTCCGGTTTCTCGCCCGAACGCTATGAAACCAAGCTCGAGGCCCCCACCTGCGACCGGGTTCATGCTCGCCATTCGCAGTGGATGCCGGTTTCACAGTGGAAGGCGCTTGGCGTTCAGCCACAATCCGCACTGGGCGACGATGTGCTCGCCTCGCTGTTCCAACCGGACGGCCCGGGCACGCCAGCCTACCTGTTAACCGGGAATTATCGGGTGATCCTGCAGTACAACTGCTCGAACTATTACGCCCTCTCGGTCGGATTGCTTGCAGATGAGATTGCCCGTTAAGCGTACGCTGGCGCTGTTTGGAGGACTTGCGGGGAGCATCCTTGCTCCGCATGTCCAGGCGCAGGACACCCATTCCGCGCGGACCGGCCCCGCGGCCGATTACCCGATGGTGATCGGAGAGCCGTTCACCATCGACGGGACCGTCTGGACGCCCCGGGACCAGCTCAATTACGATGCGGTCGGCGTGGCGTCGGTGGCACAGGCAGACACCTCTGGCATCACGGCGGCGCACAAGACGCTGCCGCTTCCCAGCTATGTCGAAGTCACCGACCTGCAAAGCGGGCACACCATCCTCGTGCGCCTGGAAGAGCGCGGACCGATGGCCAACTCCCGGCTGATCGAACTTTCGCGCGGGGCGGCGCAGCAACTGGGCATTTCTCCCGGCTCCGATACCCCGGTCCGGGTGCGCCGCGTCAATCCTCCCGAACCCGAGCGTGCGGCGCTTCGCCAGGGCGGAGAGGCTCCACGCCGGATGGATACGCCCCAGGGCCTTCTCGAAGTGCTGCGCAAGAAGCTGGCCGGGCAATCGCCGCTGCTGCCTCCCCCCTCGACCCCGCCTACGCCGCCCAAGCTGTCGCCCGGGATGATGGGGCAGGGCGGTGCCAGGTCGTTCGCCACTGCGTTTCCGGCGCCCGCTGCGCAGCCCAAGGTCGCGACGGAGCCCGGCCTGACGCCAGAGACAAGCGCTACGGCTCCCTCATCGACGGCATCGGTGAAGCCCGCTGCGCCTGAACCGGTCGCGCCGTCTCCTGCGAAAGCCCCTGTCGCGTCCGCAGCATCCGGTTTCGTGGTGCAGGTAGGGGCCTTTTCGGTCGAACCCAATGCCCGCAAGCTCGCGCAGGAACTCGGTGGCTTCGTCGAGAAGCCGGCCCGCCTCTGGCTCGTGCGCATGGGGCCCTTTGACAACCGTGCAAAAGCGGGAGCGGCGCTGGAGACAGCGCGCAAGGCTGGCTATAACGAGGCCCGAATCCTGCATCGGGACTGACGCGAGAAGTCAGGGTCGCTCGCCTGGCGGCAAGCTTCGCCGTTCTCCCTTTGCAAAAGGCCTAGCATAGCGCCGGGACAGGGCGCGCCGGAGAAGCGGATCTTGAAGTCCTATCGTTCGTTTGCACGCGCGCCACGTGCCGTGCTTGCCATGGGGGTCGCGCTGGCCGCGGCCACGCAGGTCCATGCCGCCACCAGCAACCCGAAGCCGCCCGAGGAACTGGGCCAGATCCCCGTCAGCATGCTCGTCGATCTGGGATCGGGGCAGGTCCTCGAACAGCGTCGGCCGGACATTCCCTTCCTGCCCGCATCGGTGACCAAGGTGATGACCGCGTTCGTCGCTTTCGAGGAGATCGATGCGGGGCGCCTGCCACTGGACCGGCGCTTCCAGATGGATCCGGAAACGGAGAAGGAATGGTGGGCCAAGGGCTCGACCATGTACATCACCCGCAACGACCGCCCCACGACCGAGGAACTGCTCCACGGCGTGATGACGGCATCGGGCAACGATGCCTGCATCGTACTGGCCAAGGGCTATGCTGGAAGCGTGTCAGCCTGGGTCGAGATGATGAACGCGGCCGCAAAGCGCATCGGCATGAGCCGCAGCCATTACAACACGCCCAATGGCTGGATGGACGAGGGCCAGACCTACGTCACCGCCAGCGACATGGTGAAACTGGCCGATGCCATGATCATGCGCCATCCCAAACTCTACCGGGAGTTTTCGGGCGTAAAGCAGTACCAGTGGCGCGATGTCGTCATGCGCAGCCACGATCCCACGGTGGGCATCGTGCCCGGCGCGGACGGCATCAAGACCGGCTACACGCTGGAGGCGGGCTACAACTTCGTCGGCACGGCCGAGCGCGAGGGGCGCCGCCTCGTCATGGTGCTCGCCGGATCGCCAACCTTCCGCATCCGCGACGCCGCCGCGCGCAACCTTCTGGAATGGGGTTTCTCCGACTGGAGCGCGCGCCATCTCTTCGACATGGGACAGAGCGTGACCGACGCCCAGGTCCAGGACGGTGCCGAACTGTCGGTTCCGCTGGTTACCGACCGCGAGGTGCATGCGACGCTTCCCGCCAATGCGCCAGGACGCAAGGTGACGCTGACGGTCCACTACCAGGGGCCGCTGAAGGCACCGGTGACCAAGGGCGACCGGGTGGGCGATCTGGAAATCGCGGTCGAAGGACTTGCCCCCGGACGCGTGCCGCTGTTCGCCGGGGCTGACGTCGCCAAGGCCGGTACGCTGGACAGGCTGCGCAACGGGCTTATCAACATCTTCCGATGACCACTGGACGATTCATAGCGCTCGAAGGCGGGGAAGGGGCCGGCAAGTCGACCCAGGCCCGGCTCCTGGCCGAAGCCCTGCGGGCACGCGGGCTCGAGGTCATCACGACCCGGGAACCGGGTGGAACTGCGGGCGCCGAAGCCATTCGCAGCCTTCTTCTCAACGGCGTTGAAGGCGATACTGCGGGCTGGGGGGCACGCGCCGAGGCACTGCTCTTTGCCGCGGCCCGGGCCGATCACGTCGCGCGATTGATCCGTCCGGCGCTGGAGCGGGGAGCGTGGGTTGTCTGTGACCGGTATCTCGATTCCAGTCGTGCCTATCAGGGCGGAGGAGGGGGCGTCTCCGACGTGGATCTCCTGACGCTCCATGCATTCGGAAGCGAAGGGCTGCTGCCGGATCTCACCTTGCTGGTCGAAGTCGCCGCCGAGGAAGTGGTGCGGCGCCTGGCCTTGCGCGACACCGAAGGATCGGACCGGATCGGCGGGCGCGAACAGGCCTACCACGACCGTGTCGCGGCTACGTTCCGCGCGCTGGCCGATGCCGATGAGGCGCGTTTCGCACGCATTGACGGCAACGGCACGCCCGAGCAGATCCACGCCCGCATTCTCGCGGCCATCGCGCCTTTGTGCGAAGGAGCGGAAAAATGACGACGGGCGATTTCTGGGGCCAGGATGCCGCCTGGCAGGAATGGATGCGCGCCCTCGGCTCGCAGCGCATGCACCATGCCTGGCTGCTTGCCGGGGCGCGAGGTCTTGGCAAGAAAGCCTTTGCGCGCGCGGCCGCCAGCGAACTGGTCGGCCATCTGCCAGGTAGTGAAATCGACGCGGAAGCGCACCCCGACATTCATATCCTGACCCCGCTTCCCGCAAGCGACGATGACGCCAAGAAAAAGGCGGACGGCAAGCCCTACCAGACCAAGCGCAACATCTCGGTCGACCAGGTGCGCGAGATGATCCGCAAGCTCGCGACGCGCCCGACGCTCGGCGATCGTCGCGCGATCATCGTCGATCCGGCCGACGATCTGGAGAAGGGCGCCGTCAACGCGCTTCTCAAGGTGCTGGAGGAACCGCCTGCCGGGACTTATTTCCTGCTGCTTGCCCACCAGCCTGGACGTCTTCTGCCCACCGTACGCTCGCGCTGCCGGGTCCTGCGCTTTGCTCCGCTCAATGAGGACGCGCTGGGCGCCATGCTCGTGCGTGAGGCCCCCGAGGCGGACGAAGCGGCCCGGCAAGCGGCCATTCGCGCGGCCCAGGGCTCGCCCGGCCTTGCCCGGACCTTCGTGGCGCAAGACCTGGGTGCGATCCACGATCTGATGGTGCGGATCCTCCAGAACGGAGACCGTGACTATGCGCTGCGTGGCGGCCTATCGCGGGAAATGGGCATGCGGCCTACGCGGGATCGCCAGCTCGCCGCCATTGAACTGGCGCGTGCCGTACTCCTCGCGCAACTGGGCGAGACCGCAGGGCACCAGCAACTCGCGATCATCGAGGCCTACCAGAGCCTCAGCCAGCTTCTGGTGCGCGCGCCGACCTACAATTTCGACGCCGGTGTCCTCATAATGGAGATTGGCGGGTTGCTGGCGTCCTCGGCAATGCCTAGAGAACGTCGGGCCTAGGACACCTCGGGCCCGACGAACGCACGGCCTTCATTCACTCCGGACACAGAAAGTGTGACGCCGCCATGGGCGAGCCTTATTACATCACCACCGCCATTTCCTACCCCAACGGCAAGCCCCACATCGGCCACGCCTACGAGGCGATTGCCGCCGACGTGATTGCCCGCCATCGCAAGGCCGAAGGCTTCGATGTCCGTCTCCAGACCGGCACCGACGAACACGGCCTCAAGATGATGCAGAAGGCGCGTGATCTCGGGACGACCCCCGCAGAACTTGCTACGGAAATGTCCGGATATTTCCGGGAGATGTGCGACGCTCTCAACGTCGATTATGACGTATTTATCCGTACCACCGAGCCGCGCCATCACGAGGCGACGCAGGAACTGTGGCGCCGGATGGAAGCCAAGGGCGACCTCTATCTCGACCGCTACGAGGGCTGGTACTCGGTCCGCGACGAGGCCTATTACGACGAAAGTGAGCTCGTCGAAGGGGAAGGGGGCGCCAAGCTCTCTCCGCAGGGCACGCCGGTGGAGTGGACCGTCGAGGAATCGTGGTTCTTCCGCCTGTCCAGGTACGAGGACAAGCTGCTCGAGCTCTACAACAGCGGCGACTTCATCCGACCGGAAAGCCGCCGCAACGAGATCGCCCGCTTCGTGGAAGGTGGCCTTCGCGACCTCTCGATCTCCCGCACCAGTTTCGATTGGGGTGTGAAGGTTCCCGGCTCGGACAACCACGTCATGTATGTCTGGGTCGATGCCCTGACCAACTACCTGACCGGCCTGGGTTTCCCGAACGAGGAAGGCGACTACGCCCGCTACTGGCCCGCGAGCCTGCACCTTATCGGCAAGGACATCGTGCGCTTCCACACGGTCTATTGGCCCGCGTTTCTGATGAGCGCGGACGTACCCGTGCCGCAGCAGGTCTTCGGCCACGGCTTCCTCTTGAACCGCGGCCAGAAGGAATCGAAGTCGGTCGGCAACGTGACCGATCCCATCGCGCTGGCCGAGACCTTCGGTGTCGATACGCTGCGCTATTTCTTCCTGCGCGAAGTGGCCTTCGGACAGGACGGCTCGTGGTCGCCCGAAGCCATTGTCACGCGCTGCAACGCCGAGCTCGCCAACAGCTTCGGCAACCTGGCCCAGCGCAGCTTGTCCATGATTTTCAAGAACATGGGCGGTGAAATTAAGTCCGATTTGGAGAAATCTGACGCGGACGTGGCGCTTTTCGAAGCGGTTGCCTCGGGCATTTCCAACATGCGCAAGGCGTTCATGGACCTTGCCTTCAGCGATGGTCTTGATGCCTGGATGAAGGCGGTCTTCGCCTGCAACCAGTATGTCGACGAACAGGCGCCCTGGGCCCTGCGCAAGACCGATCCGGCGCGTATGGAGGCTGTCCTGATGACCCTCTTCCAGGTGGTGCGCGATCTGGCCATCGCGGTTCGTCCGGTGGTTCCCAGCGCCATCGATGCGCTGCTCGACCAGATGGGCGTCGCCGCCGATGCGCGCGGCTATGAGGCGTTGGAGAAGAGCGACTGGTTCGCGGTTCTGGCCGCGTCGGACTATGCCGTCGAAAAGCCGCAGGGTGTGTTCCCGCGTCTTGAACTGCCCGACGATCAGGCCGAAGGTGACGCGGCCTGATGCTCATCGATTCCCACTGCCATCTCGAATACGAAGGCGTGGTCGAGGACCAGAACGGTGTTCTCGACCGCGCCCGTGCGGCCGGCATCAAGGGCTTCCTCAACATTTCCACCCGCCGCAGCGAGTGGGAGAGGGTGGTCGGAACAGCCGAGCGCGAGCCCGATGTCTGGGCGTCTGTCGGCATCCACCCGCATGAAGCCGACGCCCACGCCGACCTCGGCGCTGCCGCGCTGCTGGAAGCTGCGGCCCATCCGCGCGTGATCGCGATCGGTGAAACCGGGCTCGACTACTATTACGACAAGTCGGACCGGGAGGTGCAGCAGGACCTGTTCCGCACGCACATCGGTGTGGCGCGAGCGACGGGCCTGCCGATCATCATCCACACCCGCGATGCCGAAGAGGACACCGCCCGTATCCTCCGCGAGGAGATGGAGAAGGGCCCGTTTCCGGCGCTGATCCACTGCTTCACGGCCAGCGCCGAGTTCGGCCGAACCGTTCTTGATCTTGGTCTCACGATCAGCCTGTCGGGCATCGTGACTTTCAAGAACGCCAAGGACCTCCAGGCCTTTGCGAAGGATGTACCGTCCGACCGGCTGCTGGTGGAAACGGATTCCCCGTTCCTGGCGCCTATCCCGCACCGGGGCCGCAAGTGCGAGCCGGCCTTCACGGCGGACACCGCGCGTTTCGTCGCGGATCTTCGCGGCGAGAGCCTTGAGGAACTCGGCGCAAACACCACCCGCAACTTCTTTGCCCTGTTCACCAAGGCAAGCCCGGTGGAGCAGGGCGCATGAAGGTCACAATTCTTGGTTGCGGCACATCCACGGGCGTTCCGCGTCTGGGCGGTGAGTTTGGCGCCGACTGGGGGCATTGCGACCCCAAGGAACCGAAGAACCGCCGCACCCGTGTTGCGATCCTGCTCGAGAGCGATGCGGGCAAGCGCATTCTGGTAGACACCCCCACCGATCTGCGTGCGCAGCTTCTGGCCAATGACGTGCATCGCCTCGATGCGGTCTTCTGGACCCACGATCACGCCGATCATTGCCACGGCATCGATGACCTTCGCCCGCTGCGCTATGGCCGTGCCGGTCCGATTTCCGGCTTCGCGGCCTCCGAAACCGTGCGCCGCCTGCGCCAGCGCTTCGGGTACGTCTTTGCGGGCCAGTTCGGGTATCCAACGCTCGTCTCATTGGAAAACCTGGACAACCTGAGGCTGTGCGAAGGCTACCGTGTCGAACACACACAAATGCCGCACGGCCCGGCACAGTCGACGGGTTTCCGGTTCGATTGTGACGGAAAATCCGTGTGTTACATGACGGACTTCAGTGAAATTACGAGGGACATGGTAGACCTTTGTGAAGACGCCGATCTCCTTGTCGTGGACTGCCTGCGGCGCGATCCCCATCCGACCCATGCGCATCTGGGCATGTCGCTCGAATTGGCTGAGCGGGCCGGTGTCGGTCGCACTGTCCTGACGCATCTCGACAAGAGCATGGATTACGCCACGCTTTCGGGTGAAGTGCCCAAAGGTGTCGAAGTCGCTTACGATGGCATGGTGCTCGTGCCGTGAACCTGATGGCGACTCTGACGTCCATCGTTGCCATCGGGTGCTGTCTGCTGCTTGTCAGTCAGCACTCGGGGCTTCGGGAATTGGGGCCAGCACGCTTCATCCGTCTGGCGCTGATCTGGGCCGTCCTGATCGTTGGCCTGGTTCTGGTGATTCAGGTATTTGGTTCCGGGGCGTGATCGCAGGTCATTTTCCCGAAATCCGGCTTCGCCCCACCGGATTAATTTAACATAATATATATTATCTATCTCAACGTACCTCCGGATCAAAGAGCCCTTCGCGCGGCTTCTGCGACATCCTGCGGTGATCCTTCGGCGCGAACGCAATGCCAGTCTGTGAGATCGCCCGGATCCATCTGGAGTTGGCGGTCGAGCACCTCGACATCCGCGTCCGAAGCGTCGTTGACCCGTCCTTCGATCCGATGGCGAAGGACCTCTCGTGATGCCTCGAGCCACAGTCCATCGAATGGCACACCGATCTTGTCCGCGAGTTCCGCCAAGGCCTGGCGCTCACTTGCGCGCGCGAAGACACCATCCAGGATGACGCTGCTTCCGGCCTGCAAGGTCTGCTCGGCCAGGGTCAGAAGCCGGACATAGACGGCGTCGGAATTTGCCCGGCTGTAAGCCGATTCTGGCAGACGGGTCTCAGGCGCGACACCGGCCAATTTCTTGCGCAGGACATCCGTGCGCAGCCAACGCGCGCCGGGCACGGCTCCCAATTCCGGAGCAAGGTGCGCCGCGAGCGTGGACTTTCCCGTACCCGAGAAGCCACCCACAGCAACAAGACGCGCCGATGACGGGGTCAGGAAATCCCGAGCTGCCTTCAGATAGCTCCGGGCCTCTTGCTGAAGCGCAAGCCCCCTCTCCTCGTCACGCGTCTGCGTTGCCTGTGTTGCAAGCACATGCGCACGAACGGCCGCGCGCATCGAAAGAAACAAGGGGAACAAGGCCGGCGCATCCGCTTCCATGTCCACCCGGTCGAGATAGCGATTGGTCAGCAGTGAGGCGAGGTCGTGATGGCCACGATGCCAGAGGTCCATGACTGCGAAGGCAAGATCGTAAAGCACGTCACTGATCGCAAATTCATCATTGAATTCAAGGCAGTCGAACGGTGTCGGGCGCCCTTCCCACATGCAGATGTTGCCAAGATGGAGGTCCCCGTGCCCATGCCGTACCCAACCTTTGGCCGCGCGGGCCTGCAGGAGCGGGCTTACGCGTTCCAGTTCGGCGAGGCTCTCTTCCAGCAAGGCCTGGCACGCCTCAGGATCGAGAATTTCGGTGCCTGTAGCCGCCATGCTCTGCCGATTGCCTTCGATCACCCGGCGCACACGGGTCACGCCGTCGTCCTGTACGGAATGGGCGTCGTGCTGATGAAAATGGGCGATAGTGTCGGCAAGGTCGCGAACCATCAGGGGCTTGAGCCGCCCTTCCCTCGCCATCGTCGCGAGCAGATCGCGATCCTGGAAGCGACGCATGACGACGACCCAATCGAGAACTTCGGGACCACTTTGTGAGGCTGTCCCGAATGCCAGGCTTGCGTCGGCGCGCTCCACGATCGGCAGGACGTCGAGGTAGAGGCCCGGCGCGGTACGGCGGTTCAACTCCAGTTCGCGCAGGCAAACGGCGTGGCGCTTGTCCAAGCTCGAAAAGTCGAGGTAGGAGAAGCGCACGGCACGCTTGAGCTTGTAGGCCCTGTCGGAAACGAGGAAGACGCTGGCCCCGTGCGTATCGACGCGCTCCACCGGCTCGCCATGCGTTGCGGGATCGGCCAGGAACGCAAGCACGCGGGCCTGCGGATCGCGGGGGCTTTCGGCTTTGCAAGTATCCATGCCCCGGAGATGGCACAGGCCGACGGCTTACGCCATGTTCCAGATCAAGGTGCGCGCATGGCCTCTGCCGCCTTGAGGATGGCCCGCTCAATGCGCGGATAGGTGCCACAGCGGCACAGATTGGTGATGCTCGCCCGGACTGTCTCGGCGTCAGGCTCGGGCGTTTCGGCCAGGAACGCGGCGGCGGCCATGATCATGCCGCTCTGGCAATAGCCGCACTGGGGCACCTGCTCCTCGAGCCAGGCCTGCTGGAGCGGGTGCAGGGCGTCTTCGTCGTCCGGGCCCGACAGAGACTCGATGGTGGAGATGGCTTGGCCCTCCTCCACGGCGGCAAGCGGCATCTGGCAGCTGCGCACGGCCATGCCATCGACATGAACGGTGCAGGCCCCGCACATGCCGATGCCGCAGCCGTACTTGGTGCCGGGTAGATCGAGATCCTCGCGCAGCACCCAGAGCAGCGGTGTGTCCTCTTCCACCTCGACCGTCCGCCGAGCGCCATTTACGAGCAGGTTCTTCATCGTGAGAGCGTCCTTCAGATCGAGAGTGTGCGAGAGATGGGGAGTGCGCGGATGCGCGGCCCTCCAGCATCGACAATGGCGTTGGCAAGCGCGGGTGCGACGGCGGGCGTCGAAGCCTCGCCGACATTCCCGGGCTGGTCACTGCCGGGCATGAGCGCGACCTCGATCGGGGGCACGTCCATCATCATCGGCAGGCGATAGTCGGAGAAGTTCTGCGCCGTGGGCGCGCCGTCGGCAAAGTGGACCTCGCCCCACAGGGCGGCCTGGAGGCCGAAGACAATACCGCCACTGATCTGTCCTTCCACGCTGACCGGATCGATCATAAGCCCGCAGTCGCACGCGCAGGCAATTCGCGTGAGGCTGAGGTTCTCACCTGAAAGCGCCACCTCGATGCCGACTGCGCAGAAATTGGCTTCGGTGTAGGCCAGCGCGATGCCGCGTCCGGTGCCCTCCGGCCGTGGCGCATCAAGGCCGATCATTTCGGCCGCGCGGGTGAGGACAGGCGTAATGCGCGGATGCCCATCCAGAAGACGCAGACGCAGCTGCAGCGGGTCCTGCCGGGTTTCCAGCGCGATCTCGTCAATGAAGCTCTCCATGAAGAAGGTGTTTTGCGAGAGCGAGACCGAACGCCAGAATCCGACCGGTACGCCCATGTCGACGCGGTGGCTTTCCGCATAGCGCAAAGGCTCTGCATAGGCATCGTAGACCAGCTTGCCCGCGCTCATCGGGTCGGCCATGTCGCCCAGGATATCGCCGCGACCGTGGTAGGCCATGATCGACTGTCCGGCGACCGCGGACTTCAGGGCTGCAACGCGCCCGTCCTTCGCCAGGGCTGCCCGTGAGCGGGCGATGAAGGCCGGGCGGTACTGGTCGAAAGCCATGTCCTGCTCGCGCGGCCAGATCGTCTTGACCAACTGGCCTGGCACGCCCTTGGCGGCCTCGATGGCAATGCCGACGAAGTCGGTCCCCCACTTGCGGCCAAAACCGCCGCCCACATAAGTCAGTTCGACCCGCACGTCTTCAAACGGCACGCCTGAGAGCCTTGCGCCGAGCGCGCGGGCGCTTTCCGGGTCCTGGAGCGGGCCGCGCACGAAGAGGCTGGTGGCGTCCATCCGCGCGGCGCAGCAGATCGGCTCGAGCGTCGCGTGCGCCAGGAACGGCACCTCGTACTCGGCTTCGAGCACGCGGTCGGCCTGAGCAAACGCGGCCTCGACCGCGGGCTTGTCCGGCATGATCGGACGGCCCGGGAAGCCGCTGCCTTTCTCGAACTCGGGAAAGACCCGAGGTTCTATCGTGGTAAAGGCCTCGCGCAGGCGCGATCGTATGGTGTCATCGTCGAGCCCGGCAATGGGGGATGACGTGACCGTCAGAGTAATGGCCTCGGCCGCGCTCTTTGCCCTCCAGAAACGGTCGGCAACGACCACGACGCCTCCGGTGACCGGCACCACGGCGCGCACGCCCGGACGAGCCCTGGCATCATCGAGCCCGGCAAGATCGAAAGTCGCGTGCGGATGCGGGGCGAGCACGGGAACGCCGACAAGCATGCCCTCCTCGCGCACGTCGATGCCGAACTCCGCGCTTCCGTTGACCTTGGGCAGAAGATCCTTGCGCACGCTCGCAGAGCCGATGATCCGGAACTCGGAAACCGGCTTGAGAGGAACTTCGGCGGGGACCGGCAGCGACGAGGCGGCACGCGCGACCTCGCCAAAGCCCAGCGAGCGGCCGCTCGCCGAATGGGAAATCGTACCGGCCGATACGACGAGTTCGCCTTCGTCGGCGCCCAGGCGCTGCGCGGCGGCGCGCGTGAGCATCATCCGGGTCGCTGCGCCCAGGGTCCGCATCGCGGTGTAGTAGCCCATGACCGAGGTGCTGTTGGCGGTCATCTGCTTGCGCGAAAAAGGATTGGCAAACGCCGGATCGGCCCAGGGAAGCTCCACTTCGAGAGCCGCCCAGTCGCATTCCAGTTCCTCGGCCACCATGCGGGCGAGCGCTTCCTGCGTGCCCTGGCCCAGTTCGGAGGACGGCACGATCAGCCGGACGAGACCCGCCCCATCGATGGTCAGCATCGCCCCGAAACGGGCCGCGTCAGGGGCGTCTTCTGCCTCGGCAGCGCGCCCTTCCCGCGGGATGCCCAGCACGAAGCTGGCAGCAGCAAGACCAAGCGCACCCGCAAAGCCCCTACGCGACAGATTGAGAATGGCGGGCATGGCTGTCACTGGATGTCTCCCTCGATATCGCGTGCCACGCGCAGGCCAAAGATCCAGGTGACCTGATCCACTGGATCACGTCCGCGCCAGGACACGCGGTTGCGGAATGGCGTGCTGATCCAGCTGCCGCCACGCACCGCGCGCAAGGGGCATTCCGCGGCATCGACGTAAGGCCGACCATCGCGCGGCACAGCCATGGGATAGGGTGCCGCATAGCAATCCTCGGTCCACTCCCAGACATTGCCGATCATGTCATGGAGCCCGAAGGCGTTGGGCGCGTAGCTGCCCACAGGGGCGGCCCCGGCGTGCCCATCGTGGCAGGCGGCATGGGGCAAAGCGGTGGTATCGCCATCGGCTTGGCCTCCGAAGACAGGGATCATGCCACTGGCGGCACCATCCTCGTCAAGCATGTTGCCCTGACGGCACCCCTCGTCGGCGCTGGTGCCCCAGGGGTAGTCGTCCTGCGATCCGGCGCGGGCCGCATATTCCCACTCGGCCTCGCTTGGCAGGCGGTAATGCGCGCCGGTTCGCGTGCTCAGCCAGGAGAGATAGGCCTGCGCATCCTTCCAGGAGATGCATACGACCGGCATCTGCGGGGCTCCATCACCGGCGCCAAGGCCCGGGTTCCGATAATCGGCCGTGGGCGTCTTGGCGACGGTCCCGTTTTCCGCATCGAGCGAGCGGCAATCGGCCGAAGGGATATGTCCCGTCTGTCAACGGCGGAGCAAAAGTCGGCCATGGGGCGGCGTAAAACCAGGCCATCGTGTTACACGCCGGGGGGAGTGGCGTGAGGGCGTAGCCCGAGGGCCACTCCCCCCGGCATTGGCTTGCTTTTCAGGGTCTGATTTTGGCCTTGCGGGCCCGGCTGTGAGCGAGGCGATAGCTTTCGCCGTTCATCTCGAGGATGCTGACGTGATGGGTCAGGCGATCGAGGAGCGCGCCTGTGAGACGCTCGGATCCGAAGGTTTCGGTCCATTCGTCGAAGGGCAGGTTGCTGGTGATCAAGGTGGAGCCGCGTTCGTAACGCTGGGAGATCAGCTCGAACAGCAGTTCGGCGCCGGTCTTGGAGAGCGGTACGAAGCCCAGTTCGTCGATGATGAGCAGTTTGTATCCGACCATCTGCTTCTGGAAGCGCAGGAGACGCCGCTCGTCGCGCGCCTCCATCATTTCGCTGACCAGCGCCGCCGCAGTGGTGAAGCCCACCGACAGCCCTTTCTGGCATGCTGCCAGTCCGAGCCCCAACGCTACGTGCGTCTTTCCGGTGCCCGATGGCCCCAGAGCGATGGCGTTCTCACGCCGCTCGATCCACTCGCAGCGCGCCATCTCGAGCACCTGCATCTTGTTGAGCCTCGGGATGACGGTGAAGTCGAAGCTGTCGAGGCTTTTGACGGCGGGGAAGCGCGCGGCCTTGATGCGCCGCTCGACCATACGACGCTCCCTGTCGATCATCTCCATCTCGACAAGGCGGGCGAGGAAGCGGATATGATCGACGCCTTCAGCGGCACATTGCCGGGCGAGCTTGTGGTGCTCTCGCAGGCACGTAGGCAGCTTGAGTGCCTTGAGATTGTGAGCGAGAAGAAGCTCCGGGGTCTGATCGCTCATGCGGCCTCCTGCTGGTCGGAGAGCAGGCTCAGATAGGCTCTGGCAAAGGTCTTCTCGACCGTTGTGCGTGGCAGGAAGGGATAGACGTCCGTGTCCAGCCCGGCGGTACGCGTTCGACCCGGCACAGGGCGAGGTGCTTGACGGCATCGAAGCCGATGGCGCCAAGATCAATGGCCTGTTCCACCGCCGCCGGAGATCGGCGAGGGTGAACGTTTCCAACAGGCGCAGCACCTGTACATATTCACGCCTGCCATGCTTGTGCATGCGGCCTTCCATCAACCGCTGCAGTGTCGTGAACGCTTCGGGCAAATCCCAGCCCTGCAAAGGCGCGGCTCGGTCGAATGCGTTGATCTTCTGCTCGATCAGCGGGAGATAGTGGAGCGGGTCGAAGATAACCTCCTCGCGGGCATAACAACGAGGATGACGGGCGATGACTTCGCTGCGGCAGCCGACCACCACCTCATCGACATAGGCCCTGATCCAGACCTCCTGATGGCCCCGGCCACCGGAACCGAATAATCGTTGGTCCTGTAGCGCACCGGGATTGCGAGGAGACCCGCCCGCTCGTCTGATCGCAGGCCTCGAAGGGTGTAGCGGGCAGAGGCTGCATGGCTGCCAGATCGCGTTGCAAGCGCTCACCGATCGTCTCGCTCTGTCCGCGCACCTTGTCCTGCTGGCGCTTGCGGCATTGCTCCTCCAGCCATAGGTTGAAGGCCTCCCGTCGGGAACTTCGGGATCGGCACCATGAAATTGCGGCGGCAGTAACCAACCAGCCCTTCCACATTGCCTTTCTCGTTCCCTTGCCCGGGCGGGCATAGCGGTCGCGGATCACGTAATGCGACAGGAAAGCGCTGAACAGCGTGGCACGCTTACGCGTGCCGTCTGGCAGGATCTTCGCCACAAGGCAGCGATCGTTGTCATAGACGATCGAGCGCGGCACCGCGCCGAAGAACGCGAAGGCATGAACGTGTCCGTCCACCCGTGCCTCCGCCACCGCCGCCGGATAGGCCCGCACATAGCAGGCATCACTGTGCGGCAGATCGAGTGCGAAGAAGTAGGCCTTCTGCTGCACCCCGCCGATCTCCACCAGCGCTTCCCCGAAATCGGCCTGCGCATCCCCCGCCGGGTGGGCCAGCGGCACGAACATCTCCCGGCTGCGTTGCTCACGCTCGCGGATGTAATCCTTGATGATCGTATAGCCGCCGGTGAAACCATGCTCGGCGCGCAAGCGGTCGAATACCCGCTTCGCCGTATGGCGCTGTTTGCGCGGGACGCAGCGGTCCCCTTCAAGCCATCCATCAATGATCGCCACAAACCCGTCCAGCTTCGGACGCTGCGGGACAGATTGACGCCGGTAACCCGGTGGCGATGAAAACGACAGCATCTTGCGCACCGTGTCGCGCGACACATTGAAACGCTTCGCCGCCGCCCGCTGGCTCATGCCATCCGCGCAAGCCAAACGGACCTGAAGATAAAGTTCCACGCTGTAGATCCCCACACCTCCCTGACTTGGCAGAAAGGCTTCAAGGTGGACGACTTTTACGCCGCCCGCAGCAGGACTATCCCGCCGCTAGCGTGGTCGAATATTGCTCCGCCGTTCTCAGTCCCGTCTCATCCACGAAGAGGGCATATTCCTGGTTGGAGACCTCGAACCGGCCGAGCGCGTAAGGACGCGCAAGCGCGATCTCACGAACGGGGCCTTCGGGACGACCTTCCTCGCCAGCATCAGCCCCCATCCGGAAACGTCCCGGGGCGATCGCGACCATCTGCGGACAGCCTTGCGCGCAGTCGGTGAATACCTCACCTGCGTGGCGCGGCTGTACGGGTTTGGCCCCGGCCATTCCACCGCCGCCCATCACGGCACCCAGGATACCAAGCGCTGCAGCCCCCTGCCGCACACGACCTGCCCTCATGCGTATCTCCCCCCTCCCGGACAGGACCGCACGCAGGTGCGGCCTCTGCCCCGCATTCTGACTCGATCAGGTGCCGACGAGCGTGACCGAAATCTCAGCCAGTCCTTCGCGCAGCTTCTTGGCTTCGGCGTATTCGGGCGAATTCCAGAAGGCGAGCGCGGCCTCGCGGTCCTTCCACTGGGTCACCACGACCGAAGCGCCGTCTTCGCCCGGCCCTTCGAGCACGGTCCCGCCGGGGCCACGGATGATGTATTCACCGCCGTACTGCGCCTGGATCTTGGCGGCCGCCTGCGGATAGCCAGAGGCCATGAAGGCATCGCGGTCAGGGACGCGGGCGGTGACGATGAGCCATGCGGCCATTTGGATATACTCCCTTGTTTCGGTTTCGCTTGGGTGCAGTGATCCCCTTCACTCAGGGTTTTGGAAACAGGGTGCTTGCGGCGCTATCCGCAGGGCGGATGAATTGCTCCGGCTTTCCCCATCGCCCGGCAAACCATCGACATTGCGCCACGGTAGCGCGAATATGACCTAGAACTATATCTTTTAGTCGGATAGGTCTCCCCCATCGGCGCATTGTCGTCGCCGCGCGCTGCGCTTCCTTGCGAAGCGGGAGCCCCCACAAGTTGCGAAAGAGGTAAGATCCAGATGAGCATCGTCGGCACCAAGATGGTCAGCGACGGCAAGACCGCCCGCCAGATCTTCGAGGAAGTCATCGCCAACCCCACCCGCGCGAAGTTCGGCTTCGGCGAGAAGCTGGCGATCGTGAACGTGGACTTCCAGAACGCCTATACCCGTATCGACGAGTTCAAAACGGCGTATGAGACCGACCCGCGCCAGATCGAGTACACCAACACGATCTCGCGCCTTGCCCGCGAAAAGGGCATGCCGGTGATCTGGACCCACGTCGCCTACGCCGAGGACGCGAGCGACGCCGGTGTCTGGGGCACGCGCACCGACACTCCGGACTCGCTGCAGAACATCAAGTACGATTCGCGCCGTCACGCCTTCGATGATCGCTGCGAGATCGATCCGGCCGACATGATCTACACCAAGCGCATGCCCTCGGCCTTCTTCGAGACGCCGCTGCAGAGCCTGCTCGTCTGGCACAAGGTCGACACGGTCATCGTCACCGGCGGTTCGACCTCGGGCTGCATCCGCGCCACCGCCGTCGACAGCCTCAGCCGTGGCTACCGCACCATCGTCCCGATCGAGACCTGCGCGGACAAGCACGAGAGCTACCACTTCGCCAATCTCACCGACCTGCACCTCAAGTACGCCGATGTCGAGCCGGTGCAGACGGTGATCGACTGGCTGGAGGCGCGGTAATGAACGAGGGCGAAAAGGACCCCGGCCTCTACAACTTCGCGCCCTATCGCGGGCGCGAGCCGTTCTCTTGGCCGGGCGACAAGAAGGTCGCGGTCTGGATCTCGCCGAACCTCGAGTTCTACGAGATCGACCCGCCGGCCAACCCGCACCGCAAGTCCTGGGCGATGCCGCACCCCGATGTCGTGCGCCAGTCGCACCGCGACCACGCCAACCGCGTCAGCCACTGGCGCATGGCCGAAGTCATGTCCAAGCACGGTTTTCCGGGCTCGGTCAGCCTGTCGGTTGCGCTGTGCCAGCACCACCCCAACGTGGTCGAGGACGCGAACCAGCGGGGCTGGGAATTCTTCAGCCACGGCATCTACAACACCCGCTACTCCTATGGGATGGACGAGGCGCAGGAACGCGCGATCATCGAGGATTCGATCAAGACCGTGCGCGATGCGACCGGCCAGACGATCCGCGGATGGCTGGCGCCCGCCCTCACCCACACCCCGCGCACGCTGGATCTGATCGCCGAGTACGGTCTCGACTATACCTGCGACCTCTACCACGACGACCAGCCCCAGCGCGTGAAGACGAAGACCGGTGATCTGATCTCGATGCCCTACAGCCTCGAGGTCAACGACCACTACGGTTTCTTTGTCTACAACATGAGCCCACGCGAATACGCCGACACGCTGATCCGCCAGTACGAGCGCCTTGCCGCCGAGCCTTCGGGCACGGTCATGTGCATTCCGCTCCACTCGTATCTCATCGGCCAGCCCCACCGCATCGGTCCCTTCGAGGACGTCCTGAAGCACATTGCCGCAGATGCCGGAGACGGTGGACGCGCGTGGATCACGCGCTCGGGCGACATTGCCGATGCCTGGCGCGCCATTCACACGAAGGAGGCGTAAGATGAGCCTCGATCCCGAATACCTCGAATACGCCAAGCGCGGCCTTGGCTACGACCACGACCTGTTCCCCTATTCGGTCATGGAGGAGCGCAAGCCCCTTGCCTGGCCCGAGGGCAAGAGCGTCGCAACCTGGATGGTGGTGAGCCTGGAATGGTTCCCGATCACGCCGGAAAGCACGCCCTTCAAGGCGCCGGGCCACATGCAGACGGCCTATCCTGACTACCGCCACTACACCTCGCGCGAATACGGCACACGGGTGGGCTTCTACCGCCTGCTCGACGCCTTTGCGAAGGCGGACGTGAAAGTCTCGGTCGCGGCGAACGCAGCGATTGCGCAGCGCTATCCCAGCGTCATCCGCGACATCGTCGATGCGGGCCACGAGATCATCGCCCACTCGACCGACATGAACGGCACCATCGCCTCCACCCTCCCTGTTGAGGACGAGCGCAAGCTCATCACCGAGAGCATCGCGATCCTCTCCGATGTTGCGGGTGTGAAGCCGCGCGGGTGGCATTCGATTGCCCGCCAGCAGAGCTTTGCGACGATGGACCTGCTCAAGGACGCGGGCATCGAGTACTGCTGCGACTGGGTCAACGACGAGCTTCCCTACGCCTTCACCAACGGCGTCGTGAACATCCCGCTCAACCATGAACTGTCGGACCGCCAGATCATCAACGGGCAGCAGCAGTCGGCTGACAGCTATGCGCAGCAGATGCTCGACGCGCACGACTGGCTGAGCGCCGAGGCCAAGGTCCATGGCGGGCGGATGCTGCCCATGCACCTCACGCCCTACATCATCGGCCTCCCCTACCGCATGGATGCCTTCGAGACGCTGCTGGGCGATCTCAAGGCGCGTGAAGGCACGTGGTTCGCGCGGGGCTGCGACATTCTCGACCAGTTCAGGAGCCAGATGTGAAAGCTTACGTCCTTGGAACGCAGGAAGGTATCTCCTCGCTGACGCTCACCGAGCGCCCCGACCCGGTCGCAGGACCGGGCGAGGCCGTGCTCAAGGTGCGCCTTGCCTGCCTCAACAACCGCGACATCCAGATCCTTGAAGGGCGCTATGGCGCGAAGAAGGCCGAGGACCGCATCCCCCTCGCCGAGGGGCTGGGCGAAGTCGTCTCGGTCGGTGACGGTGTCACGCAGGTTGCCGTGGGCGACCGCGCGGTGTGCCCGCACTTCGTCGCCTGGCACGATGGCCCGTTCGACATGAGCTACTTCGGCAAGGACCTGGGCACCTTCACCGATGGCTGGGCGGCCGAATACATCAAGGTGCCCGCAGGCGCCCTCGTCAAGGTCCCCGAGGGCCTCACCGACGAAGCCGCCGCCCCGCTTGCCGCCGCCACGCTGACGGCCTGGCATGCGGTGTCGGTGATCGGCGAGGTCAAGGCGGGCGATCTTGTCCTGGCGCTCGGCACCGGCGGTGTCTCGATGGCCGCGCTGCAGATCGCCAAGGCCAACGGCGCTTTCGTCGCGATCACCTCGTCGAGCGATGAGAAGCTCGACGAGGCGCGCAAGATGGGCGCCGACTACACGGTGAACTACCGCACCCACGCCGACTGGGCGGCTGAATTGCTAAGGCAGACCGGCGGACGCGGTGCGGACATCATCGCCGAGACCGGCGGCCAGCACACCCTGCCCCAGTCGATCAACGCGGCAGCCTGCAACGCACGCGTCGTGCTGATCGGTGTCGGCAGCGCCGATGGCCCGCTCCCCAACTACGGCGCGATCATCGGCAAGAACCTTGTCATCAAGGGCATCGCCTCGGGCAGCCGCGGGATGCTGGTGAACCTGCTGCGCGCGATGGACGCGAACGGATTTGCGCCGGTCGTCGACAAGACCTTCGCCTTCGAGGACATGGCAGAGGCTCTGGAATACCTGAAGTCCGGCGGACATCAGGGCAAGGTGCTGGTCAAGGTCTCCTGACCTGACGCATCACCGAAATGGAACCTGCGACGGCTCCGGTGCCCCATCCTACTGGGTGCCGGGGCCGTTCAGGTCCATGCGGATGTGGAAGCGATCCGCGCGGTAGTGCGCATAGGTCAGCATGAAGGGCCGGTCGTCCGCGTCGTAGGACACACGCGTGATACGCAGGATCGGCGAGTTGAGTTCGGCTCCCATGGCGTCGACCATCTCACCAAACGCCAGGACCGCGTTGATGGTCTGCGTCGCGTATTTCAGCTTGACCCCGACATCCTCGAGAAGCCGCAGGATGGGCGCCGAGGCCAAAGTTTCCGTGGTAACGTAAGGCGCCAGTTCGACCGGGACATAGCTGACGATCCAGCCAATCGCGACACCTTCCATCTCGCGCAGGCGCACCGAGCGGATGACGGGATCGCCTGCCTCAAGCCCCAGACTCGCCGCCGCACGCGGGGGCGCGGCAACTTCCTCGACGCTGAGCACCTTGACGTCCGTCCCGCCACCGAAGGCGAGGAGAGAATCGTAGGCCTGATCGATATTCGCCTCGATGGGCTTGGACGGCGACTTGAAGATGACCCGCGTACCGACCCGCCGCTTGCGCTCGACGTAGTTCTGCTCGGCAAGATCGTTCAGGACACGGCGCGCGGTGATGCGCGAGACATCGTACGTCTCGGCCAGTTCCTGCTCGGTGGGCATCGCGCTGCCGAAGGGGCGCTGGCCCGAGAGGATCTCGTCGCGCAGGAAGAGGTAGATCTGGTGATAGAGGGGAACTGCCCCTTCGCGATCAAGCACGTTCTGACTTGCCCCTGTGCAAGGCCCCCTCACCCCGGCACGAACTCGTGCGGAAGCGACGCAGCGTAAACCGCAAATTTCGCGCTCGTCAGGGGCTTAGTCAACCCGTCCCGGCACGCTGTCCCCTGAGACCTCGCGCGCCGGAACGGATTGGACGCGCGCTCAGCGTTCGAGTTCGACCAGCTCGTACCAGGTCTGCATGTAGCCGCCGACGCCGCCCTGGACGAAGATTGCGTCCTCATCGGCCGTTACCCACATCTCATAGGGCGGGTGCGCTTCGCCCGAGACGCCGACCATGTCGCCGTCCTCGTCGGTGAACTGGAACTTGTGGCATTCGAACGTACCCGCAGGCACGGTTACCGTCTCGTCGCCGACATAGCCGAGCTGAAGCGTCGTCTCGGCGATCAGCGGCGGCGTCGCACCGCGGTGGTCGGGCGACGGCAGGAAGCAGCGGAACGGACGGCTGTGATAGCCCTTCGAGCGGTCGATCTTACGGGTGATGTAGGCGTCCGCAACGATGGGGTGCGTACCGAAGCCGTCGAATGCGCCGCCGATCTTCCTGGACTGCGAGACACGCCCGATCGAGGGGCCGTAGCTTTCGCACTCGATGGTGTCCTCGCCGATGATGAAGAGACCCGCCCCCATGAACTCGTCACCGACCGTGAGGCGCACGAGGCAGTCCATCGGACGATCATTCTCGTCGAGGCTATAGGTGATGTCGCGCATGACCGTGGGATTGGGCTCGTCGATCTCGCAGTGCGCGCGCAGCGTCTTCTTGCCGTCGGAATGGTGGGTCCACATGAAGGTTTCGCGGCCACGGTCGGCCCCTTCACGACCTTCCTTGCGCGAGGTGTACTGGATCTTGCCGGTAATGGTGCGATGCTTCTGCAAAATCGGCTCCTGTGTTCTGGGAAGATGGATCGGTGGGATCAGGGAAAACTCGGCGCGCCCTCACAGCGGGGTGGCGATGCCGAGGAACGAGGCGATGAGGACAGCGGCCCAGAGCGTCATCACGGTGGGCTGCGTGACGGCCAGAACCCCTGCGATGGTCTTGTCGCCCTCAGGGCTTGCGCCGTTCTTTGCGAGATCGACGATCGCCGGGATCAGCGGCACAAGCTGGCGCCGCACGAGCAGGCCGATGAAGATGCAGAAGGCCAGCACCAGCAGCTTTAGCGCGATGAAGAGAGGTAGCGCCAGAACGCCTGCAAGACCGGCGACACCTGTCGCGATGAGTGCGGCGAGGACGATATAACGAATGGCAAGATCGATCTGCTTGTAGGTCTTGCCCGCAGGCCCATGGAGAATGTGGACCGCCCAGGCGAGTGCGAGCCATGCCAGCCCTGCCACCCACACGCCGGTCACCGCCAGACCAGACACGGCGAGCCAGCCCTTCATCGCGGCCAGTGTGAAGCCGGTTGGAAAAGCCAGGATCAGCGCGGTGCGCGGAGCCATGTCGATGTTGTTGAGGATATGCAGCGCGAGCAGACGCTCGGGCACGGTCCGCTTGGGATCGACAAGAAAGCGCGAGGAATAGAACGCGCCAAGGTCACCGCCCAGCCAGTAGATCGGGATCAGCAGGTGCAGCAGGGTGAGGAGTGCAAGGGTGTGGTCCATCTCAGATCGTGCCCCCTTCGATCACTTCGAGAAGCGCGCCTTCGGGTGTCAGCAGAATGCCCGTCCGCTGACCTGCATAGAGCGGGCCTTCACGCACCACAGGCGCGCTGGCCCAGTGGCCTTCCAGGCGCGCGAAGTCGGGGTGCAGCATGGTCGTGATGGCAACGCCAGGCGGAAGGTCGCCCTCGTGCTTTTCACGCACGGTCGCCTCGGCCGGGTACTGGTCGATCTCGAGGAAGGTCTGGCCTGCGCCGCGTGCGGTCACGATGGCCGTCTTGGTCTCGGGATCGAGGTCGAAGGCCTTGTTGATCATGGAATAGCGGATCGGCACCGGATCAATCACGGGAAGGCCCAGCACGTCCTCCACCCACTTCACGCTGGCCGGCAGATCGTGGCTGGCGAGCACCATGATGAAGGGACGGTCGACCAGCGAGGTTGGCTGCGGAAGACCGTTTTCCTCGCCCGGCTGCAGGATCTGCGTCAGGTAGACGATCTCCTGGTCCTCGCCCTTGACCTGCATCGGCTTGACCGTGGCAAAGCCGTCGAGGTCCTTGGGCGGACCGATGATCTCGAAGGGGCTCTCTTCCATGCGGGCGTTCACGGCCATGACGTCGTTCACACAGATTTCGGTCGCGGCCCAGCCATAGGTGCGGATAGGGGCATAGGAGGCGACCGGATCACCCTCCACGAAGCGCAGGAACACCTCTTCGCCCGAGGCTGGTTGCAGAAGCGCATAGGGGCGTCCGGCCGAGGCCGGGGCCTGCCAGGCGATGGCAAGATCTTCGGGAACGGCGCCTTCGTCGACGACGCGGTAGTCCATCCAACGGGTGTAGCGCTCGCTCGATGCGGCCACGTCGGCAACGACCAGGGTTGCGCATTTGAGTAGGGTCATCGGGTGTCCTGCATTGGGATAGAGGGAAAGAGAAGGCTCAGCCCATCACGCCCGTGGCGTGAAGGATGGCCATGGCGTCGGGCGCCACTGCGAAGGCGTCGATGGCCGCGGCAAGATCTGCATGGCAGTGTCCAAGCCCTGCAAAGTCAAGGCAGCCTTGCGCCTTCTCCATGTGCTGCTCGCGCGAGAGCGGCCATTGGGGCGAGCCGAACTGCGCCTCGACATCCTGCACCAGCGTGCCGCCGTCGGTGGTACGGGCCAGGGCCCGTGCCGGAGCGAAAGCGGCCATGTCGGGATTGTCGTTGGCGATCACCGTGATCTTTCGCGCAAGGGCAAGAACTTCGGGATCGTCGAGCGAGGCGCGCTGGAAGTCGCTCAGAGCCACCTTGCCGCGCAGCAAGGTCACCGCCGCAAGGTACTGCATGCACAGCCGTGCATAGCCGGGCTCCATGTCCGCCTTGGCCGGGCGCCCCACAAGGCGATGGATGAGCGGCGGCGCATGGTATTCAAGGCTTTCAAGATTGGCGGCGGTGAGGCCCTGCCCGGCCATCAGGTCCTGCACGGCCACGATACCGCCATGCCCGGCCCGTCCGGTCGGGAAGGGCTTCCAGCTCACCTCGGTGATGCGGTGCCCCTGCCCCAGCCTGGCGAGCGCGGGCGCGAGTGCCTCGCGCTTTTCCATCAGCGCGAAATAGCCGAAGGGGCCGTCGAGCGGATGGGCCACGCCGGGCATTCCAACTCGTGCGAGGTCCACGGCGACAAGCGCATTGCGCGCCGCATTGGCGACCTGCACCGGCAGCGCGGGCTTGCCCTCGACGTGCGCCTGCATCGTGCCCGAGGTCAGCGCCAAAGCATGACCGAAGGCATCGAGCGCCTCAGTGCGCGGCAGGCGGCGCATCCGCGCGATACCCGCCACGCAGCCGAAGATCCCGGCCGTCGCCGGGCGGAAAAAGGTGAGCGCATCGGGCGCCGCGATCCCGATGGTAACCGAGACATCGACCGCCGCGACAATCGCCGCGAGAAAGTCCTCGCCCCGCACCGGATCACCGCGCTCGGCCTCGGCCAGAAGCGCGGCGAGCGCGGTCGCCATCGGGTGCAGCACGGCCGGTTCATGAACGCAGTCGTATTCCTGCCCGTGGATCTGGAAGCCATTGACGAAGGCCGCTGACGCTGCGGGCAGACGGACACCGGGGCGTCCCAGCACCGAGGCCGCGCCGCCCTCGCCCCAGCCCTGCGCCATGGCGAAGACGCCATCGGCATGGGCGGCGTTACGGCCCGCGATGCCCACGGCCAGGCTGTCGTGCAGGAAGGTGCGCGCCCGCTCCTGCGCCTCGACGGGTATGTTCTCCCATTCGAGTGCCAGCGCGTGGTCGATGAGGACGTGCGCGGGATTTTCGGTGTGCTCAGCCCCGGTCGTCATCTCAGTGCGGCTCCTCGCCGCCCGAGACGTTCATGCTCTCGCCGGTGATGTAGATCGCCTCGTCCGAGCAGAGGAAGGCGATGGCCGAGGCGGTGTCCTGCGGAAGGCCCGGACGGCCCATCGGGATACGCGCGGCCATGCGCTTGAGGTATTCCTCGACGCTGATCCCCTGCACCTCGGCAAAGTGCTCGTTCTGCCATTTGCCAAGGCCGGTAGTGACATGGTTGGGGCACACGTTGTTGACCGTGATGCCTTCCGGGCCCAGCTCGATCGAGGCCGAGCGGACCAAGCCGACCAGTGCGTGCTTGGACGAGCTGTACGCCTGTGCGTGCGGAAAGCCCGACTTGGCTGCCTGGCTGGCGACGTTGATGATGCGCCCGCCCTTGCCAGCTGCAATCATGCGCTTGGCCGCAGCCTGAAGGCCGAACCAGGCGCCGTTGAGATTGACGTCGATCACCGCGCGCCAGTCGTCCACCGACACGTCGACAAGCGGCTTCATGATGTAGCCGATGCCTGCGTTGTTCACCCAGATATCGAGCGAGCCGAAGGTGTCGATTGCATGATCGGCCAGCGCCTCGACCTGCGCCGGGTTGCGCACGTCGCAGGCGAAGGTCGTCGCCTCGCTCGGCATCGCATCGGCAATGCGCTTCATCTCGTCCGTGCTGCCGATCATGGCATCAGGCGTGGAGGCGTCGCGCGAGGCGCCTATGTCCGAAATGACGACCTTGGCGCCCTCTTCCGACAGACGGCGGGCAATCGCTTCGCCCAGACCACCCTCGCGGCCCGAGCCGGTAACAACAGCAACCTTGCCGGCAAACCTCATGCCACGAGCTCCTCGGTCATCACGAAGGTGACATCGACCATGCCCTGGAAGGTAGATGCGACCTCCTGCATGATTTCGCTCTGCGCATCGGCGGCGAACTGCTCCATGTCGTTGACGTCGAGAACTTCGATATATCCGAAGGGCGGCTTTTCATCCGAGCCCAGAACCGAGGTCGAACGGTACACGCGAAAGCTGTCGATGGACTTGAGGGAGTTGGCGGTGGGAAGGTCGGTTTCCCGCGCCCAGGCTTCGTATTCCTCCACCGAAACGCCGGGTTTGAGGTTGAATACGGCGAAGATGATCATCCGGTTTCCCCTTGGATTTGCGTGTCGCCTCGGCCCATCGGCTTCGGCTCTTGCGTCTCTTGTAACGACAATATAGCATAAGGCTATAACAAATGAGGTAGGCCGTGAAGACGTCGCGTACAACTCCACCTGCAAATGATCCTAGCGCCGCCTATGACGGCCCGCCCGACTACCGGGTGATTGGTCGCCATGCGGTATTTCCCGAGACCAACCACGACGAGATCGAGCGCGTGAACTTCCTCGCGCAGATGAACCGGCACCTGGCCGCGCGCGTCGTGCCGGGCGTGAAGGCGGCTTACGACAGCCGCGTCGCACCGAAGTTCGAGGCCGAGAACGGACGGCCGCTCGCCAATCGCCACGAGGCGCGCAAGGCGCTGCTCAAGGACCCGGCCTTCCAGACCTGGTCTGCGCTGCGCCGCATGACGATGGAGCAGCGCCAGCAGGCCGGACGCTGGACTTCGCTGCGCCAGGCCGAACGCCTCGCCGCCATTGCGGCCGACCTGACCGACGGCGATCCGCGTCTGCAGCTCGATCCCACGGTGGAGATACCGCGCTACGTCTCGGCGGTCGACCACCACTGCATGCCCGGCAGCTACCACACCGAGTACTTCGAGGGTGACGTCACCAACGGCGCGAACTACGACCACGCCGGGTTCGTCACCACCAGCGGGCTTCTCGGCAAGTACTCCGACGGCGGCGGCATGGCGGTGGTCAACTGGGTGAAGAAGAACCTGCCCGATTTTGCGCCCAGGAAGATCCTCGAGATCGGCGGCACGGTCGGCCACTCCAGCCTGCCCTTGGCGCAGGCCTATCCCGAAGCCGAGATGACCATCGTCGATCTCGGTGCACCCGTGCTGCGCTATGGCCTGGCCCGCGCCAAGTCGCTGGGCGTCGACAACGTCTCCTTCGTGCAGGCGAGCGGCGAGGACCTCTCGCGCTTCGAGGACGCCAGCTTCGACTGGATCCAGACGACGATGTTCCTCCACGAACTTTCGACCACCGCGCTGCGCAACATCTTCCGCGAAACGCGCCGCCTGCTCAAACCCGGCGGCATCGTGCTGCACGTCGAGCAGCCCCAGTATGCGCCCGAAATGCCGCTCTTCGAGCAGGCGATGCGTGACTGGGATGCCTTCTACAACAACGAACCCTTCTGGTCGCGCATGCACGAGATGGACCTCGACGAGGCCATGGTCGATGCCGGCTTTGCAAAGGACAGCCTGATCCATGGCGGCGTCTACGGCGTGGTCGACCGCGAGCTGTTCCCCGATGCGGAAGAAGATGACACCGAAGACTATGGCCGCAAGGCGGCCTGGCACGTGATCGGAGCCGTGGCATGAGCTTTTCCGACGCCCTGAACGGAGCCGGCGCCAAGCCTGCCGGCAAGCGTCCCTATTTCCTCGAGCCCCAGGTCGAGAAGGTCCTCGCGATCACCATGGCGGTAGCCCAGGAACTGGCGGTGGCCCGCCAGCGCAACGACACGCTTGAGCGTTTGCTGCGCGAAAAGGGCATCCTGGAAGATGGCGAGATCGACGCCTTCGAACCCACCCGTGAAGCTTCGGCCGAACGGCAGATGTGGAACCAGGAATACATCGCCCGCATCCTGCGCATCGTGCAGCAGGAGAACGAAGCTGCGGTTCTGGATGACGATGTCGCCTCGGGCGATGTCGGCGAAGAACTCGCACGGGAGGCGTGATCGCACCATGAGCGAAACCTTCGAATTCACCGTTCCCGTGCTGGTGGTGGGCGGCGGCGCCTGCGGCTGTATTGCCGCTCTTGCCGCCGCGAAGGCCGGGGCCGAGGTGCTGCTGATCGAGCAGGACGAGCGCCCGATGGGCTCTACCGGCATGTCGCAGGGCCTTATCTGCGCGGCGGGCACAAAGGCCCAGGCCGCACAGGGCATCGAGGACAGCGCGCACACCTATTTCGATGACATCATGGCCAAGACCAAGGGGCAGACCGACCCGGTCCTGGCGCGGGCCATCGCCGATCATGCGGGGCCTACAGTCGACTGGATGGTCGAGGAACTCGACATGCCCTGGGAGCTCGATACGGGCTTTCGCCCCGCCTACGGCAACAGCACCTACCGGGTGCACGGCTGGCGCGGGCACGGCGGGCAGGACATGGTCGACCTGCTTCACCGCCGCCTGGACGACAACGGTGTCGATGTCATGACCGAAGCCAAGCTGGTCGAAGTCCACGCAGATGAGGATGGGCGGATCACCGGGGTGACCATCGCGCGCCCGGACGGTTCGCACGAAGCGGTTGGCTGCGACACGCTGATCCTCGCCTGCGGCGGCTTTGCGGCGAACCATGCGATGGTCGCGGCGAACATGCCCGAAATGGCCGAAGCGCGGAACAATGGCCACGAAGGCAGCCAGGGCACAGGCATCGCGGTCGGCGGCAAGGTTGGCGCCGCGCTTGGCGACATGGCCTCCTACCAGGGGTATGCCATGCTGACCGAACCGCAGGGCATGCCGGTCCCGCCGGGCGTCCCGATTGCCGGCGGTATCCTCGTCAACATCGAGGGCAAGCGCTTCACCAACGAGACCGACGATATTGCCGGCATGGTGCACCCCGTGCTGCAGCAACCGGGCGACTATGTCTGGGTGATCTACGACGACCGCATCGAGAAGGACGTCGACTACATCCCCGAGATTATCGAGCTCAACAAGCTCAACGCCCCGCGCTTCGCCGACAGCGAAGAAGAACTCGCCCAGGTCCTCGGCCTTCCTGTCGACAACCTCGTGGCAACGCTGGCCGAGGCACGCGCTGCACAAGGCTCGGGCACGGCCGACAGCTTCGGCCGCGTCTGGGACGGCGACCTTCCCCCTGCCCCGCGCTTCCGCGCGCTGAAGGTGGTGGGCGCGATCTTCCACACCCAGGGCGGTCTTCAGATCGATGGCAACGCGCAGGTCCTGCGCCCCGATGGCACAAAACTTCCCAACCTCTTTGCAGGTGGCGGCGCCGCGCGGTCCGTTTCCGGCCCGGCGCACTGGGGCTATCTTCCGGCCATGGGGCTGGCGACGGCCGTGACTTTCGGTCGCCTTGCCGGAGAGGCCGCGGCCAAGCTCGCGCTGAGCCGCGAACCGGCCTGATGCGCATCGCCTTTACCTCGCTTCTTTCGTAATCCCCGGCCGCACGCCCTGCCTGCGGCCTCATTCACGGGAACCACACCATGTCCGATATCGCCGCTCCGGCCGCTCCTGCTTCCATCGCCCCGTGTCCGGGGGACCTTCGCGCCAAGCTTGAAGGCATCGTCGACGCGGCCAACGTAACCTCCGACGAGGCGCGCTTGCGCCTGTTCAGTGAAGACGTCTGGATTGCCTCCAATCACGTCGCCATGCTGATCGTGGCCCCGGCGACGACCGAGGAACTCGCCGCCGTGGTCGCCGCCGCAAACGAGGCCGGGGTCGCCCTTGCCCCGCGCGGTGCGGGCATGAGCTATACCGAAGCCTACATTCCGGCGACCAGTGACACGATCACCATCGACACCACGCGCATGAACAAGGTGCTGGATATCAGCCCCGAGGACATGACCGTGACCGTGCAGGCCGGGTGCTCGTGGCGCGAGCTGAACGAGGCACTCAAGGAGAAGGGCCTGCGCACGCCGTTCTGGGGGCCGATGTCGGGCATCTACTCCACCATTGGTGGCGGTCTCTCGATGCTGAACGCCATGTTCGGTGCAGGCCACTACGGCACCACCAGCGAGAGCGTCATTGCGCTGACCATGGTGCTGGCCGACGGGCGTATCCTGCGCACCGGCGCGCGCGGGCCGGATGGCGACACGCCGTTCTACCGCCACTTCGGCCCGGACATTGCGGGCCTCTTCTGCGGCGATTCGGGCACTCTGGGGCTCAAGGCCGAGATCACCCTGCGGCTCATCCGCACTCCCGCTTTCGAGCAGTCCGCCTCGTTCTCATTCAAGAGCGGCCCCGCCATGCTCGAGGCTCTGGGCGAAATGGCCCGCGAGGGTCTTGCTGCGGAAAGCTGTGGCTTTGACCCGGGCCTCACCAAGGTGCGCATGAAGCGCATGTCGATGGCGAGCGACGTGAAGACGCTGGGCAAGGTCATCTCCAAGGAGAAGTCACTGGGCAAGGGCCTGCTGGCCGCAGCCAAGATCGCCATGGGCGGCCGCAACTTCATCCCCGAGGAAGAGTACCCGCTCCACATAACCGCCGAAGGGCGCTGCAAGGAGGCGGTCGCCCACGACATTGCCCGGGCCCGCGAAATTGCGGCGAAGTTCGACGGCGTGGAGATCGAGAATTCGATCGCCAAGATCATCCGCGCCATGCCTTTCCCTGCGCCCAACTCGATCCTGGGTCCTGAAGGCGAAAGCTGGATTCCGGTCCATGGCCAGTTCTCGCTCTCGACCGCGCCCAAGGCCTTTGCCGAGATCCGCGCCTACTTTGACGAGATGCAGGAGACCTTCGACAAGCATGGCATCTTCAACGGCTTCCTGATCTCCTCGATGTCGACCAACGCCATCATCATCGAGCCGGTCTTCTTCTGGCCCGAAGGGTACCGCCCGATCCACGAATCGATGGTCGAGCCCGACCACATGAAGCGCCTGAAGCAGCTCGGCGCCCACCCCGAAGCCACGGCCATCGTCACGGCCGCGCGCGAGAAGGTGAAGGAAATCGCGCGCAAGTATGGCGCAGGCCACTTCCAGATCGGCCGTTCCTATGCCTATCGCGACCGCATGGACGAGGCCTTCCTCGACGTTCTCGACGCGGTAAAGAACACGGTTGATCCCAAGGGCCTGTTCAATCCGGGCGGCCTGGGCTTCCCGCAGGGCAAGATCGCCCAATAATGACCCAAGTCGAGAAGACCTACCGCGCGATCCGTCTCACACGGATCGCGCCCTCCTTCCGCGAAGCCTGCGATATCGTCGAACTGCCGAGCCGGGAGCCCGGCCCCGGAGAAATCCGCGTGCGCAACCGTTTTTGCGGCATCAACGGCATCTTCGACACGCAGATTGCGCGCGATGCCGTCGACTACGTCAAGATTGCTCTCCCCACTTTCACCGGGGTCGAGGCCATCGGTACGGTCGAGGCGGTGGGCGAAGGCGTCAGCGATTTCGCGGTGGGCGATGCGGCTGTCTCGGTCCGCTTCACCGGCGGCTACCGCGAGGAGAACACCGCGCCCGCAAGCGGCTTCGTCAAGGCCCCTGCGGTCACGCGCGAGTACCTCGCGCTTGCCTCGACGGGCGTGTCGGCCATGGTCGCCCTCGAACGTATCGGTGAACTGAAGGACGGCGAGACGGTCGCGATCTCGGCCGCCGCGGGGGGACTTGGCCATTTCCTTGTCCAGCTTGCTGCCCTGCGCGGATGCCATGTGGTGGGCGTTGCCGGAGGCCCCCAGAAGTGTGCCTTCGTGAAGTCGCTCGGCGCCGCGCGCGTCATCGACTACAAGGCCGAGGACGTGGCGCAAGTGCTCGGCCGCGAATACCACAACGCGCTCAACGTCGCGGTCGATACCGTCAGCGGGCCGATCCACGACGCCTTCCTGGCGAACCTCGCCAACCACGGACGGCTTGTCGTTGGAGGCGCCGCCTCGGATCTTGAAGGCAAGCCCGAGATCGTCACCGCCCCGCGCATCGCCAATTCGATCTACTACAAGAGCGCCTCGGTGCGCGGTTTCATGAACGGCCTACTCACCCAGTATTGGGACGAGGCGCGCGCGCGTCTCTTCCGCCTCTATGAGGAGGGCAAGCTCAAGGTCCATCTCGACAGTGCCGATTACCACGGCATCGAGGGGATCTATGACGGCGTCGAGCGTCTCCTGTCTGCTCGCTCATCGGGCAAGGTGGTCGTAGACTTGCACGCCGCGCCCTGAACAGGTCTAGGCAGGTCGCTGAGGCAAGCCCATGACGCTTGCCCTTCGACCATTTGCGAACGGGCTGACGAAAAAACAACGATGACATCCACGGGACCAAAGTACCCATCCGGTGAGCCCCGCCTTGTCCGGCGGGTGAACGACCGGTCTTAAGAGCGCTCGTATGAGCGAGCTTAGGAGCGGAGCATGGGTCAGATCACGGTGATGGCGGGGCCGGAGCGTCGGCGGCGTTGGAGCGAGGAGGAGCGGCTTGATATCCTCGCCGAGGCCTTTGCGCCGGGTGCCTGCGTTGCTGACGTATCCCGGCGGCGCGACGTTTCGACCAGCCTGATCTACACTTGGCGGCGCAAGTTGCAGGAACAGGCGGAAGCAGCGTCGTTGCCGGTACCAAAGGTAACATTTGCGCAGGCCGTGCTCGCCGATGATGAGCAGCCTGCCGATCATGATCCGTGCGCCGCGATCACGGTCGAACTGGGCGAAGGTTGCTGCGTGCGTATTTCGTCGTCTGCATCGGCTACGCTGGTTTCGGCGACATTGAAGGCGCTGCGATGATCCCATCGGGCGCGAGAGTCTGGATCGCGATGGGCCACACGGACATGCGCAAGGGCATGCAGGGGCTGGCCTTGCAGGTGCAACAGGGCCTGAAGCGCGATCCGCATGGCGGCGACCTGTTCGTGTTCCGCGGGCGGACGGGATCGCTGGTCAAGATCATCTGGCACGACGGCATCGGCATGTCGCTCTATGCCAAACGGCTCGAGAAGGGGCGCTTCGTCTGGCCCTCGGCTCGGGAAGGCATGGTCTCGCTGACCAATGCGCAATTGTCCTGCCTGCTGGAGGGGATCGACTGGCGTAATCCCCAGTATTCGTGGCGTCCGCAGAGCGCCGGATAGGTGCGGCATTTTCTTCGTTGGCTAGCGCATTTTTGGCTTTGACCGGAGGCCGATCTGTGATTCCATGCCCCTCATGGACAAGGCCGTATCGCCCCTTCCGGACGACGTCGAAGCGCTCAAGGCGCTACTGGCCGCCGCGGTCTTGCGCGCCGATGATGCCGAGGCCCGCCTTGCCAAGGCCAAGGCCCGCGAGAGTGCGATCGAGGCGCTGATCGCCCACCTCAAACTGCAGATCGCCAGGCTGCGCCGCGAGCAATATGGCGCCAGCGCCGAACGCAGCCGCCATCTGCTCGATCAGCTGGAATTGCAGCTTGAAGATCTCGAGGCCGATGCCTGCGAGAATGATTGCGCTGCCGAAGCCGCTGCGGCGAAGACGAGCGAGGTCGCCGCCTTCGACCGCAAGCGCCCGAGCCGCAAGCCGTTCCCCGAACATCTGCCGCGCGAACGCGTCGTCATCCCCGCGCCCTGTTTGTGCCCGTCCTGCGGCGGCGCGCGCCTGTCGAAGCTGGGCGAGGATATCACCGAGACTCTGGAAGTGATCCCGCGCCAGTGGAAGGTGATCCAGACGGTGCGCGAGAAGTTCTCCTGCCGGGACTGCGAGATGATTATGCAGCCCCCGGCGCCGTTCCATGTCGTGCCACGCGGATGGGCGGGCCCCAGCTTTCTCGCCATGCTCTTGTTCGAGAAGTACGGCCAGCACCAGCCCTCAACCGGCAGGCCGAGCGCTTTGCCCGCGAAGGCGTTGCGCTCAGCACCTCGACATTGGCCGACCGTGTCGGTGCCGCCGCCTTCGCACTCATGCCGCTCTACCGGCGGATCGAGACCCATGTGCTGGATGCAACCCGGATCCACGGCGACGATACCACCGTGCCGGTCATGGCGAAGGGCAAGACCGATACGGCGCGCCTGTGGGTCTATGTGCGCGATGACCGACCCTTCGCCGGCTGCGATCCGCCAGCGGCCCTGTTCCACTATTCGCGCGACCGGCGCGGCGAGCATCCTCGGCGCATCTGGCGTCCCGGCAGGATTCTGCAGGCCGATGCCTATGGCGGCTACAACGAGCTTTACGCGCCCGGTCGTCAGCCAGCACCCGTGATCGAGGCGGGCTGCTTCGCGCATGCACGCCGCAAATTCTTCGAGCTGGCCGATGTCGAGGGAGCCGCGCGCAGGAGAAGCCGCGGCGAGCACACCGGCATGATCTACCCGATTGCGCTGGAGGCCGTGCAGCGCCTCGATGCCCTGTTCGAGATCGAGCGCGGCATCAATGGCAAGACGGCAGCCGAGCGCGTTGCACTCCGGCAGGAACGCAGCGCGCCGCTGATGGCGGATTTGCACGCCTGGCTCACCGCGCAGCTCGCGAAGCTGTCGCGCAGCCATGATCTGGCGAAGGCGATAGGCTACATGCTCCGGCGCTGGGATGCCTTCACCCGCTTCCTCGATGATGGCCGGATCTGCATCACCAACAATGCCGCCGAGCGGGCACTGCGCTGTGTACCGCTGGGCCGCAAGGCATGGCTGTTCTGCGGTTCGGATCGCGGCGGCCAGCGCGCGGCTGTGCTCTACACGCTGATCCAGACGGCCCGGCTTAACGACGTGGATCCGCAGGCGTGGCTGGCCGATGTCCTCGCGCGCATCGCCGGACATCCCGCGCACCGGATCGATGAACTGCTGCCCCGAACTGGCGTGCGAACGCAGGAGTGCTATCGCAGGCGGCATGACCGCTCGATCCATGCAGAGGCCCACGGCCATCGACAGCTTCACGCAAATCGCAACGCTGCGCATCGACCTCAAGGACAGCGATCCGCCGATCTGGCGGCAGGTCGAAGTGCCGACCTCGATCACCCTCAAGGTCCTGCATGACATCGTCCATGCCGCGATGGGCTGGTTCGACTATCATCTCTGGGAGATGGTGATCGACGGCCAGGCATACGGCATCCCGATGGATGACGGCTGGGGCACTCCGCTGCCCAAAAATGCCTCGAGGGTTCGTCTGCGTGATATCCTGGCTCCGGGCACCATCAGGATCGCCTATTCCTACGACTTTGGTGACGACTGGCAGCACACGCTGACCCTGAGTGATGTTCGCCAGGGCGACCCGGCCATAGCCTACCCGCGCTTCATCGCCGGCGAGCGCAATTGCCCGCCCGAAGATTGCGGAGGGATTAGCGGCTTCTACGAAATGCTCGATGCGAGGTCCGATCCCGCGCACGAGGAACATGCTGACATCTGCCGCTGGCTCGAAGACTACGACCCAGAGGAACTGGATATCTTCCCCATCCAGGTCGCGCTCGGCCGTATCGCCGCCAAACGCAACGCCGCCGCAAAGCGCATCATCACAAAATAGGGCGTGTAGCTATCGCGCCGCGGTCCTCACCGGATGGATACGGACCAAAGACACTTTTCGAGAAGATCTGGGAAACACACCGGATCGATACCGGCACCTCGGGCGCCGGACTTGTCGCTATCGACCGCGTGTTCCTGCACGAGCGCACGGGGGCGGCTGCGCTCAAATCGATGGCCGCGGCGGGCCGTCCGGTCCGCGATCCGGCCCGTGTCTTTGCGGTCATGGACCACATTGTCGACACCCGCATCGGACGCGGTGACGGCACGCTGATGGAAGGTGGCTCGGCCTTCATCACCGAGACCCGCGCCGCGGCCAAGGCGGCAGGCATCACCCTGTTCGACGTCAACGATCCTGACCAGGGCATCACCCACGTCATTTCGCCCGAACTCGGCATCGTGCTTCCGGGCGTGACCCTTGTCGCGCCCGACAGCCACACCTGCACGCAGGGCGCGCTGGGCGCGCTGGCCTGGGGCATCGGCTCGAGCGAAGCCGAGCATGCCATGGCGACCGGCACCCTGCGCATCGAAAAGCCCAGGACGATGCGCGTCACCTTCACCGGCCAGCTTGCCCCGGGCGTCACCGCCAAGGACATGGCGCTCGCTCTCATTGCCGCGCACGGCGCAGGTGGCGGCGCGGGCCATGCGGTCGAGTTCGCAGGCGAGGCCGTGGAAGCGCTCGACATCGAAGCGCGCATGACCTTGTGCAACATGGCGACCGAATTCTCGGCCATGGCCGGGTTCATCGCACCTGACGCCAAGACTTTCGAGTACCTTGCCGGACGCCGCTATGCGCCCGCGAATTTCGACGATCCCTACTGGCAGACGCTCTCGACCGACGAGGGCGCGACCTTCGACACCGAAATCGAGATCGACGCGGCCTCGCTCGCACCGATGGTCAGCTGGGGCACCAGCCCGCAGCATTCCATGCCCATCGACGGCGCGGTGCCGCAGGGCCCTGAGCGTGCGCACCAATACATCGACCTTGCCCCGGGCACCGCGATGCTGGGAACGCCCATCGACGTTGCCTTTGTCGGCTCGTGCACCAACGCGCGCCTTTCCGACCTTCGCCGCGCCGCGGCCCTGGTCAAGGGCCGCAAGGTTGCCGCTAGCATCAAGAAGGCGATGGTCGTTCCGGGAAGTTCCGCGGTCAAGCGCGCCGCCGAAGCCGAGGGGCTGGACACGATCTTCACCGAAGCAGGCTTCGAATGGCGCGCCAGCGGCTGTTCGCTATGCTTCTTCGCAGGCGGTGAACGCTTCCCCGAAGGAAGCCGCACGATCAGTTCGACCAACCGCAACTTCGAGGGTCGCCAGGGTCCGGGCATCCGCACCCATATCGCAAGCCCCGAAACCGTGATCGCGAGCGCCGTTGCCGGTGTCATTGCCGACCCGCGCGAACTGGCCAAGGAGAGCGCGCAGTGACCCCCTTCACAACCCTCACCTCGGTTGCCGTGCCGATCCTGCGCGACAACGTCGATACCGACGCGATCATCCCGAGCCGCGAGATGAAGAGCACCGGGCGCACCGGCCTGGCCGAGGGCCTCTTCGCACCCTGGCGTTACAGCGACGTTGCCGCACGCACCCCCGATCCGACCTTCGAGCTCAACATGCCCGAGGCCAGGGGCGGCCAGGTGATCCTGGGCGGCGCCAACTTCGGCTGTGGTTCGAGCCGCGAGCACGCGGTCTGGGCGCTCGTCGAGTACGGCATCCGCTGCGTCATTGCCGAGAGCTTCGCGCCGATCTTCCGCGCCAACTGCATTCGCAACGGCGTCCTTCCGATCACCCTGCCCCGGACCGACGTTGACGCGCTGGCCTGGCAGGAGATCACGGTCGACCTGCCCGCGCAGACGGTGACGGCCGGCGCGACAACCCACAGCTTCACGATCGAGGACGAGCCGCGCACGATGCTGCTCGAAGGCCTCGACGTGATCGACCTCACATTGAAGGCCCTGCCCGCCATCGAGGCATGGACCGACGCCGACCGCACGGCGCGTCCCTGGGTCTACCTGGAGAAGACCGCATGACCGAAATCCTCATTTCCGAAGTCGGCCCGCGCGACGGCCTGCAGTCGATCAAGCAGGTAATGCCGCTCGAAGCCAAGAAGGCCTGGATCGCGGCCGAGGCCGCCGCCGGTGTCAAGGAGATCGAGGTGGGCAGCTTTGTCCCGCCCAAGCTCCTGCCGCAGATGGCCGATACCGCTGAACTGGTGGAATTCGCCAAGGGCATCGAGGGCCTCAACGTCGTGGCTCTCGTCCCCAACGCGCGCGGCGCGGAGAACGCGGCGAAGGCGGGCGTTCACGGCATGTCGATCCCCTTTTCGCTGAGCGAGACCCACTCGATCCGCAACGTCAAGAAGGACCACCCCGCGATGCTCGCCGAGATCGCGAAAGTAGCTGAGATCGCCAAGGATGCCGGCATCCACTTCGCGGTGGGTCTCTCGACCGCGTTCGGCTGCACCATCGAGGGTGCGGTGCCCGAAGACACCGTGGTGCGCCTTGCTGTCGCCGCCGCCGAAGCGGGCGGCCAGGAGTTCAGCCTGTCCGACACCACCGGCTATGCCGACCCTGCGCAGGTCAAGCGTCTCGTGCGCAAGGTAAAGGCCGCGGTAGGCGATGACATGCTCACCACGCTGCACCTCCACAACACACGCGGCCTTGGCCTGGCCAACGCCCTGGCGGGCCTTGAGGAAGGGATCACCACCATCGATTCCTCGCTCGGCGGTCTGGGCGGCTGCCCCTACGCGCCCGGTGCCTCGGGCAACCTCGTCACCGAGGATCTCGTTCTCATGCTCAATTCCATGGGCTATGACACCGGCATCGACCTGGAAAAACTGCTCGAAGTGCGGTCGATCCTGACAGAGGCACTTCCGGGCGAACCGCTTTACGGCTTCACGCCCGATGCAGGTCCGATGCTGGACTACAAGGAAAGGATTGCGCGATGAGCGCTGAACAGGGCGGCGCACCGACGCCGCTGGCCGGGATCACGGTCATCGAATTCACCCACATGGTCATGGGCCCCACGGTCGGCCACATCCTTGCCGGGCTTGGCGCCGATGTCGTGCGCATCGAGCCCATCGGCGGCGACCGCACCCGCAAGCTGCTGGGTTCGGGCTCGGGCTACTTCCCGATGTACAACCGCGGCAAGAAGTCGATCTGCCTCGACCTCAAGAGCGCGGAAGGCATCGCGGTCGCCAAGGACCTGTGCGCCAAGGCCGATGTCCTCGTCGAGAACTTCCGCCCCGGCGCGCTTGATCGCCTCGGCCTCTCCTACGAGACGCTCGCCGAGACCAATCCGGGCATCATCTACTGCTCCGAAAAGGGCTTCCTGCCCGGCCCCTACGAAGAGCGCACCGCGCTCGACGAAGTGGCGCAGATGATGGGCGGCCTTGCCTACATGACGGGCCCTCCGGGACGCCCCTTGCGCGCCGGCTCCAGCGTCGTCGACGTGACGGGCGGCATGTTTGGCGTGATCGGCATCCTAGCCGCACTTGAAGAACGCCACCGCACCGGCAAGGGCCAGAAGGTCGTCGCCAGCCTGTTCGAGACCACGATCTACCTCGTGGGCCAGCACATGGCGCAGTTCGCGGTCACCGGAAAGGCCGCCAACCCGATGCCCGCGCGCATCTCGGCCTGGGCGATCTACGACGTCTTCGAAACCAAGGACGAGCCCGTCTTCATCGGCGTGGTCAGCGATGTCCTGTGGGAGAAGTTCTGCAAGATCTTCCAGCTCGACGAGCTTTGGGCCGACGAGAGCATCCGCACCAACAACGAGCGCGTGAAGGCGCGTGACCGCATCCTGCCGCAAGTGCGCGAGATGTTCCTGGGCATGACCCGTGACGAAGTTGTCGGCATGCTCGAAGGCACGGGTCTTCCCTTCGCCCCGATCGGCAAGCCCGAGGACATGTTCGACGATCCCCAGCTTGCCGAAGGCGGCCTTGAGGACGTGACCCTCGACAGCGGCGAACAGACCCGCCTGCCCACCATCCCGCTGCAGATGGGCGGCAAGCGTCCGGGCGCTCCGGTTACGCTCCCCGGCGCGGGCCAGGACAGCCGCTCAGTGCTCGAGAGCCTGGGCTACTCGGCCGAGAAGATCGACGCTCTCACCGCCAAGGGTGCTGTCGGCACGGCCTGATCCGCCCGGATACACGACATGCAAAAGGGCCTCGGAAGTGCACGCTTCCGGGGCCCTTTTCCTTGGGCTTTGGGGGCCCTTCCTCCCCATGAAAAAAGGGCGATCCCTATGGGACCGCCCTTTCCTCCTGCGATTTCCTTTATCAGAACATCGGCTTTCCTCAGAACGGCTTGACCGTACCCAGGAAGCAGATGCCGGAAATCGTTATCCAGTAGACGTAGGCCATCATCCGGCCATACATGAACTCCCGCTCGAGAGCGGCTTCCTCGGCCGGGTTGGGACCTTCGGCCAGACGACGGAAACGCACCGTCCACAGGCGCATGATCCAGCTGTCAACGGCGGAGCAAAAGTCGGCCATGGGGCGGCGTAAAACCAGGCCATCGTGTTACACGCCGGGGGGAGTGGCGTGAGGGCGTAGCCCGAGGGCCACTCCCCCCGGCATTGGCTTGCTTTTCAGGGTCTGATTTTGGCCTTGCGGGCCCGGCTGTGAGCGAGGCGATAGCTTTCGCCGTTCATCTCGAGGATGCTGACGTGATGGGTCAGGCGATCGAGGAGCGCGCCTGTGAGACGCTCGGATCCGAAGGTTTCGGTCCATTCGTCGAAGGGCAGGTTGCTGGTGATCAAGGTGGAGCCGCGTTCGTAACGCTGGGAGATCAGCTCGAACAGCAGTTCGGCGCCGGTCTTGGAGAGCGGTACGAAGCCCAGTTCGTCGATGATGAGCAGTTTGTATCCGACCATCTGCTTCTGGAAGCGCAGGAGACGCCGCTCGTCGCGCGCCTCCATCATTTCGCTGACCAGCGCCGCCGCAGTGGTGAAGCCCACCGACAGCCCTTTCTGGCATGCTGCCAGTCCGAGCCCCAACGCTACGTGCGTCTTTCCGGTGCCCGATGGCCCCAGAGCGATGGCGTTCTCACGCCGCTCGATCCACTCGCAGCGCGCCATCTCGAGCACCTGCATCTTGTTGAGCCTCGGGATGACGGTGAAGTCGAAGCTGTCGAGGCTTTTGACGGCGGGGAAGCGCGCGGCCTTGATGCGCCGCTCGACCATACGACGCTCCCTGTCGATCATCTCCATCTCGACAAGGCGGGCGAGGAAGCGGATATGATCGACGCCTTCAGCGGCACATTGCCGGGCGAGCTTGTGGTGCTCTCGCAGGCACGTAGGCAGCTTGAGTGCCTTGAGATTGTGAGCGAGAAGAAGCTCCGGGGTCTGATCGCTCATGCGGCCTCCTGCTGGTCGGAGAGCAGGCTCAGATAGGCTCTGGCAAAGGTCTTCTCGACCGTTGTGCGTGGCAGGAAGGGATAGACGTCCAGGTCCAGCCTCGGCGGTACGCGTTCGACCCGGCACAGGGCGAGGTGCTTGACGGCATCGAAGCCGATGGCGCCAAGATCAATGGCCTGTTCCACCGCCGCCTGGAGATCGGCGAGGGTGAACGTTTCCAACAGGCGCAGCACCTGTACATATTCACGCCTGCCATGCTTGTGCATGCGGCCTTCCATCAACCGCTGCAGTGTCGTGAACGCTTCGGGCAAATCCCAGCCCTGCAAAGGCGCGGCCTGGTCGAATGCGTTGATCTTCTGCTCGATCAGCGGGAGATAGTGGAGCGGGTCGAAGATAACCTCCTCGCGGGCATAACAACGAGGATGACGGGCGATGACTTCGCTGCGGCAGCCGACCACCACCTCATCGACATAGGCCCTGATCCAGACCTCCTGATGGCCCCGTGCCACCGGAACCGAATAATCGTTGGTCCTGTAGCGCACCGGGATTGCGAGGAGACCCGCCCGCTCGTCTGATCGCAGGCCTCGAAGGGTGTAGCGGGCAGAGGCTGCATGGCTGCCAGATCGCGTTGCAAGCGCTCACCGATCGTCTCGCTCTGTCCGCGCACCTTGTCCGCTGGCGCTTGCGGCATTGCTCCTCCAGCCATAGGTTGAAGGCCTCCCGTGTCGGGAACTTCGGGATCGGCACCATGAAATTGCGGCGGCAGTAACCAACCAGCCCTTCCACATTGCCTTTCTCGTTCCCTTGCCCGGGCGGGCATAGCGGTCGCGGATCACGTAATGCGACAGGAAAGCGCTGAACAGCGTGGCACGCTTACGCGTGCCGTCTGGCAGGATCTTCGCCACAAGGCAGCGATCGTTGTCATAGACGATCGAGCGCGGCACCGCGCCGAAGAACGCGAAGGCATGAACGTGTCCGTCCACCCAGGCCTCCGCCACCGCCGCCGGATAGGCCCGCACATAGCAGGCATCACTGTGCGGCAGATCGAGTGCGAAGAAGTAGGCCTTCTGCTGCACCCCGCCGATCTCCACCAGCGCTTCCCCGAAATCGGCCTGCGCATCCCCCGCCGGGTGGGCCAGCGGCACGAACATCTCCCGGCTGCGTTGCTCACGCTCGCGGATGTAATCCTTGATGATCGTATAGCCGCCGGTGAAACCATGCTCGGCGCGCAAGCGGTCGAATACCCGCTTCGCCGTATGGCGCTGTTTGCGCGGGACGCAGCGGTCCCCTTCAAGCCATCCATCAATGATCGCCACAAACCCGTCCAGCTTCGGACGCTGCGGGACAGATTGACGCCGGTAACCCGGTGGCGATGAAAACGACAGCATCTTGCGCACCGTGTCGCGCGACACATTGAAACGCTTCGCCGCCGCCCGCTGGCTCATGCCATCCGCGCAAGCCAAACGGACCTGAAGATAAAGTTCCACGCTGTAGATCCCCACACCTCCCTGACTTGGCAGAAAGGCTTCAAGGTGGACGACTTTTACGCCGCCCGCAGCAGGACTATCCCGCCGCTAGCGTGGTCGAATATTGCTCCGCCGTTCTCAGCGCTCCCTTTCCCGGCGCGCGCGGCCGAGGCCATGGCCGAGGAACCCGCTCTGGAACCCGAGTTCGAGATAGTCGATCCGCACTTCCACCTGCGCGATTTTTCCGATTCCGAAGCATCGGGCGAACGCTATCTGGCGCAGGACTTCAGGGACGACATCGCCCGTTCGGGACACCGCATCACGGGCAGTGTCTTCATCGAATGCGGGATCATGTACGATGCCGAAGGCGAGGACGCCGTGCGCTCGCTGGGGGAGACCCGATACGTCGGCGAACTCGCGCAGGCGCATCGCAAGAGCGGCCTTGCCTCGGGCATCGTTGCCAAGGTGGACCTGACCCGTACGGAAGATCTCGATGCCTTGCTCGCCCACCACGAAGAGGCTGGCAGGGGGCATCTTCGCGGCGTGCGCAACTCGATCGCGACTGCCTCGTTCCCACCACTCTCGGGTATCCACAACGATCCCAAGCTGTTGCAGGACCCGTCCCTTCGCGCGGGCATCACCCTGCTCGGACGCAAGGGGTTGGTGTTCGAGTCCTGGCTGTTCCATCCGCAGATGGACGAACTGGCGTACCTTGCGAAAGCCTGTCCGGCCACGACCATCGTGCTGGAACACCTGGGCTGCCCGCTGGGGCTCGGGCCTTATGCGGGCAAGCTCGACACGACATTTGCCGAATGGCGCCCGGCGATGGCACGCCTTGCGCAGTGTCCGAACGTGGTTGCCAAGATCGGTGGTCTCGGCCCCTTCATGGGACAGATGGCGGGACCCGAGACGTCATCGGTTTCGCTAGCACGCGACTGGAAGCCCTGGATCGAGACCGCCATCGAGCTGTTCGGCCCGCAGCGCTGCATGTTCGAGAGCAACTGGCCAGCCAACCGCCCTGCCTCAACCTACGGCCAGATCTGGAATGCCTTCAAGCTCGCCACCCGCGGACTGTCCCAAAGCGAACGGGCCGCGCTGTTTTCCAGCACGGCCCGCTCCATCTATCGTATCTGAAAGCCTCGGCGGCCTACCTGGTCGCCGAGCACGCGTACCAGCTGCCGAGCAAGGCGCGCCCTTCGGGGTGGCCCTCGGTGAAGAAGTCCGCGCGGTCGGGCTTCAGGCAGGTAGTGCCCTTGCGGTACCCTACGTGAACGTTCTCTTCCGCAAAACCGGCATCGGTAGCCACCTTCACCCAGTCGGTGCGGGCGAGCGAGGTCATGAACGGCTCGTTGTTGTAGTGGCTTTCAAAGTCGCAGCGCATCTGATCCCACAGGGCCATGTGCTCATGGCGCGGCGGCACGTCGACGTGGCACATCACGCCGCCCTTGCGCAGGAGGCGGAAGCACTCCTTGAACACGCCGCGCATGCCCTTGGCTGAAGTCTCATGCAGCACGGCCGACGAGCAGACGAGATCGAAGCTCCCGTCCTCGAAGTTGGTGTGCTCGGCGTCCTGCTGGCTGAAATGGATGGGGACGCCCATCGATTCCGCGCGGGCATGGCCGTAGCGCAGCATCGGCGCACCGACGTCGAGCGCGAAGACTTCGGCATCCGGGAAAGCCTCGGCAATCGCCAGCGTCGAGTGGCCGACCGAGCAGCCCAGGTCCAGAATGCGCATGGGCTTCAGGTCGGGATGGAAGTCCTGCACGTGGCTGGCGAGCGTGTGCCCGCGCCCGTCGTTCTTCCACCCGCCGTTGAGATTGCGCAGATAGGTCGAGGCGAAGCGGTCGTAGAGCGCGCCGGCACGGAAGTCGAAATCCGAGGTATCAACCACGTAGCTGCCGGGCATACGGTGGTGGTCGAAGGCCGCGATGTAGCGCGGAATTTCGAGCTCCGGGTTGAGGGTCAGCGAGCCCTTGGGGCTTGCCACCTGCGCACCAACCTTTTCCGACAACTCGTCGTACTGGCGGTTGATCGCGGCATCGAGGCCGTACCAGATACGGTCCTGGTAGTGCAGCGAGAGCGTCAGCCAGTACTGGTGGAGCGGATGCGCTTCCAGCTTCTGGCGGACCTGGCGGCTGCTCGTCGGAGCTGCGCCGGTTTCCTTCTCGACTTCGGGCACGATCACCTCGTCGAGGAGGCGCCGGTCGAGCGGATCGATGTTGCGGTTGGTCCACGCGCGCATGGCGAGGAAGTGATCCTCCAGCGCCTGTTCATCGTGGTTGGCCTGCGGCATCACCGCGTGGCCGAAATGTTCCTGCTTATACTGTTCCATGGCCGTCTCCCGCCGTGAGGATGTATGTTGGGGGTACGCTCAGTCGCGGGTGACCGCGTCGAGCACACCTTCGTATTCCTGCTGCTCAGCCAGCGCCTGGGGCACCAGCTTGTCGCGCCCTGCACCCAGCACGCGGTCGTAGATGCCTTCGCGGTAGCCCGCGCGGTAGGCCTTGGCGGCCGCGTCGGGCGCGAAGCTGTCGACATCGGCCGGACCGTGCAGCCCGGCTGCGGCGAGCAGGCGCTCGTTGGCATCGAGCCGGTCCTTGAGGACGACCACCTCGCCCATGAGCGAGAGGACCATGCTCGCCAGCGCATCGACCGTCTCGTTCTCGAAGACGACCGGCTGGCTGCCCTTGGAGCGGGCGATACGCTCGCGGTTCTTGCGTTCCACCATCTTGAGGGTCACTCCGTAAGTTCGAAACGGAACACGTTGCCGGTGCGGGCGACAATGTCCTTCTTGTCGAGATCGGGGCCGTGGGCCTCTTCGGTCTCGGCGTCCTTGGCCTTGAGATCGTATCCCGTCTGGCTCGAGAGCACGACCACGATATCGGTCTCGTCCTCGATGGCAAAGGGGAATTCGTGCCAGGTTCCAAGGTGCAGTGCGAAGCCCGCCGTACCGTCGAACCGGAATGCGCGCACCTTGGAGAGGTCGGGCAGTTCGCCTTCGCTCGGCGGTGCCATGACCGCGATGAAGGGCTTGCCGCCCAACGGCAGGAACGCCTGCGTGTGCTGGAAGTGGCGCTCCATGTAGCGCACTTCGGGTTCGCGGCGCGTCATCTGCGCCAGCGTCATCTCGACCGGGTGTTCGGAGGTGAAGCGCGTGGGATAGCTCATCCGCACAGCGCCCTTGTAGAAGTCCACCGAGACCGGCTCGACCGGTGCCTGTCGGCCCACGATGTCGCCAAACGCGGCCGTATTCTCCGCCGTGGCCTCCTCGACCGTCAGAGAAATGATGGTGTGTTCGTCCATTGGTAATGTCCCCCCGCCCGATGTTGTGCCCGGGCTTTGCAGGACGACACTTTGACCCCTCGGGCACCTTGGCGCGGACTGGATCGTCATCCTGTCCGGCTAGCGGACAGGATGGCGTTCAGATTGGTCACCAGAGCCCCACTGCAAGGGGGCGAATGGCGGATGCGACCTGGTTACTTGGCCATCAGGCGCGCCGGAAGCGCGTCGGTGATCCGGGCATCGAGTGCGGATTTCGCAGCCGCATCGCCCTGCCCGTAGGCTTCGAGGAATAGCCCCACGTAGCGGTTGGCAAGGTCGATCTGGGCCAGCTGCGGCGGACCGGGCTGGCTGTCATCGCAGATGATGCCACCGAAATAGTGGTTCGCGCCCTGCAGAACCAGACCGTAGCGGTTCCCGCCTTCGGCGGCCGCGTCGAACGGTGCAAGGTGGCCCTTCCACGCCTCGCTCTCGGGATCGTCGATGCTCGGAGGATTGTCGATCGTGCCGGTCTGGATAAGCGCAGGAACAGCAATCTTGCCATAGCCTTCAGCCGTCATCAGCACCGGCACGGGCGCGGGCGGCGAAAAGGCGACCACGGCCTTGGCCAGACGCGGATAGAACGGCGCCGAAATTCCCTCAGGCGCCACGCCTTGCGAACCGCCCAGCGTCGTCGCGACAAGGCCGCCGTAGGAGTGGCCTGCCGCAATGAAGGGCGTATCACCAATCGCGGCGATGAGCAGGCGCATGTCCTCGATGCGGGTTTTCCAGCTGGCTAGGCCCGGGAAGTCCTTGGTCCGCGGATGTTCGCGCGAATCCACGTGAAGCGGGGCGAGCACATGATACCCGGCTGCGATCCACGGCGCGAGAATGAGGTCATAGTGCCAGGGCGCGGAACCCGCGCCATGCGAGAAGAGGATGGTTCCGCGCACCGTACCTTCGGGCACCCACTCGCTCACCGAGACCTCACGGCCTCCCGGAGCCATGAGTGTGCGCGTGGCCCTAGCAGGCTGGTCCAGAGCCAGCACCGGCCTTGCCGCCAGCGCCGCTGCCAAAGCCAGCGATCCACCCAGGACCATACGGCGCGAATGCGCGGAACCCATCGTCATGCTTACTTGCCCGCTGCCTTCATGTATTCGATCAGCGACTTGCGGTCTTCCGGCTTGGGAAGGCCGGCAAAGACCATCGACGTGCCCGGAACAACCGTCGCGGGGCGGGTCAGCCACTTGTCGAGGGTCTTTTCATCCCAGGTCAGGTTGGCCTTCTGCATGGCGGCCGAGTACTTGAAGTTCTTTACCGAGCCCGCCTTGCGGCCGACAACACCGGCGAGGTTCGGACCGACCTTGTTGGCGCCGCCCTTGTTCACCGTGTGGCAAGCCATGCAGCGCATGAACAGCTGCTTGCCGCGCGCCGCATCGGCCGAGGCGACCGAGGGTGCGAGCATGGCCGTAGCCGCGGCGACCATGGAGAGAGTGGAGAGCGAGACGATCTTCCGCATGAAATCCTGTGTCCTTCCTTGCAGGCCTGAGCCTTGATTAACCGCTTCTCTTTAGCAGGTTCTACCTGTCTGAAAGCTGCACCAAAGTGCTGTGCCTGCGCGCTTTTCGATTAATTGTTATAAAATGTAGCCATTTACGCCACGGCGTCGGGAAAGGTTTGCACCCTTTATCCGCGCAGCGGTCAACGATGTGTTGCAAGCCAGCGCTGCGCACGCAAGCGCGCATTCACTCGAATATCCGCCCAGAACAAACCTATGTCGTGATAATGCATCACTCCGGTCCCGGGCAGCGGCTCCAGGCCGAGCCCCGGCGCGGGATAGACCACCAGCATTCCACGCTCGCAACGGGCAGCGACCACCCCCTTGCGCAAGGGCTTCATCGGACCAAAGCCGGGCGAACCGGGCACCACGCCCTTGGCCTGTGCCGAAAGGCTGGACGGCTGGCTGCGCTCAAAGGTGACCGGGTTCACGCAGACCATCTGCTGCCCGGGCTGCGCGCCGTAGATATCGGTAAAGCTCTTCTCGTAGGCCGAGACGATCGGATCAAGCTTGGTTCCCGCGAGAATGGCGTTCCACTGGACAAGGCATCCGGTCTGGTCGGCATGGTCGCACACGGGCACGGACCCGAAGCGCAGCGGCACTTCGGCCTCGGCAATGTTGATGCCCACTATGTAGGCCGCGACGAGGCGCTCCTGCAGGGGCGTTCCTGCAACCTTCTTCTCAAGAAGATCGCCCACGTGCTTGCCGCCCTGGCTGTGCCCGGCAAGAATGAACGGGCGCCCCTCCCCGATGTGCTCCAGGAACCAGTCGAAGGCGCGCTCGACGTCAGTATAGGCCAGGGCATAGGCCGCGTCGGTATGAGGGCGTGAGCGCAAGGCGTTGGCGCTCGCCGCACGGTAGCGCGGGGACCAGATTTCGCAGCACGCCGAGAACGCACTGGCCTGGCGCTGGACCACGCTCTCATCGGTCCAGCGGTTCGCCTCGGCATCGGCCGGGTCCTGGGTCCAGTCATCCTCTTGGGACAGGAAAGTCGTGGGGTGGACGTAGAACACGGCAACGCCCGGATCGGCGGTGTTTGGAGTTGCGCCTTGCGGCAGGGCTCCGGCCGGCCCCGGCCCTTCAGGTCCCGCCGACCACATGGCCGGATCGGCGTAATCGGGGGGCGTAACCGCGCCTTCGCGCACCTCGCGCGCACCTTCTTCCAGTTGCGCGGGGGTAGGAACGGGGCCCACGCCCTGTGCGAGCACGCAAGGGCTCGCGCACGCCAGCGCGGCTCCCAGCGCCGCGCGCGTCAGCCAGCCTGTGTGGATCGGTCCAGTCCTGACCATCGTTCCCCCCTTTGTCAGTGTCCGTCGAGAAAGGCGCGTAGATCGCCCGCGAAGGCTTCGTCGGCAAAGGCCAGGAAGCCGTGCCCGCACCCTTCCAGTTCGCGGTAGATCCCGCGTTCGAGCAGTCCTGCCGCCTCGCCCGTTACCGCGTTCAGGTCATCCTCGCTGTTGAGGATGAGCGCGCGGTGCGGCAGTGCCGAGAGGACCGCGATCAGATCGTAGTCGAAGACCGCGCAATAGCCCCAGTCCATACGCTCGCCCAGGCGCAGGCATTCGGCCATCGCGACCTGTCGCTGCGCGCCATCAAGGCGGCGATCGGCAAAGCTCGACTGGAAGGCATGGAGCTGTTCGGCACGTGCAAGGCTTCCATCCACGGGCGGGAACATGCCATCGATCCCGCGCAGCATGTCCTGGCGGGCCGCCTCTCCGAACGCGGGCAGGCTGCAGAATACCAGGTGCCGCACGCGGCTATCGTGCCGGGCCAGTTCGGCGGCGAGGACAGAGCCGGTGTGATGGCCCATCGCATCATAGCGGGTAAGTGCGAAGCCCTCATCTGCGGCCAGGACTTCGAGCCCTTCGGACAGCGCCGCAGCGAGTGCCTCGAGCGAAGCCGGCTCGGGCGGCGCATCGCTTTGCCCATAGCCCGGCGTATCGGGGGCGATGACCCACCGGTCCCGGCTCATCAGCGCCAGCACGGCGTCCCAGTCGCCACCGTGGCTCGGCGTCTGGTGGAAGCAGACCAGCGGCGGCGCGACCGGCACGGCTTCCGGCTCCGCAATCCGCACGTGCAGCTGCCCGAAACGGGAGGGGACGTACGCACGGCGGAGCCGGGAATGCTGCATGGCAGGGATCAGTCCTTGGCGATGCGATAGCGCGAGAAGACGATGAGGCTGACAACCTGCAGCGCCGCCGGGATCAGGCTGTAGAGCAGCAGGATGCCCGTAATCGCATGCGGGGTCTGATCAACCGCGCCGCCCTTGGAGGAGACAAAGCCGAAGGCGCTCATCACGAGGCCCGCGATGACCGGGCCCAGAGCGAAGGACAGCTTCTCGATGGCGGAGAAAAGCCCGGCGAAGACACCCTCGTTCGCAGTGCCGGCCCGGCGGCGCTGGAAGTCGATGGTGTCGGTCAGCATCGAGAGCGCCAGCATGATGAAGGCCGCGTTGCTGATCCCGATCAGCGCGCCGCGCACCAGCACGAGGAGGTGCTGCGTGCCGAGCACACCGACGCCGGGCAGCGTCATGATCTCGTCGGTGGCAGGCGCCATCCAGTACCAGGACACGGTCACCGCGGTCCACATGGCCGAGGCGAAGACATAAGTCTTCTCCTTGCCCCAGCGGCGCGAGAGCGTGAACCACAGCGGCTGCGCGGCAATGCCCGCAATCGACATCACAAGAATGAAGGCCGGAATGATCCAGACCGCCTGGAGCGCATAGAGGAAGACAAAACCGATCACGGTATAGCCCGAAGCCTGCCCGATGTTCTGGATCAGGCAGGTGAGGACCAGGACCAGGTAAGGCTTGTTGGTGCCGATCACCTTGAGCTGGCTGATGAGGCTTCCCTGTACGGAATCGTCCTCGATCATCGGCACGCGGGCAAGCCCGATGGCGGTCACCAGCATGGTCACCAGGCACACCGCGCCCAGCGTGAACGCCATGACCGTCCAGCCATGCTCGCCCCCGCCCAGCCAGTAGATCATCGGCTGCGCGACCCCGACACCGACAAGGACGCCGAAGGTCGAGAAGATCATGCGGAAGATCATGATCCGGGTGCGCTCGTGCGGGTCGGGCGAAAGCGTCGCGGCGATCGCGAGATAGGGCACCGAGAACATCGAGAATGCGGTCGATGCCAGGAAGAACAGAAGACAGGTGAGCGCCGCCGAGACCATCGGGCTTGCGCTTTCGGTCAGGGTGAAGAGCGCGACGAAGCCAAGGCTGGTCAGGATGGCGCCGCCCACCAGGAACGGCGTGCGCCCGTAGAGCTTGCGCACTCGGTCCGACCAGGCGCCGACAAGCGGGTCACAGGCGATCAGCCAGAGCTTGGGAATGAGCACGACAAGCCCGGCCAGCCAGGCCTCGACGCCGAGCATCGTGGTCATGAACAGCGGCAGCAGCACGGCGGGCGTGTCGCGGAAAACCTGCGCGCCCAGCTGGCCCGTACCATACCGCAACAGGACGGATGTGGCGACCTTGCCGCCATCCGGACCGGACGGGAGAGACACGGTCGAAGGCGGGGGCACGGCACCGCTCGGGGAGAGATCGGTCATCGAGGGGGGAAGCTCCGAATAAGTCCATGTGCCAATTGCGTTAAATCAAGGATCTTCAACGCAAGGCGTCTATGGCCGAGTGGTGTTCTCCTTTCGCCGCGTGCACGCACTGCTTTAGGGATACGCTATCCGACAGGCGGAATGAATTTCACCAGGCGACGTCTTCACCAAGAAGGTTGACGAAGCGTCCGGTGTCCACAGGGCCCAGGCTTGCAATCACGTCTAGCTGCCTGGCGACGCTTTCCTCCACACTCCAGGTCGCAGCCGGGCCGCCCAGATCGGTGCGCGTCCAGCCCGGCGCCATGGACACAAGCGTGATGCCCTCCCCGCCCAGATCAATCGACAAACCCTTCATCACCATGTTGAGGGCCGCCTTGCTCGAACGGTAGGCGTGGCTCTGGCCCATGGTGTTGGCCGTGATCGAGCCGAGGTCCGATCCCATCATCACCACCAGCGGCTGCGCGCTGCGACGCAGGTTCGCGCGCAAGGCCACGGTCAGCCGGAAGGGCGCGATGGTGTTCACCCGAAGGATCTCTTCCCAGAGCGCGTAGTCCATGCCCTCGAGCGACTGGCGCTGCGCATCACTGTTCCAGCTCCCCCCGTAAAGCCCCGCATTGTTGACGAGGACATCGACGGTCTCGTCCCCCAGTCGCTGGACGAATGCTGTAAGCGAATCCGCGTCCGCCACGTCGAGGGTTTCGATGCGGACACGCTCTGGATACTGGGACGCGAGGGCCGAGAGCGGCTCGGCCGCCTGCAGATCGCGGGCGGTTGCAATGACCCGCTGACCGGCAGCCGCCAGTTGCCGGACATATTCCAGGCCAATGCCGCGATTGGCGCCCGTAACGAGCCAGGTTCGGGTCATGCGGATAACTCCTTGGGTGCGATCAATCGGCCTTGGTGAAGCCTTCGGCCTCGATCCACCAGGCGAACTCCTCGATCCAATGGTCCTGCGTGCCCCCTGTCTTCTTCATGCCGAAACCGTGTCCACCGCGCTCGTAGCGGTGCGTCTCCGGGGTGTAGCCCGCCTCCCTGAGGGCGGCCTCCCAGGCATCGAAGCCCTGCCCCACCGCGACATCGTCCTGCGCGACCGCCATGAACATCGGCGCGAGCCGTCCGGGCGCAGGTGTGGGGGCCGGGCGCAGCCAAGGCTCATTGGGCGTGCCTTCGGGCCAGGGCAGGTTCGCGGGCGGAAGCTCGGGCAGGCGCTCCCCGAACGGAAAACCATAAATGAGCCCGGTGAAATCGGGCCGCGCGCCCTCTTGGGCCAGCGCCATCTTGCCCGCGACGTGCCCGCCCGCGGAGAAGCCGACCGCACCGATACGGTTCGGTGCGATCCCGTAGTCCTTGGCGCGCCCACGAATGAGGCGCAGAGCCTCCAGGCCATCCGCCACGCCCGGCTCGCCGCCGACACCGGGACGCATGGTCGTGTTGACGCGCGTGCGCATCGCCTCGTTGGTCTCACCCGGAGGGGTCTGGATCAGCCGGTACTTGAGGACGAAGGCCGCAATCCCATGGTCAGCCAGCCACTGCGCCACTCGCGAGCCTTCGTGGTGGATCGCCAGAAGGCGGAAACCACCGCCCGGCGCCACGATCACCGCCGCGCCCGTAGCCTTGGCCGGATCGGGCAGGAAGGCCTGGTAACTGGGCACCGTGACGTTCCAGAGGCTCTCCCCGCCGTCGCGCGCTTCTTCGGTGACCGGCTGGTCGATGAGCCCGGGCCAATCCGGGTCCACCGGTGCGCCCTGCGGCCAGATCGCTTCGGGAGCCAGCACGCGCACGCCGTCTGCCTGGAGGCCGGGCGCAGTTGCCTCCAGGCCCGTGGGGCGTACCGTTCCGGCTGCGTGCAGCGGCGTGGCCAAGGTCAGGGCCACCAGGGCCGCGCCCATGAACAGGTTCGATTTCATCTCGCGTTGCTCCCTTATTCGCCCTGGAACAGACGCGGCGCGAAGTCGGCCAGATAGCGCCGCCAGTTCACCCATTCATGCCCGCCGCCTGTTTCGTTGTAGACATGCGCGATACCGTAGCGGTCCAGCAGCGCGCGCGTCGGCGCGACGGTCTCGTGCAGGAAATCCTCGCGGCCCATGGCGTAGTAGACGAGATCCAGTTCGGCTGCATCGCGGCGCAGGGCCGCATCGTACCGGGCCGCGTAGGTATCCGCGCCATTGAACGCCGAACCTTCCATCAGACCCATCGAGAAGACCCCGATCCAGTGGAAGGTTTCCGGGTGGGTCAGACCATTGCGCAAGGTGTGCGAGCCGCCCATCGAAAGCCCCGCCATCGCGCGCGCCTGGGCCCGCGCATCGGTGCGGTAATGGGCATCGATGTAGGGAATGAGATCGCCCAGCAGATCGTTGCCGAAATCCGGATTGTCGAGCGTCATCACCCCTTCGCGCAGCGGCGTATGGCCATCGGGCATGACCACGATCATCGGCTTGGCCTTGCCTGCTGCGATGAGGTTGTCGAGGATCGTGTGGGCATGGCCAACGCTGGTCCAGCTGTCGTCGCTGTCGCCTGCGCCATGAACCAGATAGAGCACCGGGTAGGACACCGCATCCTTCATGTAGCCGGGCGGCGTGTAGACATGCGCGCGGCGCTTGATGCCCAGGGCCTGCGACCAGTATTCCAGCGTCGCGACCGTGCCGTGTGGCACCTCCTTACGCCAGGTCTGGAAGGCGCCCTCCTCACCCGTCACCTCGAAGGTCGAGTTGATACCCTTGAGCTCTTCGGAGAAGGTCTGGCCCAGCGGATCGACCGTCTTCACCCCGTCGACCTCGAAGGCAAAGCGGTAGACATCGGCCGCGACCGGCTTGGGCGTCGTTACCGACCACAGCCCCGTCGCGTCCTTCGTCATGCCCAGCCCCCTGGGCGTGCCCGGCGGGAAGCCCATGGGAATGACGTCGGCGATATCGCTGCTGGTGAGCCGCACGCCCTTTGCCTGAGGTGCGCAGAGGCGGAATGTCACCCGCTGGTCAGGGAGCTGCTCGACCGACGAATAGGGCATCGGCCCGGAATAGAAGGGCGGTGTAACGCAGGTCGTGGGGTCAAGCTTGGGCGGCTGCATCTGCGCCATCGCGAAGGTGCCCGCCAGCTGCCCCATGGCCCCGGCTGCACCTGCAAGTCCGCGCTTTGCGTGATATCCCCAAGGCCGCATCCCGGCATTCCCCCTGCTTGTGCCTGAACCCGCACGGCCGCGTGTCCAGCGGCCGACAATCCGGCCTTCGGCCTGCAGGATCGACACCAAGCCCCCTTGCACGCGAGCTTTTTCTGGCCCGTTGTCCGACTGGTGGACAGCACCTCCAAGGTCGGACGGAGCCTGCGGACGATCATGCCACCTTTGCCGCGCACATTCAGGGAGGCGAAGAAGGATGGGTTCCAGGCACAAGCGCAGACATGCACGCACGATAGCCACCGCGCTGCTGTGCGCAAGCCTTGCCGCCCCGACCCTGGGCGCCGACGCAGCTCCCACGAAGCCCTCCGAAGATCCCGTCTACCGCGAACGGCTCGAAGTCTACGTCACCGACTACAGCAAGTTCGTCTACACCCCGATGGCAGCGGTCTCAGGGGCGCCGGACTGGGCGCCCCTGCCCTCTGCGCCGGATAGTGCCATCAGCCAGGCCGCCCTGGAAAAGGCCACAACCTATGCCCGGCGCATGAACAGCACCGCGCTGATCGTATGGCACAAGGGCAAGATTGCGCTCGAATGGTACGGCGAAGACGTCACGCGCACCACGCCGCTCGTGTCCAAATCGCTCTCCAAGCCGCTTGCCGCAATAGCCGTTGGCCGCGCGATCGCGCTCGGCAAGATCACCTCGCTCGATCAGCCGATCGCCGACTTCATCCCCGAGCTGGCAGGTACGCAGAAAGGGCGGATCAAGGTGCGCCACCTGCTCGACATGCGCTCAGGCATGCAGCACCAGAGCTTCTCGCCCGATCCCGAAAGTCCGCTCAACCTCGGCTTCCTCTCGCCCGAGCACACCCGGCATATCATCGAAAGCTATCCGATGATCGCCGAGCCGGGCACGCTCTACTCCTACGCGAATGCCCCCACAGACCTTGTGGGCGAAGTCATCACACGGGCCACGGGCCGGGACTACGCCGAGTTCGTCGACACCGAAGTCCTGCGCCCCATTGGTGCGATGGGCGGTACGTTCTGGCTCAATCGGCCGGGCGGCGAGGCCCACTCGGGTTGCTGCATGATGCTACCCGCCGAGACGTTCGCGCGGCTTGGCGTGCTGCTCCTTCACGACGGGGCATGGGGCGGGCGCAAGCTACTCCCCGAAGGCTACGTGGCGCAGATGCGCACGGGCACCGCGCAGAACCCGCACTTCGGCCTCGGCGTGTGGATTGGCGCGCCCCATGTCGAACGACGCTCCTTTGGCGCGCCCGACCAGCCCGGCCCCACCGTCCTGCATTCCGAGCCCTATCTCGATCCCGACCTGTTCCTGTTCGACGGCAACGCTGACCAGATCGTCGACATAGCGCCGGGCCACGATCTTGTCGTGCTGCGCATGGGGGGCAACCCGCCGCGTCCCACAGAGGAAAACCCCGAGGAATGGGACAACAGCTATCTCGTGAACACGCTCATCCGGGGAATGTCCTCCCCCGAATGAGCGCGAGGTGATCAGGCGTCCCAGAGCGGCGCAAGCAGCGCGGCCGGGTCCGCCAGCACTTCGGGACGGCGCGCGCGCGTTGCCGCGATCCAGGCGGGCGGCATCTGCGCCCAGTCCGCGTTGTGTGCGCCGACGCCCGTCGCGGTGAGATGCCCGGGCCTGTCCCCCATGCTCATCCAGGGCCGCCACGAGCAGACATTGGTGAACGCCACCGAGACCGGCACGCGGGTCACCCCCGGGGCCTCCATCGCCGCGCGGCTTGCGTGGTAGGTGTTGCTTTCGGAATAGCGGAACGGCTTGGCGACGCCCGGCACCTGCATCGCGGTCCGCGTGCGCTCGGTCACCCAGAGGTCATCGCCGCGCAGGTCAAAGGGCAGCACTTCGTGCTCCATCGTCAAGCCGGGGATCTCCTTTTCAAGCCGCAGTTCCAACTCCGGTCCGAAACGCACCCTGGAAGGCGCATAGCCCCCCTGCGGCACCTCGACATCCTCCCCGGTATAGGGATTGCGATAGCTATCGAGCGCATCTCCGCTGACCGGATCGGTGAACCAGGCGATCTCGGCGTTGACCGCCTCGAAGCGGCCATCGGCCAACTGGCGCGAACGCGAGAAAACTGCAGATACGACCGCGAAAAGCGGGTCCATGCGATCCTCGACAACGCCATAGTAGCGCGCCGAGACCCAGCTCATGGTAAGCCTTTCGTCCAGTGCACCGCGCAGCATCATGAAGGTCCGCAAACGCCCCTTGGCGGTCTCGATATCCAGTGGCACACCGCCGTCGCCCTGCTGCGCCAGTGCCGTCTGTGACCCCAGGCTTGCGAACGCCCCCAGCGCCGTGAGCCCTGCGCCTATCGCACCGCGCCGATTCCATCCCGACATACCGTATTTCCCCATCCCGTTTTCCTGCAGGAAACATCCGGCGGACCTTCCGTGGGCGCCATGTGCGACACCATGGATATTCGCGTGTCGGACAGACCTGCGCGCCTGTGTACGCGCTCAAACCTCGCGCCAGCTTGATTGTAACAACTGTTTGGTACATAGGATCGCGCAACAGGAGGGACTGACCCTCGAACCCGGTTTGGAAAGGATGTTTGCGCGATGACCAGCTTCACGCCGCCCGTGGACGACATGCGCTTCCTGCTTACGCAGGTGCTCGATTTCGACGGCCTGATCGCCTCCCTGCCCGGCTGCGAGGATGTGTCGGCCGAATTCGCGGGCGAAGTCCTGAGCGAAGCTGCGCGCTTCGCGGCCGAAAAGCTCGCCCCGCTCAACCTTCCGGGCGACGAACAGGGCGCATCGCTCAGCGAGGGCAAGGTCACCACGCCCGAGGGTTTCCCCCAAGCCTACCGCGATTTCGTCGAGGCGGGCTGGGTCGGCCTTTCCGGAAATCCCGAGTTCGGCGGCCAGGGCCTCCCGCGCACGCTCCAGATCCTGCTTGATGAAATGGTGAGCGGCGCGAACGTCTCCTTCGGCCTGTTCCCCGGCCTGACCAGTGGAGCGGCCGAAGCGCTCGAACACCATGGCAGCGAGGAACTCAAGGCCCAATGGCTGACAGGGCTCGTCACCGGCGAGACCTGCGGCGCGATGGCGCTGACCGAAGCGAATGCGGGCACCGACCTTGGCCTCCTGCGCGCCCGCGCCGAGCCGGTCGGCGATGGCAGTTACAAGGTTACGGGCACCAAGATCTTCATTTCCTCGGGCGACCAGGACTTCGGCAACAATATCGTCCACCTGGTGCTGGCCCGCCTTCCCGATGCGCCGGCTGGCGTGAAGGGCATCTCGATGTTCCTCGTGCCCAAGTTCCTGCCTGCCGAGGACGGCGGCCTTGGCGCACGCAACACGATGTCGGTGGGCGCGCTCGAGCACAAGATGGGTATCCACGCGCAGCCGACCTGCGTGATGAACTACGACGAGGCCATCGGCTGGCTGGTGGGCGAGCCGGGACGCGGGCTCAACGCCATGTTCACGATGATGAACAACGAGCGCCTCTTCGTGGGCATCCAGGGCCTGGGCATTGCCGAGGCCGCGCACCAGAAGGCCGCGACCTATGCCCGCGAGCGCCTGCAGGGCCGCTCCTCGGACAACACCCGCGCGCCGGTGCCGATCATCGAACACGCCGACGTGCGCAAGATGCTGCTGGAAGGCCGCGCCTTCCTTGACGCAGGGCGCGCTCTGGCGGTTTGGACCGCGATGCAGATGGACATCGCCGCACGCCACCCCGATCCCGAGGTGCGCAGCCAGGCCAACGGCATGGTCCTCCTGATGACCCCCGTCATCAAGGCCGCCTTCACCGACATGGGCTTCGAGACGGCGGTCAAGGCCCAGCAGGTCTTTGGCGGGCACGGCTACATCCACGAATGGGGCATGGAACAGTTCGTGCGCGATGCGCGCATCACCCAGATCTACGAGGGCACCAACGGGGTCCAGGCCATGGACCTGGTCGGCCGCAAGCTCCCGATGGAGAACGGCGATCTGATGGCGCGCTTCCTCACCCTGGTAGAAAGCGATCTGGCCGCCGCGGACGGATCGCCATTCGCTGCGCAGCTCACCGAGGCCCTCGTCCCGCTGCGCCGGATCACGCAGGCCCTTGTCGCGCAGAAGGGCGATGTCGAGGCGCTGGGCGCCGCGGCGACCGACACCTTGCGGCTTGTCGCGCTGGTTTCGCTGGGCTGGATGTGGGTGCGCATGGTCACGGCCTGCGAGGGCGAGGACAGCGCCCTTGCGCGCAAGAAGCGCGCCGTTGCCGGCTACTTCTTCGCGCGCGTGCTTCCCCAGGTCCACGCGCTTGCCGCGCAAGTCGAGGCGGGGCCCGAAACCATCATGGGCATGGACGCCGAGCTGTTCTGAGCGCTAGAGGGAGGCGCACCGTCGCCTCCCCTTTCCCGCCTGCCCAAGGACAGCCATGACCGCCGCTTCCCGTCACGACCAGATCGACCGCCTGCTCTCCATCATGGCCACCTTGCGCGATCCGGTGAACGGGTGCGAATGGGACCGCGCGCAGGACTTCGCCTCGATCGCGCCCTACACCATCGAGGAGGCCTACGAGGTCGCCGACGCCATCGAGCGCGCGGACCTTCCTGCGCTTCGCGAGGAACTGGGCGACCTGCTTCTCCAGGTGGTCTTTCACGCGCGCATGGCTGAGGAACAGGACGCCTTCGCCTTTGCCGATGTCGCTGCCGCAATCTCGGACAAGCTGGAAGCGCGCCACCCGCACATCTTCGGTGAGGGTGATACGGAAACCGGCCAGACCGAGCGCTGGGAAAAGCTGAAGGCGCAAGAGCGCGCCGCCAAGGGCGAGACGAGTGCGGTCGATGGGGTCGCGGGTGCTCTCCCCGCGCTCATGCGCGCGGAAAAGCTGCAGAAGCGCGCCGCGCGCGTCGGCTTTGACTGGCCCGATCCGAGCGGGGCGGAAGACAAGGTCCGCGAGGAACTCGTCGAACTCGCCGAAGCATCGGATGCGGAAAAGCTGGAGGAAGCCGGCGACCTGCTGTTCGCCGCCGTCAACCTGGTGCGCCTCAACGGGATCGCGCCCGAAGACGCGCTTCGCGCCGCGAACGCCAAGTTCGAACGGCGCTTCCGAGGGATGGAAGCCCTCGCCAGCCAGCGAGACGAGGTCTTTGCCGAACTCGATCTCGACGCGCAGGAAGCGCTCTGGCAGGCGGTAAAGGCGTCAGAGCGCGCGAAAACGGCCTAGTTCACGCTCGGCCAGGCGCACTTCGATGCGGATGCGGGGACCATTTTCGTCCTCGCCATCCGCAACTTCGGAGAGCACCTCGCCCCGCGCGTGCAGGAACGCGAGCCGCTGCCCATCGGCTGCGGGCAGCACGAAGGTATAGACCTTGGCATCGGCGTTGAGGCCATGGCCAACAACATCGAGCAGGTGCTCGCAGCCCTCGCCGGTGACCGCCGAGAGCGGAATGATAGTCTCGTCCGAACGGTAGTCGATGACCTCGCGCAGTTCCTCTGCACGCTCGGGGCTGAGCAGGTCCCACTTGTTCCAGACCTCGATGATCGGGATCGTGGGTTCCTCGCCCGGCTCCTCCTCGTCGTCCTCGCGCGGAATGACGCCCAGGTCCAAAAGGACCGAGAGCACCTGGCGCTTCTGCGATTCGGTGTCGGGGTTGGCAATGTCGCGCACGTGCAGGATGACATCGGCTGCCGTCACTTCCTCCAGCGTGGCGCGGAAGGCCGCGACGAGCTGGGTCGGCAGGTCCGAGATGAAGCCCACGGTGTCCGACAGGATCGCCTTTTGCACGCCCGGCAGGCGCACCGCGCGCATCGTCGGATCGAGCGTGGCGAACAGGAGATCCTCCGCCATCACGTCCGCGCCCGTCACGCGGTTGAACAGCGTCGACTTGCCCGCGTTGGTGTAGCCCACCAGCGCGACGATCGGCCAGGGCGCCTTCTCGCGCCGGTCACGGTGCAGGCCGCGCGTGCGGCGCACCTGCTCCAGTTCGCGGCGCAGGCGTCCCATGCGGTCGCGGATCATCCGGCGGTCGGCCTCGATCTGGGTCTCGCCGGGGCCGCCGAGGAAGCCGAAGCCACCACGCTGACGTTCCAGGTGGGTCCAGCTGCGCACCAGGCGTCCGGCCTGGTAATCGAGGTGGGCCAGTTCGACCTGCAGGCGCCCTTCGGCGGTCGCCGCGCGCTCGCCGAAGATCTCGAGGATCAGGCCAGTGCGGTCGATGACCTTGCGCTTGAGCTTTTCTTCCAGGTTACGCTGCTGGATGGCGGTGAGCGATCCGTCCACCACCACCAGCTCAGCCTCGTGCAGGTTGCAGGCGACCGAGATGTTCTCGATCTGCCCTTCACCAAAGAGCGTGCCCGCGCGCGGCTCGCGGATCGGGATGATCTGGCCATCCGCGATCACGAGGCCGATCGCGAGTGCGAGCCCCTTGGCTTCCTCGAGGCGGGCTTCCGGGTCCAGATCGGCGCTGCCCCGGTTGCCGCGCATGTGCGGATATACGACGAGGGCACGCGCGCCGCGCGTGACCTCTCCTTTCAGTTCGTCGTCCAAGCTGGAATCAGTCTTCCGCTTCTTCGTGGCTCTGCAGGTCCACCGGGGTCACCGGCTGGATCGTCGAGACCGCATGCTTGTAGGCAAGCTGCACATAGCCTTCGCGTTCGAGCAGCATGCAGAACAGGTCATAGGCCGCGACCCGGCCCTGGAGCATGACGCCGTTGATCAGGAACATAGTCACCTGCACGCCGGCGCTGCGGATGCTGGAGAGGAAGACGTCCTGAAGCGCGCGGGTCTTCTTGGAACCCTCGCCGCTGTTGAACTGGGCCGCATCGACGGGCGTCGAGGGCATGATCGTCGAAATGGCGTGCTTGTAGACCAGCTGCGACTGCCCATCGCGGCGCAGCAGGATCGAGAAGTTGTCGAACCAGGTGACGATGCCCTGCAGCTTGACGCCCTTGACCAGGAACATGGTCACGGGGGTCTTGTTCTTGCGCAGGAGGTTGAGGAACTGATCCTGAAGGTTCTGGCCCTTACCGGATGCAGGTGCCGATTGCGCCGGAGCTGCCGCGGGCTTGGTGTCCGCAGGCTCCGTGGTGGCGCTCGCTCTCGGCCGCGCGGAAAGCGTTCGACCAGCCATTGTATTCTCCTTCTTTTTGGCGGCCGCTGATGCGGTCCGCGATCTGGCATGCCCATCCCGGATCATGCCGTAAGCGAATCGAAATTACCCGCTTGCTGCAATGCAGTAAATCCGAAAGTTATGTCGTTTGCCTTACGCGTGTCTCACCCCTCGCCTTCACCGGGGGTTTCCTCCTCCTTGCGCTCGGACATGCCAAGCAGCTTGAGCTTGCGGTGCAGCGCCGAGCGCTCCATGCCGATGAACGAAGCCGTCTTCGAGATATTCCCGGAAAACCGCCGGATCTGGACGCGCAGGTACTCGCGCTCGAAGCTCTCGCGCGCCTCGCGAAGCGGTGCGCTCATCATCACCGCAACGCCGCCATCGCCGCCGCCCCGGGCGTTGAAGATTTCCGGGGGCAACATGTCGGGCTCGATCCGGTCCAGCTTCTCGCGCGGGGCCATGATGACCGTACGCTCGACCACGTTGCGCAGCTGGCGCACGTTGCCCGGCCACTCGTAGGCCTGGAGCGCGGTCATGGCCTCGGGCGAGACCTGCGGCGGCGCGACGCCCTGCTCGTTGGCATAGCGTGCGAAGAAGTGGTCGACGAGCGCGGGAATGTCGTCACGCCGTTCGCGCAGCGCCGGGATGGCCACGGGCACGACGTTGAGGCGGTAGAACAGGTCCTCGCGGAAGCGCCGCTCGGAAATCTCCTTCTCAAGGTCGCGCGAGGTCGAGGAGACAACGCGCACGTCAACGCGGATCTGGCGGGTACCCCCCACGCGCACGAAGGCCTGATCGGTCAGCACGCGCAGGATCCGTGCCTGGGTCGACAGCGGCATGTCCGCCACTTCATCGAGGTAGAGCGTGCCGCCATCGGCAGTTTCGAGAAGGCCGGGGCGCACCAGCGCGCCTTCGGCTTCCTCCCCGAACAGCTCCTGCTCGAAGCGCTCGGGCGTGATGCGCGCCGAGTTGACGCTGACGAAGGCCTTGTCCGCACGCGGGCTCCAGGCGTGGAGAAGCCGTGCGGCCACTTCCTTGCCCGAACCGGCGGGCCCCGTGATGAGCAGGCGGCTGCCGGTGTTGGCCACGCGCTTCAGGGTCGCGCGCACCTGGTTGATCGAGGCGCTCGAGCCGGTGAACTCCTCCCCGGTCGAGAAATCCTGGCGCAGCTGCGCGTTCTCACGGCGCAGGCGCTCGGTTTCGGTCGCCTTGCCGACGAGGTGGATCAGCCGCTCGGCTTCGAAGGGCTTTTCGATGAAATCGACCGCACCGCGCCCGATGGCCGCCACCGCCGTGTCGATGTTGCCGTGACCCGAGAAGATGATGACCGGCAGTTCGGGCTCGCGCGCCTTGATCGCGTCGAGCACCTCGAGCCCGTCAAGCCGGCTTCCGTGCAGCCACACGTCAAGGAGCACCAGCGAGGGACGGCGCTTGTCGATTTCCTCAAGCGCCTGGGTGCTGTCGCCCGCCGTGCGGCAATCGTACCCCTCGTCGCTCAGAACCCCGGCCACGAGCTCACGAATATCACGCTCGTCGTCAACAATCAGGATTTCCAGTGCCATGGCCCAATCTTCTTCTTGTTTCTCGTGTCGTTCCTAGCAAGCGCGAAGCGCCTGTGTTCCCGCATGGCCGCCCTCATTCGGCGGCCTCCTGCTTGCGCTGGCGCAGCAGCGGGTCCGCTGCGAAGCGCATTGTCACCACGGTCCCGCCGCCTTCCGCGGGGGTAAAGGTCATGTCACCGCCATGTTCCTCGACGATCTTGTTGACGATCGCGAGGCCAAGGCCAGTGCCCTTTTCACGAGTGGTGACGTAAGGTTCGATGATCCGTTCACGCGCCTGGGAAAGGCCGATGCCGTTGTCAGCGATGCGCACCTGGATGCAGTCCTCGCTGGCGGTGATGTCCACCGCGATCCGCCCCTTGTAGTCCTCCCCGGCATCCCGCGCCTTGGTCTCGGTGGCCTCGACCGCGTTCTTGAGGACGTTGGTCATGGCCTGGCCGAACTGGTGGCGGTCGCAATCGATGGTGCCGATCTCGTCTCCGGCCGCGAAAGTGAAATCCACATCGGGACGGGCGACTTCCTGAAGGAACAGGGCCTGGCGGGTGAGCGCCACGGGGTCTTCTGCACGGAACACGGGCTTGGGCAGCCGGGCGAACGAGGAGAACTCGTCGACCATGCGGCGCAGGTCCCCGACCTGCCGGATGATCGTGGCGGTGAGGTCCTCGAAAAGCTCCGGGTTGTCGGTGATCTGCTTGCGGTAGCGACGGCTGAGACGCTCGGTCGCCAGCTGGATCGGCGTGAGCGGGTTCTTGATCTCGTGCGCAATACGGCGCGCGACGTCCGACCAGGCCGCGGTACGCTGGTCGACCAGCTGGCGGGTGATGTCCTCGAAAGTGATGACGTGGCCGGTCGCATCGCGGCTCGTCTTCACGGCGAGGGTCAGGAGTTCGCCACCCCGGCTGTATTGGACGATGCCGCTGCGGTCATCGCTCTCGATCATGGTTGCAATGGCCGGGGCCAGCTCGGCAATCGGCATGCCCTCGGGCACGTCGTCCTGGTTGGTGAGCTTGAGCGCGGAGCTGTTCATCAGGAGGATGCAGCCCTTCTCGTCGAGCGAGATGATGCCCGAGGTCACCGATTCCAGAACGGCCTCGATGAACAGACGCCGCTCGTGAAGCTGGCGGTTGGCGCCCAGAAGCGCCTGCGTCTGCTTGTCGATCTGCGCGGTCATGCGGTTGAAGGCGCGGTTGAGAAGGCCGATCTCGTCGGTGCCGGTGCGCCCCTCCAGTTGCAGCGAGTAGTTGCCCGCCCCCACGCGGCGCGCCGCCTCCACCAGTTCGTAGAGAGGTTGCACCTGCCGGTCTGCAAAGCGCAGCGCGAACCAGACCGAGAGCCCGACCAGCGCCAGAGAACCGACGAACAGCGCGACGTTGAACTGCAACTGCATGATCCGCGCACGGCTGGTCAGGACCTCGTAGGCCTGCACGATATTCTCGGCGCGCTGCCCCTGACTGAGGGAAACAAGGTCATTGGTGCGCGCGACCAGGAGGTAGACACCCGACTGGCGCTCGATCGGTGCGCCCGCAACGATGCGGTTGTTCTTCGATTCCGCGACATAGGGTTCGCCCTTGTCGAGGCGTTCGAGCATTTCCTTGCTCAGACGGTTGTTCTCGGACTTGTTGTCCGGATCAACGATGATCGGGGTGCGCTGCTCCCCATTGGAGTCGATCTGGATGACCGCCGCAACCGACAGATTGCGGAGCAGGACCTGCTCGGCAAGGAAACGCTGGAAAGTCGGACTGACGACAGGATGGCTTTCGAGGGTGACACGCGAATCCTGCGCCATCGCCGCAGACTCGTAACCCACGTCACGCACCGTCTGTTCGTAGTAGCCCCGTGCCAGCTTGTTCGCGTTTTCGAGGAGACCGCGCGAGTTGTCGGAAAACCAGAACTCGACACCCGACTGGAACAGCCACGAGGCGAAGACCACCACCAGCAGCGTCGGAATTGCCGAAATGAGCGAGAAAATGAACACCAGACGCACGTGCATCTGCCCGGTGCCGCCGATACTCTCCGCCGCGCGTTGCAGGGCTATGTAGCGCCCGAGAAGCACGATCAGCGCCATCGCGGGCACCAGCATGCCGACCAGGAGCGTCGCTGTGAGATTGGAGGGAATGGGCCGTGCCGCGTCCCACCCTGAATTGAGGCTGATCCAGGTGATCGAACTCATGACCACGAAGGCGACCACGCACAGCGCGGCGATCACCGCGAAGATGTTGGCCCGGCGCGCGGCAATCTGGAAGCGCCTCCACCACCGGGGCCAGTTTCGTCGTGTCGCGGGTACTGCACTCATCGTTGCACCTATACAACACCCCTGTTGCGCCAGCGCAAGTTCCAAATCTGCGTCCTGCGTTCGGTTGCAGGCACATATCGGCGAGACGACGCGGTGTCCGCATCGCCGTCTGCCCGCTCGCGGATTAACGCCGGGCGAATTCCTCAGGGTCGAGAGCCAGTTCGCTCAAGCGCTTGCGCAAGGTATTCCGGTTGATCCCCAAGGCCTGCGCCGCGCGCAGCTGGTTTCCAGCGGTCTGGCGCAGGATCGAGGCGAAGAGCGGGCGCTCGAGCGCCGCGAGCGCCGAGGCGTAGATCGTTCCCGAGGCGGGCTGCGCGCTTTCCAGCCACTGGACGATGGCCGTCTCGATATCGGACCTTTCCGGGTCGCCCTCGGGCGCAGGCTCTGCACTTGCCGCCTGGCGCAGCAGCGGGACAACGACTTCCACGTCGATCATGTCCTCACGCGCCAGCAGGGTGAGCCGGTAGATGAAGTTCTTGAGCTCGCGCACGTTGCCCGGCCAGGCCTGCTCGCCCAGCAGGCGCGAAGCCGCCGGGGTCAGCTGACGGCGCGGCAGCCCCTCGCTTGCGGCCTGCTGGAGGAAATGGCGGGCCAGGACCTCGATATCATCGCGCCGCTCGCGCAGGGGCGGCATGTGAATGGGCACCACGTTGAGGCGGTAGAACAGGTCCTCGCGAAAGCGCCCGGCCGCGATCTCGGGTTCGAGCGACTTGTTGGTGGCCGCCACGATGCGCACGTCGAGGCGGATGTCTTCCTGCCCGCCCACGCGGCGGATCGTGCCCGACTGGAGCGCGCGCAGGAGACGCGTCTGCGCCTGCATCGGCATGTCCCCGATCTCGTCGAGAAAGAGCGTGCCGCCCGCCGCCTGCTCGAACTTGCCAAAATGGCGCGCGACCGCCCCTGTAAAGGCGCCCTTCTCGTGCCCGAACAGTTCGCTTTCGATCAGCTCGGCCGGGATCGCGGCGGTGTTGACCGCGATGAACGGCCCCGCCCGGCGATTGCCGAGCTGGTGGATGGCCTCGGCGACCAGTTCCTTGCCTGTCCCCGATTCGCCGAGGATCAGCACGGTCAGATCATTGCGCAGAACCCGCGTGATCATGCGGAAGACCGACTGCATCGCAGGACTGCGGCCCACCAGCGGTAGGCCATCCTCGACGATGTCCTCATCCTCCAGAGCGTCTCCACCGCCCGCGCTGCCCGCCGCCTGGCACACCGTGCGCGCCAGTTCGTCGATATCGAAGGGTTTGGGGAAGTACTCGAAGGCCCCGGTGTCGGTCGCGCGTACGGCGGTGTCGAGCGTGTTCTGGGCCGAGAGAATGACAATCGGCATCTCGGGGCACAGCGTGCGCACCACCCCCAGGGTCTCGATCCCGTCCCCATCGGGCAGCATGACGTCGGTCACCAGCGCATTGAAGCGCTGCCGCTGCAAAAGCCGGTCGCGCTCGGCCAGCGTCTCGACATGAGTCACGTTCGCGCCTTCGGCGACGAGCGCCGCGTCGATGACAAGCGCGATCGAGGGATCGTCCTCGACCAACAGGACTTCGATCACGATGGCCTCCCTCCCAAGAGTGTCTTTCGTGTTTCCTTCGCAAGCGGCAAGTGAACGCGAAAGTGGGTAAGCCCCTTCACGTCGTCGCGCTCATGCGTGATACGCCCGTTCATCTCGCGCACCAGCTTGCGCACGAGCGGCAGGCCCAGCCCCTGTCCCAATTTCTTGCTGGTAACGAAGGGCTCGAAAATATGCTCGCGCAGGTTCGGCGCCACGCCTTCCCCGTTGTCGGTCACGCGCAGTTCGACCGGCAGGCGCAGCGGCTTGCCATCCTCGGTGGTGTGCAGCTGCAACCCGCTGGCAAAGCGGGTGCGCACCATGACGCGGGGCACGGCTTGCGAGAGGCTGGCTTCCATCGCGTTCGACAGCAGGTTGATAATCACCTGCACCAGCGCATCCGCGCTCCCCAGGACCGGGGGCAGAGAGGGGTCGAACTCCTCCTGGATCGTGCAGTATTCCGGGTGCTCGGCACGTCCGGCGTGGATCACGTCAATCGCGCGGCGCGCCGCCTCGTGCAGATTGCAGGGAGCCATGGCGGGGGCCGTCTGGCGACTGAGGTCCTGCATGCGCCCGATAAGATCGGCGATGCGGTCCACTTCGCTGGTGATGAGATGGGTCAGCGCGTGCCCTTTCTCGTCGACCTGGCGCGCCAGGAGCTGCGCCGCCCCGCGGATCCCGGCAAGCGGGTTCTTGATCTCGTGCGCCATGATCTCGGGCCCGCGCAGCGCAGCGGCATCAAAACCGCCCGAATCGTCGCCCAGAGCCTCGGCGGTCGTGTGATCGTGGATCGTCAGCACCTGCCAGCGCGGATGATCGGCAACCGGCGCGACGTTGAGGTCGATCCGGCGCATGCCCATGCCCTTGACCTGCACCGCCAGTTCGCGCGCCGAGACCGGTGTCTCATAGTCGTCCAGGCGATCGAGTACTCGCGGGCTTGTCACATCGACAAGCTCGCGCAGGCCAACCCCCACCAGGCGCCGCAGCGACTGGCCGAAGAACTGCTCCGCGGCCGGATTGACCGAGGCGATGCGCAGGCCCGGCTCGAGCAGCACGACCGCCTGCGGAAGGCTGGCCAGAACGCGGTCGGCTTCGGGCAAGGTGATGCCCGCCGCCTCGCTCATGCGGCCTGCGCCTCACGATACGGGGCGTAGAATTCGGCCAGCGCGCGCAGCACTTCGTCGGGATCGTCGATGAAGTTCGCGCGGTTGCGGAACTCGGCCGAGCCCTTGATGCCCTTCACGTACCAACCCAGGTGCTTGCGGGCCATCTTGACGCCGGTGTCGCGCCCGTAGTGCTCCAGCATCGCTTCGTAGTGTTCGCGGATGATCGCGTACTGCGCGCCGAAATCGGGCTCTGCAGCGACCTCCTGGCCGCGCCACCACTGCATGATCTGCGAGAGGATCCAGGGCTTGCCGTAAGCGCCGCGCCCGACCATCACGCCGTCCGCGCCCGACTGCTCCAGAGCGTTCGCCGCATCCTCGATACCGCAGATGTCGCCATTGACGATGACGGGGATCGAGACCGCATCCTTGACCTTGCGCACGAAGCTCCAGTCCGCGCTGCCCTTGTACATCTGGTTGCGGGTGCGGCCGTGGACAGTGATCATGCGCGCGCCCAGATCCTCGGCAATACGCGCAAGTTCGGGCGCGTTGAGGCTGTCGTGGCACCAGCCCATGCGCATCTTGACCGTCACCGGGACCTTGACCGCCTTGACCGTCGCCTCGATCAGGCGGGTCGCGAGCGGCACGTCGCGCATCAGCGCCGAACCGGCATCGCCGTTGACGACCTTGCGCACCGGGCAGCCCATGTTGATGTCGATGATCGCCGCGCCGCGATCCTCGACCAGCCTGGCGGCCTCGCCCATCTGCGCGGGCTCGCAGCCGACGAGCTGCATCGCGACCGGATCCTCGCACGGATCCCACATTGCCTTCTGCACCGAGACGCGCGTCTCGCGAATCGCAGCCGGGCTGGCAATCATCTCGGTCACGTTGAGACCGGAGCCGAAGCTGCGCACCATCTTGCGGAACGGAAGGTCGGAAACCCCCGTCATTGGCGCGAGCACGACGGGACAGTCGATCCGCACGGGACCGATGTCGATGGGCTTGAGCGCGGGCGCGGCCGGCAGGTGAGTGTCGTCTCGAGTCATATCTTGTGCAGTACTGCCTAAAAAACAGGCAGGCGCATAGTGGATTGCCCTCGCCGCAGCAAGCGATTACCCGCAATCGCGATGACGCAGAGCACTTCGACTCCCCCCCGCGCCATATCCGACACACCCAGAGCCGCCGCCGTCGTGGTGGCTGCGGGCAAGGGTTTGCGCGCTGGACAGCCCCTCCCCAAACAGTTTGCGAACTGGCGCGGCAAGCCGGTCCTGCGCCATTCGGTGGAGGCCCTCGCCGCCGCTGGAATCGCTCCGATTTGCGTCGTGATCCCCGAAAACGCGGGGCCCGTGGCGCGCGAGGCGCTTTCCGGAATCGCCGGGGTGATATTTACAGCGGGCGGCGAAACCCGGCAAGAATCGGTGCGTCTTGGCCTTGAAATCCTGGCCGGTTCGCAGCCCGAGCATGTCCTGATCCACGATGCCGCGCGGCCGATCCTGCCCCAGGCGGTAATCGCACGGCTTCTCACCGCACTGGAGCACCACAAGGGCGCAATCCCGGCCCTCCCGGTGGTCGACAGCCTTGCCCACAGTGAGCCGGGCGCGCATGGGGCGCGTATGGGCGCAAGCGCGCGGCGCGAGGACCTGCGGCGGATCCAGACCCCGCAAGCCTTCCGATTCACCGAAATCCTCAACGCCCACCGCGCCTGGGAAGGTCCCGCCAGCGCCGGAGACGACGCCCAGGTCGCCCAGGCCTGGGGCTGCGACATTGCCCTCGTCGAAGGAGACGAAGCCCTGCACAAGTTGACCTACAGCCACGACTTCACCCCCGCCGCGCCGCCCATGCGCGTGGGCACCGGGTTCGACGTCCACCAGCTGGAAGAAGGCGAAGACCTGTGGCTGTGCGGCGTCAAGATCGAGCATACCCACGGCCTGGCGGGCCACAGCGACGCCGACGTGGCCATCCATGCGCTCGTCGATGCACTGCTCGGCGCGATTGCGGCCGGCGATATCGGGCAGCACTTTCCGCCCAGCGACGCGCGCTGGAAGGGGGCCTCCTCGGACCGCTTTCTCGCCCACGCCGCCTCGCTCGTGGCGCAAGCGGGCTACGCGCTGGGCAATGCGGACGTGACAATCATCTGCGAGGCGCCCAAGATCGGCCCCCACCGCGACGCGATGCGCGCGCGTCTGGCCGAAATTCTGGGCGTCGACCTGCAACTTGTCAGCGTCAAGGCAACCACCAGCGAGAAGCTGGGCTTTACCGGGCGCCGCGAAGGCATTGCCGCCCAGGCCGCCGTCAGCCTCGTGCGGATCTGACCCAAGGCTTTTCAAGGAGACGTCTGGTGACTCGATTTGCTTCTCGCCTTCGACAACATGCGCGCCGCGGGCTGGCCGCAGGACTTGCCGCCAGCGTCGCTTTTTGTCCAACGCTCGCCAGCGCCGCCACGCAGGCCTGCCTGACCCGCAGCGAAGCCCGTTCGGTCCTGACCTACTCGCTCCCCCAGGTGATCGACGGAACGGCGCGGCGCTGCCGCCAGGCGCTGCCCGCCGACGCCTTCCTGTCCACCCATGGACAGGAAATTGTCCAGCGCTACTCCGGCCCGCGCGAGCAATACTGGCCGCAGGCGCGTTCGGCCTTCCTCAAGCTCAGCCGCGGACGTGACGAGGGCATGGGGGCCATCGCCGCACAGCTTCCTGACGAAACACTCAAGCCGCTTGTCGACGCCACCGTTTCGGGCCTCGTCGCGCAGGCCATTCACCTGGAATCGTGCGAGAAGATCGATTTTGCCATCGATTTGCTCTCGCCGCTCCCGCCTCAGAACACCGCGGGCCTCATCGCGCTCTTCATCGAAGTCGCGGCCCGCTCGGAGACGGTCGCCCGGCAAGGCGCGGCCAACTCCAAGGCGCTCGGCGGCCTGACCATCTGCAAGGACTGACATGGGTAAACAGCTTCTCATCCCGACCGATCTGTTCGATCTCGCCGAGCGCGTGATCACCGAGAACAAGGCGCTGGGCCGCACCATTGCCGTGGCCGAAAGCTGCACCGGCGGCCTCGTCTGCGCGGCGCTGACCGAAGTGCCCGGGTCCTCGGCCGTGCTCGAGCGCGGGTTCGTGACCTATTCCAACGAATCGAAGCAGGAAATGCTCGGCGTCCAGCCTGACCTGATCGAGGCCTTCGGTGCCGTTTCGCCCGCCACCGCCTGGGCCATGGCGCAAGGGGCACTGCGCCAGAGCCGCGCGGACGTCGCCGTGGCGATCAGCGGCATTGCAGGTCCGGGCGGCGGCACCGAGTTGAAGCCGGTCGGCACGGTCGTTTTCGCCCGCGCCTTTCGCGGTGACGAAGAGGTCAACGCCGAACAGCAGCACATCGAAGGCGAGGACCGCGCCGCGATACGCCACCAGGCGGCGCTGAAGGCGCTCAAGCTCCTCCTTCCTTAAAAAGACGTTATTTCAGAACCTTGAAAGGCAAAGGTAACAAAAGAAAACCCCGCAGGACGCCTGCGGGGTTTTCTTTAGAAACCACTTTAAGTGCAGCTCGGACGCCGTGGTTACAAATTGCAACCACGGCAAGCCACCGTACCGGTCAGCCTCCGGCAGGTGCGCCGTAAAGCTCGCTGGCGCGCGTCTCGAACGCGGCCACCATCTTGCGGAAGGCCTTGTCGAAATACTGGCCTGCCAGCTTCTCGAACAGCGCGTTGCGGAATGAGAAGCGCACGTCGAACTCCACATCGCAGCTGGTCTCGTCGACCGGATGGAAGGTCCAGACGTTGTCGAGGTCCTTCATCGGACCATCGACATAGTGAACGCGGATTTCGCGCGGACGGGTCTTCTCGACGCGCGACGTGAACTTTTCGCGCAGCGCCTTGAAGCCGACAAGCATGTCGGCAACCATCTCGGTCTCGCTGTCCGAACGGACACGGGTCGCCACCACCCAGGGCAGGAACTCCTGGTAGCGGCCGACATCGGCCACGAGATCGAACATCTGCTCCGCGCTGTACGGGAGCCGGTAGGTTTCATGAATTCCGGGCATTTGGGTGTAACGGGCTTTCCGTGGGCCAGTTCCGTGCCCGCGCCTGTCCAGCTCTGGACAGGGACCGCGGGCCGTCGGAGCTCAGCGCTTCTTCTGTTCCTTGGCGAGACGCGCTTCGCGCGCGGCCCGCATCTGCGCAAAATCATCGCCGGCGTGATAGCTCGAGCGCGTCAGCGGCGACGAGGCAACCTGCAGGAAACCCTTGGCACGGGCGATCGCGCCGTAGGACTTGAACGCCTGCGGGGTGACGAACTCGGCGACTTCGGCGTGCTTGGGCGTAGGCTGGAGGTACTGGCCCATGGTCAGGAAGTCGATGTCCGCGCAGCGCATGTCGTCCATGACCTGGTGGACTTCGAGACGGCCTTCGCCCAGGCCCAGCATGATGCCCGACTTGGTGAAGATCGAGGGATCATGCGCCTTGACCTCTTCGAGCAGCCGCAGCGAGGCGTAGTAGCGCGCGCCGGGGCGGATCGTCGGGTAGAGCCGGGGGACCGTCTCGAGGTTGTGGTTGAACACGTCGGGACGCGCGGCGGCGATCGCTTCGATGGCGGGACGCATCTTGCCGCGGAAATCGGGGGTCAGGATCTCGATGGTGGTCTTGGGGGTCGCCGCGCGCAGCGCCTCGATCACCTTGATGAACTGGTTTGCGCCGCCATCGGGAAGATCGTCACGGTCGACCGAGGTGATGACGATGTGCTCAAGGCCCGTCTTCAGCGCGAGTTCGGCAACATGCTCGGGTTCGGCGGGATCGACGCGTCCCGGCATGCCGGTCTTCACGTTGCAGAACGCACAGGCACGCGTGCACGTATCGCCCAGGATCATCACCGTCGCGTGCTTCTTTTCCCAGCATTCCCCGATGTTGGGGCACGCAGCCTCCTCGCACACCGTGTTGAGGCTGAGATCCCGCATCAGCTGGCGGGTTTCACCATAACCGCGACTGGTCGGCGCCTTCACGCGGATCCAGTCGGGCTTGCGCTTGCGTTCGGGCTTGGGAGCGGAGGAAAGATCGTTCATGGGGCCCAGATAGTCCCTCCCGGCGCCGCTTGCCACCCCCAATATGCACGCTATTGATCGCGCAATCGTGCTTTGTCGCGCACGCGAAACGCAACGGAAGAAACTGCGTTATACCTGCCGCAATGGTTTGCCAGATAATCCCAAGGAGTTTTCAATGAGCGAAGCCAAGTCCCCCGTGCTCGAAGATCTCGTGGAGGGATACCGCCGCTTCCGGTCCTCCGGATGGAGCCAGAACCGTGACCGCTGGGCGCAGCTCAAGGACGGGCAGGAGCCGCAGGTCATGGTAATCTCCTGCTCCGACAGCCGCGTTGATCCCAGCCAGATCTTTGACGTCGACCCCGGCGAGATCTTCGTCGTCCGCAACGTCGCCGCCCTCGTCCCGCCCTACGAGACCACGCCTGGCCACCACGGCGTCTCGGCCGCGCTCGAGTTCGCGGTGCAGGTACTCAAGGTCAAGGAAGTGCTGGTCATGGGCCACGGCATGTGCGGCGGCTGCAAGGCCGCACTCAGCCAGAGCCTGCGCGGCAATGCGCCGGGCGCGGGCGGCTTCGTCGACGACTGGATCTCGCTTCTCGACGAGGCCCGCGAGAAGGTCGTTGCCGACCATGGCGACAGTGGCCGCGCCGCCGAGATCGAGATGGAGCACGCCGGCGTGCGCGTCAGCCTCGAGAACCTGATGACCTTCCCCTGGGTCAAGGAAAAGGTCGCCAGTGGAGAGCTCACCCTGCGCGGTTCGTTCTTCGCCATCTCCGACGGCATCCTGCACCTGATGAACCCGGAAACGAAGGAATTCGAACCCGCCGCCTGATCGGCAGCCCTAATTCTGTCGAGCGCGGGACAGTATCCTGTCCCGCGCTCGACAACCAGCCATTCATATGGCCACAATCGAGTAGGGGGGCGCCTCACGGCGCCCCCCTCTCACACCACCGGACGTACGTACTGCGTATCACGGCGGTTTCCGGTACGGTTTAAGGCGGCATGTTGGAGAGCGAGGCTTGAGAGACCTGCCTGATCGAACCATGCGTTGGGCATGCCGTGGGCGGCCTGAGGGCTGCCCGACAGGCGCCACCAGCCCTTTCCCGAGAGCGCGAAGATCCAAGCCTGCCATTCTGGGACGCCGTTTTCCCTTAAGAAAGTGGCGATCGTCATGGTGCGCTTGCACTGTTTGAGCCGGACGCAGCGAAGCTTGCGCCGGAGCCAGCTGTCGATCTCGCGCAAAACCGTCTGAGCCCGGGCGTGTCGGTAGTAGGTGACCCACCCTGTAGTGAAGGCATTGGTCTGTGCGATCATCGCCGCGAGGCTGATGCCTCGGTTGCGGCGCGTAATCGCCCTGAGCCGCTCCTTCAGCCGCGTGAGACTTTTGTTCGCTATGCTCAAAAGCCTCCCGCTGTCAGACGGTGGCCGAGGAAGGTACGTTCCCGGACGTGTGCAACCGCGCTCTTGGCCTGATTGACGCGGAGTCGGAGCTTGCCTTCCAGCAAGGCGGTAACCGAAGCCATGACGCGCTCCCCCGCTGCCTGTGACCGTACATAGATGTTACAGTCGTCGGCGTAGCGGCAGAACCGGTGGCCCCGGCGTTCGAGCTCCTTGTCGAGGTCATCCAGAATGAGGTTAGCGATCAGCGGCGAGAGGGCCGCCTTGCGGGGTCCCCTCCTGCCGTTCGACGTGCACACCACCCGACAGCATCCCGGCCTGTAGAAACCGGCGGATGATGACGAGCAGGCGTGGGTCGGCGATGTGCCGGGCCAGACGGGCCATGACGATGTCGTGGTTCACCCGATCAAAGAATTTCTCGGTCGAGGTCTACGACGATCGCATAGCCGTCCCGCACATAGTCGGGCCTGACGCAGCGCATCGTGTGCGCCGCGTCCGGGCGGAACAAAACTCGATGCCGAGAATGTCGGATCAAGGACGGGATCGGGACTTGCAGTATCGCCTGTTGTACCAGCCGGTCGACAGCCGTCGGAATGCCCAGCTGGCGCACTCCTTTCCCGCCGGGTTTGGGAATTTCAACTCCGCGCACGGGCTTGGACGGTAAGTACCGTCGAGTAACGAGGCGATCAGCCTCTCACGGTTTCCTGCAATCCAGTCACGCAGGTCGGGGACGGTCATCCCGTCCACGCCCGGCGCCCCCTTGTTCGCTTTCACCCGCTTGTAGGCTTGGTTCAGGTTGGCCGAGCTGGCCACCTCCTCCATCACGTAACGCGTCAAGGCGAGGGGCTCGGCCCATGCCGTGGGTGATTGCCGCTCCTCGATCGTCCCAGCGCCAGTTCCGCCTTTGCCGGTGACGTCGTGGCCAAGCGATGCCTTCAGGGCTTCATCGAAGAAGTCCTGCTGCTTCCCGCTACCTTGCTGCCGCTCCACACCCATCGAATGTGCCCAGTCTTGCTCCTTGGGTACCGAATTTGGTCCTTCGCCGGCTTGCGCCCGCTACTATGACCGCTGCTGACTTCTCCGGGCCCATCCAGCAACATCACTGCCGCTGTTCTCCGGATCGTCCGGAGAGGCCAGGAGATCTCCCGGGGTAAGACGTTGATCCTTCACTCGGTCGCTGCCGGATTTACCAATGCGCGCGTCTGTCTGGCTATCGGACATCCCCATCCATTGCTGGGTTATCCCGCCGCACCGGCCTTCTATCCGATTCCTGTTCGTCAGCTCCGAGCTTTGCCTCCGGCTTCCTCCCCACCCCGCCTCGCGGCGACGCAGTTGCCTTCAGCTAGCAGTTCCCACCAGCAGGCCTGCAAAGGACTTACACCTCCTGCATCAACGCCGTGCCCGGCACACAAAAAGGAGGCGATGGACACTAGGTCCATCGCCTCCTTTTTTCATTGCCCGCAGGCTAGGGCGGCGACCGGAAGATCCGGCCGCCCCGCCCTTATCCGTCGATCAGGACTTGCTGGCGGCGTAAGCCGACCACAGCTCCGCGACCGGCTTCGAGGCACCGCCAACCTTGGCGAGGGTGGCCTCGGCCTCGGCGAACTTGCCCTGGCGGGCCTGCGCGATGCCCAGGCGCAGCGCGACGGTATTCGCATCGACGCCCGGCTTTTCCAGAGCGCGCGCGTAGAAGGTCTCAGCCTTGGCGTTCTCGTCGTAGCTCAGGAACACGTCGCCCGCATTGGTCAGGGTGGCGAGAGTTGCACCAGGCTTGGCTGCGTCGGCTTCCTGCGAGGGCAGCGAAGCCTTGTCCGACTTCACGCGCGCTTCGGTGTCCGCCTTCTCGGTGCCGAGGTCCGCGCTGGCGAGCGCGCCCTTGGCAAGACCCTGGTTCATGATCTTGAGCGCTTCACCGGGATAACCGCGCGGGTCGGCGTTCTCGAGGTACTCGAGGTAGTCGCGCTTGTCCTTCATGGCCTGCGTTTCGTACATCAGGCGCATGAGATCGAGGTTCTGCTGCTTGGGCAGGCTGGCGAGCTGGCGCACGATCGAGGACGAGATGTACCAGGTGTCAGGCGAGGGATAGTTCTGCGCCAGCATCGCCGCGTATTCGGTCGAGGCGGCCAGGTCCTTGGCGTCATAGGCCGACTGGAGTGCCGAGCGCAGCGAACTTTCGGACGGCGCGCGACCGGCTGCCTGGGCTGCCGCGATATCTTCCTTGACCATCGCAAGCGCGGCTTCGGAGTTGCCCGAGCGCTTGTAGGTGTCGGCCAGCAGCAGGTCGAGCTGGTTGTTGGGATCCTGGTAGCCCGCATCCTTGGCGGCCTTCAGGTACGGCGCGGCGGACGCAAAGTCCTTCTGCTGATAGTAGGTTACGCCAAGGTCATAGTTGACCGGACCGATCTGGTCGGCCGCGACCTTGCCGCTGTCGAGACGCATCTTGAGCGCCTTGATCTTGAGGTCGTTGTCCTTCGAGATGATCGCGAAGAAGCGCATGAAGTCACCCAGAACGTTCTTGTCGTCCGGGGTTGTGGCAACGGAGGCCGCCTTCTCATAGGCCGCCTTGGCGTTGCCGCCCAGCTCCGCGTTCATGACCGCAACGGCCGCGGCCATCGTCTCGTCATTGGGGGTGCCGTTCAGCGCGGCGCGCGCCTTCTTGTCGGCTTCCTGGATGGGGATGAACTCGGCGACGAACTCCTTCGAGTAGTCGGCCGAGCCACCCTTGTCCTTCTTGGCCGCGACAGCGGCCGTCGGGGCCACCGAAACCGCAAGGCCGCTCGAGAGCGCGACCGCAAGGGCCACACGGGAAATCAGGAATTTGCGAGCCATGATCCAGGCTTACTCCTCTTGCACTGCGGGGATGCGCTTCGTGCGCCTCTCCCGGGTAAATTCGACAGTCCGCCGCGTGATGGCGATGAATTCCACCGTTGGCAACCTTGCAGCCGACCTAAAGGCTTACGGCTTAACGCGGATTGAATGCACTTGGCCGCAGCATGTTCCCCAGGTGTCTCATCCAAGGCGTCGCGCAATGCCGCCCGACGAGCACGTCACACCTTGAATTTGTGGAAAAGAACGTTCGAATTGGCGCCATGTGCACGCTTGTGGTGGCAATCGCCCGATCCATGCCCTAGAGCCGACTATCCGTTCCTGAAAGCTTGGCAGAAGACGATACTAGCGCGTGAGCGACCAGACCGAAAACCTCGACCCGACCGCCCCTGACGGCGAATACGCTCGTATCGACATCGTCGATGAGATGAAGTCGAGCTATCTCGATTACGCGATGAGCGTGATCGTGAGCCGCGCGCTTCCCGACGTACGCGATGGCCTCAAGCCCGTGCACCGACGCATCCTCTATGCGTGTCAGGAAGCCGGCTACGTCGCTGGCAAGCCTTACCGCAAGTCGAGCCGCATCGTCGGTGACGTCATGGGTAAATATCACCCCCATGGCGACAGCGCGATCTATGACGCCCTTGCGCGCCTGACCCAGCCCTGGTCGATGCGCCTGCCGCTGGTCGATGGTCAGGGCAACTTCGGCTCGATGGACCCCGATCCGCCGGCCGCCATGCGTTACACCGAGGCTCGCCTCGACAAGAGCGCCAACGAACTTCTCTCGGACATCGACAAGAACACCGTCGATTTCGCCGACAACTACGACGGCTCGGAAAGCGAGCCCACGGTCCTTCCCGCCCGCTTCCCCAACCTGCTCGTCAACGGCGCAGGCGGCATCGCGGTCGGCATGGCTACCAACATCCCCCCGCACAATCTGGGCGAGGTGATCGACGGCTGTTTCGCGCTGATGGACGATCCGACCACCAGCAACGAACAGCTGTGCGAGATCATTCCGGGGCCCGACTTCCCGACCGCCCCGCTGATCCTGGGCAAGAGCGGCGCGCGCAACGCCTACACGACGGGCCGCGGCTCGATCATGATGCGCTGCCGCCACGAGATCGAGGAAGGCCGGGGCGACCGCCGCTCGATCGTCCTCACCTCGATCCCCTACCAGGTCGGCAAGAACAACCTGGTCGAGAAGATCGCCGAGGCCGCCAAGGACAAGCGCATCGAAGGCGTCTCGGACATCCGTGACGAATCGAACCGCGAAGGCGTGCGCGTGGTCATCGACCTCAAGCGCGACGCTTCGCCCGAGGTCGTCCTCAACCAGGTCTGGCGCAACACGCCCGCGCAGTCGAACTTCGCGGCCAACATGCTCGCAATCCGGGGCGGCCGCCCCGAGATCATGAGCCTGCGCGACATCCTGCAGGCCTTCATCCACTTCCGCGAAGAGGTCATTACCCGCCGCACCAAGTACGAGCTGAACAAGGCGCGCGACCGTGCGCATATCTTGCTCGGCCTGGTCGTTGCGGTCTCGAACCTCGACGAAGTGGTGAAGATCATCCGCGGCTCGTCGAACCCGGCCGATGCGCGCGCCAAGCTGCTTACCCGTGAGTGGCCGATCGGCGACATCGCGCCCTACATCCGTCTCGTCGAGGCGATCGAGCCCAACGCCGAGGAATCGGACGGTGTCTACCGCCTGTCCGAAGTCCAGGTCCGCGCGATCCTCGACCTGCGCCTGCACCGTCTCACCGCGCTCGGCCGCGACGAGATCGGTGACGAACTCAAGGAACTGGCCACCGCGATCGAGGAATACCTCTCGATCCTCGCCGACCGCGTGAAGCTCTACGGCGTCATGCGCGACGAACTGAAGGCCGTGCGCGACGCCTACGCGACGCCGCGCATGTCCGAGATCACCGCCGCCTTCGACGGGATCGACGACGAAGACCTGATCGAGCGCGAGGACATGGTCGTGACCGTCACCATGGACGGCTACATCAAGCGCACCCCGCTCTCGACCTTCCGGGCCCAGGCGCGCGGCGGCAAGGGCCGCGCCGGCATGGCGACGAAGGAGGAGGATGCCGTCGCGACGATGTTCGTCACCTCCACCCACAATCCGGTGCTGTTCTTCTCGACCGCGGGCAAGGTCTACCGCCTCAAGGTCTACAAGCTGCCCGAAGGTGGCCCGACGACCCGCGGCCGTCCGATCATCAACATGCTGCCCGCCCTCGACAAGGACGAGACGATCCAGACCGTGCTCGCCCTCCCGGAGGACGAGGCGGAATGGGGCAAGCTCTCGGTCGTGTTCGCCACGTCCAAGGGCAACGTGCGCCGCAACCTGATGGACCTGTTCGCGAACATTCCCTCCAACGGCAAGTACGCGATCAAGTTCGATCTCAACGCCGATGGCACGCCGAGCGACGATTATCTGATCGGCGTGGCGCTGCTTGACCCGGATACCGACGACGTGCTCCTCGCCACACGCAAGGGCAAGGCAATCCGCTTTGCCGGCGACCAGGTCCGCGCGTTCTCGAGCCGCACCTCGACGGGTGTGCGCGGCATGAACCTCAAGGACGACGACCGGGTCATCTCGCTCTCGATCCTGCACCGCGTGGGCACCGAATCGGACGAACGCGACGAGTACCTCAAGTTCGCCCCCTGGAAGGGTGAGCGCGAAGGCACCTGCTCGCTCTCCGAGGAGCGCCAGGCCGAACTGGCCGAGCGCGAGGAATTCATCCTCACGGTCTGCGCCAACGGCTACGGCAAGATGTCCTCGGCCTACGAGTACCGCCGCATCGGTCGTGGCGGCCAGGGCATCACCAACATCGACAACATCGCCCGCAATGGCGATGTGGTGGCCAGCTTCCCGGCGACGCGCGAGCAGCAGCTCATGCTCATCACCGACCAGGCCAAGATGATCCGCCTCCCGCTCGAAACCATGCGCGTCATCGGACGCGGCTCGGCGGGCGTGCGCCTCTTCAACGTCTCCAAGGGCGAGCAGGTCGTGGGCGCGGTGCGCCTCGATGAACCGGCCGAAGAGGAAATCGAGGACATCGCCGTCGAAGCGGGCACGGACGTTCCGGCGACCGATGCTCCGGCTCCGGACAGTGAAGCGCCGGAAGGCGACAGCGAAGCATGAACAGCGGCCCTGCGACCACGGGCGTCGCCTACAAGATCCTGACCGCGCCGCAGATGGAAACACTGCTGCGCGACCAGGCTTTCACCGGCGCACCGATCGACCTGACCGATGGCTATATTCACCTGTCCGACGCCGGACAGGTGAATGAAACGCTGGTCAAGCACTTCGCCGGGCAGGACGATCTGCACATCGTCGCGGTCAACCTCGATACGCTTGAGGGCGCCATCCGCTGGGAAGTCTCGCGGGGCGGCGCGCTGTTTCCCCATCTCTACGGCGAACTGCCGATGTCGGCCGTGATGGCGTACGCCCCGGTTTCACATGATCCGGACGGCGAGCTGATTCTTCCGGCCTGACCAGCGCCCTCACCTCGCGCACCAACCTGGCCGCGAGAGATGCGCTGGACATTATGGGGAGCCCGAGGGCAATGGCCCTCGGATTTTCCTCTTCTTCCTTAAAAATCGTCCCAATCGATCCGCGCGATTTCCTCGCGCTGGCGCAGCTCTCCTGTGACACCAGTCGCCAGGACCAGATTGCCGAAGTAGAGAGCGAGCCAGGCAATCACCGCCTGTGGTGCCTCTCCCGCCAGGTATTCGGGCACCGTGATCTGGAGCACACCGCCCACCACGATGAGGACGCCGCCCACACCGACGCGGCTCTGCACGAAGGTGCTCATCCAGGCCGACGCCGCAAGACCACCCAGTGCCAGACCGTAGAACAACGGCACGGGAACGCCGACACGGCTCGCGGCAAAATAGCACAGGAGCGGCGTCAGCAGGAAAAGCCCGGCGGTTCCGATCCGCCTGTTGATGTCAGGATCGTGGCTTCGGTGGCTGAGGAAGAGCGAAAGTCCGGCGAACCAGCCCAGCATCAGCACGATCCGCGCAAAGCCTGGATAGAATCCTGTCAGCGCGCCTGCCAGCGCCTCGAACCCGAGCATGGCGGCGAGAAGCTGGGTATCGCGCCCCTTGTGGCGCAGCAGCGCATAGACCGCGAGCAAGGCGAATGGCAGCGCCTCCAGAGCCATCCAGTAGACACCCGGAACCGGGGTGCGCGAGACAAGGAACCAGGCATGACCGAGTGCCAGCGCAAGGCTGGTGAGGAGCCAGGGTCGTCGTTCCACGAGTGCGCGCCGGGGCATATCTGTCTTGCAACCTCCATCATCCGCGCCCCGCCACATCGGTGTATGGGTGCAAGCGCCTGAATATCCCTGTTTGTCCGTTCCAGCCCGGCAAGTCATCCCCCCAAATCGGGTTCGTGCCCCGCAATCCCCCTCTTCCCGCCAGCGAGCAGAACGGCTAGGCGCCTCAGCCATGACACAGAAGGTTCACATCATCGGCGGCGGCCTGGCCGGCAGCGAGGCCGCCTGGCAGCTGGCCCGTCGCGGTTTTCAGGTCCGCATCTCGGAAATGCGCGGCACCGGCGAAGGCACGCCCGCGCATCAGACCGATGGCCTGGCCGAGCTGGTGTGCTCGAACTCGTTCCGCTCGGACGACGATGAGAAGAACGCGGTCGGCCTCCTCCACCACGAAATGCGCGCCTGCGATTCGCTGATCATGGGCGCAGCCAAGGTCGCTGCGGTCCCGGCCGGCTCCGCGCTCGCGGTCGACCGCGACGCGTTCTCCGCCGAAGTCGAGAAGCGCCTGTCCGCGCTGGACAACGTCGAGATCGTGCGCGAACGCGTCGATCAGCTTCCGACCGAGGGCACCACCATTGTCGCGACCGGCCCGCTCACCGCCGAGGCGCTGGCCGGCAGCATCGGCGCGGCGACTGGTGCGGACAGCCTGGCCTTCTTCGATGCCATTGCGCCCATCGTCTACCGCGACAGCATCGACATGGACATCTGCTGGATGGCCTCGCGCTGGGACAAGCCCTCCAAGGTCGGTGGCGGCACCAAGGACTACATCAACTGCCCGATGACCAAGGAGCAGTACATCGCCTTCCACCAGGGCCTGGTCGATGGCGAGAAGACCGTGTTCAAGGACTGGGAGGCCAACACCCCCTACTTCGACGGTTGCATGCCGATCGAGGTCATGGCCGAACGCGGGGTGGAAACGCTGCGCTTCGGGCCGATGAAGCCGGTTGGCCTCGACAACCCGCACTGGGCGACCCCTGAGCATCCCAACGGCCGCTGGCCCTATGCCGTTGTCCAGCTGCGCCAAGACAACAAGCTGGGCACGCTGTGGAACATGGTCGGCTTCCAGACCAAGCTCAAGCATGCCGAACAGGTGCGCCTGTTCCGGACCATCCCGGGCCTGGAGAACGCCGAGTTCGCGCGCCTGGGCGGCCTGCACCGCAACACCTTCCTCAATTCCCCTGTCCTGCTCGACCGCCAGCTGCGCCTCAAGACTGCGCCGCACGTGCGCTTTGCGGGGCAGATCACGGGCTGTGAGGGGTATGTAGAGAGTTCCGCAGTCGGCCTCATGGCCGGCCTGATGACGGCGGCCGAACTGACCGGGCGCACCTGGCAGGCCCCGCCCGCGACGACCGCGATGGGCGCCCTCCTCTCACACATCACCGGCGACGCGGAGGCCGAGAGCTTCCAGCCCATGAACGTCAACTTCGGGCTCTTCCCACCACTCCACGAGGTCTCCAAGAAGCAGCGCAAGGAGGCCTACACCGCGCGCGCCAAGGAAGAGATCGGCCCCTGGATTGCCGGACTGACCCCGGCGAACTGACACTCATAACCCGCCTGTCCATCGCCCGACACCATTCGTCCAGCGTTGGACAGGCGCGGGGGCTCAATCGCAAGCGCACTTGGGTCTAGGCTTGGGCTTGGGCTTGCGCGGTGGCGGTGCCGTCCGCGCGAACTCTTTGGGCGTCAGCCAGTCGTTGCCATCGACATCGGCGTACTCGAACTTGTCGACCGTGGTGACGGCCCACTCCTCGAAGGTCAGCAGGTTGTTGCCGTCCTTGTCCAGCGCACGAAACGCCGCGGTCCGGGTCGAGAGCATCTCGTTGCGCGATATACGACCATCGCTGTCGCGGTCATAGCGCGCGAAGCGGCGCTGCTCGCGCGAGAGTTCGTCGGCCTCGGGCGGCGCAGGCCCCACCAGAAGTTCCAGATCGTCCGCCGCATAGGACGGAAGCGCATCGTCATCCCCGCTCCCCAGCGTCGGAATGACATCAGGCGGCGGCGCGGCACTCTCGACAAGAGCGCGCCCCTGCAACCAGAACAGGCCAAGCGCAACGAGGCACAAGGCCCCGAAAGCTCCCAGCACGACGCGGCTCATCTCCACCCCCCTTCGCCTGAGCCCAAGAGTGGCGGAGATCGTTCTCTACGTAAAATTACAGATCGTTCATCGCGGCTAGCGCCCGAGCAGCCCGACCCCGATGGCGCGCATCAAGGCGCCAGGCGAACGGGCCGCCTCTTCGCTGCCCTTGGCATGACGCCGGGCCGAAAGGACCTCGAGAACCTTGAGTGGGCGCAGCGCGCGCGGCACACGTCCACGCGTCGTCGCCCCGTTGTTGGCCAGGAGCCGCTCGACCGCGGCGCGCTCTTCTTCCTTGCTCAGGCGGACCGCAAGATCGGTCAGCGCCCAGGCGCGGCCGATGGCTTCGGCCTGCCCGGCGGCTGCCGCGCAGCCGACCTCCTGGGCGAAGGCACCGAAAGCCCGCGCGCGACCGTCCGCCATGGATTGCAGAGCCCCGTGCGTCAGCGGCGCGGGCGCGGTCAGCGCTTCCCAGCCATCGACGAGCGCCACCGCGCCGTGATGTCCGCCCGTCCAGCTGCGAAAGGCCGCCAACAAGGGCTCGCCCTGCGGCCAGGCCGACGCATCCTGCCCCAGCGTCTCACGCCACCACGAGAGCCGCAATTGCGCCAGCATGGGCTCGGAGGAGTGGCGCAGCAGGTTGGCAAGTCGCGCGTCGAGTGCGAAGAGCGCGAGCGTCTGCTGGCGGGTGCGTTGCGGCGCATAGGACAGCGCAAGACGGGCAAGCGGGGAAAGCGAGGCAAGCAGGCTTTCCTCGATCTGCGCGGAGCTCAGCGGAGCGGGTCCGGCGGCGGATTCTTGTTCAGACACAGCTGCGTCTCTTAACTTCCGCCGCCACACTTGCAAGCGTTGCGCGCGCGCCAGGCCGGTCCGGGCCAGCGGCTGCACCGCGCAATTCCGCCATTCTTCCCCTTCGCAGACTGCAAACGATAGCATTGCGCCATCAGGGAACCTGCCCAGACCGCCATTAACTACGATTGCTCCTCAATTCATAAGGAATTTAGCGGTATTCGGGACAGAGCTACCCCAGCAGGCATTTACCAACCGATGAACCATAGGACGCGTCCCCCGGGACAAGGTGATCGCATGCGGCAGGTTCTGTCCTGCCTTCGAAGGCTTGCGCGTGAGCGCAGCGGCAACACCTTCCTGATCTTTGCAGCTGCGGTGACGCCCTTGCTCGCGCTCGTCGGCGGAGGGATCGACATGGGTCGCAGCTACCTGTCCGAGACCCGCCTCCAGCAGGCCTGCGATTCGGGCGTGCTCGCCGCGCGCAAGGCGCTGGGCTCGCAGGTCGTGACCACCGGCACGGTTCCGACCGAAGTCTCGGTGATCGGCAACCGCTTCTTCAATGGCAACTTCGGCGAAGGCGCCTACGGCTCGCGCGATCGGACCTTCCAGATGGCGCTGGAGAGCGACTTCTCGATCTCCGGCCTGGCCAGTGCCTCGGTGCCCACCACGATCATGCGCATCTTTGGAAGAACGCATATTCCCGTCCGCGTACGCTGCGAGGCAAAGCTCAATTACTCGAACACCGACGTGATGATGGTGCTCGATACGACCGGCTCGATGGACCTCACCAATGCCGGGGACAGCGAACCCAAGATCACGATCCTGCGCCGCGTGGTGAAGGACTTTCACGCCCAGCTGGAAGGCAGCAAGACGCCGGGCGTACGTATCCGCTATGGCTTCGTGCCCTATTCCACCAACGTCAACGTGGGGTACCTGCTGCGCTCGGACTGGATGGTGAATACGGCCAGCTACGAAGGCCGCATCGCCAAGAGCACCGGCAAGACTGAAACGGTGCCGAAGTACAAGTACACCTACCAGACGCTCAGCGGAACGCGCGCCTCGCTGGCAAGCTGGTTCGACACCGAGTGTCCCGGCGACACCGCAACCTGGCAGATGATCGCCTATGGTTCGGGAACCGGATACGAGGTGTGGGACACGCGCGTGAAAGGCGACACGTTCGCCTGCGCGCCCGCCGACGGCGGCTTCACCGTGACGCCGACCCGCTACACCGATTACGTCTACCGCACATTGAAGCAGGAAGATGGTGTCGAGACCAAGGAAGTCTACAAGTGGCAGTACGACAGCGTCGCGCTCGACGTGCGTTCGCTGAAGGGTTCATCAGGCAGCGCACTCTACAAGGGCGGCGCTCTTCGCGTGCGCATGTATGGCAATCCCTCGCCGACACCCGAGAACATGTCGGCGAGCTTTCGCGGCTGCATTGAAGAGCGCGACACCTACCAGATCACCGATTATGACAATGTCGATCTCACCAAGGCGCTCGATCTCGATATCGACCGCGTCCCCCAGGCCACCCAGCCCGGCACCCAGTGGCGCCCGATCCTTCACGAGATTTCCTTCGAGCGCGCCTGGAAGGCGACCGGGGGAAGCTTCTCCAAGCAGCCGGTCATGACCGACGAGAACTTCCTGCAGGCCAGCAACTACGGCGTCACCGCCTGTCCTTCGCGCGCGCACAAGCTGGCCGAGATGACGGCGGGCGAAGTCGCGAGCTATGTGGACGCACTCAGGCCTGAAGGCAGCACGTACCACGACATCGGCATGATCTGGGGCGGACGCCTGCTGTCCCCCACCGGGATCTTCGCCAGCGAGAATGCGGACGTGAACCAGCGCCCGACGACACGCCACCTGATCTTCCTGACCGATGGCGAGACGGCGCCCAATGACTTCAGCTATGGCAGTTACGGGATCGAGCCGCTGAGCGAGCGCCGCTGGTCGCCCTCCTCGCCCTACTCGCTGACGCAGACCGTGGAGAAGCGCTTCTCCTATGCCTGCAGCGAGGTGAAGAAAAAGAACATCACCGTCTGGGTGATCGGCTTCGGCACCGAAATGACCGACATGCTCAAGACCTGTGCGGGGCCGGGCCACTGGTTCCAGGCCGACAATGCGGACCAGCTCAACGACGCCTTCGATGCCATCGCCAAGGCCATGGGCGACCTCAGGATCGTGCAATGAGCCGGCGCGATCTCTTCCAGGCCTGGGCACGGGACCAGCGCGGCGTTGCGGCGGTGGAGTTCGCGCTTGTAGCCCCCGTCATGCTGCTCACGATCTTCGGGCTCTTTGACCTGGGCTACAACGTCTACACCGCCGAACAGCTCGAAGGCTCGATCCAGAAGGCCGCGCGCGATTCGACCATCGAGGGCGCGGCGGGCCGCGCAAGCCAACTCGACGAGCGGGTGCGCGAGGCCGTCCATGCGATTGCACCGGCCGCCGAACTGACCTTCGAGCGCACGGCCTACGCCTCGTTCTCGGACATCGGCGCGCCGGAGGACTTCACCGACGTCAACGGCGATGGCACCTGCAACGCGGGCGAACCGTTCGAGGACGCCAACGGCAACGGCACATGGGACGCAAGCCAGGGCACGCGCGGCCAGGGCAGCGCCCGCGATGCGGTGCTCTACGAGGTGGAGGTCACCTATCCGCGCCCCTTCCCCGTCGCCGCGTTCCTGGGCATGAGCGACACCTTCACGATGCGCGCGCGCACGGTGCTGCGTAACCAGCCCTACGAGACCAACGACGCTCCGCCCAGCATCGGGAACTGCCCATGATCCGCCAGCTCTGCCCCGCGATCGCCACTGTCGCGCGCCGCCTCAAGGCCCTGCCCTGCGCCCGTGCCGGGGTCGCGGTAACCGAGACAGCCCTTGTGCTCCCGTTCTTTCTGGGGGCGGGCCTCGCCGGCATCGAGCTGGCCAACTACTCGCTGACGACGCTGCGCGTGGGCCAGCTGGCTGTCCAGGTCGCGGACAACGCCTCGCGCATCGGCGACATCTCGACCCTGGAGAACCGCAAGATCTACGAGGCCGACATCAACGACCTGCTTCTGGGCGCCAAGGTCCAGGCCGGATCGGGCATGGATCTCTACGAAAACGGGCGGGTGATCGTCAGCAGCCTGGAGGTCAATGCGGACGGGGATCAGTACATCCACTGGCAGCGCTGCATGGGCACGCTCAAGATCGTGTCCAGCTACGGAAAAGAAGGCGATGAGCTGCCCGACGGCATCGGGCCGGATGATCGCAAGGTGCTCGCCCAAAGCGGCGATGCGGTCGTCTTCGTGGAGATCGCCTACACCTATCGGCCGCTCATTTCCGAAGCCCTGATGGGCGCACGCCGGATCGAGAGCACCGCCTCCTACACGGTGCGATCGAGCCGGGATCTCTCGCAGATCTACCAGGTCGAGGGCCAGGCCCACGCGCCCGTCTCCTCCTGCGACAAGTTCACCGACACCACCGCCTGAGCGCCATGAGAAAAGGGCCCGCGACCGGATGGTCACGGGCCCCTTCGTCATTCCTTGCGCCGCGGTCAGGCCGCGGCAGTCACGATCAGCGGTAGCAGACCTTCTTGACCGCTTCGATCACACGGTCGGTGTCGATCAGCGCAGCATGCTCGAGGTTCGCCGCATAAGGCAGCGGAACGTCTTCGTTGCACACGCGGGTGACCGGCGCGTCGAGATCGTCGAAGCCCTCTTCCATGCAGATCGAGGCGATCTCCGAGGCAATCGAGCAGACCGGGAAGCCTTCTTCGGCAACCACGATGCGGTTGGTCTTGGCGAGGCTCTCCAGCACCGCTTCCTTGTCGAGCGGACGCAGCGTGCGCAGGTCGAGGACTTCGGCATCAATGCCTTCCTCGGCGAGCTTCTCGGCGGCTTCCAGAGCCACGCCCACGCCGATCGAGTACGAGACGATGGTCACGTCCGAACCTTCGCGCATGATGCGGGCCTTGCCGATCGGCAGGACGTGATCATCAAGCTCGGGCAGCTCGAAGTTGCGACCGTAGACGAGCTCGTTCTCGAGGAAGACCACCGGGTCCTCGCTGCGGATCGCGGCCTTCAGGAGACCCTTGGCGTCCGAGGCATCGTAGGGCGCGATGACCACGAGGCCGGGAACGCTGGCGTACCACGGACCGTAGTTCTGCGAGTGCTGCGCACCCACGCGCGAGGCCGCGCCGTTGGGACCACGGAACACGATCGGGCAGCGCATCTGGCCACCGGACATGTAGTTGGTCTTGGCGGCCGAGTTGATGATGTGGTCAATCGCCTGCATGGCGAAGTTGAACGTCATGAACTCGACGACGGGACGCAGGCCGCCCATCGCGGCGCCCGTGCCGATACCGGCAAAGCCGTACTCGGTGATCGGGGTGTCGATCACGCGCTTGGGGCCGAATTCGTCGAGCAGGCCCTGGGTCACCTTGTAGGCGCCCTGGTACTCGGCGACTTCCTCGCCCATCACGAAGACGCGCTCGTCGCGGCGCATTTCCTCGGCCATCGCGTCGCGCAGCGCGTCGCGCACGGTCGAGGTCTTCATGTTGGTGCCATGTGGCACTTCGGGGTCGCGCTTCTTGGGCTTTTCCTCGGTCGCGAGCTTGGCGGTGCCGCTGGTGGCCGAAACGTCCTGGATGACGTCCGACTTGACCTGCTGCGCTTCGACCTTGGGTTCGGCGGGCGCTTCGATCGAGGAAGCGTCTTCGCCTTCGCCGGCCAGCATGGCAATGACCGTGCCGACCTTCACGCCTTCGGTGCCTTCCTCGACGAGGATCTTGCCGACGGTACCTTCATCGATGGATTCGAATTCCATCGTCGCCTTGTCGGTCTCGATTTCGGCGAGGATCGTGCCCGAGGACACTTCGTCGCCTTCCTTGACCAGCCACTTGGCAAGCTTGCCCTCTTCCATCGTCGGGGAGAGCGCGGGCATCTTCAGTTCAATCGCCATCAGTAGCGCTCCACCAGCACGTCAGTATAGAGTTCGGACATTTCGGGTTCGGGCGAGCTTTCCGCAAAGTCGGCGGCCTCGGTGATGGCCTTGCGCACGGTCTTGTCGAGATCCTTGAGCGATTCTTCGCTCACGCCCAGTTCGACCAGTTCGGCCTTGGCGTGTTCGATCGGATCACGCTTGTCGCGAACGCCCTGCACTTCCTCGCGGCTGCGATACTTGGCCGGGTCGGACATCGAGTGACCACGGTAGCGGTAGGTGTTCAGTTCCATGAGCACGGGACCATTGCCGGCGCGCACGTATTCGAGCGCGATCTCGGCGGCCTTGCGCACTTCGAGGACATCCATGCCATCGACCTGCATGCCCGGAATGCGGAACGCGCTGCCGCGGCGGTAGAAGTGGGTTTCGGCCGAGGAACGCTTGACTGCGGTGCCCATGGCGTACTGGTTGTTCTCGATCACGAAGATGATCGGGAGCTTCCACAGCGCGGCCATGTTGAAGGCCTCGTAGACCTGGCCCTGGTTCGCGGCGCCATCGCCGAAGTAGGACATGGCGACGCCGCCGTCCTCGTTGTACTTGTGCGCGAAGGCCAGGCCCGCACCCAGCGGCACCTGCGCGCCGACGATGCCGTGGCCGCCGTAGAACTTGTGCTCGACACTGAACATGTGCATCGAGCCGCCCTTGCCCTTGGAGATGCCCGCGGCACGTCCGGTGAGCTCGGCCATGATGACCTTGGGGTCGATGCCGTAGGCCAGCATGTGGCCGTGGTCACGGTAGCCGGTGATGACCGAGTCCTTGTCGCCGTCGAGCGCGGACTGCAGGCCCACCGCAACGGCTTCCTGGCCGATGTAGAGGTGGCAGAAGCCACCGATCAGGCCAAGACCGTAGAGCTGGCCCGCCTTCTCTTCGAAACGCCGGATGAGCAGCATCTGCTCATAGAGCTTGAGCAGCTCTTCCTTGTCCGCCTTGTAGCGCTTGTCGCCTTCGAGCGCCTGCTGGAGGCTGCCGAGATCGAAGTCGTCTTGGGTGGCTGGCGTTACCGGCGTATCGGTCGTGCCGGACGCGGCGTCAGTCTTTGTTTTGGGCAATGCTGCTCCCCCTGGGGTAAGGATGGCTTCGTCCACGCGATATAGGGAGATCGCTTGGATACGGGAAGCGTTCCAACCCTGAATCGAGGGCGATTCAAAGCACTTTTTGTACCATTCGACGCAACTAGCCTTGCAAAAAAGTGCATAGCCGCCGTTTTCCGGGACGCGCGGGAGGGCGCAAATCAGGGAAGCAGGAGAACCTTTTCATCGGGACGGGCGACATTGAGATTGCTGCGCAGCAATTCGCCGGCAAGATCGGGATCAACGTGGTCCGGTGCGAGCAGGTTCACCCGGTTGCGCAAGCGGTCACGCTTGTCCTGCAAGTCGACAAGGCTCGTCCGGCGCTGTTCGAGCACGCGCTGGTTTTCCCCCCAGGCGAGCAGACCGCTCGGCCCGGCCACGGCAAAGGCACCCATGAGCAGAAGCGCCGCCACGGGCAGCCCCTGCACAAGTCGCTTTCGCACGATGGTGGTATCGCCCCGCATGGTCCTCATGACTTCGATAGAATCACAACTGATTCGCCCTGACAAGCGCTAATTCTAGGCGATTCGCCCTTTTCGATACAGAGGCGCGCACATCAGTCCGTCCGATACCCGGAACGAATTGTGTCGATAAGTTGCAAGCCCCTGCAACGAGCCTCCTGAAACGCAGGCAAACGCGATTGGTTCCACGTCGAGACCGCCCCTTCGCGCCAGCCTTTTCCCAAGACTTTCCGCCACTTCCCAGCGAGGGCGCGGCACACCCTAAAGTCCGCTAATGCGAATCTCTTGCAAAACTCTTGCAAACCTTCGCAACCCATGCGAATGGTTCGCAACAACATACAGCAGACATCTCCGGGCAACGCTCGGAACATCAGGGGGACATACGATGATCACTGGCAAGAGGCTTGGGGTGCCTGCCATGATTGCTGCACTGCTCGCGACCAGCCCGGCCCATGCCGCGGCCATCGCCCTTCCCGAAAATCTCTCGGTCGGGGCCATGTTCTGGCAGGCCGACTGGCTCGTCAAAATCGTCATGATCGGCCTGGGTCTCGCCTCGCTCGCGACCTGGACGATCTTCGTCGCCAAGCTCATGGAGCTGCGCAAGGCCAACGCGGCCGAGAAGCAGGTCCACGACCAGCTCGTCTCGCTGCGCTCGCTGCGCGACGCCGCGCTCGACGGCAACCTTGCCTTCACCCCGCTGGTGCGCGAGGCGCTCGCCGAACTGCGCCTCTCCAGTGATGCGCTTTCCGATCCCGAAGGCATCAAGGAGCGTGTCGTCTCCCGCTTCCAGCGTCACGAAGCGCTGGTGACCCGGCGCATGACCCGCGGCGTCAACGTGCTCGCCACAATCGGGGCGACCGCGCCTTTCGTCGGCCTGTTCGGAACGGTCTGGGGTATCATGAACAGCTTCATCGGCATTGCCGAGAAGCAGACCACGAACCTCGCCGTTGTCGCGCCCGGCATCGCCGAGGCCCTGCTGGCGACCGCCATCGGCCTTGTCGCGGCGATCCCGGCCGTCGTCATCTACAACCACTTCGCGCGCCAGATCGCCGCGCACAAGGCACTCGTTTCCGACAGCGCGGCCGCCATCCTGCGCCTCGTCTCGCGCGACCTCAGCCGCGGGCAGCCGATCCCGCTCGCCAAGGAAGGCTGACGCGGGATGGCGATCCAGCTCTCCGACGGCGGCGAGGACCTGCCGGTCAACCACGACATCAACGTGACGCCCTTCATCGACGTCATGCTGGTCCTGCTCATCATCTTCATGGTGGCCGCGCCGCTCGCGACCGTCGACGTCAAGGTCGACCTGCCGTCTTCGACCGCAGCGCCCGCACCCAAGCCCGAGGCTCCCGTCTACCTGACGTTGCGCCAGAGCGGCGAGATGCGCGTGGGCGAGACGGTGGTCTCTCCCGCAGCACTTGGCGAGGCGATCACCCGCGCCACTTCGGGGGACCGGGAACAGCGCGTGTTCCTGCGCGCGGACAAGAACGTGACCTACGAAGCGATCATGGACGCGATGAATGTCCTGCGCGCAGCGGGCTATCGCCATGTTGCCCTTGTTGGCGCGGAAATGGGCGCGGGAGCCTGACCATGCGCAGCCCCGACCTCCTCGATCCGGGCGCGCGCCAGCGTTGGGCCGGGGCCACCGGCATTGCCCTTGGGGGACATGCCCTGGCGCTTGGCGCAGTGCTCCTGTGGAGCCGCGACGCAGCGCCGCCCCCGCCCGAGCCCGTGGTCCTTGTCGAATTGCCCGAAGGCGCCTCGGCCCCGGCGGCCTCGCAGGCTGACGCTGAAGCCGCCGCCACGCCCGAAACCACGCCGCAACCGCCTCAGCCGACGCAGGCCCAGCCCGCGCGCGCCGAGCCGATCCCGCCTCTGCAGACGGCCGATCCGGTGCCGAGCGAACCGCGCCCGATGCCGCGTCCCATGCCCGTCGCCCTTGCGCAAAGTGCGCCACTCGCGGCGCCTGAGCGAGCCGTCTCCGTGCCTGCCCCTGCCCCGCCGGCTCCCGCGCCGGCGAGCCGCAGCACGGGCAGTGGCAAGAGGGGCGATGGCCCGGGCACCAGCGCCAAGGCACGCAAGGCCCAGGCCGACTACTTCGCGATGATCGCCGCACATCTGCAGCGCAAGAAGAGCTATCCCACGGAAGCCAAGAAGGCGCGCCAGCAGGGCACCGTGACGGTGCGCTTCACCGTGGCGCGCGACGGATCGGTCAGCGCCGTCTCGATCAAGACCTCGAGCGGGCACGACCTGCTTGATGGGGCGACGCTCGACCTCTTGCGCCGCGTGGCCCCGCTGCCGCGCATGCCGTCTTCCATGGAGCGCGACAGCGTCACGCTGGCGCTTCCGATTGATTACTCGCTGCGCACCGACTGACCGGCGCGCCGCCACAATCCAGAACCGATCACATTCGTAATGAGGGAAGTTTCGTGAAAAAGAACTCCGGGGGAATCCTGCGTCCAACCAGCCTGCGCGCAACTGGCCTGCGTGCCTCGGGACTGCGCCGCTCGGGCACGGCCGCCCTGCTGGGCGTGACCGCCGCCACGTTCGCCGTGCCGGCCATCGCGCAGGAGGTCGAGGACGAGGAAGAGATCCAGCTCGAAACGCTGCAGATCGAGGACCGTGCGGCCGACGTCAATCCCTACACCTCGCAGGGCGCGCCCTACAAGGCGCGCGTCTCGGCCGACCCGCGCCGCGTGAAGCCGCTCGCCGAAACCCCCGCCACCATCACCGTTGTCACCGAGACGCAGATGGAGGAAGCGGGCACGACCGACCTCAAGGAAGTGCTGCGCCTGCAGCCGGGCGTTACCATCGGCACGGGTGAAAACGGCAACGCCTTCGGCGACCGCTACATCATCCGCGGCGAGGAAGCGCGCAGCGACGTCTTCGTCGATGGCCTGCGCGATCCGGGCATGACCACGCGCGAGAGCTTCGCGGTCGATCAGGTCGAGATCACCAAGGGTCCCAGCGCGACCTTCGCCGGGCGCGGTGCCTCGGGCGGCGCGGTCAATGCGATCACCAAGTCGGCGAGCACCGACTACTCGTTCCACAAGGTGGACCTGGGCGTGGGTACCGACAGCTTCTGGCGCGGCACGCTCGACACCAACTGGGCGCTGGGCGAGAACGTCGCGGTCCGCGCCAACCTCCTCTACGCCAACCAGGACGTGCCCGACCGCGATCCCGCCTACCGCGAGCGCTGGGGCGCCGCTGTCTCGGGCCTCGTGCGGGTGAGCGAGGACGTGCGCGTCCAGCTCGACTACTACCACCTCACCGCCAAGGACCGCCCGGACCTGGGCGTCTACGTCGCGGCCAGCGATGCCGATGGCTACGGCGAGACCTTCGATGACCTGCCCAGCTATGCGCAGGACGAGGACTTCCTGAAGTCCGACGTCGACACGGTCACGGGCCGCATCTTCATTACCCCGATGGACGGCTTCGAGATCGTCAACTCGACCCGCTATGGCGAGAGCCACAACGGCTACGTCGCGACCGGCGCGCGCGGGAACAGCACCGGCGGCTCGATCTCGCTCAGCACCCACCAGGGCTGGCAGGACGTGAGCTACTTCGTGAACCAGCTCAACGTGATCGGCCGCTTCGAGACGGCGGGCCTAGCCCACAACCTGATCGTGGGCAGCGAATATTCGGATCACAAGGTCCGCAACGGCACCTATAGCACGACGGCCATGGGCACGCCCAATTGCGGCACCACCCGCCCCGGCTATTGCATCACCGATGAAAACGGCGAGCAGATCGTCGAGGACAGCGCGATCCGCAACCTCCTGCAGCGCGACATCACCAAGTCCAGCTGGGACTCCTTGTGGCACATGCGCACCTTGTCCTTCTACGCGATGGACACCGTGGATGTGACGCCCTGGCTTTCGCTCAACGGCGGCGTGCGCGCCGATGCCATCGACTTCGCGCTCTCCACCTACAGCGCGAGCAGCGACGCGCGCACGGACTACTACATCAACGACACCTTGTGGAACGGCCATGCCGGGGTGAGCCTGAAGCCGATGGAAGAGCTCATGCTCTACTTCACCTGGTCGACCGGCTCGAACGTCAACGGCGGCGAATCCGATCTTGGCGCCAACTGTGGCTATGGCGGCCTGTGCGTCGATCAGAACATCCCCCTTTCGGCCGGCAAGCCCGAGAGTTCGGAGTCCTTCGAAGTCGGCGCCAAGTGGGACCTGTTCGACGACCGCCTGCTGCTCACCGTGGCGGCCTTCCAGACCACCAAGGACGATGTCTACGAAACCGCCGGCCGGGGTAGCGACTACACCCCGAGCGGCTCGCTCAACACTGGCAAGACCCGCGTGAAGGGCCTCGAGATCGGCCTTGTCGGCAACATCACCAACCGCCTCTCGGCGCAGATCGGCGGCTCGATCATGGATGCCAAGGTGCTCGACAGCTACAGCGATGCCAACATCGGCCTGACGCTGGCGAACTTCGCGGACAACCAGGTGACGGGCCAGGTACGCTACCAGGCGACCGATGCCTTCGCCTTCGGTGTGACCGGCACCTACAAGAGCGCGATGTACGCAGGCCAGCCCGACGCGGCGGCAAGCTACAACGCGCAGATCGGCCGCTACACTTTCCGCGTGCCCTCCTCGACCGTGTTCGACGCCTTCGCCGAGTACAAGTTCAACACGAACTTCTCCGCGCGCATCAACGTCCAGAACATCGGCGACGAGGACTACTATACCGCCGCATACCGTTCGGGTGCCTTCCTCTACAAGGGGGACGAACGCCGCGGGACGATTACCCTGACCGGCCGCTTCTGATAGGCCATGGCGTGGCGGGCGTGCTCGGGCATGTCCGCCGCGCTGCATATCCTTTCTTGCCCGGACACCACGACGCATGCTGATTGTCATCGAGAACCTGCTCGGTCCCGACGAGGTCGCGGATCTGCGCGCGCGCCTCAACGAGGCGCGCTGGATCGACGGAAACCAGACCGCGGGCACCCGCTCCATCGCGGTCAAGCAGAACCTCCAGGTCGACCGCGAGTGCCCGGTGGGCCACGAGCTTTCCAACATCCTCTTGCGGCGTCTCGGCGAAACCCCGCGCTTCGTCTCGGCCTCGCTGGCCGAGAAGATCTGGCCCCCGGTATTCAACGCCTACCAGGACGGCGGGCATTACGGCACCCATGTCGATTCCGCGCTGATGCGCGACAATGCGCGCGGCCTGACGCTGCGCAGTGATCTCTCCGCCACGATCTTCCTCTCCGATCCCGACAGCTATGAAGGTGGCGAACTGGTCATCGAGCAGGAGTACGGCGCGCAAGGCGTGAAGCTCGCGGCCGGTGACATGGTCCTCTACCCTTCCAGCAGCTTGCACCAGGTCACGCCCGTCACCTCGGGCCAGCGCCTCTGCGCGATCCTGTGGCTGCAAAGCGCGGTAGCCGACGCGGCCGAGCGGGCGCTGCTCTACGATCTCGACCAGTCCATCCAGGCCCTGTCGAGCGACCGGGCCGTCGATGATCCTGACGTCGACCGGCTGATCCACGTCTACCACAACCTCGTGCGCCGCTGGGCGCAGGTCTGAGAGCGATGAAGCGCGCGCGCCTCTCGCTCCTGGTCAGCCTGGCGCTGGCCATTCCCGGCCTGCTCATGGTCTGGGACCTGCTCGCGAACGCGGCCTGGCCGATGGACCTGCTGGCACCCAGCGGGGAGCTTGCCGTGCGCCTGATGGTCCTGGCGATGCTGCCCGGCCCGCTTGTCGAACTGGTCGGGACCAACCGCTTTCTCAAGGGATGGCTGCCGATCCGCCGTAACCTCGGCGTCGCAGCCTCCGGTTACGGCCTGCTGCACCTTGCCTTCTACGTCATCGACATGACGCCCGCGGGCATTGTCTCCGAACTTGGCCTCCCCGGCATCTGGACAGGCTGGCTTGCGCTGGCTCTCCTCATGGTCCCCGCCTCGATCAGTTTCAACACGGCTGTTCGCTGGCTCGGCCGCCGCTGGAAGACGCTGCAGCGCCTCGTCTACCCTGCCCTTCTCCTGGCCCTTGCACACTGGTTGCTGCTGGGCTGGAGTTCCACCCCCGCCCTCGTCCACGTCGCCCCGCTCGTCCTCGTCTGGGCCGCCCGCGCGTGGAAACGCCATCGCATCCGCAAGGGAGCCTTCACCGCATGACCCGCCTGTTCACCTCGCTCGCCTGCGCGGGCCTCGCCCTCTCGGCCCTTGGCCTTTCCGCCCCGGCCCTCGCCGATGGTGATGTCGCCTGCAAGGCCGGTCCCGAGGCCAATTGGAAGCCCATCGAAAAGCTCAAGAAGAAGATCTGGCAGGAAGGCTGGACGCTTCTCAAGATGCAGGTCGAGGGCGACTGCTACGAGGTATATGCCCGCAACAACGCAGGCCAGGTGCTCGAAGCGTTCTACCACCCGGTGACGCTGGAGAAGCTCGTCGTCTATCGTCGGGGCACCGAGATCTACCGCAAGAAGGGCTTCTAAGGGGCACCCTCTCCCCCTGCTGGATCGCCCGGCGGCACATTGCCCACCGCCTTGTTGACCGCAATGAAGCGGGTGCGCAGGTTGCCCTCGCTTTGGGCAAGCTCGCGCTGTGCACCCAGCACGGCGCGGCGCGCATCAAGCAGCGGCAGGTAGCTGACGTTGCCCGCCGCATAGTTCGCCTGCACCAGATCACGCCGCCGCTCGGCGCCGGCAAGGCGCGCGGCCAGTTCATCGCGGCGGCTGCGCTCGGCGCCATAGCCATTGAGCGCGTCATCGATTTCCTGCCAGGCGCTCAGCACCGTCTGCTGGAAGCGCACCGCGGCCTCGCGCTGCTCGATCCGGCGCAGCGCGACAACTCGGCGGCGGCGCCCGCCATCGAAGAGCGGCAGGTTGAGGCTCGGCCCCACCGACCAGGTGCGACTGCCCCAGTCGAACAGGTTTTCACTGCGATAGGACTCCAGGCTGAAGCCTCCCCCCAGGCGAATGCTGGGATAGAGGTCGGCCACGGCAACCCCGATCTCGGCCGTGGCCGCATGGAGCTGCGCGCCCGCCGCGCGCACATCGGGCCGCCCCAGCGCCACCTCGGACGGGAGCCCCAGCCCCAGATCCGGATCACTCGGCACCCCCGTACCGGCAGGCGGATCGAGAAGGTCCTGCAATCCCCCCGGGCGCTCTCCGGTCAGGACCGCCAGCGCGTTGATGAGCGCAGCCTCCTGCGCGCGGAGCGGGGCAAGAGTGGCCTGCGCACCGGCGCGCGCCATCGTTTCGCCTTCGAGCACCGCGTGCCCGTCGAGCCCGGCTCGAACCCGCGCGCCGACGATCTCCTCACGCTCTGTCAGGATGTCCCGGTCCTCTTGCGCCAAGGCCAGTTGGCGCTGCACACTGCGCAGTTCGACATAGCTGCGCGCGACCTCGCTCGCCACCGTCAGGCGCGCCTGCTCGAGCGTCGCGGCCTGCCCTTCCACGCGGGCATCGGCGACCTCCAGCGAACGGCGCACCTTGCCCCACAGGTCCGGCTCCCACCCGGCATCGAAACCGCCCTGGAAGAGCGTGAAGGGATTGGCGAGGAAGCGCGCCATCTGGTCGCGCTCGGCCTCACTGCCGATCACGTCGAACAGGCGGGTCGAGGCGCCGTTCTCGCTCAACCGCTGGCGCGTGAGCGAACCCGACAGGTTGACCTGGGGCAGCCCCGCCGCCTTCGCTCCGCCGCGCTGCACCCGTGCGGCTGCAAAATGGAGCGCAGCGCTCGCAATATCCGGGTTCGCCACCAGGGCGCGCGCCTCCAGATCGTTCAGCACCGGATCGCCCCAGAGCGTCCACCAGTCGGCGGGCAGCGCCGCACCATCCGTCGAAGTGGTGTGCAGCGTACCATCGCCCGAGCGCCAACTGTGCCAATCAGCCGGGGCCTCCAACGACGGCGCTGCATAGTCCGGCCCCACCGTGCAGGCCCCCAGCGTGAGGGCGAGGAGCAGGGGCGAAGCCGTCGTTCGTGCACGCGAAGAATGGTGGGTCATGCAGCGTCTCGCAGGTTCGAGGTTCAGGCCAGACGGTGGCGAAAGAGCCATGCCGCAAGCGGCAGTGTCAGCGCCGCGATCACGAACATGGGGATGAAGTCGTGGTAGATGTCGGTGATCCCTGCGCCCTCCAGATAGACCCGCCGCACAAGGTCGACGCCAAAGCGCAAGGGGTTCGCGTAGGTCGCGACCTGAAGCACCTCGGGCATATTGCGCACGGGGGTGATGAGGCCCGAAAGCAGCGTCAGTGGCATGATGATGAGAAAGGTATAAAGCATCGCCTGCTGCATGTTGAGCGCCACCGAGGACAGCGACATGCCGATCCCGACCGAAGCCCCGGTAAAGCCCAGCAAGCCAAGGTAGAGCAGCCAGACCGATCCGCTCATCGGGATGTCGAACCAGAACAGCGAGATCAGCAGCACGATCGTGGATTGCAGCATGCCGACGACAATCGAGGGCACCGCCTTGCCGACCAGAATCTGCAAGGGGGTAAGCGGGGTGACGAGGAGCTGGTCGAAAGTCCCCTGCTCGCGCTCACGCGCGACCGAGAGCGCGGCGAGGAGCAGCGTCTGCAGCATGCTCAGCGTCGCGACCATGGCGGGCACGATCTGCCAGCGCGATTCCAGGTTCGGGTTGAACCAGGCGCGGCGCACCAGTTCGAGCCCCGCCCCGCCCCCACGCGCCGCGTTGAAGGCCACCACCACAGATGCGACGTAGCCCGAGGCCGAACCCGCTGTCGTCGAATTGCGCCCATCGAGAATCAGTTGCACCGGGGCCCGGCGCCCGGCGGCGAGGCTCTCGGCGAAGTCCGCAGGTATCGCGATGACCATGAGCGCGCGCTGCTCGTCGATCACCAGCGCGATCTGGTGGGCGTTGGCGAGCGTCGCCTCGCGCCGGAACACCCCCGTCCCATCGAGCCGGGCCAGCAGTTCGCTGGAGGCCGCGCTGTGGCTCTGGTCGAGCACCGCGTAGGGCACGTTGGTAAGGTCGAAGGAGGCCGCATAGCCGAACAGCAAGGTCTGCACGAAAGCGGGCGCGAACAGGACGATACGGTTGGCCGGGTCCTTGAAGATCGCGAGCAGCTCCTTGCGGATCAGCGTGAGGATCGGGAAGATCAGGGCGCTCAGGGCCTCCATCGGCGCGCCTTCAGTCGAGCCGCTTGCGCACGGTGCGCCGCGTCAGGAAAGTGAGAAGAAGCGCATAGCCCCCCAGGATCGCGCAGCTGCGCGCGACCATTGCCCAGTCGGTCCCGGCCAGAAACAGCGTCTTGATGAGCGTCATGAAGTGGGTGGCGGGCACGATCTGGGCGGCGATCTCGACACCGATCGGCACGTTGCGCAAGTCGAACACGAAGCCTGACAGCATCATCGCGGGCATGAAGCTGGTGAGGAGCGCCACCTGGCTCGCCGCGAACTGGTTGCGGGTCGCCCCCGAAATCCAGAGCCCCAGGAGCAGCGAGACGATGAGGTACATCGTCGAGGAGACGAGGACCGCCAGCAGCGAGCCGCGGATCGGCACATCGAAAAGGACGCGCGCGGCCACCAGGCACATGGCGAGGTCGACAAGTCCGACAAGAATGTAGGGCGCGAGCTTGGCGAGCACGATCTCGAGGGGGCGCACCGGGGTCACGAACAGCGATTCCAGCGTGCCGCGCTCCCACTCGCGCGCTACCAAGAGCGAGGTCAGGAACGCGCCCACCAGCGTCATGATGAGAACGACGAGCCCCGGCACCAGGTACCAGGTGCTGTTCGAGGTCTCGTTGAACCAGACGCGCTGCACGATCTCCACCTGTCCGGCGCCGGACAGCGCGCCCTCCCCGCGATCACCACGGTGCTCCAGTGTCTTGGAGATGGATCCTGAAAGATAGGCTTCCAGCGTGCTGGCCGTCACCGAATCGATCCCGTTGAGGACGACCTGCACGCGTCCGCTGCCCGCTGCATACCGGCGCGCGAAGTCGACCGGGAGATGGACGATGGCATCCACGCGGCCATCGCCCAGCAGGTGCTCGGCCTCGGCCATGCTCGTGACCCGTCGCGGCGCGAGATAGCGCGAGCCCTCCAGCCCCGAGACCACCTCGCGTGCAGCCACAGACGGCGTGTCGATGACGACGGCGACAGGCGCGTTGCGCACGTCGAAGGAGAGGCCGTAGCCGAACAGCAGGATTAGCGCGAGCGGGAGCAGGAACCCCACGAGGAGGTTCGAGCGGTCTCGCACCATCTGGCGCATTTCCTTGCGCACCAGCGCAGTCAGGCGCTGGACAAAGCCCGATCCTGGCGCGCTCATGCCACGCTCTCCGGCGCGGCGGCTCTGCTCCGCTCCTGCGCTCGCGCGGTCTCGACAATGGCGATGAAGGCGCTGTTCATGTCCTGCCCCCGCGGGCCCGCCTCCTCGCGCACTTCGCGCGGAGTCCCCAGCGCAAGCAGACGGCCCGCGTCCTGGATTGCGATGCGGTCACAGTACTCGGCCTCTTCCATGAAGTGCGTGGTCACGATGATCGTCACGCCCTCCTGCGAAAGCTGGGTGATCGTGCGCCAGAACGCGCGCCGGGCCAGGGGGTCGATGCCGCTGGTGGGCTCGTCGAGGAACAGGATCCGGGGCCCGTGCAAGAGCCCTGCCGCCATCGCCAGGCGCTGCTTGTAGCCGTGCGGAAGAGTGCCGCTCTGCGCCTGGGGGGCGAGATCGAAGCGGGTCTCGATGGCGCGTACCCGCGCACGGAGGGACCGGCCACGCAGGCCGTAGGCGCCGCCGAAGAACTCCAGGTTCTCGCGCACCGAGAGGTTCGCATAGAGCGAGAACTTCTGCGCCACGTACCCGATGCGCCGCCGCGCCGTCGCGCGCGCCTGGCGCAGGTTCACCCCCGCCACCTCCAGATGCCCGCTGGTCGCCGGAAGCAGCCCGCAGAGCATGCGGAAGGTGGTTGTCTTGCCCGCGCCATTGGGACCCAGGAGACCGAATATCTCGCCCGGCCGAACATCGAAACTGGTGCTGGCAACCGCGGTGAAGTCGCCGAAACGGCGCACCAGGTCGCGCACGACGATGATCGGCGCGCTGTCCTGTTCCCGCTCCGGCCCGGCGCTGGACAGGACCGCTTCCCCGCCCTGATCCGGCCCACCCTGGTCGGGCGTGGTCGGCTCGTCTCCCTCCTCGTGCGCCCGCAACAGAAGCATGAAGGCGTCTTCCAGTTCCTCCTCGCGGGCCCGCACTTCGCAGCCGGCCAGCAGATCGTCGAGACTGTCCGCTGCGCATTCAGGTCGGCGGATGAAATGAACCTCGCCCCCGCTCGGCACGGCATCGACAATCCGGCCCGGCGCATCAATCAGGCGCGCCTGCAAGTCGCGGGCGGGCTCACGCTCGCGCGGCGCGGCGACGTACGTGAGCCCGGCAACCCGCGCGCGCAATTCACCGGGTGTGCCTTCAGCCAGTTGTTCGCCCTTGTTGAAAACATGGACCCGCTCGCAGCGCGCCGCCTCGTCCATGTAGGCCGTGCTGACCAGAACGCTGAGCCCCTCTTCGGCAATCATCTGTTCGATGATCTCCCACAAGTCACGGCGCGAGAGAGGATCGACCCCCACGCTCGGCTCGTCGAGCAGCAAGAGATCGGGTACACGCACCAGCGTGCAGGCGAGGCCCAGCTTCTGCTTCATGCCACCTGAAAGATTGCCTGCCGGACGCGCAGTAAAGCGCGCGAGGTCGGTCATCTCCAGGAGCCGGGCGAACCGCTCGCGTCGCAGGTTCGCGGGCACGCCGTGAAGATCGGCGTAGAGATCGAGGTTCTCCTGGATACTGAGATCTTCATAGAGCCCGAAGCGCTGGGGCATGTAGCTGATGCGGCTCTGAATTTCCTGTGCGTCCTGCGCGGCGTCATGCCCCAGCACATGCAGTGCGCCTCCATCGGCTCGCAGCAACCCCGCGATCATGCGCATCAGCGTTGTCTTGCCGGCCCCATCGGGACCGACGAGCGCGGTCAACCGGCCCGCTGCGACCTCGAAGGACACACCTTTCAGGGCGTCGAAGGGCGCGCCGTCAGGCCCCTCGAAACGCTTGACCAGATCGCGCGCGACGATGATCGGCGGCGCGTGCTCCACCTCTCCGACCTCACGGATGTCCAGCGCTGGACTCACTTCTGTCCACCGATGTCCAGACGCACCGTGACCGGCTGGCCAAGACGCAAGGCCTCACGGGTGTCCGAGACGATCACGCGCACCTCGTAGACCAGCGCCGTGCGCAGCTCCTCGGTCTCGACCGACTTGGGCGTGAACTCGGCGACCGAGGAAATGTAGCCGACCTGCCCCTTCACCGGCGCGTCGGGCGCACTGTCGCTGGTTACATGCGCGGCCATGCCGGGATGAACCCGTCCCAGGTCCGCCTCACCGACGTAGACACGCACCCACTTGGGCGACAGGAGCGCCAGATCCAGCACCGGCCGCTGGGGCGATGCCATGTCCCCCTCCTCAAGCAGCCGCGCCCGGACGACCCCGCGATGGGGCGCGCGCAGGACGCCCATCTCGACGCGGTGGCGCAGCAACGCGGCCTGCGCTTCGGCGGCCTGGACTTGCGCGGCGGCGGTGGCCACCTGCTCGGCGCGCGGCCCCTTGCGCGCGAGTGTCAGCGCCTGTCCGGCTTCCCCGGCGCGCGCCGCCGCCGCTTCGGCCGCGCTCCTTGCCGCGTCGAGATCCTGCGTGCTGACCGCCCGGCCGTCAGTTGCGGCACGTGCCTGCTGCATACGGGCAAGGTCCTGGCGGGTGCGAGCGGCTTCGGCCTGCGCCGCGCGCCGCGCCTCACGAGCCTGGGCAATTTCCTCGGGGCGCGAGCCGTTGCGCAGTTGGTCCAGTTGCGCGCGGCGAGCCGCCAGTTCCGCCTCGGCCTGGCGGGCCTGCAGCGCGAGCGTCTCGGTATCGAGCCGGGCGACGATATCTCCGGCGGCCACCGTATCCCCCTCCTCGACGTTCAGCTCGGCAAGGCGCCCAGCCTCCTCGAACGCCAGCGAGACCTGACGCACATCGACATTCCCATGCAGTTCGAGGACCCCGTCCCGGTCATCACCCCGCCCCAGGAACCAGAAGAGAGTGAGCGCCACGAGGACAAGCGCCAGCAGCGCGGCTCCGACCGATTTCTTCATGCCCCTTACGAACCCCCGAGTCGTTTCCGCACCGCAATCCGACAGGAAGACTGCCACCACCGCGCGCCCAAGAAAACCGCGCCAGATCAAATTGGACGAATGTCTTTGCAGCCCGATTGCACTGCAACACGCCCGACCCCATCGGAGACAGGCCATCTGCCGCTTGGGAAATCGGCCCGGTCCTGCTACGCGGCCCGCCATGCTGACGATCCGCGACATCACCGTGCGCCTTGGGGGCCGCACCATCCTCGACCAGGCCAGTGCGACCATCCCCAACGGGGGCAAGGTCGGCCTCATCGGCCGCAACGGCGCGGGCAAGTCGACGCTGGTCAAGACCGTGATCGGCGAGCTGGAACCCGATGGCGGTTCGGTCGACCTGCCGCGCCGCGCGCGCCTTGGTTACATTGCGCAGGAAGCACCCAGCGGCACCAAGACCCCGTTCGAGGCGGTGCTGGACGGCGACACCGAACGCACACAGCTGCTCGCGGAAGCCGAGACCTGCACCGATCCCAATCGCCTGGGCGATGTGCACGAGCGCCTGATCGCGATCGACGCCTACTCGGCCCCCGCCCGCGCCGCGCGGATCCTCGTCGGCCTCGGCTTCGACGAGGAGATGCAGGGCCAACCGCTGGACAGCTTCTCGGGCGGGTGGAAGATGCGCGTCGCGCTGGCCGCGCTGCTCTTCTCCCAGCCCGACGTGCTGCTGCTCGACGAGCCCTCGAACCACCTCGATATCGAAGCCACGCTCTGGCTGGAAAGCTTCCTCTCGAGCTATCCCGGCACGCTGATCGTCATCAGCCACGAACGCAGCCTCCTCAACCGCGTGGTCGACCACATCTGCCACTTGCAGAACGGCAAGCTCACGCTCTATCCCGGCACCTACGACAGCTTCGAGCGCCTGCGCGCCGAACGCGCGGCGCAGGCCGAAGCCGCCAAGGCGAGCCAGGAAGCCCAGCGCAAGAAGCTGGCGGATTACGTCGCACGCAACTCCGCGCGCGCCTCGACCGCCAAGCAGGCCCAGTCGCGCGCGAAGATGCTGGCCCGCATGCAGCCGATCGCGACGCTCGCCGAAGATCCCTCGATGCGCTTCGAGTTTCCGAGTCCCGACGAACTGCGCCCGCCGTTGGTCACGCTCGACATGGCCGCCGTCGGATACGAAGAAGGCAAGCCGATCCTGCGCCGGCTCAACCTGCGCATCGATCCCGACGACCGCATTGCCCTGCTTGGACGCAACGGCAACGGCAAGACCACGCTCGCGCGCCTGATCGCGCGCCAGCTCGAGCCGATGGAAGGCGAAACCAACTTCTCGCCGCGCATCCGCATCGGCTACTTCACCCAGTACCAGGTCGAGGAACTGCCCGAAGGCTCAACCCCGCTCGAACTGATGACCCGCGCCATGCCCGACAAGCCGCCGCAGGCCGTGCGGAACCAGCTCGGCCGCTTCGGCTTCTCGGGCGACCGGGCGACTTCGGACACGCACACCATGTCGGGCGGCGAACGTGCACGCCTGGCGCTGGCGCTGGTCACGCGCGATGCGCCGCACATGCTCATCCTCGACGAGCCGACAAACCACCTCGATGTCGACGCGCGCGAAGCGCTGGTCCAGGCGCTCAACGCCTATGAAGGCGCCGTCATCCTCGTCAGCCACGACCGCCACATGGTGGAACTCGCCGCCGACCGCCTCGTGCTTGTCGATAAGGGTGAGGCCCGGGCCTACGACGGTTCGATGGACGACTACATCGACTTCGTCCTGGGACGGAACCAACCCAAGGCCGAGGAACCGCAGCGCGCAAACGAAGCCAAGCCCGCCCGCAAGTCAGGCGCAGTCGCGCGCGAGGAGCTGAAGGCCCTGCGCCGCAAGGTGACCGAGGCCGAGACGGCGATGAAGCGCCTCCAGACCCGGCTCGCCGCGCTCGACGCGGCCCTGGTCGATCCCGCGAGCGCCAAGGGCGACCTCAAGGGCCTGGGCCTCGGCGCCATCGGACAGAAGCACACCGAAGTGACCGAAGCGCTGGACGAAGCCGAGATGACCTGGCTCGAAGCCAGCGAGGCGCTCGACGAGGTCATGGGGAACGGGTGAGGCCGGTAAGCCCAATGCCAGGGCGGACATCCGCGAACACCAGTAAGCATATAGAAATTAAGAAGGAAGTTCCGAGGGCCATTGCCCTCGGGCCCCTCAAACTGTCGGCCTCACCTTTCACGCGCTGCCGTGGCTGCGAAAGGTGAGGTCGCCGATTTTGGGGTCAAGGGGTAATAACCCCTTGAAAAAATACCCTTCCTGGTCCTGCACGTGTCTACTCGCTGACCATCACGCTTGCCTAGAGCCCCCTGGATCAAGGCGCTGAGAGCGCACGTTTACCAGCGCTGGACATAGACCTGTCCGACGCTAGCCAACGAAAAAGGGCCGGACACGTGGTCCAGCCCTCTTCTTTGCCTCAAGCGCGCGCGGCGACGATCAGCCCCGGCGGCTCTTGCCCTTCGGGCCGCCACCGTGGCCACCGTGGCTCGAGGCGCCGCGGTGCGGGCCTTCGCGGCGCGGACCGTCGCGGCGCGGCGGCTTGCCGCCACCGTTGAACGGACGGGCCTTGCGCGGCGGACCGTCGTTGCCGCCACGCGGACCACCACGGAAACCACCGGGGCGTCCCGGCGGCGGCGCGGCCGAACGCTCGAAGCGGATGGCCTTCTCGAAGTCATCGTCTTCCGAACCGGCGGTCTTCTCTACGGTCTGGGCAAAACGGTCGGCCATGGCGGCCGGGATCTCGACGAAGGTCTCATGCACGAGAATGCGGATCTGGCCGATGACATCGCTCGACACGTGGCCACGACGGCACACGACCGGGAGCACCCAGCGCGGCTCGGCCTGGTCCTTGCGGCCGATGTTCATGCGGAACCAGACCGCGTCCTCGAAGCCTTCGCCCCGCTTGCCACGGCCCGGCTTCTCGACCTTGCCGAGGAGTTCCTCGGGCTGCGGCATCGTTTCGCGCTGCGCAGCGACGAGAGCCGCTGCGAGGTCTTCGGCCGGAACCTTCTCCATAAGTGCGCGGGCGATCTCGCGGTCGTCCTCGGTGATTTCGCGCGGCGCGGTCAGCGCCTCGATGATGCGCTCACGGTCCTTGGCACGAATGACCTCAGGGCCGGGAACTTCGGTCCACTCGGCCGGGATCTTCGCGTCGCGCAGCATGTATTCAACGCGGCGACGGCGTGAATGCGGAACGAGCAGGACGGCGGTGCCCTTCTTGCCCGCACGGCCGGTACGGCCCGAACGGTGCTGGAGCGTCTCGGCATCGCGCGGGATCTCGACGTGGACGACGAGCGTCAGCGTGGGAAGGTCGATACCGCGCGCGGCGACGTCGGTCGCAACGCACACACGAGCACGCTTGTCACGCAGCGCCTGGAGCGCGTTGTTACGCTCGTTCTGCGAGTGCTCGCCCGAAAGCGCCACGGCGGAGAAGCCGCGCTCGACCAGTTGCGCGTGCAGGTGCTTCACCTTGTCGCGCGTCGCGCAGAACAGGATCGCGGTCTCGGCCTCATGGAAGCGCAGGATGTTGATCGCCGCGTTCTCGACGTCCGAAGGAGACACCGTCACCGCCTGGTAGGCGATGTCGCCGTGGCCGCGGCTTTCGCCCACGGTCGAAATGCGCAGCGCGTTGTTCTGGTACTGACGTGCCAGCTGCTCGATGCCGCGCGGCATGGTCGCCGAGAAGAGCAGCGTACGGCGCTCGGCCGGGGTCGCGTCGAGGAGTTCCTCAAGGTCTTCGCGAAAGCCCATGTCGAGCATCTCGTCGGCCTCGTCGAGGACAGCCACGCGCAGCTCGGAGAGGTCGAGCTTGCCACGCTCAAGGTGGTCGCGCAGACGGCCGGGGGTGCCCACGACAATCGCGGCGCCCTTCTCCAGCTTCTTGCGCTCGGCCACGGGGTCCATGCCGCCCACGCACGTCACGATACGCGCGTTGGTGGGGGCGTAGAGCCAGCTCAGTTCGCGGCTGACCTGCAGAGCGAGTTCGCGGGTCGGGGCGATGACCAGTGCGAGCGGCGTGCGCGCATAGGGCAGGTCCTCGGCCGCAAGCATCTGCTCGGCCATGGCGAGGCCGAACGCCACCGTCTTGCCCGAGCCCGTCTGCGCCGAGACGAGAAGGTCGCGGCCTTCCGCTTCCCCTTCGCAGACAGCCTCCTGCACGGCGGTCAGCTTTTCATAGCCCTGGCCGGTCAGCGCGGCTGCAAGAGGTTCGGGGAGGTGTTCAAAATTGGAAGGCATCAACGGTTCATGCCGCCAAAAAGCGGCCTCTCGGTCAGGGGGATTCGGGAAGCTGGCCCGCACATCGGGCAAACAGTCGGCGCCCCCATAGACGAAAGCGCGCCACAATGCGCGCCCCAATTTCGTTTTCGGGCGATTTTTTATCGAGGCTGTCCCGTTCCGCGCCGGGCCGAGTGCCGGAAATGAACCGCACGCCCCGCCCACTCGAAGGGGAAAGGAGCCCCCCTTCCCCCTTCCCGGCACCAGATTTCAGAAACTTGGCTCCAGCCGCACGGCCATACCGCCACCGGGAGCCATCCACATGTCGAGGCTGTCCCCTTGCTTCACCGTCTTTGTATCATAGGCAATGGCATGGCGCGTTTCATCGAGATAGGACGCGCCTTCGCCATCCTTCCAGATCGTTGCCGTATACGTCCGCCCCGGATCGAGAAAATCGAAATCGACGCGCACCGTGCGCGGCGTTGCATCGTTGACCCCGCCGACGAACCAGCGCGGGCTCTTGCGATCCTTGCGCGCAAGGACCGCATAATCGCCCACTTCGCCTGCGAGGAGATGACTTTCCGACCAGTCGGTCGGCACGCTGGAGATGAAGTCCATCTCGCGCGGGTGCTTCTCCAGTTCCTCGATGAAGTCCGCCGCCATCTGGATAGGCGAATAGAGCGTGACGTAGAGCCCAAGTTGCTTGGCCAGCGTGGAAGCGAGCGGCACACCCTCGGCGCCGGTGAGGCTTAGAATGCCCGGGGTGAAGTCCATCGGACCGGACAGCATACGGGTGTAGACCAGCGTCGGCTCGTGATCCGGCCCGTTCGCATAGGCACCCCAGGCGTTGTATTCCATGCCGCGTGCGCCCTCGCGCGAGACCCAGTTGGGCCAGGTGCGGCGAAGGCCGGTGTCCTTGATCGGCTCGTGCGTGTTGACGGCCACATGGTGCTGTGCCGCCACCTTCACCACGTCGAGGTAGTGGTTCGCCATGCGCTGGCCGTCGTGCCAGGCGGTGCGCACCGCGCCGGGCGCTTCGCCATAACGCTCGGTGTCGGCGATGATCCCGCCCGCATCGGTCACGTATCCGGTCTTCACGACATCGACGCCCAGCCGCTCGTAAAGCGCCATCGCATCGTCGAGCTGGGCTTCGTAGTTGGCGATGTTCCCGCCTGTCTCATGGTGCCCGATGAGACGCACGCCCTTGCTGCGGGCATAGGATGTCACCGCGTCGATATCGAAGTCCGGCACGGCCCTGGTGAAGCTGAAGTCCTGTCCATGCCCCAACCAATTGCCGTTCCAGCCCTTGTCCCATCCCTCGACAAGGACGCCCCGAAATCCATTCTTAGCGGCAAAATCGATATAGGCCCGGGTGCGGGCGGTGGTGGCGCCATGGCGCGGGCCTTCGCCCCAGGTCCAGTCGCCCCGGATCATGCCCCACCAGATGCCGATGTACCGTCCCGGCTCGAACCAGCTGACATCGCCCAGCGTGTTGGGCTCATTGAGGTTGAGTTCCAGGTCGTTCTCGACAAGGCCCGCCGCATCCTCGGCAATGCGGATCGTACGCCAGGGCGTTGCGAAGGGAAGATCGCGCACGACGGCGGGGCCATTGGCGGACGGGGCAAGTTCGGTCCGGAAGCTCTGGCCATCGGCCCGGCGTAGGCGATAGCCCGCGTAATCGACGAGGGCCGCCTCGTGAAACGAGAGGTGCGTGCCGTCCTCCAGCTTCATCGTGATCGGCGTGTGCGCCGTGGACACCGCGTCGATGGCGGTGAGCTGGTAGACCTGCTCGTAGCGGTTCCATTCCCCACCCGCGATCCACCAGGCTTCGCCCTTGGGCGCGATGGTGAAGCCGGTCGCTTCCTCGGCGATGCGCATGGTCTTGAGCGCGGGCTGCTCGGGCAGTTCATAGCGAAAACCGATGCCGTCATCGAAGAGGCGGAAACGGACGTTCATCCGCCGCGCGCCGTCCTCTTCGGACTGCACGAAACGCACTAGCACCTCGTTGTGACGGTCATGCACGAAGCGGCGCTCGCCCCAGGGCTGCTCCCAGGTCTCTTCGCCCTGTGCCCGCTCGCTCCCCGCAATCGAGAAACCCCGTACCATGGGAAGACCGTCGGCCAGGACGAAGCCCAGCCGACTGGGCGCGACAAGGAGCTTACCCTTGCGCGAGAGCGACCATTCCGGCCGGGCATCGTTGTCGGTCGTCACCCGAAGAACCAAGCTTCCATCGGGTGAACTGGCCGAAACTTCCTTGGGCTCAGTCGCTCCTGCGCGTATCCCATGGCAGGTGGCAAGAACCAGTCCGGCGGCGGCCAGAAGGCTCAGCGGTTTCATCGTTATCTCTCTCCCTCTTCGATCCAGATCGCCGCGTGCGGGGGCAGTTCGTCAAGGCGCCCCTCGCCTGTCCATAGGGCGGCGTCGAAATTGGTATGTGCAAGCAGATTTCCGGCAGCGGTCAGATCCTCCGGCCAAGGCTGCGCGGCTTCGCTGAAGTTGAACACCGCGAGCACGCTCTGGCTCATGTGGCTGCGGCGAAGGACCAGCCGGTGCGCATCGGCGAGCAGCACGGCGCAGCCCCCTTCGCGCAATGCGGGCGAGGCCTTGCGGATCTGCTGCACGTGCACGGTCAGGTTGAGCTGCGAGGCCGGATCGGCCTCTTGCCCATCAACGGCCCGCGCGAGGTTCTGGCCGCTCAGGGGCAACCACGGGTATCCCCCTTGTGTGAAGCCCCCATGCACATCGTCCCCGAGCCAGGGCAGCGGCGTGCGCACCCCGTCGCGCGACAGGGTCAGCGGCCAGTTGGCGATGGCCTCCGGGTCCTGCAGCAAGTCGAAGGGGACTTCATCCTGGAGCAGCCCGAGTTCCTCGCCCTGGTAGAGGATGAGATTGCCGCGCAGCGCGAAGAACAGCATCGCCTTCAGGCGGGCGAAGGCGGGGCGCGCGTCTTCATCGGCACACCAGCGCGAGAGGGCGCGCGGCGCATCGTGGTTCTCGAAGGCCCAGCTCGGCCAGCCGCCGACCTCGGGCCCGTCCCAGGCCTCAAGTGCCTGCTGGACAAGCGCCGGGGTAAGCGCCGGTGCGTAGAGGAAGTCGAAGCCATAGGCGCTGTCGAGCCGGTCGGGTCCGCGCGTGAATTCGTGCATCTCGGCCAGTGCGTTGCGCCCGCCCACTTCGGCGAGCGAGAAGGTGCCCGGATAGCTGGCAATCAGCGCCTGCAACCGCTCGATGAACTGCGGGATATCGGGGTGCGACTGGTTGTAGGCCTGAAGCTGGAAATCGAAGGGCCGTGTGCGCACCTCGCCGGTATCGGGCGCAGGCGGATTGTCGCGCAGCAGCGGGTCGTGCATCGTGAAGTTGAGCGCATCGATGCGAAAGCCCGCGACGCCCCGCTCCAGCCAGAAGCGCGCCACATCCAGCAGCGCTTCCTGCACCTTGGGATTATGGACGTTGAGCTGGGGCTGCTCCTTCAGGAAATTGTGAAGGTAGTACTGCCCGCGACGCGCGTCCCAACACCAGGCCGGACCGCCGAACACGGACTGCCAGTTGTTGGGCGGGGAGCCGTCGGGCTTGGGGTCTGCCCAAACGTACCAATCGGCATGCGAATTGCGGCGCGAGGCCCGGCTCTCGACAAACCAGGGATGTGCATCGGAGGTATGCGCGTAGACCTGGTCGACGATGACCTTGAGGCCCAGTTCTGCAGCGCGCGCGACCAGGGCATCGAAATCCGCGAGCGTCCCGAAGATCGGATCGACGTCGCAATAGTCGGCGATGTCATAGCCGAAGTCTGCCATGGGCGAGGTGTAGAACGGGGATATCCAGATCCCCTCGACACCCAGGCGCGCCACGTGGTCGAGGCGCTGCGTGATGCCCGCCAGGTCTCCCACGCCATCGCCGTTGCTGTCCAGGAAGCTGCGCGGATAGATCTGGTAGATCGTCGCACCGTGCCACCAGGCACCCGCTTCGCGGTCGGTTTGATTTGCCACAGGGCTCGTCATGCTACGCAGTATCCCTTTTCGCATGTCACTGTGCGCCGAAGTCCGCCAGAAACTAACGCCGGGCCTCGCACAGGGCGAAGCCGAAGGGGGCCAGCGTGATGGCGAGACTTCCCGCTGCAATCGATTTTGTAACGCAGCCGTGGCCCGCAATCTCGCGGAACTGCGCTGAATTTGGATCGACTGCCACTACAGCCTCTAACGCCTGCCCCGAAGTATTGAAAACCATAACAATTTCATGGCCATCGCGCGGATCGAAGCGCGAGACCGCAAAGAGCCCGGGGGCGGTTTCGGACGCCGCGCGCAGCCGTGTCGCGCCGCTCTGCAGAGCTGGCGTGTGCGCACGCAGCTGCGCCATCTGCGATATGAAGCGATAGAGCGGATGCGTAGTATCGAAATTGGCCTCAGCGCTTGTCGCGTCGGTGCCCAGCAGGTCCTGCGTGTTGAAGGCGGCGACCTGCGAGGCGAACATGTCCTGGCGCGCCTCCTTGTCACCGCCGGTGCCGACAAATCCCTGCTCGTCGCCGGCATAGATCGTGGGGACGCCGCGCAAGCTCAGCAGCAGCGCGTGGGCGAGCGTGACCCGCGCAAGAAGCTCTTCGCGCGATATGCCGGGGTTGGCCTTCTCCAGAAGCATGGCGATTCGGCCCGCATCGTGATTACCCAGGAACGTGGGCAGCCGGTTGGCCGCTTCGGTTCCGCCCGCGTAGAGCGTGTCGTCCATCGGCAACCGGGCGAGTTCAGCCTGGCCGCCACCTGCCGAAAGAGCATGGATCACCGCGTACATCAGGCCGAAATCGAGCACGGCGGGAAAACCGGCCGCATGGGTCCAGGATGCGAGCAAGGCCGGGTCGTAACGCTCGGTCGCGACTTCGCCGAAGATGTGGAAGTTGGGAATGCCCCCCTGTCGTGCGCGCTCCTCCATGGCGGGCACGAAAGCCTGCCAGAATTCAGGGTTCACATGGCGGGCGGTATCGATCCGGAAGCCGTCGATGCCATAGCGATCTATCCAGGCGCCGTAGATCTCGATCATCCCCTCGACAACGCGCGGATGTTCGGTCGCCAGGTCATCAAGGCCGATGAAATCGCCGTACTGCGCGCTCTCCCCGGTCCAGTCGGTGTCGCCCCGGTTGTGGTAGTAGATCGGGTCGTTGAGCCACTTCGGGGTCTTCGCCGCGCGTTCGCCCTCCGACACGCGCGGAGCATAGGCAAAACCGGGATCGGTCAGCTTCGCCCAGTTGGCAGGTGCGGGATCGTGGTCGCCCACAAAGCCCGGGTTGATCGGCGCCCCCTGAACCCCGCCTCGGGTCGAGAAGGGATATTGCGCCTTGCTGCGGTAGGCATAGCCGCTCTCGGCGCCATCGGTATAGGTGATCACGTCGGCTGTGTGGTTGACGATGATGTCCATGTAGACCTTCATGCCACGCGCGTGGGCCGCTTTCACGAAGGCGGCGAACTCGGCCTCGGTGCCAAGGTGCGGGTCGAGTGACGTGAAATCGGTGATCCAGTAGCCGTGGTAGCCGGCGCTCTCCTGGCCCGGCGCGCCTTGCACCGGCTTGTTGCGAAAGACCGGGCCGACCCAGATCGCGGTGGCGCCCAGGCCCTGGATATAGTCCAGCCGCGAAGTCAGTCCCGCCAGGTCGCCGCCATGATAGAAGCCCTTGTCAGCCGGATCGAAGCCCGTCGCGAGCCTGTCCCCTGCGTACCCTCCCCGATCATTGTCCGGATCGCCGTTCTCGAAGCGGTCGGGCAGGAGAAAGTAGATCACCTCCTGTTCGGGCGCACGCGCGCGCAGGGCGGTCAGCGCGTCGGACAGCACCGCGTCCCGCGAATGCCCAGCGCTGGACAGCAGTGCCAGGCTTGAAGCCGCAAGGGCCAGTGTCGTGGCTCGGATCATCATGGCCTCCTCGAAAGAGATCGCGGGGGTGAAAGCGGGTCAGGGGTGGGCCCGGCCGGGACGTTCAATCGGACGGCCCCACCCCCTGTGTACGGCAGCCAGTCCGGACCGGGAGGAGCCAGTCCGGGCCTTGCTGCCGAAACGGTCAGAACTTGTAGGTGAACCCGGCGAGGAACCGGCGTCCATAGCTCTGGTAATCGATCACCTGGCGCGCATCGCCGGGATTGGCGGTGATGAAGGGCTCGTCGGTCAGGTTCTGCCCCTGGAGGTAGAGCGAGAGCCCCTCCAGCGCGCTGCCCGGCTGGAATTCGTAGCCCAGCTGCCCGTCGACGATGAACTCCGAGGCCGCACGGCGCCGCACGCGCGCCGCACCGAAGCCGGAAACTTCGCCCACGAAGGTCGATCGATAGCGCACCGATCCGCGCGCGCTGAAGCCTGCCTTCTCGAAGTAGGCCGTGCCGTTGGCCACCCACTTGGAATAGCCCGGCAGGTCCTCCGAAGCGCCGCCCGGCACTGGCGAGATCTTCGTTTTGGTATAGGCAACAGAACCCGTCACACCGAAGCCTTCCAGCGCCTCGACGAAGGTTTCGAAGGGAAGTGTCGTCGCCACTTCCACGCCGTAGAGCTTGCCGCCCTCCCCGTTCACCGGAACATTGAGCTGGGCATACGGCGCAATCGTGATGCCATCGCCCGGGCTCGGCAGCGCCAGCGCCGAGGTGGGCACTGTCACGTCTAGATTGTAGACGTAGCTCTTGAGATCCTTCCAGTAGAACTGCGCGGCGATGTAGCCCTTGCTCGCGAAGTACTTCTCGAAGGTGAGGTCGATGGCGTTGGCGCGCCAGGGGCGAAGATCGGGGTTGCCCGAAGAGCCGGTCACCTGCGCCACGTCACCCGTGACGGTGTAGCCCCAGCTGAGCGAGGCGCGCATATCGTCGAGGCGCGGGCGGATGATCTCGCGCGCGGCGGCAAAGCGGATCACGAAATCGCTCGGGAAACGCAGCGAGAGGTTGAGGCTGGGGAGCACATCAAGGTAGTCGGTGCTCTCGTTACGCTCCGAAGCGCCGATGTCGGGCGAACCATTGGCGTTGGTTCCCAGGTACACCGCCGTCGCCCCCTTCGAGTTCTGGTCGACCCAGTTGGCCTGCACCCCCACGTTGCCGGTCAGATGCGCCGAGCCGATCTCCGCATCGATGTTCGCCTGGGTATAGGCGGTCATGATCTTCTCGCGGATCGCGTAGGCCTTGACCACCACGTCGCCGTAGGGGTTGGCGACAAGGTTGTAGAGACCGGCATCGACCAGCGCGACCGGATCGTAGCTGACCATCGAGCCCAGCCCCAGATAGTCGAGATCGGTCGCGCCCAGGCGCGCGTCCTCGGGGATCGGGACCGAGACCGTGCCATCGGTGTTGGCGGCAAGGCCCAGGAAATACTCCTCGGGCACCAGCCGCTTGGAGCGGGTGGTGTAGTTGAGCCCGGCCTGCACCGAACGCAGGGGCCCGCGATCAATCTCCTTGGCGACTTCGAGGCGCAGCTGCCACAGCTCGTCCCGGATCTTGCGGTCGTTGTAGTAGCCGTCCTGCCCGCCGGTGATGGTCGTCCCGTCCGGCCCGATCTGCGTGCCGCCCCAGCCTTGCGGGCTGGTCAGCTGGATCAGATCGTAGTCGGCATAGTCGAGCAGGTGGGTAAACACCGTCCCGCCCGAGGAACTGGAAAAGCCGATGGTGTCGGTCGCGCCCTCACCCGCACGGCCCGTGCCCGAGTAGGTTTCGACCACGAGTTCGTTGCGGTCGGTGCGCGAGTAGCTGACGTCGGCAACGGCGTTCCAGCCATCGTCGCCCTTCCAGGTGTTGTTCCACCCGAACGAGTAGAGCTTGGCGTGGCGCTGGAACGCGTCGTTACGCAGCACTCCCTTCACATCGTCGAAGGCCCCTTGCGTGATGAGACCGTCCGAGGCGCTGTAGTCGTCCTGGAGCGAAGCCCCCGACCAGAACAGCGGCAGCTCGATCCCGCGCTTGAACTGGTCGTCCTTGAAGTCGGAATAGAACGCATCGAGTGTCGAGGTGAAGTTGGGAGACGGGCGCCATTGCAGCGTGCCGTTGAGCCCGAGGCGCTTGAGCTTGGTCGAGGTGACATAGGACTTCGAGCCCCCGATCACGCGGTTGCCGTCCGGCCCATCGGCGTAGCCCCAGGCGTTGAATTCCTCGACCTGATAGGGCTCATCCAGATAGCTGGCGCCAAGAGCGATGCCTAGGGTGTCGTTCGCAAACTGGTCGACATAGAGCGCGTTCATGCGAAACCCGGTGTCCGAGGACCCTGCGTTGAGTTTGCCCTGATCGGTGTAGGTCCCGCGCGCGCCGACGCTGACGATGCGCTTGGTACCATCGAGCGGGCGGACCGTGCGCATGTCGACCGTGCCGGAGAGGCCCTGGCCGATGAGGCTGGCCATCGGTGTCTTGTAGACATTGACCGCGTTGACGATCTCGGACGGGTACTGGTCATACTCGACCGCGCGGTTGTCGCCGGTCGAGGTCTGTTCGCGCCCGTTGAGAAGCGTGGTCGAGAAGTCCGGCGCAAAGCCGCGAATGGAGATTGCGTTCGAGCGCCCGTTGACGCGCTGCGAGGTCAGGCCCGGCAGGCGCGCGATCGATTCCGCGATGGAAGCGTCGGGCAGCTTGCCGATGTCCTCGGCCGATATCGATTCCACGATCTGCTCGGCCTCGCGCTTCTCGCCCACCGCGCTGGCCAGGCTGGCGCGGTAGCCGGTGACGATGATCGCGCCTTCCTCGGTGAGCGGCTCGGCGGCCTCCTGCGCCAGCGCCGTGCCGGGCATGACGGCCAGCATCGCGGCGACCAGTGCGCCCCGTGAAATCGCGACCTTGCTCGCAGTATACGTACGAAAATGCATTCCCTGTTACCTCCCAATACCGCGTGACGGTTCTGAAGACCGATTGCGGCGTCCGCTCCCAAGGGCGAGTGCGCTTCGAAGACGGCGCGACTCATTTCCTGCCTTCGGCATAGACGCGGGATTGGTTACGCATAATATGGCATACGTATACGTAGAGCGAACGGGGCCTCGCGCCGTGGCACCCGGGCAACATACGCAAAACTGCGTGATCGCCCGGAAATCCGCGCCACAAGGCCCAACCGAACGCCGCGATTGTGCGCAGCATGAGAGCGCCAGGGGAGAGGGAGAACTACATGGGGCGCAAGCCTTCCAACCGGCCGACGAGCTTTGACATCGCCTATAGGGCGGGCGTCTCGCAGCCGACCGTCAGCCGGGCGCTCCGCGGCAGCCCATCGATCAGCGAAGCGACCCGAAAGCGCATCGAAACCATCGCACGCGAACTCAACTACTCGGTCGACAAGAATGCTTCCTCGCTGCGCTCGAAACGGACCAACACCATCGCGCTGCTCTTCTTCGAGGAAGACACCCCGGGCGATTCCAAGATCAACCCCTTCTTTCTCGCCATGCTCGGCGCGATCACGCGGCACAGCGCCAAGCGCGGGCTCGACCTGCTCATCTCCTTCCAGCGCATGGAGGACGACTGGCACGTGCGCTATCTCGACAGCCACCGCGCCGACGGGCTGATCCTGCTGGGTTATGGCGACTACACACTCTACCGCAGCCGCCTGCGCGACCTGGTCGAGCATGGCACGCATTTCGTGCGGTGGGGGGCGGTCGACGATCCGGCCTTTGGCGCCGCGATCGGTTCGGACAACGTGCAGGCGGGCCGAATGGCAGGCGAGCACCTGCTGGACCAGGGGCATCGCCGCATCGCCTTCCTCGGTCAGGCAGATGAGCACTACCCCGAGTTCGCAGACCGCTATGGCGGACTGTGCGAGGCGCTCGATGCGGCCGGTATCGCGCCCGACGAGGCCCTCCGGCGCGACACGATCAGCCACGAAGACCTTGGCCGCGCGGCCATGCAGGACATCCTTGATGCGGGCACCCGGTTCGACGCGGTCTTTGCGGCCAGCGACCTCATTGCGCTGGGCGCCATGGCGGCCTTGCGCTCTGCGGGAAAGCGCATCCCCGAGGACGTGGCCGTGATCGGCTTCGACGATCTGCCCGCCGCCGCCATGGCCTCACCCGGCCTCACCACCATCGCCCAGGACATGCGCGCGGCAGGCGAGCGGCTGATCGATGCCCTGCTCGCCCGGATCGAGGAGCGCGCGCCGCCCTCCCCGCTGATCGGCACACGGCTTATCGTTCGTGAAAGCACGATGCCCGGTTAGCTTCGAAACGGACCCAGAAGTGGGCCGCGTATTCGTATGCGTGATTGCCGCAGACCCCGGCTCGTGCAAAGGCCATGGGCCTGAAGCGCACGGTGGCAGACCATCGGCAGACAAGATGGGAAAGGACGGCCGGATGGCTACAGGCAGCGAGGCCGAATTGCCCGGAGAGGCCACCGCACTCTCGGAAAAACCCCGGCAGGGCTGGCTGGGCCTGTGCAACATCAGCGTCGGTTTCTTCGGCATTCAGGTCGGTTTCGCGCTGCAGAACGCGAACATGAGCCGGGTCTTCCAATCGCTGGGTTCGTCCATCGATGACCTGCCCGCACTCTGGGTGGCCGCGCCGCTGACGGGCCTCCTCGTCCAGCCCGTCATCGGCCACCTTTCGGACCGCACCTGGCTCGGCAGGCTCGGGCGGCGGCGGCCCTATTTCCTGGCAGGCGCACTTCTGGCAGCCGCCTCGCTGCTGGCTATGCCCGGCAGCACGAGCCTCCTGATGGCGGCCCTCCTGCTCTGGACACTGGATGCCAGTCTCAATGTCTCGATGGAGCCGTTTCGGGCTTTTGTCGGCGACATGCTGCGCCGCGACCAGCATACCGCGGGTTACGGAGTGCAGACCGCCTTCATCGGCGCAGGCGCGGTCGTGGGCTCGCTCTTCCCCTACCTCCTCGAGCATCTGGGCGTTGCGAATGTCGCCGCAGACGGCGCGATCCCCGAGACGGTGCGGATCAGCTTCCAGGCCGGCGCGGCCCTGCTCGTCATCGCCGTGCTGTGGACCGTCCTGTCCACCCGCGAATATGCACCCGAGGACATGCGCGCCTTTGCGGGTAGCGGAGACAATGTCACGCAGTCCGCAACGCTGGACGCACTGGCAACTCGCAAATCCACGACCGGCCTCGCCTGGATCGGCCTTGGCGCCGCGCTGGCTCTCGCCGTCTGGCACTGGAGCCTCGAAAAGGAAGTCTACCTCCTCGCCGCGCTGCTTGCCGCCTATGGCCTCGCGGTAAACCTTGCGGCCCGGCGCGCACGGCAGGGCAAGGAAAGCTCGATGCTTACAGGGATCGTGGGTGACTTTGCCGGAATGCCGCCCCTGATGAAGCGCCTGGCCCTTGTCCAGTTCTTCAGCTGGTCGGCGCTCTTCATCATGTGGATCCACACGACACCGGTTGTGGCGAGCACCCATTTCGGCGCCGCCTCGCCGCTCGATCCGGCCTATCAGGAGGCGGGCAACTGGGTCGGCGTGCTCTTCGCGGTTTACAACGGCGTGGCGGCCTTTGCCGCTCTGCTGCTGCTCCCGCTCCTGTCCAGCCGGCTGGGCAAGGTGCGCACCCACGCGCTGTGCCTGCTCGCAGGCGCGCTGGGCTTTGCAGGCTTCCTCGTGGTGCGCGATCCCACCTGGCTGATCGCCTGCGAGATCGGCATCGGTATTGCCTGGGCCTCGATCCTCGCGATGCCTTACGCCATCCTCGCCAGCCACCTGCCGCAAGCCAAGCTCGGCGTCTACATGGGTCTCTTCAACGTCTTCGTGGTCCTGCCCCAACTGCTCGTCGCGACGGTCATGGGGACGGTGATGAAGGCCTTCTTCCCCCAGGCGCCGATCTGGACGATGGCCTTTGCTGCGGGAACGCTGGCTCTCGCCGCGCTACTTGCGCTTCGCGTCGATCCCGACCAGGGCCGCGCGGCGTCCTAGTCCATGTCCTCGGCGCACGGCGCGCCGCGTGTCGCGGCCTCGTTCGCGCGCAAGCGATAGGCATGGGCGGCGCGGCGGATATGGTTGCGCGCAATGGCGCCCGCCCAGGCGACATCGTGGGCGGTGAAGGCCGCAATCAGGTCGCGGTGGTCACGCTGGCTCTGTTCAAGGTCCGAGACAGTGTAGCGTTCGGCCGTGCGGTGGATGATCACCTGGTTGACGATGATCCGCATCATCTGGTTCAGCGGCTCGGAGCGCGCCGCCGCCAGCAAGGTCGCGTGGAAACGCCGGTTGCCTTCGACGAAGCCCGGGATGTCAGCCTCCCCGCCCAGCGCCGCATCGATGAAGTCGGCGTGAGTGCGCAGCTCCGCGATCTCGTCAGGCGTGATCAGTTCGGCCGCGCGCTCGGCGCAGTGCGCCTCGAGCTTGGCGCGCAGGGTGAAGAGTTCTTCCACCTCGCCATCGGACCACAGCGGCACGAACACCCGCCGCGTGCCGGAGCGCTGCAGCAGCGTTTCGGAGACAAGCCGCGCAATCGCCTCGCGCACAGGCGTGCGCGAGGTGCCGCAGTAGCTCGCGAATTCGTCCTCGGGCACGAACATGCCCGGCTCGAAATCGCCCGCCAGAATACCTGCACGGATCTGGCGATATACCTGCTCTGATGTCTTGGCCATGTTCAACTCCCGGAGCGTGCGCCCGGCATTCCAATGGGTAAACAGTCAGGCTCCCTAGCGCCGGGTGGGTGGGCAGCGCAACGCGCAAAGTGCGCGCGCCGCCCGCCCAACCGCGCCCTGTCAGAAGCTGAAGCCCGCTTCCACGCCGATCTGGCGCAGCGCGCCCGGCGTCAGGAACGCACCGCCGAACTCGGGCGCAGGGATCACCTCTTCCAGGTAGCGCTTCTTGAAGAAGTTGTTGACGAAGCCTGTCAGGTGCCAGCCTTCGCCCTTCAGCCCGGCCCGCAGGTTCACGATGCCATAGGCATCGCGCCGGGTCTGCGAATAGTCCGCCGTGCCTAGCCCGGGGTAGAACACGTCGAAGATCGTGCGGCGCTGCTGGTCCTGCACGACATGGAACCAGGTCGGCCCGGTCAGGAGGTAGTCTGCAAGGAAGGTGAAATCGACGCGGTCGCTGACCGGCTGGATCACCGAGGCCCCGACGTTCAGCGTATAGTCGGCCGAATAGGGCGACTTGTTCCCTTCGGTATTGGGCCGCACCGAGTTGGTGATGATCTTGCTGTCGAGGACGTTGCCGCCTGCATCGAGCGTGAAGCCCGGAGCGACCTTCCAGACCACGCCCAGTTCCGCCCCCATCAGGCGCACCTTGTCGATGTTGGAGACGACGCGCAGGATCCCGAAGGTGCCGGTGTAGAACTCGAAGAACTGCATGTCCTCGACGATGTTGCGATAGACAGCGCCGTTGATCTGCACATCGCCGTTGGCCAGGCCGATCTTGAAGCCCGCCTCCAGTGCGTGGCTGACCTCCTTCTTGTAATCATCGTCAATGGCGAGGTTCGAGCCCAGGAGGTCGTTGTAATAGGTGTCGATCAGCGCGGCGCTGCCCTGGCTGTTGAAGCCGCCCGCCTTGAAGCCCACGCCATAGTCCAGATAGACATTGATGTCGGGCGTGAACTCGTAGCGCAAGGTGACCTTGGGCTGGAGCTGCTCGTAGGCCCGTTTCTGGAATTCCAGCGTGCCCACCTCATAGCCCGGATTGATCGAGGCCCCGGTGATGGGATCGAGGACATCGGGCACGAGCGGAGTGACGGTGCGCTCCTCGCGGTCGAAACGCAGCGCACCCGACAAGGTGAGCGCCCGCGTCGGGCTCCATTCCAGTGATCCAAAGCCAGCATAGACATTGGTCTTGAAGCGGTCGTTGAAGAGCTGCGAGGTCTGGTTGGGTGTGCCGGGCGCATTGTAGAGGTTGGAATTGACCGGCCCGCCGTCATCCTCGTTGAGCGCGGTCGCATAGTGGCGGTTGATGTGGAGGTAGTAGGCCCCGACCGACCATTGCAGCGGCCCGCCCGTGTCCGAAGCAAGCCGGATTTCCGCGCTGATGTCGCGCTGGTCGCGCAAGGTCACCTGAATACCGTCGCAGGCGGTCGGGCTATAGGCCCCAAGCGTCGAGCCACCGGGCGTCGGCGCCAGATAGAGCGGCGGGGCGAGCACCACACCCGCATCGTAAAGCGCCGCAGTCGAGGCGATGCACGCGTCCTGGCCGTTGAAGCGCCCAAACGAGGCGGCGGTCGTGTCGGCATAGAACGTCTCGTCGATGTCCGAGAAGGACACCCAGGTCGTCAGCTTCGCTCCATCGAAGGCGTAGTCCGCCTTGAGCGAGGCCTCGATCGTGCGCAGGGTGTCGATCGAGGGGACGTTGCGCTGCCACTCGAAACGCGCGGTGTTCACGTCCTGGTAGTATTCCGGGATGCCCAGCGCGCTGGCAAAGTCGGGCATCTCGAAAGCCGCGTTGTAGTTGAGCGCCGCGGCCTCGATTTTGTTGTAGCGAAACTTGACATCAAGGCTCAGCCGGTCCGTCGGCTCGGAAACGAGGCGTCCGCCCAGCCCCCAGCCTTCGTACTGGTCGATGGTCTTGCCGCGCGTGCGCGGATCGGGTCCGGTGTTGGTATAGAAGCCGTCGGTCGCCCGGTACTGGCCGAAGAGGACAAAACCGGTGTTGCCCCCCAGCGGACCCGAGATCGAACCTTCCAGAAGCTTGCTGTCCTGCGTGGCCCAATAGGCACGCCCTTCGGCCTCGAGACGGTCCGAGGGCTTCTTCGTTGTCATCACGATCACGCCCGCGGTTGCGCCGCGTCCGTAGTAGGCGCCCTGCGGTCCCTTGAGGATCTCGAACTGCTGGAGCGCGCCCTGGTACTGGTTGACCGCCGCCGTGTTGGTCTTGAGAATGCCGTCAACCACCAGCGCGACGTTGTTCTCCGCATCACGCGCGCCGTTGACGCCGCGGATATTGATCTGCGCATCGCCGACCTGCGCGGCGTTGGAGACGATCGTAACGCCCGGCGTTGCCGCAATCGCCTGCTCGGTCGTCACGATTCCCTTGGCTTCCAGGTCCGCGCCGGTCAGCACCGTGACCGAGGCGGGCACGTCGCTCAGGCTCTCGTTCTGGCGGCGCGCGGTAACGGTGATCTGATTGCCGGTCAGTTCCGCTCCCGAAGAGGTGGACTGCGCCGCGACCGGGTTGGCGCCCACAACGCCAAGCGCGACACCTGCGAGAAGAATTACCTTCTTGTGCTGCATCTGATGATTTCCCCTGAACCTCGAATTGTCTTACTTTGCAAACATTTCATCGAGCGCCCGGCCGGTTTCGGCTCTTGGCGGCATCAAGGTGACTGCGATTTACATATTTGTACACAAAAATATTCAAGCATCATTCGCCAAACATCGCACCTAGCCCTAATGACGCAAGTTACAGCAAGGTAATGCGCGAGACAGGCACTGGCATCTGGACCGCGAAATCCATTTCGTGTACAGTTTTGGAAACACCTCCAGCGGAAGGCACGGAAGGCAGCCACCAGCCTTCGCCCGCCCCACCCACCGCTCCGCACATGCAATGCGCTCCAGGCCCTCCCCGGTCCTGAGCCAAGGAAAGGCCCGAACCGCGTGACGGTAAAGTCGATCGAATTCATGGAAGTAGGCCCGCGCGACGGCCTGCAGAACGAAAAGACATTGATCTCGACCCAGGACAAGCTCGAACTGGTGCGCCGCGCCATCGACGCCGGTGCCCGCCGCATCGAGGTGACCAGCTTCGTGAACCCGCGCCGCGTGCCCCAGATGGCCGATGCGGCCGAGGTCTGCGCGGGACTGCCCGAGGTCGAAGGCGTTCTCTACACAGGCCTCGTCATGAACGCGAAGGGCGGCGAGCGCGCCATCGCCACGGGACGCATCCACGAACTCGGTGCCGTCTGCGTCGCCTCGGACCGCTTCGCCATCGCCAACCAGGGCCAGACCAGCCTCGAATCGGTCGACGCCGCCAAGGGCCTCATCGCCATGGCCCAGGATGCAGGCCTGCGCGGCCAGGCCACCATCGGCGCGGCCTTCGGCTGCCCCTTCGAAGGTGAGATCGCCGAGGAACACGTCGTCGAAATGGCCCGCAAGCTGGCAGAGGCCAACCCGGTCGAGATCGCGCTGGCCGACACCATCGGCGTCGCCGATCCGGCCCACGTCTCCCGCCTCGTGCGCGCCGTCAGCGAAGCGATCGGCTCTACCCCTGTGCGCGTCCATTTCCACAACACCCGCGGCACCGGCATCGCCAATGTCTGGGCGGCGGTGGAAGCGGGCGCACGCGTCGTCGATGCCGCCCTCGGCGGCCTTGGCGGCTGCCCCTTCGCCCCCGGCGCGGCCGGCAATGTCGCCAGCGAGGACGTGGTCTACATGCTCCACCGCGCAGGCGTTGCGACCGGCATGGATCTTGGCAAGCTTGTCGAGGCAAACCAGTGGCTTGCCACGGTCATGGAGCGCACCCTGCCGTCCATGGTCGCCCGCGCACCCGCCTTTCCCAAGCCAGTCGAAACCGCCGAGGCCTGAGCGTGGCGGCGGCGCCAACTTATCCGATAGGCGGGACCAGCCTCCGCCTGGCGGATGTTTGTGCGCCAGTCGTTTTCATATTCCTCCGACATGCGGCCTATTCGCTGGCGCATAGTCTTCGAACAAGGTGAAACACATGACCTATCGTTTGGGTGTCGACGTTGGCGGCACCTTCACCGACCTTTTGCTGTTCAACCAGGAAGACGGCTCGTTTTTCCGTCACAAGACGCCGTCGACGCCGCATGACAGTTCGGAAGGTATTCTGAACGGGCTCGGCGCGATCTGCGAGAAGGCGGGGATCACGCCGGCGGATATCGAGTTCTTCCTGCACGGCACCACCGTCGCCACCAACGCCGTGCTTGAAGGCAAGGGCGCGCGCGTGGGCCTCATCACGTCCGAAGGCTACCGCCAGGTCATGCAGATCGCGCGCTCGTTCGTGCCGGGCGGTCTGGCGGGTTGGATCGTGTGGCCCAAGCCCGTGCCGCTCGCCGCTCTGGAAGACACTTTCGAGGTTGCCGGGCGCATGAACGCGCAGGGCGAGGAAGTGCGCGCGATCGACGAAGCCCAGATCCGCGACGTGCTGACCAGGCTCAAGGCCTCGGGCGTCCAAGCGCTCACCGTTTCGCTCATGAACGGCTACTTGAACGGCGCGCACGAGAGCCGCATCGGCGAACTCGCCGCCGAGATCTGCCCCGAGCTTCCGGTCTCGCTCTCCCACGAAGTCCTGCCCGAGATGCAGGAATACGAGCGCACGCTGACCACCGTCGCCAACGCCGCGGTGCGGCCCGTGGTGGGCAACTACGTGCGTAACCTGCGCTCGAACCTGCGTTCGGGCGGCATGGCGGGCTCGCTCTCGCTGCTGCGCTCGGACGGTGGTCTCATGTCCTCGGAGAAGTCCGAAGAGCACCCCGTCGCGCTCCTCATGTCGGGTCCGGCAGGCGGCGTCACCGGCGCGCTGTGGGTCGGCAAGAACGCTGGCATCAAGAACATCCTGACGCTGGACGTGGGCGGCACCTCGACCGACGTCGCGCTCATCGAAAACCTCGAGGCACGCCGCGTGCGCACCACCGAAGTGGGCCACCTCTCGGTGCGCGCTTCGGCTCTGGATGTGAAGACCGTGGGTGCGGGCGGCGGCTCGATCGCCTATGTCCCCGAGCTCACCGGCGCGCTGCGCGTCGGACCGGAATCGGCCGGCGCCGTCCCGGGCCCGGTGGCCTACAACAAGGGCGGCACGCTGCCGACCGTGACCGACGCCAACGTGGTCCTGGGCTACCTCCCCGAGAACCTTCTGGGCGGGACCTTCAAGCTCGACCGGGAAGGCGCCAAGGCGGCTGTCCAGACCGTCGCCGACAAGCTCGGCATCGATGTCATGGAGGCCGCGCGCGGCATCATCGACATCGTCAACGAGAACATGTTCGGCGCGCTGCGCATGATCTCGGTCCAGCAGGGCTACGATCCGCGTCACTTCGCGGTCATGGGCTTTGGCGGGGCGGGTCCGCTCCACGTCAACGCCGTCGCCAAGCTGATGGGCTCCTGGCCCGCCGTCTCGCCGGTGTCCCCGGGCGTCCTGTGCGCGCTGGGCGATGCGACCACGCGCATGCGCACCGAGACCGCGCGTTCGTACTCCAAGTCGTTCTCCAGCACCGAGGAAGCCGACGTTCTCGCCCAGCTCGAAGAGATGGCCGCGCAGACCACGAAGGAACTCACCAGCGAGGGCATCGACGCCAGCGACGTCACCGTCGAGTTCGAACTCGACGTGCGCTACGAGGGCCAGGCCTTCGAAGTGCCGCTCTCCATCGATCCCGAGACCTTCAAGTCGGGTGGCCTTGCCGCGATCATCGCGCGCTTCGATGATGAGCACGAGCGCCTCTTCACCTTCAAGATGGATAGCGAGCACGAACTCGTGAACCTGCGCGCCGTGGCGCTCGGCCCCGTCCTCGACCTCGAAGCCCAGCGCCTTCCCGAAGGCAACGGCGATCCCATCGAGGCCAAGGTGCGCGACCACCAGCTGTGGGCCGATGGCAAGATGGTCCCTGCCGTGATCTACGACCGTTCCAAGCTCAAGGCGAACGACGTGATCCAGGGCCCGGCCATCGTCACCGAGATGGACTCCACCACGCTCATCGAAGCCGACTGCACCGGCACCGTCGATGCCTTTGGCAACATCCTCATCAACCTGAAGTGAGCGAAGGAACTCTCTAATGCCCGCACAGATCATTCAGGCCAACGAAACCCCCTTCGAGAAGATCGAGATCGATCCGGTCACCCTCGAAGTCATCGAGAACGCCCTTCGCAACGCCCGCATCGAGATGGACGCGACCCTCGTGCGCACCGCCATGTCGCCGGGCATCCGCGAACAGGGTGACGCCTTCCCGCTCATCGCCGACCACAAGGGACGCATGATCGTGGGCCAGTTCGGCTCCTACATCGGCCCCTTCCTCGAAGGCTATGAAGGCACCGTGGAAGACGGCGACATGATCTTCCTGTCCGACCCCTACTCGGTCGGCGGCGCGATCAGCCACTGCAACGACTGGCTCGTCCTGCTCCCCGTCTTCAAGGACGGCCGCCTCATCGCCTACACCTCGATGTTCGGCCACCAGAGCGACATCGGCGGCATGGTGCCGGGCTCCATGCCGATCCACGCCACCGAGATCTTCCAGGAAGGCGTGCGCATCCCGCCCGTCAAGATCTGGAAGAAGGGTGAGTACAACGAGGACCTCATCAAGCTGGTCATGCACCAGTCGCGCATGCCCGACTGGTGCAAGGCGGACCTGAACGCGCTGATCGCCTCGTGCCGTGTTGCCGCCAACCGCGTGGTCGAGATGGCCGAGCGCTTCGGCGATGACATCTTCGTCTCGGCGACCAACCTGCTCCTGGATCGCAACTACCGCGCCATGCAGCAGCTCATCGAGAGCTCGATCGGCGAGACGCCCGTCTCGTTCGAGGACTACATCTGCGACGATGGCATGGGTTTTGGCCCCTACAAGATCAAGTGCACGATGTGGAAGGAGAACGGCCGCGTCGTTCTCGACTTCGACGGCACCGATCCGCAGTCGCAGGCCTCGATCAACATGCTGCTCAATGAGAACATGATGCGCATGTTCTTCGGCATCTACATGATCATGGTCTTCGATCCGCAGATCCTGTTCAACGACGGCTACTACCCGCTGATCGACATCCGGATCCCGGAAGGCTCGCTGCTCAAGCCCAGGTTCCCGGCCGCGCTCTCGGGCCGTACCCACGTGCTCGGACGCCTGTTCGACATCATGGGCGGCCTGCTGGGCCAGAAGACCCCTGAGTTCCTCAACGCCGCGGGCTTCTCCTCCTCGCCGCACCTGTTCTATGCAGGCCACGACAAGGCGGGCAAGTGGTTCCAGCTCTTCCAGATCGGCTTTGGCGGCATCCCGGGTCGTCCGATGGGCGACGGACCCGACGGCCACTCGCTGTTCCCCGGCTTCACCAACGTGCCCAACGAGTTCCTCGAGCGCTACTTCCCGCTCGAGATCGTCAAGTACGAGACGGTCGCCGACAGCGGCGGTGCGGGTCTGCACCGCGGCGGCAACGGCATCAACATGGTCTACCGCTTCTATGAGCCGGGCGTCATCGCGATCCACGACGACCGCTGGTTCGTGCCGCCCTGGGGCGTCAACGGCGGTCTTCCGGGCAAGCGCGCCAAGAAAATCCTGACCAAGGCCGACGGCACCCAGATCGTGGTCGGCAACAAGCTGGAAGACTACCCCGTCGAAGCGGGCGATGAACTCCAGTTCATCACCTGGGGCGGCGGTGGCTGGGGCGACCCGCTCGAGCGCGACCCGGCCCTCGTCCTCAAGGAAATCGGCCAGGGCCTCGTCACCGAGACCGGCGCCCTCGACTACGGCGTCGTCATCAAGGACGGCGCGGTCGACGAGACGGCCACCCAGGCCCTGCGCGAAAAGATGCGCACCGAGCGCGGCGAGGTCGAGGTCTTCAACTTCGGCCCCGACATCGAAACCTTGCGCAAGAACTGCCTCGAAGAAACCGGCCTCCCCGCTCCCAAGCAGCCCATGTGGCGGCATGCGGACATCGCGGAGGCAGCGGAGTAAACCATGGAAAATACAGGAGCCCTCAAGGGACTTCGCGTCGTGGAAATGGGCCAGCTTCTGGCTGGCCCGTTCGCCGGACAGCTTCTGGGCGACATGGGCGCCGACATCATCAAGGTGGAGCCGCCCGGCAAGGGCGACCCGCTGCGTGTCTGGGGCCAGGGCGAGAAGAAGGTCAGCTGGGAAGTGGTCGCGCGCAACAAGCGTGCGGTCTCGGCCAACATGCGCGTGCCCGAAGGCCAGAAGCTGGTGCGCGAGCTCATCCGCCACGCCGACATCGTGATCGAGAACTTCCGCCCCGGCACGATGGAGAAGTGGGGCCTTGATCCCAGGCAGCTGCTCGAAGAGCAGCCCAGCCTCATCATCTCGCGCATGTCGGGCTACGGCCAGACCGGCCCCTACTCCTCGCGCGCCGGCTTTGGCGGCATCGGCGAGGCCATGGGTGGCTGGCGCTACATCGTGGGCGAACCTGACCGTGCGCCGAGCCGCATGGGCGTCTCGATTGGCGACACCCTCACCGCCACCTACGGCGTCATGGGCATCCTCGCCGCGCTCCACGTGCGCGACACCACCGGCAAGGGCCAGATCATCGACGCGGCGCTCTACGAAAGCGTGCTGCAGATCACCGAGAGCCTGGTTTCAGAATACGACAGCTCGGGCTTCATCCGCGAGCGCACTGGCTCGATCCTGCCGGGCATCGCGCCCTCCAACGTCTATTATTGCAGCGACGGCGAATACATGATCGGGGCCAACGCCGATCCCTTGTGGAAGCGCCTGTCGGCCGCCATGGGCAAGCCGGAACTGGGTGATGATCCGCGCTATGCCACCCACATCGCACGCGGGCAGAACCAGACCGAACTCGACGAGATGATCAACGCCTGGACCAAGGGCTACACCATCGAGGAGATGGACGCGCTGATGAGCGAGTACGGCATTCCCGCCGGCCGCGTCTACCGCGCGCCCGAGATGCTCGCCGACCCGCACTTCCAGGCCCGCGAGGCCATCGTCGAAGTCGAGACCGAAACCCACGGCAAGCTCAAGATGCAGAACGCCTTCCCCAAGCTGTCGGCCACGCCCAGCTGCATTCGTCGTCCGGCACCCTCGCGCGTTGGCCAGCACAACGCGGAGATCTATGGCGAACTGCTGGGTCTCGATGCCGAGGCGCTCGCCAGGATGGAAGCCGATGGGATCGTCTGATCCTCAAGGCTTTTGAGACCACATACGATGGCGCGGCGATCCTGCGATTGCCGCGCCATCTTGTTTTCGCCTTCCCCGACCCGATATCGGAACCCTGGGAAGGAGACGTAGCATGATCTTCAGAACTTCACCCATGGCGTCCGCAGCGCTCCTTGCGGCCTGTGCCGCGCTTGGCCTTGGTGCCTGTTCGCCGGAGCCCGCCAAAGAATACACGGCCGACGTCGAGGACAAGAGCGGGGGCGAACTGATCGTCACCGACGTCGACGAGACCGGCGTGGACGTGAAGGTGCCCGACACGCCGATGACCAACGTGCCGCCCGAGGACAAGGCCGGCAACTAGGCGGTCAATTAGGCCAAAGCCCTTTCCTCAGGCCAGCAAGGCAACCGAAACCGCGTGAAGCGGAGCGCCTTGCGCCTCGTAGGCCGAGAGGTTGGCGACGGTCGTCTCGGCAATCGCGGTCATCGCCTCGCGCGTGAAGAAGCCCTGGTGGCCGGTGATGAGGACATTGGGAAAGGTCATCAGGCGCACGAAGACATCGTCGCGAATGACCGTGTCGGAGAGGTTCTCGAAAAAGAGATCGCCCTCCTCCTCGTAGACGTCGAGCCCGACGTTGCCGACCTTGCCACTCTTGAGCCCGGCAATGACCGCGCGGGCGTCCATCACCGCGCCCCGGCTCGTGTTGATGAGCATGACGCCCGGCTTCATGCGCGCGATTGCGCCACGCCCGATGAGGTGATGGGTGGCGGGCGTGAGCGGGCAGTGGAGGCTGATGATGTCGCAGCGCCCCAGGAGATCATCGAACGAGGTGTATTCGCCGCCCAGCTGCGCCAGTTCAGGGCTGGGCGAAGGGTCGCTTGCCAGCACCTCGCAGCCAAAGCCCTTCAGTATCCGCGCGACGTTGAGGCCGATGCGCCCGGTCCCGACGATCCCGGCGGTCTTGCCCCGCATGTCGAAGCCGAGCAGCCCGTCGAGCGCGAAGTTGCCCTCGCGCACCCGCGCATAGGCCTTGTGGATGCGCCGGTTGAGCGCGAGCATGAGTGCGACGGCGTGCTCGGCAATGGCGTCGGGCGAATAGGCGGGAACCCGCGCCAGAGCGATCTTGAGCCGGGCCGCGGCCTCCAGGTCGACGTTGTTGAACCCTGAACAGCGCAGCGCAACAAGGCGAATGCCGTGTCGCGCGAGGATCTCCAGCTCAGGCTTTCCCAGCGCATCGTTGACGAAGGCGCAGACCGCCTCGAAGCCCTGTGCAAAATGCGCCGAATGGGCCGACAACCGGGTATCGAAAAACGTCAGTTCGTGTGGGCTTCCGGCCAGCCGATTGGCCTCCTCCAGGAATGTCCGATCGTACGAACGCGTGCTGAAGACGACGACCTTCATGCTTTATCCTCCCCGAGGTCCGAAGACCGCCACCGGTGCAATCATTCGTAACATCCGTGCTGCATTGCACAAGGCCCGAGGGGGCGATAGGCTTGCCCCGCGCCCGCACCGGGCACGCCATCGCGCAGGGGGACAAGGGTCTTGCTCGAAGCGAAAATTCCCGAAGATCGGGGCTGGCATGCCCTCGATCCCGTCACTGTCGCCGCCGATCTGGGAGCGGGCAGCGCCGGGCTCTCCGGGTCCGAGGCTGCCCGCCGCCTCGAACGCTACGGCCCCAATCTTCTTCCCCGCGTAAAGCCGCCGCATCCGCTCATGCGGTTTGCCGCGCAGTTCAACAACGCGCTTATCTATTTCCTCCTGGCTTCGGCGGCGGCCGCCTTCGTGCTCGACCACGCGATCGATGCCGGTGTGATCCTTGCCGTGGTCCTCATCAATGCCTTCGTCGGCGTGATCCAGGAGGGCAAGGCGGAGAAGGCGCTCGCAGGGATGGAGAACCTTGTCGGCGAGGAAGCCCATGTCCTTCGCGACGGGCACCGCCAGCCCGTCCCCGCCGGAAGTCTGGTGCCGGGCGACACGGTCCTTGTCGAGGCAGGCGACCGGGTGCCTGCGGACCTTCGCATCGTGCGCGCCCGCGCGCTCTCGATCGAGGAAGCCGCACTCACCGGGGAATCGGTCGCCGCCGATAAGCAGGAGGAGGCCGTCGAGCCCGATGCGCCGCTCGCCGAGCGCACGTCGATGGCCTATTCGGGCACACTTGTCGTGCGCGGGCAGGCGACAGGCATTGTCGTCGCGACCGGCGCCAGCACCCAGATCGGCAAGATCGGCGCTCTCCTCCAGTCGGTGCCGCGCCTTGTCACCCCGCTCCTGAAGCAGATCGACCAGTTCGGCACACGCCTCACGCTCCTCATCCTCATGGGCAGCGCCGCGCTCTTCGCATTTTCGGTGACCGCGCGCTCCTACCCCTGGGTCGATGCCCTCATCGCTGTTGTCGCGCTGGCGGTCGGCGCAATCCCCGAAGGGCTCCCCGCCGTCATCACCATCACGCTGGCCATCGGCGTCCAGCGCATGGCGCGGCGCAAGGCGGTGATCCGCAAGCTCCCGGCGGTCGAGACGCTGGGCGCGACCTCGGTCATCTGCAGCGACAAGACCGGCACGCTCACCCGCAACGCGATGACCGTGACCCGCCTCTTCACGCCTGAGGGGGAGTGGCTGGTTTCGGGCAGCGGCTATGCCCCCGAAGGTGCGATCAAGGCCCGGGAGCACGAGACCGCTCGTCCCGGCGAGATTCTGAACTGCGGCGCACTGTGCAACGATGCGCGCCTCCACCACGAAGACGGCAACTGGAGCGTGGTGGGCGATCCCATGGAGGGCGCGCTCCTCGCGCTCGCTGGCAAGGCCGGGCTCGACACCGCCGAACTCCATGCGGACTGGACGCGCCTCGACGAAATTCCCTTCGATGCGGCCTACCGCCTGATGGCAACACTGGTGCGCAGCCCTAAGGGCGAGGCCATCGCCTTCGTCAAGGGCGCGCCGGAAGCGGTGCTCGCGCTGGGCGCGGCAGGCACCGATTTCGAGCGCTGGCACGGCATCACCCGCCAGGCCGCCGCCCAAGGTGAGCGCATCCTGGGCTTTGCCGCCATCACGCTTGCGCCGGGCACCACCCGCCTGCGCTTCGAGGACCTGCAGGGCGCGCGCATCCTGGGTCTCATGGCCTTCGTAGATCCGCCGCGCGAAGAGGCCCGCATCGCCATCGGCGAATGCCGCTCGGCCGGAATTGCGGTCAAGATGATCACCGGAGACCATGCCGCAACGGCCGTGGCCATTGCCCGGCAGCTCGAGATCGAGGACGAACCGCGCGCGCTCACCGGCGCGCAGATCGAGGCCATGAGCGACGAGGAACTGCGCCGCGAGGTGCCCGAAGTCGCCGTGTTCGCGCGCGCCAGTCCCGAGCACAAGCTGCGTATCGTGCGTGCGCTCCAGTCGCACGGCCAGATCGTCGCGATGACCGGCGACGGGGTCAACGATGCGCCCTCGCTGCGCCAGGCCGATGTCGGCACGGCCATGGGCGCCAGCGGCACGCAGGCCGCGCGCGAGGCCTCGGAAATGGTGCTTCTCGACGACAACTTCGCCTCCATCGTCGCGGCCGTGCGCGAGGGACGCACCGTCTACGACAACATCCGCAAGGTCATCGCCTGGACGCTGCCCACCAACGGCGGCGAAATCATCGCCGTGGTCCTGGCGATCATCCTCGACCTTGCCCTGCCGATGACCGCAACGCAGATCCTGTGGATCAACCTCATCACCTCGGTCACGCTGGGCCTCGTGCTCGCCTTCGAACCTTCCGAGCCGGGCATCATGGAACGTGCGCCGCGCGCCAAGGACAGCCCCTTGCTGTCCGGCTTCATCCTGTGGCGCGTGGGCCTCGTCTCGCTGCTCTTCGCCGTGGCGCTGCTGGGGGTCTACTTCGCCGCCCTCAACACGGGAACGGACATCGCGACGACCCGCACGATGGTGGTCAACATGCTGGTGATCGCGGAGATCTTCTACCTCTTCAACGTGCGCTACATGCATGTTCAGTCACTCAGCTGGCACGGGATCCTGGGCACGCGTGCGGTGCTCGTCGCGGTAGGCACGGTTGCGCTGGCGCAAGTGTGCTTCACCTACCTCCCGCCGTTCCAGGCCGTGTTCGAGACCCGCCCGCTCAGCTTCACGCAAGGGGCAACGCTCATCGCGATCGGCGCTGTGATCTTCATTCTCCTGGAGCTCGAGAAACTGCTGGTCCGGCGCCTGGGCTGGTTTGCCGAACTCGACTGATCTCGCCCCTCCCTGGCCCGGCTTGCTGATCCTTCACGGGTTGCGCGCAACGAAAATCTGTGTCCAACTGGATCGTATCGCATGCCCATGCGTTGCAGTTGATGCGCGATTGTACGCGCAGGGCTCCAGACACGCGATACGAGAGGGAGGGCAGTGGCTGTGCACACGGCGCTTGGCGAACACGGCATGATCGGCGACACGCGCTCGAGCGCCCTTGTCGACCGTACCGGCACGATCACCCGCCTGACCTGGCACGTACCGGGCGCGGCCGCCCCGCTCCACGCCCAGGACCTGCGCCCGGGCGGCATTTCGGCGTTCCGGCTCGAAGACGCGCAGCCGCTGGCGCAAAGCTACCGCGCGGGCACGACCATTCTCGACACCTACTTCGCAGGGCCTACCGGCGCAATCAAGCTGACCGACTTCATGCCCGTGGCCCTGCCCGGCCCTGGCGATGCGGACGAGGCGGGCGGCGGCATCCGGGACGGCGCGCGCATCGTGCGCTTCCTGACCTGCACGCGCGGCACCATGGCGGGCCGCCTCATTCTCAACCTCGATGGCCAGGCGCGCGCGCCGGAGCAACTGGCGCCGAACCTTTGGACGGTGCCGCTGGGCGAGATCACGCTGCGTCTTGAAGGCGCGCTCGACATTGCGGTCAATGGTAGCCGCCTTGCCATGCCCTTCACGCTGAAAGCCGGGGAACAGGCGCATCTGGCGCTATCCTGCGATGCAGGAACCCAGGCCGAACAGGTCCGCAGCGTCTCGGCGGCCCGCAAGGCGCTGGCGCAATGCGACGCCTTCTGGCGCGCCGAGGGCGCCCCCACCCAGGGCGCGAGTTCGCCCCGGGCCTGAGCCCCTGCGTTTACTCGGCCGCGAGGGCCTCTTCGCGCGCAGCTTCGTCTTGGGCGGGGACCCGGGCGAGGAGCATCTTGATCAGCCCGAAGCACATGAGCAGCAGGACCGCGGCAAAGGGCAGGCCCGTCACGATGGCCGCTGTCTTCAGCGCCTGCAGCCCCCCCCCGTAGAGCAGCGCCCCGGCAAGCGCGCCGATCGAGATTGCCCAGGTCACGCGCGGTACGAAGCCCGCCTCATGATGCCCGCCCGAGGCGATCATCGCGGTGACGAGCGCGCCCGAATCCGCCGAGGTCACGAAGAACGTGGTCACGATCACCACGGCCAGCCCCGACACGATTCCGCTCAGGGGAAAGTTGCCGAGGAAGGCAAACAGGGCATCAGGCATCGAGGCGTTGACCGCCTCGGACAGGCCCCCGGCCCCGAACAGCTCGATATGAAGCGCGGTATCGCCTAAGATGGTCATCCAGGCGAACGTCACGAGACTGGGGACGATGAGCACGCCCGAAATGAACTCGCGCACCGTGCGGCCATAGGAAATGCGCGCGATGAAGATGCCCACGAAAGGCGACCAGCTCACCCACCAGGCATAGTAGAACATCGTCCAGCTGCTCTGCCAGTCCTCGTCGGTGTAGCTCTCGGTCCAGGTCGAGAGATAGATGAAGCGCTGGAAATAGTAGCCCAGGTTCTGGATGAAACTGTCGAGCAGGTAGACCGTGGGGCCGACCACGAAGACGAACAGCGCCAGCAGCAGCGCCAACCCCATGTTGAGCTCGGAGAGGCGCTTGATGCCAGCGTCGAGCCCCATCGCCACGGACAGCGTGGCGAGCGCGGTCACGACGACAATGATGATGGCGCGGACCATGCCCCCCTCGGGCGCGCCGAAGAGGAGGGTCAGCCCGGCGTTGATCTGCGAGGCGCCGAAGCCCAGCGAGGCGGCCACCCCGCACACGGTCGCGGTGATCGCCATGATGTCGACCAGATCGACGACCAGCGTCGGGATGCGCGGGAAGGCTGCGCGCAGGAACGTGCCCAGGTTGAGCGGCAGCTTGCGGTTGTAGGCGATATAGGCGAGCCCCAGGCCGATGATCGCGTAGATCGACCAGGCATGCAGGCCCCAGTGCAGGTAAGTGAGCCCCATGGCATGCTGCGCATTGCGCGCAAGACCCTGAGGCAGTGTGGCGCCGGGATCGGAGAACGAGGAAATCGGCGGATTGGAGAAGTGCATGATCGGCTCGGCGACACCGTAGAAGAGCAGGCCGATGCCCATCCCTGCACTGAACAGCATCGCGAACCAGCTGGTCGCGCTGTAGGTGGGCTTCGCATCCGCTCCGCCAAGGCGCACATGCCCGATCCGCGAGATGGCGAGAAACGCGCTCGTAACCAGCATGACATTGGCCGTCGCCACGAAAAGCCAGCCAAAATTATGGGTCGCAAAGGCCTGAATGGCCTCGAAACGGGCGGTAGCAACATCTGTATCGTAGAGCGCGAAGACTATGAGCCCACCGATCGCGGCAATTGCGCCAAAGAACACGCCAGGTTTAAAATCTGCAATCGGACTGGATACATTGCTGCCTTGACTTGCCACCCGGACGACACCCCCAACACTGAAATGAGATTTACTTAGCCTGTTCAAAATATCAGAAATAATAAACCAAATAGCGAATTGAATATCATATCAAAATTCGCGTTGTGGAATTGAGTTTATCACATCCCGAAACGGCTTCTAAACCTGTCTACAAGCCGTGTGGTGATTATGCAACAACTGCCGAGAACCTGTAACTTTTCTCAAGCGCAAGGGTTGGCATGTACACGTTGATTGGATAGCTGACCTGCGCGGGCCACCAAGGTCTCATTTCCTTGCATGTCACCTCCCGGCATCTTGTCCCGCTTGGCAGCGCTGTCTCCCACGCGCTGCCCCGTCGCGAACGTTCCGAACAACAACAGGGGAACATACATGTTCAAGCATTGCACCGGCGCGTCCGTTGGCGCGCTGGCAATCGCTATCGCCACCCCGGTCGCAGCCCAGAATACTCCGGCCCAGCCCACCAGTACCCAGGCCGCTCCGGCCCAGCAGCGCAAGGGCGGTCTCACCGAAATCGTGGTGACCGCCACCAAGCGCACCGAAAGCCTCCAGGACGTCGCCGTCTCGGTCAATGCACTGGGCACCGAGGAACTCGAAAACCTCGGCGTGCAGACCTTTGACGACTACCTCGAGCAGCTTCCCAACGTCACTGCAGGCGGCGGCGGCCCGGGCCAGAGCACGATCTACATTCGTGGCCTCGCCTCGACCACGCCCAACCTCACCACCGCGGGCGTCGCGGGCCTTGCCCCCAACGTCGCAATGTACCTCGACGAACAGCCGCTCGCGCAGCCGGGCCGCAACCTCGACGTCTACGCCGCCGACCTTGAGCGCATCGAAGTTCTTGCAGGCCCGCAGGGCACGCTCTTCGGCGCCAGCTCGCAGGCGGGCGTGGTGCGCCTCATCACCAACAAGCCCGACCTCCTGGGCTTCGATGCCGCCGCCAAGGGCGGTGTTTCGTGGACCAAGAACGGCGAGCCCAGCTACAACGCCGAGCTCATGCTCAACGTGCCGGTGACCGAGACGCTGGCCGTGCGCGGCGTCGTCTACATGGACGACCAGGGCGGCTACATCGACAACGTCAAGGGCACGCGTTCGGTCGCCGACAGCGCCCGCTTCCGCGAGGAAGGCGCGCAGCGCTACAACGGCGTTCCGGTGGGTGCGAACCGCGCTGGCCTGCAGGCCGGGGCCGACCTCTCGAACGTCAACTTCATCGAGGCCGACAACACCAACCTCGTCGAAGACAACTTCAACGACACCACCTACACCGGTTTCCGCGTTTCGGCGCTGTGGGAGGTGGCTCCCGACTGGCAGATCACGGTCAGCCACGCGCGCCAGGGTCTCGATTCCGACGGCGTGTTCTTCGCCGACCCGGAACTGGGCCTGGATGACCTCGAAGTGCAGCGCTTCCAGCCCGATCGCCTCGAAGACAACTTCTCGAACACCGCCTGGACCGTCGAGGGACGCCTGGGCATGCTCGACCTCGTCTACACCGGCGCCTTCACTGACCGCGAGACCTCGCAGCAGGTGGACTACTCCGACTACCTCTACGTCGGCCAGTACCTGCCCTACTACATCTGCGACAGCTCGGTCTCGTACCCGGGTGACAACGGGCCGATGGGCACCTGCCAGGCGCCCAACCTCTACGTCACCTCGGACAGCAAGACCAAGCAGTTCACCCAGGAACTGCGCGTCAGCACACCGGCGGAGAACCGTTGGCGCGTCACCGCAGGCGGCTTCTACTCGAAGCTGACCTTGGAAGAGCGCAACGACTTCATCTACCCCGGCAGCCAGTACGTGGACCTGTGGGGCGAAACCGGCTTCCCCGAGAACTTCCCCTTCCCGGGTGCCTGGCAGAGCGATCCGGGCCCCTTCCCCAACGGCACCAACTTCCGCAACGACATCAAGCGTTCGGATGAGCAGTTCGGCATCTTCGGCGAGGCCTCCTACGACCTCGTCCCCGACCTTCTCAGCGTCACGCTGGGCGCGCGCTACTACAACGTGGCAGTCGACCTGAAGGGCACGGCGAACAGCTCGTTCTGCAACGCCGGCGGCACCGATGCGAACGCCTTTGGCACCAACCTCTCGGACCTCTACGACGGGGACGGCGAGTTCACCTTCATCGGTTCGTGCGGTGATACGCTGGGTCTGACCTTCAACCAGGGCGACAGCATCCAGGACATCATGGACGCAGGCCTCACCGAAGGCCAGGCCATGCAGGTCTTCAATGCCCTCTCGGCACCGGACAAGGCCAAGACCGAAGGCGTCATCTTCAAGGGCTCGCTGACCTTCACGCCCACCGAGGACGTCATGTTCTACGCGACGTACTCGGAAGGCTTCCGTCCGGGCCTGCTCAACCGTCCCGGCGGCGCGGTCAGCCCCTCGGGTTACATGGTGCCCTTCGAGCTGCAGACCGACGAGGTCAACAACTACGAGATCGGCTGGAAGACCGAACTGTTCGACCGCCAGCTGCGCTTCAACGGCAGCGCGTTCTACGTCGACATCTCGAACCTGCAGACCACGATCTTCGACACCTCGATCGTCAACCTGTTCTTCTCGGACAACGCGGCCGACGCGCGCATCCTGGGCGTCGAGGGTGACTTCGCCTTCGCTCCCTACGCGGTGCCGGGTCTGACCGTTGCCGGTGCCTTCTCGGTGCTCGACACCAAGATCACCGAGGTGCTGACGCCGACCGACGATGTCACCAAGGGCAACTCGCTGGCCTACGCGCCGTCCTTCCAGGGCAACCTGCGCGTGCGTTACGAGTGGGATCTGGGCGACACGGGCCTTGTCGCCCACGTCATGCCGCAGATGGTGCATTCAGGTTCGAAGTACACCGACATCATCAACATCAACCGTCTGAAGCTCGACAGCTACACCACCTTCTCGATGACCGCAGGCGTCAAGAAGGACGACTGGTCGGTCGAGGTCTTCGGCGAGAACCTGACCGACAAGCGCGCGCAGGTCTCGGGCAACTTCTACTACGATGCCCCGCGCATCAACACCAACCGTCCGCTGACGGTGGGTGTGCGCGTCGGCTGGCACTACTGATCGCATCTCCCGGCGCCTTCTGCGTGAAGGCGCCGGGGATCGGACAATCCGGCGGCAGGCGGGCATCGGACCTTGCCTGCCGCTTGGCGTTTGCGGCAAGGACATTCCCATGGCATCGCGTGACCCCAATCCCGCTCCTTCCTCCCTTGATGAAGCCGCCGTGCTGAAAGAGGCCCGGGAGGCCATGCAGCGCGGCCAGTTCGCGCCCGCGCTGGGGGTATTGGCGCCCCTTCTCGACGCCGGGGAGCCGAGCGCCGAAGGGCTCTACATGGCCGCCGTCGCGTGCCGTTACCTCAAGCGCTTCGCCGAGGCTGAAAGTCACCTTTCCGCCCTGTCCGCCGCGCAGCCTGAATATGGCCGCGCCTGGCAGGAAGCGGGCCATCTCGCCCGCGACCGGGGCGATGTGCCGGGAGCCCTGCGCGCCTACGCCCGCGCGACCCGCTACAACCCGGTACTCGACGCCAGCTGGCGCGCGCAGGCCGATCTTCTCGCCCGCACCGGACGAAGCGTCGAGGCCGCGCAGGCCCGCACCCAGGCCGAGCGCATCGCGGCCCTTCCCCGTGAGCTTCTGGCCGTCTCCAATCACCTCCACGAAGGCCGCCTGCTACGCGCCGAGGAGATCTGCCGGGCCTACCTCCGGACCCACCGCACCGACATCGAGGGCATGCGCCTGCTGGCCGAAATCGCCAGCCGCCTTGGCATCCTCGACGACGCGGAGTTTCTTTTGGAAAGTGCGGTTACTTTTTCTCCCGACACTGTGCAGCTGCGGCTCGACTACATCCAGGTCCTGCGCAAGCGCCAGAAATTCACGCAGGCGCTGGAGCAGGCCGAAGCCCTCCACACCCGCGATCCCGAAAGCCCCGTCTTCGCCTCGCACCTCGCCATCGAGGCCATGCAGACCGGCGACTACGCCCGCGCCTTCGCCCTGTTCGACGCGGTGCTGGACAAGCTCCCCCAGGACCCCGCCACGCTCACCAGCAAGGGCCATGCGCTCAAGACCACCGGCGCGCAGGACGAAGCCGTCGCCTCCTACCGCGCCGCCATCGCCGCCAAGCCCGAACACGGCGATGCCTGGTACGCGCTGGCCAACCTCAAGACCTGGCGCTTTTCCGAGGACGAGCGCGCGCGCATGGAAGACCTGCTGGCTCAGCCCGACCTTGCCTTCATGGACCGCGTCCACCTGACCTTCGCCGCCGCCAAGGCCGCCGAGGACGAAGGGCTTCATGCGCAGGCCTTTGCCCACTACGCGCACGGCAACGAGCTCAAGCTGCGCCAGAGCCGTTATGATGCGGACCGCATGCACACAGAGATCGCCGCGCAGATCGAGGCCTGCACGTCCGAACTCTTCGCGCGCCAGGGGGGCAAGGGCCACGCCGCGTCGGACCCGATCTTTATCGTGGGCCTGCCGCGCGCGGGCTCGACCCTGCTCGAACAGATTCTTGCCTCGCACCCGATGATCGACGGCACGCTGGAGCTGCCCGACATCCTTGCCACCGCGCACCGCCTGCGTGGCCGCAAGGCGAGCGCGCCCCGCTACCCGCAGATCCTGCATGAACTGTCGGCGGAGCAGCTGGAGGGGCTGGGCAGGAGCTACATCGAGAACACCCGCATCCACCGCCAGGGCGCGCCGCTGTTCATCGACAAGATGCCCAACAACTTCCGGCATATCGGCCTCATCCACCTGATCCTCCCCAACGCGAAGATCATCGATGCGCGCCGTGATGCGATGGATTGCTGCTTCTCTGGCTTCAAGCAGCTCTTCGCCGAGGGCCAGGAGTTTACCTATGGCCTCGCCGAAATCGGCCGCTACTACCGCGACTACGTGGCGCTGATGGAGCACTGGGACCAAGTGCTTCCCGGCCGTGTCCTGCGCGTCCAACACGAGGACGTGCTCGACGATCTGGAAGGCCAGGTGCGCCGCATGCTGGACTATATCGGGGTCCCCTTCGATCCGGCCTGCCTGGACTTTCACAAAACCGACCGCGCGGTGCGCACGGCCAGCTCCGAACAGGTCCGCCGCCCCATCTCGCGCGCGGGCGTGGGGGCGTGGAAGCCGTACGAAGAATGGCTCGGTCCGCTGCGCACGGCTCTGGAAGGCTGACCCAGGCGCGGCTTTTCATGCACCGCAACAGTTGCGCACGCCATCTCTAGGGCAACGCAACTTACGGTGAATTTGCGGCGAAATGGCAGCTACACTCGATTGTCTTTGATCAAGGACATTGCACTGCAACAATTGGACGCTCATCCTGCGCGTACTACGTGGGTTGCTTCGAGGCGAAGCGACACGCGACGCAACGCGGAGCCTGACGATGACTTCTCCCGCCCCCGCGCCCGGATCGACCGGCGCGTCCTCATCCCCGCGCGAGCCGCTGGATGGCATTGCCCAGACGCTCGACCGCTCGGCCTCGGCGGCAATTGCCCAGGCGACCAGCGGGCTTTCGCCGGCCACCATGATCCTCGCGGCAACCGACTGGGCGCTCCACCTCGCTTCGGCACCCGGCAAGCAGATGCAGCTTGCCGCCAAGGCCGGGGGCAAGGCGCTGCGCCTGATGGGCTACACCGCGCGCGCCACCCGCGACCCGGAGACCCCGCGCGTGGTCGAGCCCCTGCCGCAGGACCGACGCTTCCAGGGCCCCGAATGGCATGAGGCACCCTACAACGTGTGGGCCCAGGCCTTCCTCCTCAACCAGCAGTGGTGGGAAGCGGCGACGACCGGCATCGGCGGCGTCTCGAAGCACCACGAGGACATGGTCTCCTTCGCCGCGCGGCAGATCCTCGACATCTTCGCCCCCACCAATTTCATCGCCACCAACCCGGTGCTGCAGAAGCGCATCGCCGAGACCGGGGGCAAGTGCCTTGCCGACGGGCTCGACTACTTCTTCGAGGACATGCGCCGCTACCTGACCGGACGCCCCGCCGCGGGCACCGAAGCCTTCGAGGTCGGCACCGACGTTGCAGCCGCGGACGGCAAGGTCGTCTACCGCAACCGCCTCATCGAACTCATCCAGTACGCCCCCACGACCGAGACGGTCCGGCCCGAGCCGGTGCTGATCGTGCCCGCCTGGATCATGAAGTACTACATCCTCGATCTCTCGACCCGCAACTCGCTGGTCGAGTGGCTGCGCGCGCAAGGCTATACCGTCTTCATGATCTCGTGGCACAACCCCGATGGCCACGACCGGGACCTCGACATGGACGACTACCGGCGCCTGGGTCCTCTCGCCGCGCTCGACGCCATCAGCGCGATCACGGGCGCTGCGAAGATCCACGGCGCAGGCTATTGTCTGGGCGGCACGCTCCTTTCCATCGCGGCCGCCGCCATGGCGCGCGAGGGGGATGAACGCCTCGCCAGCCTCACCCTCCTGGCCGCGCAGACCGAGTTCAGCGAGCCGGGCGAGCTGGGCCTCTTCATCGACGAGAGCCAGCTTCATGTGCTGGAGAACATGATGTGGAGCCGGGGCTATCTGGAGAGCGACCAGATGGGCGGCGCCTTCCAGATCCTGCGCTCGAACGACCTCATCTGGTCGCATATGCTCCAGACCTACCTGATGGGCGAGCGGGCCGACATCAACGACCTCATGGCCTGGAACGCGGACGGCACGCGCATGCCCTATGCCATGCACAGCGAGTACTTGCGCAAGCTCTTCCTCCACGACGATCTGGCCGAAGGGCGTTTCCGCGTCGATGGCCATGTCGTGACGATGGAGGACATTACGGTCCCCGTCTTCGCCGTGGGCACCGAGCGCGACCACGTGGCGCCCTGGCGCTCGGTCTACAAGATCCACCTTCTCACCAATACGGCGGTGACCTTCGTGCTGACGAGCGGGGGGCACAACGCCGGAATCGTTTCCGAACCGGGCCATCCCCACCGCCACTACCGCATCGCCACCCATCCTCATCCCAACGGTAATCTCGCGCCCGAGGAATGGTGCGAGCGCGCCGCGCTCAAGGACGGATCGTGGTGGCTCGACTGGGGCGCCTGGCTCGATGCCAACTCGGGCGAGCCGACCGCGCCGCCCCCGCTGGGCAACGCGGACAAGGGCTATCCCCCCTTGTGCAACGCGCCCGGCCGCTACGTGCTCGAGAAATAGGACCCACGCCCCGATGTCGACCGACCAGACCATTACCAACCGCACGTTCGACGAGATCGCCGTAGGGGACAGCGCCAGCGTCGTCCGCACGCTCACCCAGCGCGACATCCACCTCTTCGCGCTCGTCTCGGGCGACGTGAACCCGGCCCATGTCGATATCGACTATGCCGAGCACGACATGTTCCACAAGGTGATCGCCCATGGCATGTGGGGCGCGGGCCTGATCTCAGCGGTCCTGGGCACCGAGCTTCCGGGCCCCGGCACGATCTACCTCGGCCAATCGCTGCGCTTCACCGCGCCGGTGGCGCTGGGCGACACGATCACCGCCACGGTCACCGTCACCGAACGGCGTGAGGACAAGAAGCGCCTCAAGCTCGACTGCACCTGCACCAACCAGGAGGGCACCACCGTCATCACCGGCGAGGCCAGCGTCATCGCCCCGACCGAACGCGTTGCGCGCCCGCGCGTCGCCCTGCCCGACATCCGCCTTTCCGACCACGGCCAGTACCAGCGCCTGATCGAGGCCGCCAAGGGCGGTGCGAACGTCCCCACCGCCGTCGTCCACCCCTGCTCGGCCACTGCAATCACCGCGGCCTGCGAATCCGCCGAGGCAGGCTTCATCGCCCCCATCCTCGTCGGCCCTCGTGCGCGCATCGAAGAGGCTGCCGAGAAGGCGGGCAAGGACATCTCGGCCATGCGTATCGTCGAGAGCGCGCACAGCCACCAGTCCGCCCAGCGCGCGGTCGAGCTTGTCCACGCAGGCGAGGCGCAGCTCCTGATGAAGGGCGCCCTCCACACCGACGAGCTGATGGGCGCCGTCGTCGCCCGCAGCGGAGGGCTGCGCACCGAGCGGCGCATCAGCCACGCCTATGTGATGGACGTGCCCGGCCACGCCGAGCCGATCATCATCACCGATGCGGCCATCAACATTGCGCCCGACCTCGCCTGCAAGGCCGACATCATCCGCAACGCCATCGACCTTGCCCATGTCATCGGCAAGGAGACCCCGCGCGTCGCGATCCTGGCGGCGGTCGAGACGGTGAACCCGGCCATGCCCGCAACGCTCGACGCCGCGGCGCTGTGCAAGATGGCCGACCGGGGCCAGATCACCGGAGGCCTGCTCGACGGGCCGCTCGCCTTCGACAACGCCGTGAGCGAGAGCGCCGCGCGCGAGAAAGGCATCGTCTCGCCCGTGGCGGGCAAGGCCGACATCCTCGTCGTGCCCGATCTGGAGGCGGGCAACATGCTCGCCAAGCAGCTTACCTTCCTCAGCGATGCGGACGCGGCGGGCGTCGTCCTGGGCGCGCGCGTACCGATGATCCTGACCAGCCGGGCCGACAGCCTGCGCACGCGGCTTGCCTCCTGCGCCGTCGCGGTGCTGATGGCCCGCGCCCAGACCATGGCCGCACCGGGGCTTGCCGAATGAAGGCCATCGTCAGCCTGAACTCGGGCTCCTCCAGCATCAAGTTCGGCGTCTTCCGCCTCGATGAAGGCAACCATCCGGTCCATTCGGCGGGCGGCAAGTTCGAGAAGATCAGCATCGCGCCCAGCCTGCGCATCGCCACCGACGCGGGCGAGGTGCTGCTGGAGAAGGACTGGCCCGAGGGCGCGCACCTGACCCACGCGGACCTGCTCGACTTCCTGTTCGACTGGGCCACCCGCCACATCGAAAGCGGGACCATCGTCGCCATCGGCCACCGTGTCGTCCATGGCGGCACGCGCTTCGTTGCGCCGCAGCGGGTGACACCCGAGCTGCTCGACGAACTGGAGGCGCTCTCCCCCCTCGCCCCGCTGCACCAGCCGCACAACCTCGTCGCGATCCGCACGCTGGCGCGGCTTGCCCCCGACCTCCCGCAGGTCGCCTGCTTCGACACCGCCTTTCACCACGACAAGCCCGAAGTCGCCGCGCGTATGGCCATCCCGCGCAGCCTCCACGAGGCCGGGATCCGGCGCTACGGATTTCATGGCCTGTCCTACGAATACATCGCGCGCACCCTCGCCCGGCTCGATCCGGCGCTGGCGCACGGCAAGGTCATCGCCGCGCATCTGGGCAACGGGGCCAGCCTGTGCGCGATGGCCAATGGGCGCAGCATCGACACGACCATGGGCTTCACCGCGCTCGACGGGTTGATGATGGGGACACGCTGCGGGCGGCTCGATCCCGGCGTTGTCCTGCACCTCCAGACCCAGATGGGCTACAGCGCCAAGGCCGTCGAGACGATGCTCTACCGCCAGTCGGGATTGCTGGGCGTGTCCGGCATCTCCAGCGACATGCGCGCACTGGCTGCAAGCCGCGAGCCCGCCGCACGCGAGGCGGTCGAACTCTTCGCCTACCGCACCGCGCGCGAGATCGGCGCGCTTACCGCCTCGCTCCAGGGTCTTGACGGTCTCGTCTTCACCGCAGGCATCGGCGAGAACGATGCCGCCTTGCGCGCCGATATCTGCGCGCGCCTTGGCTGGCTTGGCCTCATCCTCGATGAAGAGGCCAACGCCGCCCATGCCCCCCTTATCTCCGCGCCCGAAAGCCGTATCGCCGTGCGCGTGATCCCCACCGACGAGGAGCGCATGATCGCGCTCCACACCCTTCGCATCCTCTGTGGAGACCTGCCATGAAGCCACTTGTCGACCTTGCCGGAAAGCGCGGCCTCGTCATCGGGATCGCCAACGAGAACTCGATTGCGGCGGGCTGCACGCGCGCCTTCGCGCACGCTGGCGCGCGCCTTGCCGCGACCTATCTCAACGAGAAGGCCCGCCCCTTCGTGGAGCCGGTCGCCGATGCGATGGGCTGTGAGTGGATCGCCCCCCTCGACGTGCGCGAGCCAGGCCAGCTGGAAACCCTGTTCGAGGAGGTCAGGACGCGCTGGGGCGGGCTCGACTTCCTGCTCCACTCCATCGCCTTTGCCCCGCGCGAGGACCTGCACGGGCGCGTGACCGACTGCTCGGCCGAAGGCTTCGCGCTCGCCATGGACGTGTCGTGCCACTCCTTCATCCGCATGGCCAGGCTTGCCGAGCCGCTGATGCGCGAGGGCGGCTGCCTGATGTGCGTGACCTTCTATGGATCGGAGCGCGTGGTCGAGCACTACAACCTGATGGGCCCGGTCAAGGCCGCGCTCGAAAGCACCAGCCGCTATCTCGCCGCCGAACTGGGCCCGGCAGGCATTCGCGTCCACGCCATTTCGCCCGGCCCCATTGCCACGCGCGCGGCGAGCGGCATCGCCCGTTTCGATGAACTGCTCGAACGCACGGCCGCCAGCGTGCCGGTCCATGAGCGTGTCGATATCGACGATGTCGGCGCGCTCGCCGCGTTCCTGGCGAGTTCCGCCGCACGCCGCATCACCGGGACCGTGATCCCGGTCGATGCGGGCGAACACATCATGGGCTAGGGCTAGGGCCTCAGAGCCCCGAAACGTAGCGCGTCACGGCCTCGGCCCAGTCCTCGGGCATCTGGTCAACGACGTCGACACCGCCCCCCTCCAGCGCCGTAAAGGCAAAGTCGGGCCGGATTGCATGGGCCGCGAGCGCGTGCTCGTAGATGACATCGCCGGTGTTGGTGAGGATGAGCGCGGGGCGCTCCAACCTGCCCAGCGTTTCGTCCTGCCGGTACAGGAAGGCCGCATGGTGCCCATGCCAGTAGGCACCCTGCCCCTCGAAGGCCTGGACGACGTACTCACTGATACGCGCCGGTGCGACGGTGCCCTCGGCAAGGCCGGTGCGGGCGGCGTGGACCATGTTGAACTGCGTGCCGTCGTCGGTTGCCGTAATCGTGCGCTCGGTCTGGTGCAGGCCCTCCATGAACTCGGCGCGTTCCTCCTCGCTGACCGGCATCGGGCCATTCAGGATTACCGCACGCACGCGGTCCGGGAACTGGATGCCCACCTCGGTCGCGACCATCGCGCCGGTGTGATGGCCCAGCACCACCGCATCGGGATAGCCCAGGGCGTCGAGGACCGGCGCCACCACGGCGGCCCAGTCCTCCACCCGCGGCACGCCCGGGACGGGGTCGGACATGCCGAACCCGGGCATGTCGATGGCGATGGCATGGAAACCATGAGCGGCCAGAGGACGCAGCACGTTGTCGTACTGGGCCGAGGTCATCGGCGCCTGGTGCAACAGGACAATCGCCCCGCGGGTCTGGGTAACGGCTCCTTCGTGGCGATAGTGGATCTGCCCGTAGGGGCCTTCGGTGTAACCGCGTCGCGACCAGCGCTTCACTCGTCATCTCCTTTTGCGGACGGGCCAGTGGCCACGTCTCCTGCCTCGCAGGTGGACATCGCACGCCTGCCTGCGCACGGCACGCCTTGCCCGCAGCATGCTCCACCAAGCGAGCAGACGCTCGACTCGTGCCTAAATGGCGAGATCGATTACATTCGCGCCGCAATAGGCCTAAAGTATAAGACGCACCGCCTGGAGCGCAGGAATGGGCGGTGTTCGCAGCGCAGCATGCGCCTGATCCGGGGGCCAAGCCCTTGGGGTACCTCGCCTCTGCGCTCCGCCCGATCCTGCTCCATGCCGCACTGCGATCATCCGCCAGGCGGACACCTGCGCATAAATGTTGCGCTAAACCGCAGTATTATCAGCGATCTAGGACACAGCCGAGCACCCCTTCGCGAACGCCGCTTGCAATCCGGAACGAATCGCGCATTCTCATGAAAACGAAACGCACAGATTAGACATCCCACCCACGAACAGGGGTCATGTCCGATGAAATCACGTGTACGGGTCACATCCAGGGGCACACCCCATTGCGACCATCCGCAGGTCGCCCGCGATGCACGCCACCCACGCGGAACGACGACGGTAAGTCCCTTCCTGTCGACGTTCGGGGCCTGCCCGTAACCCGCTCCACGTGACAGGGGCGATGCAGTCCTCTCTCTCTCCTCCTCCCAATGGCTGCATCGCCCCTTTCCCATTTCTCGCCCGGAGCCCGGCCCTGTCGGCGCCCCGCCCGTGACGGAGTGAGCCATGATGGTCGACCTGCCGGATCTGCCCAACGAGCTGTGCGCCCTTGCCCGAGCCATCGCCGATGGCACCGTCTCGAGCGAAGACGCGGTGCGTATGACGCTCGCCCGCGCCGAGGCGGCACGCGATCTCAACGCCTTTGTCGCGCTTGAGGCCGAGAGCGCACTTGCTCTCGCGCGCCAGTGCGACCGGGAACGCCAGGCCGGGTCGCTGCGCGGCCCCCTTCACGGCGTCCCCCTCGCCCACAAGGACATGTTCTTTCGGGCCGGCCTTCCGACAGAAGCGGGGGCGGCGCTGTGGCGGGGCTTTCGACCCGAGGAAACCTCCCCGCTTGTCGCCCGGCTCGAAGGGGCAGGCGCGATTACCTTCGGCCGCCTCCACATGGCCGAGTTCGCGCTGGGCCCCACGGGACACAACGTCCATCTGGGACGCTGCGGCAATCCCTGGCACGCGCGGGCCATTTCGGGCGGCTCGTCCTCGGGCTCGGCGGCGGCGGTCGGCGCGGGTATCCTTTGCGCCTCGCTGGCATCGGATACGGGCGGGTCCGCGCGGGTTCCGGCCGCGTTCTGCGGCGTCAGCGGTCTCAAGCCGACCACCGGCCTCCTGCCCACCTACGCGATGATGGAACTCTCGCGCACCTGCGACACGGCGGGCCCCATTGCCACCTCATCGCGCGCTCTGGCGCTGCTGATGACGGTCCTGGCCGCGAACGGACGCGACTATATGGCCGGGATCGGCGAGGATCTTTGCGGGCTTCGCATCGGCCTTCCCACCTCCTGGTACAACGACGGCATCCATCCCGAGATCGATTACGCGCTGGAGGCCGCCGCGGCCCAGATGCGCGCGCTGGGCGCGACACTGGTCGATGTCGCCGTGCCCGACCAGTCCGCGATGGCGCGCGCGGCCGGGACAATCGCCCTTTACGAAGGCGCGCGCGTCCACGCCCGGGACCTGGCCCTGCGCCCCGGCGACTTCGGCGAGGACGTGCGCGCGCGCCTCGCACGGGGCTCGGCCATCAGCGAAAGCGACTACGGCAGTGCGCTGGCGCTGCGCCACTGGGCGCAAGTGGCGATGCGTGACGGCCCGTTTGCCAACGTCGACCTGCTCCTGACCCCGGCGACACGCATGTCGGTCCCGCTGGCCCGCGACGTGGAGATCCTCGGGCCGGACAGCCGCCAGGAACTCATCGGGGAGATTTCGGAACTGCCCCGGCCCGCCTCGTTGCTCGGCTTTCCCGCGCTGGTTACCCCGATGGGGTTCGACACCCGGCGCCTGCCCCTCGCGCTCCAGTTGATCGGACCGCCCCACAGCGAGGCCCGGCTCCTGCGCACCGCGCACGCCTACGAACAGGCGACCCGGTGGCGCGCCCACCCGCACGCAGCCCTCGCCCGAGCCTAGAGCACCAGGCCGCCCCCCCTGCCCCTTTCCCCGAGGCGGAGCCGATAACACAAGCACGGCTCCTCCAGCCCTCGGGTCGCGGGGAAGCCCCGGTCTCCTTGCGGGGCCGGGGCTTCTTTCTGCGACAGCCTTAGTTTGATGATGGTGGACGCGGCTCAGGTGCCCGCGACGACCCGAGCCGGAACCCGCGCGGTGGATTCGCGGACAATCAGGCGGTGCGGCAGGATCACTTCGCGCGCGGGTGGTTGGCGGTCGGCGGGGAGAAGGGCATCGAGCATGAGGCGCATCGCCGCCTCACCGATCTCCACCGTGGGGCTGTGTACGGTGGTGAGCGGCGGACTGGCGTAGGCCCCGAAGCGCAGGTCATCGAAGCCGGCCACCGAGACATCGTCGGGAACCGACAGCCCGCGGGCCCGCAGCGCGCTCATCGCGCCCAGCGCCATCTCGTCGTTGGAACAGGCAACCGCCGTGAAAGGCGTCCCGGCATCGAGCAGGCGGACCATGGCGTCATAGCCAGACTGCAGCGTGAAATCGCCCTCGTGCACCAGTTGCGGATCGAACTCGATCCCCGCCCGGGCAAGGCCCAGGCGATACCCGGCCAGACGGTCCTGCGACATGACCAGGTCGATCGGCCCGGTCACCGCGGCAATCCGCCTGTGGCCAAGGCCGGCAAGATGGCTGACCACCAGCGCGCTGGCTTCGTGATTGTCGATCTTCACGCGCGGCAGGGCGTGGTCGAGCGGATATTCGCAGGCCGACACGATCGGCGGCAGCGTGCCCTTGGCGGGTGGATTGATGAGGATGTCGGGCAGGTTGCTTTCCAGCAGGATCATCCCGTCGGCCTGCTTGCCCGCGATCATCGCGGTATACGTGTTGAGGGCATCGCGGTCACCTTCGGTGATGCCCAGGAGCACGCGCATACGGCTCGTGCGCGCGACGTTCTCAATGCCCTCGACGAAGGCGGACGTGAACGGATTGTAGATGCTGGGGACGACCACCAGGACATTGTCGCTGCGCTGGCGGCGAAGGCCTGCCGCCATGTGGTTGGGCTGGTAGTTGAGGTCGGCAATGGCAGCCTCGATCCGCTCGATCGTGGTTGGCCGCACCATCGATGGCGTGCTCAGCGCGCGCGAAACGGTCGCGACCGAAACGCCCGCGACGCGGGCAATGTCCTTGATATTTGCCATTACTGTAATCGTTACAGTTGCGGCGAAGCGCGCACAAGTGTTTCACACAGGCCGGCTGCGACCTTACAGGATGGTAACCTTCCTCTTAGAGTCGGTTTCGAAACTCACGCTGACCGAGCCAAACGGCGTAGCATGAGCATGGCGGCGGCGGCGTAGAGGAAGGCTGCGGCGGATTTGAGGGTGGCTTCCACGTCCTTGGCCAGACGGCGGTTTCGATTGACCCAAGCGAAGAACCGCTCGACCACCCAGCGCCGAGGGAGGACGACGAAGCCGGACTGCCCGGCGATCTTGCTGACTATCTCGACGGTGATGCGGGTCGCCTCGGTGACACGGTGATGGTTATAGCCGCCATCGGCCCAGACCTTCTCGATGAACGGGAAGAGGCCGCGCGAGATTTGCAGCAACGCGCCGCCGCCATCACGATCCTGGACATCGGCGGTGTGCGGCTCGACAAGCAGCGGCCTGCCGTCAGTATCGACCAGAGCATGGCGCTTGCGACCTTTGATCTTCTTGCCAGCATCGTAGCCGCGCGGTCCGCCGCTCTCGGTGGTCTTGACGCTCTGACTGTCGATGATGGCTCCGCTTGGCGAGGCGTCCCTTCCGGCTCGCTCGCGATCGAGCGCGACCAGCGCATGGTTGATCCGCTCGAACAGGCATTCGTCACGAAACCGGGCAAACCAGCGGTAGACCGTCTGCCACGGCGGGAAGTCCTTGGGCAGCAACCGCCATGCAATCCCGCCGCGCAGAACGTAGAAGATGGCGTTCACGATTTCGCGCATTGGCCATTGCCGTCGCCGCCCCGTCGTGCGCGCCTCGGGAACAAATGTCGCGATCAGCGCCCACTCGGCATCGCTCAAATCCGTCTGGTAACGCTTCGAAACACGCGTATGCTGCACGCGGGTGGCTGGGGTCCACATCAAGATCTCCGGGTTGTCTGCAAAACCCCCGGAATCACACGAACCTCAGCCGCTCAACCCCTTTCGAAACGGCCTCTTACGCAAGGACCGCACTGAGAATCCTTGGAAACGAACTTCGACGACAGGCCGGGAACATTTGCGTCCCGCTTCATGGTAACGATTACATCGCGCATTGCAGCGTCCCTCCCGCGCGGTTAGACGGGTATCCATCCTCCCATTCGCGGGCTCTCGCCCCCAGATCACAAGGACCTTCCATGGCCGCATCCGACATTGCCCCTGCTTCTTCGCCCGTGCGCATGGGACTCGTCGGGGGCGGGCCCGGCTCGTTCATCGGCCCGGTCCATGCCATGGCCGCGCGCCTTGATGGCCGCATCCAGCTTGTCGCCGGGGCCTTCAGCCGCGATGCCGCGCGCTCGCGCGAGGCCGCGATCGGCTACGGCGTGGCGCCCGAGCGCGGCTACCCCTCGCTCGACGCGATGCTCGCCGCCGAAGCGCAGCGCGAGGACGGCATCGAGTTCATCACCATCGCGACGCCCAATGCCCACCACGCCGTCGCGGCGAAGGCCGCCATCGCCGCGGGCGTTGCCGTGATGAGCGACAAGCCGATGACCGCGACACTGGACGAGGCGCGCGAGATCGTGGCGATGCTCAAGCACAACCCGGTCCCCTTCGGGCTTACCTATACCTATTCGGGCTACCCCCTCGTGCGCGAGATGCGCGCCCGGATCGCAAGCGGCGCTATCGGAACGCTGCGCAAGGTCGTGGTGGAGTACAACCAGGGCTGGCTCGCCGGGGATGCGAACGGCAAGCAGGCCGAGTGGCGCGTCGATCCCCGGACCGCAGGGCTTGGCGGCTGCATAGCCGACATCGGTGTCCACGCCTTCCAGCTCGCCGAATTCGTGACCGGCACGCGGGTCGCACAGATCAACGCGGACCTGGGCGCCGTGGTGCCCGGCCGCGTGCTCGACGATGACTGCCAGATGTTCCTGCGCTTTGCAGGGGGCGCGCGCGGGCTCCTCATGGCCTCGCAGGTGATGACCGGGGAAGGCAATGACCTCGCCATCCGCGTCTACGGCGACAAGGGCGGGATGCGCTGGAACCAGGAGAACCCCAACCAGCTCACCGTGCTGAAGGCCGAGGGCGGCATGGAAATCGTGCGCGCGGGCGATCCGTCGCTGGGCACGGCCGCGCAGGCCAGCTCGCGCCTTCCCGGCGGTCATCCCGAAGGCCTGCTCGAAGCGCTCGCCAACCTCTACACCGACTTTGCCGGGCACCTGCGCGGCGCGCCCGATACGCTGGTGCCGAGCGCCGATGAAGGCCTGCGCGGCATGGCCCTCATCGCCACCGCCGTGGCCGCCAGCCGCGATAACGCGGGCTGGGTCGACCTTGCCGTCTGATCGGCCCCACCGGACTTTGGAGACAGGTACATGAAGACGATAAAGGGCCCCGCCATCTTCCTCGCCCAGTTCCTGGGCAGCGAAGCGCCGTTCAACTCGCTGCCCGCGATTGCCGACTGGGCGGCCTCGCTGGGCTACAAGGGCATCCAGGTGCCCACCAGCGCCCCCGCCATCTTCGACCTCGAGAAAGCTGCCGCAAGCCAGGACTACTGCGACGAGACCACGGGCATGCTGGCCGAGAAGGGCATCGCCATCACCGAGCTCTCGACCCACCTGCAGGGCCAGCTCGTCGCGGTCCATCCGGCCTATGACGCGCAGTTCGACGGCTTTGCCGCCACCCACGTGCGCGGCAATCCCAAGGCGCGTCAGGAGTGGGCCGTCGAACAGGTCAAGCTCGCCGCCGTCGCCTCACGCCGCCTGGGTCTGACCGCACACGCCAGCTTCTCGGGCGCGCTCGCCTGGCCCTACTTCTACGCCTGGCCGCAGCGCCCGGCGGGCCTTGTCGAGGACGCCTTTGCCGAGCTCGCGCGGCGCTGGACACCGATCCTCGACGTGTTCGAGGAGAACGGCGTCGACATCGGCTACGAACTGCATCCGGGCGAGGACCTGCACGACGGTGTCACCTTCGAGAGGTTCCTCGAGGCGACCGGCAACCATGCCCGCGCGAACATCCTCTACGATCCCTCGCACTTCGTGTTGCAGCAGCTCGATTACCTCGCCTTCCTCGACATCTACCACGCGCGGGTGAAGTGCTTCCACGTCAAGGACGCCGAGTTCCGCCCCTCGGGCCGCTCGGGCGTCTACGGCGGCTACCAGGGTTGGACCGAGCGTCCGGGTCGTTTCCGGAGTCTGGGCGACGGGCAGGTCGATTTTGCGCAGATCTTCTCCAAAATGGCGCAGTACGATTTCGACGGCTGGGCCGTGCTCGAATGGGAATGCGCCTTGAAGCACCCCGAAGTCGGCGCCGCCGAAGGCGCGCCCTTCATCGACCGGCACATCATCCGCGTCACCGAAAAGGCCTTCGACGACTTTGCCGACACCGGCTCGGACCGCACCCTCAACGCGCGCCTCATGGGCATCGGCGACTGATTTTCCCTTGCGGGAGAGGCCTGCGCGCCTCTCCCCATTCCCCCCTCTCTTGCCCGGACATCGCCAGCGCGCCCCGTAGAAGTCGCTAGGCGCACCCAAGCATATGCTCATTCGTTTCAGGTACCTGCTCGCCAAGGACACCCGAGAAACGGTGAGACAGCAATGCAGATCAGCGTAGGCGATACCGCCACGATCCGGACCATCCAGGGCCTCGCGACGCGCCTTCTCGAAGGCTTCGCCGCGCTTGGCCCGGGTGAGGAACTCGAACTCGATACATCGCAGCTGGACGAGGCCGATCTCAGCTTCGTGCAGTTGATCGAGGCCGCGCGCATCCAGGGCGCGCAGGAGGGCAAGCCCCTTCGCCTTGCGCACCCCGCCAATACCGCCCTCGCCGCGCTCCTCGCGCGCGGAGGCCTCGCCGCGTGCGCGGACAGCGCCACCCTTGCCTTCTGGTTCCACGGAGACGCCCCGCAATGAGCAGCATCCTCACCGTCGATGATTCCGCCAGCGTGCGCATGGCCATCCGCATCGCGCTTTCGGGCGCGGGGCACTCGGTGGCCGAAGCCGCCGATGGCAGCGAAGGCCTGGGCAAGGCGCGCATGGCCAAGTACGACCTTATCATCACCGACCTCAACATGCCGCGCATGAACGGGCTGGAGATGATCCGCGAGATCCGCAAGCTGCCGATCCAGGCGGGCACCCCGATCATCTTCCTCACCACCGAATCCGCCGACAACCTCAAGAGCCAGGCCAAGGCGGCGGGCGCGACCGGATGGCTGGTCAAGCCCTTCGTCCCCGACCACCTCCTCAAGGTCGCGCGCAAGGTGCTGGGCGGATGAGCGAACAGGACCCCGCCGCCGCCTTCCGCATCGAGGCGGCCGACCTGCTCGATGCAACCGAGCAGGCGCTTCTCGACCTGACCCACGACCTTGCCAGCCGCGACCTCGTCGACACGGTGTTTCGCGGGATGCATACGCTCAAGGGCTCGGGCGCGATGTTCGGCTTCGACGCGCTCGCGGCCTTCACCCACCATTGCGAGACCGCCTTCGACAAGGTGCGCAAGGGGGTCGTCCAGGCCAGCGCCGAACTCGTCGCGATCACGCTGGGGGCGATGGACCACATGCGCACCCTCGTCGACCTCGAGGGCGACGATCCCGCGCTGGAAGAAGCCGGAAACGCGATCCTCGAGCGCCTGCACACCGCGCTCGGCTCCGCGCCCGAAGCGGGCGGAGAGGCGCCCCCTGCCGCGCAGCCCCTGCCCACGGCGAACGCCACGGCCGCCCCCGGCGGTTGGCACATCGTCTTCCGCCTGCCCGCCGAGGCCATGGCGAACGGCACCAATCCGCTCATCCTCCTCGATGAAATGCGCGAGTTGGGGGACGCCGAGGTGCGCGTCCTGACCGACACCGTTCCCCCGCTCGACGAGCTCGACCCGACCCTGTGCTATCTGGGCTGGGACGTCACGCTGAAAGGCCCCGCCACACGCGAGGACATCGAGGACGTCTTCATCTTCGTGATGGACGACATGGACCTCTCCATCGAGGCGCTCGAGAGCGAGGCTCCTCCGGCTGCCGGAGCGGTGCAGGCGGCCGCCTCGGCCAAGGCAGCCGCCCCCGCCGAGAGCCCGCGCAGCCCGGCCCCGCGCAGCGCGCGCGCCGCCGAGGAAAGCGTGCGCGTGCCCGCAGGCCGGCTCGACGTCCTGATGGACCGGGTGGGCGAACTCGTGATCGTCCAGAGCCGCCTTGCCCAGCTCGCCGAAAGCGGCCTGCGCGGCCCGGCAGGCGAACTGGCGCTGCGCTCGATCTCCGAGGAAGTCGAGCGCCTCGCCAGCGAACTGCGCGACACCACGATGGTCCTGCGCATGGTGCCCATCGCGGCGCTCTTCGGGCGCTTCCGGCGCCTTGTCCACGACCTTGCCCACGAGACCGGCAAGGAGATCGAACTGGTCACCGAGGGCGAAAGCACCGAGATCGACAAGACCGTCTCCGAGCAGCTGGCCGATCCGATCGTCCACCTGATCCGCAACGCCTGCGACCATGGCCTGGAGACGCCCGAGGAGCGCGGCCAGGCCGGCAAGGCCACGACCGGGCGCATCCGCCTCAGCGCCGAGCAGGCGGGCGGCGAAGTGCTCATCACCATCACCGACGACGGGCGCGGCATCAACCGCCAGCGCGTGCGGGCCAAGGCCGAGGCCAACGGACTGCTCCAGCCCGGCCAGGTCGTGCCCGACAGCGAACTCTTGCAGATGATCTTTCACCCCGGCTTCTCCACCGCCGAGCAGGTCACCAACCTGTCCGGGCGGGGCGTGGGCATGGACGTGGTCAAGCGCACCATCGAGGCGCTGCGCGGCACCATCGACATGACCAGCGAGCCGGGCAAGGGATCGACCATCACCCTGCGCATCCCCCTCACCCTCGCCATCATCGAGGGCCTCCTCGTGCGCGTGGGCCAGGGCAACTATGTCATCCCGCTCGCCGCGGTCGAGGAATGCATCGAGCTCTCGCTGGAAGAGGACATCCGCACGCGCGGGCGCAGCATGATCTCGCTGCGCGGACGGCTCGTGCCCTTCCTGCGCCTGCGCGAGGTGTTCCAGACCGGAACGCGGCCCGATCCCTACCAGAAGATCGTCGTCATCGGCACCGGCGGCGAGCGCGTGGGGCTGGTCGTCGACCAGATCATCGGCAGCCACCAGACCGTCATCAAGTCGCTCTCGGGACTGCACCGGCGCCTGCCCAGCTTCTCGGGCGCGACGATCCTGGGCGACGGCGGCGTCGCGCTCATTCTCGACATCGTCCAGCTTGTCGCGCTGGGCCAGCAACAGGAAGAGCGGCTGCGCGCCGCGGGATAACCAGCCATGCCCCAATCCAGCCCCAAACCCGAGACCGAGGTCGATGGCGCGACCGCCTGGGACGCGAACGGCCAGCTTGAGGTTCTCACCTTCGAGGTCGGCGACGAACGTCTGGCCGTCGAGGCCGTGACCATCCGCGAGATCCTCGATCTCCTGCCCGAGACCCCGGTGCCCGGCGCCCACGCGCTGGTTGGCAGCGTGATCAACTTTCGCGGCAAGATCATCCCCATCGCCGACCTGCGCATTGCCTTTGGCATGCCGCTGGAGGAGCCCACGCCCGACAGCCGCATCGTCGTCATCGAGATCGAGCTCGACGGCGAGGAAACGCAGATCGGCCTGCGCACCGACAAGGTCAACGAGGTAACCCTTCTGGAGCGCACGACTTCGGCCCCGCCCCCGGTGCTGGGTATGCGCTGGCGCCGCACCTACGCGCGCGAGCTGGCGCGCCAGGGCGAGGCCGTGATCGTCCTGCCCGACCTTCCCGCCATCTTTGCCTCGCTCTCCCATCCCCAGGGCCTGGGCGGCGGCGAGACCTCCATGGGACACGCCGCATGAACGCTGCCAACGAACTCCAGGTCGTCGAATTCGGCATGGGCGGGGACGTCTTTGCCGTGCCTGTGGCCATCGTGCGCGAGATCCTCGACTACGCCCCGCCCTCGCCCGTGCCCAATGGTCCGGCCTATTTCCTGGGCCTGACCGACGTGCGCGGCCAGGGGGTCGCCACACTCGACCTGCGCCGCCGGCTGGGCTTTCCGCCCGCCGAGGCTTCGCTTGCCACGCGCATCCTCATTCTCGACCTGGCGCAGCAGGGCAGTGCCCTGACGCTGGGCGTGGTTGTCGACCGGGTGCTCAGCGTCACCAGTTTCGAGACCGCCGCGATAGAGACGCCCCCCGAAATCGGGGTCGCCTGGAGCAGCGACTATCTCCTGGGCGTCGTGCGCCGCGAGGGCGGCTTCATCCTCCTCGTCGACATCGCCGCCATCTTCACCGGGACCGAGGCGGCAAGCCTCGCCCTTTCCGCCCTGGCGCCCACCGGCACCTGATCCACCCCATCCCCCACCCCCGCACGCCGCCGAAGGCACACCGCTGACCGCACGCCGACTGCACAAGGAAACGTCCCCATGCCCTTCACCCTGTTTTCCAGCCTCGATCCGGACCACGTCCTCGACGAGATCGCCCGCGTTGAACGGGCGGTGGCGCGCGGCGACATGTCGGCGCGCACCGAAATGACCTACGGCCAGGGCCAGACCCGTGCCGTGCTCGACGCGGTCAACCGTCTGGTCGACACCTGCCTCCAGCCCACCGAAGCGCTCAGCCGCGAGATCTCGGCGATGACCGCCGAACACGATCGCGGCGACATCGACGCGGTGATCCCGGCCCAGGACTTCCACGGCGAATTCGCGGTCATGGCGCGCCACATCAACGAGCTTGTCGCGGCCCACATCACCGTCAAGAAGAAGGCGATGGCCTGCGTGCGCGAGTTCAGCGAAGGCAATTTCGACGCGCGCCTCGAACAGTTCCCGGGCAAGAAGGCCTTCATCAACGAGACTATCGAGACCCTGCGCCACAACCTCTCCGGCCTCATCACCGAGATGACCCACATGGCGAGCGAACACGAACGCGGCGACATCGACGTCTTCGTTCCGGCCGAGAAGTTCGCGGGCGATTTCGGCGCCATGGCGCGCGGCATCAACGCGATGGTCGCGAGCCATATCGAGGTCAAGAAGAAGGCCATGGCCTGCGTCAAGGCGATCAGCGAGGGCGACTTCGACGCCAAGCTGGAGGAACTTCCCGGCAAGAAGGCCTTCATCAACCGCACCATCGATACCCTCAGCCGCAACCTCCAGGGCCTCGTCGACGAGATGAAGCACATGGCCGAGGAGCACGAGCGCGGCGACATCGACGTCTTCCTCCCGGTCGACAAGTTCGACGGCGACTTCGCCGACGTGGCGCGCGGCATCAACGAGATGGTCAAAGGCCATATCGCGGTCAAGAAGAAGGCCATGGCCTGCATCCGCGAATTCGGCGAAGGCAACTTCGATGCCCCGCTCGAACGCTTCCCGGGCAAGAAGGCCTTCATCAACGAGACGGTCGAGACGCTGCGTTCGAACCTGCGCGACATCACCGCCGAGATCCAGCGCCTGATCCTGGCCTCCACCGCCGGCAAGCTCGAAACCCGCGGCGATGATCGCCGCTTCGTGGGCGATTTCGCCAGCCTCATCGCAGGGATCAACGGCATGCTCGATGCCATCCTTGATCCCATTGCCGAGGGCAACCGCGTGCTGGCGCTGGTGAGCCAGGGCAACCTGCTCCAGACCGTCGATATCACTTGCGAGGGCGATCACCAGCGCATGAAGGACGCCATCAACGCGCTTGTCGGCAACCTGCGCCAGTTTGCCCGCGACGTCGGCGAGGCGGCCAACAAGGTCGCCAGCGGATCGAGCCAGATCGCGGGCAGCTCGCAGCAGCTTTCCGAAGGCGCGACCGAGCAGGCCGCCTCGACCGAAGAAGCCTCCGCCTCGATGGAAGAGATGGCCGCCAACATCAAGCAGAACGCGGACAACGCCTCGCAGACCGAGAAGATCGCCCGCCAGTCCTCCAAGGACGCCGAGCTTTCGGGCGTTGCCGTGGAAAAGGCCGTGGGCGCGATGCGCACGATCGCCGAGAAGATTTCCATCGTCCAGGAAATCGCCCGCCAGACCGACCTCCTTGCCCTCAACGCGGCGGTCGAGGCCGCCCGCGCGGGCGAGCACGGCAAGGGCTTTGCGGTCGTCGCCTCCGAAGTGCGCAAGCTGGCCGAACGCAGCCAGAGCGCAGCCTCCGAGATCGTCTCGGTGTCCTCCGACACGGTCAAGGCCGCGGCCGAGGCGGGCGAGATGCTGGGCAAGCTTGTTCCCGACATCCGCCGCACCGCCGAGCTCGTTTCCGAGATCAGCGCGGCCTGCCGCGAACAGGATATCGGCGCCTCGCAGATCAACGATGCGATCCAGCAGCTCGACAAGGTCACCCAGCAGAACGCCCACGCCTCCGAGCTGATCTCCTCCACCTCGGACGGCCTCGCCGGACAGGCCGGTGATCTGCAGAACTCGATCACCTTCTTCCAGGTCGGCGCCGGCGAGGGTGGGGCGCGCATGCTGCGCGCCAGCCCGGCCCCCGCGCCGCGCCAGGCCGCCCTGCCCCAGCCCGCCCCGCGGTCCGCTCCCAAGGCGCCCGCGCGTTCCTCCGGCCCCAAGCCCGGCAGCGTCCAGCACCAGCAAAGCCGTGCCCAGGGCTTCACCCTCGACATGAACATGGGCGGCCCGGACTCCGACGACGCCGACTTCGGGTTCGCTGCCTGATCCCTTCCTTCCTCCTGCAAGCGGGCCCGCCATGAACGACGCTGCCTTCGTCCCCTTCGAGAACCCCGCGGCCGGGGACACCATCTCCCCGGCCCAGTTCAAGGGCCTTGCCGCCCTCATTCGCGAGCACACCGGGATCAACCTGGCACCGGCCAAGCGCACCATGCTGGAGGGACGGCTGCGCCGCTGCGCGCGCGAAGGGGGCCACGCGACCCTGGGCGCCTATTGCAAGTGGATCCTCTCGCAGGATCATGGCGCGGACGAGATCGAGAACCTCATCAACGCGGTCACCACCAACAAGACCGACTTCTTCCGCGAGCCACGCCATTTCGACTACCTGACCGAAACCATCCTGCCCCAGTTGCTCGAGAGCGGTCGCCGGGAGGTGCGCTGCTGGAGCGCGGCCTGCTCGACAGGGGCGGAACCCTACACCATCGCCATGCTGCTCGACGCCTTTGCCCAGCGCAATTCCGGTTTCGAGTACTCGATCCTCGCCACTGACCTCGACACGCGTGTCCTCTCCACCGCGATCCGGGGCATCTACCCGCGCGAGATGGTGGACCCCGTGCCCGCCACCTTGCGCAAGGCCTACGTCATGGACGCCAAGGACCCGCGCCGCGGCGAAATCCGCATCGCGCCTGCCCTGCGCCGCAAGATCGCGTTCGGCCGCCTCAACCTCATGGACCGACACTACGCCATCGGCGAGCCGGTCGACATGATCTTCTGCCGCAACGTGCTCATCTACTTCGACCGCCCCACGCAGGAGGCCGTGGTCAACCGCCTGTGCGACCAGCTGCGCCCCGGTGGCTACCTGTTCCTGGGCCATTCGGAATCGATCAGCGGATTCCAGCATAACCTGACGGCCGCATCCGGCACCGTCTTCCAGAGGAACTGACCCGATGCCCCTTGCCAAGACGCGCGTGCTCATCGTCGATGACAGCGCGAGCGTGCGCCAGACGATGAAGGCGATCCTCGAAGAGGACCCGGTGATCGAGGTCATCGCGACCGCGGCCGATCCCTTCGCCGCCGCGCGCATCATCCAGACCGAAGTGCCCGACGTCATCACGCTTGATGTGGAAATGCCGCGCATGGACGGCATCACCTTCCTGCGCAAGCTGATGAGCCAGTGCCCGGTCCCCGTGGTCATGTGCTCCTCGCTCACCGAAGACGGCTCCGACACGCTGATGGAGGCGCTCGAGGCGGGCGCGGTGGACGTGATCCTCAAGCCCCGTGTCGGGGTGGCCGAGCATCTCCAGGAGGCCCGTGCCACGATCCGCGACGTCGTCAAGGCCGCCGCCCGCGCCCGCGTCGGGGGGCTCAAGCCCACAGTCCTGCCCTCGCTGGAACCGCAGAAGAAGCTCACCGCCGACGCCATGCTGCCCCCGCCCGACGGGCGCCCGATGAGCCGCACGACCGAGATGGTCGTGTGCATCGGCGCCTCGACCGGCGGCACCGAGGCGCTGCGCGAAGTGCTTCAGGCGCTTCCCGCCAACGCGCCGGGCGTCGTCGTCGTCCAGCACATGCCCGAGAACTTCACCCGCGCCTTCGCCAAGCGGCTCGACAGCCTGTGCGAGGTAAGCGTCAAGGAAGCCGAGGACGGCGACACGGTCATGCGCGGCCACGTCCTGATCGCGCCGGGGGGCAAGCACACCCTGCTTGAACGTCAGGGCGCGCGCTACCTCGTCGCGGTGCGCGACGGGCCGCTGGTCTCGCGCCACCGCCCCTCGGTCGACGTGCTGTTCCGCTCGGCCGCGCGCTCGGCCGGGTCCAACGCGGTCGGCGTCATCATGACCGGCATGGGCGATGACGGCGCACGCGGCCTGCTCGAGATGAAGCAGGGCGGCGCGCGCACCATCGCCCAGGACGAGGCCACCTCGATCGTCTTCGGCATGCCCAAGGAGGCCATCGCCCACGGCGCGGTTGATCGCATCGTTCCGCTCTCGGCGATCGCGCGCGAGTTCCTGCAGGCCACGGTCCGCTAGGCCATGGCCAGCCTCGCCCACCGTCTCGACGCCGGGCCGGACGCGCCCGATGGGCGCGCCGACCTCGTGCGCCAGAACCTCGCGGCCGTTGCCGAGGGGCTGAACGGGCATTTCGACAAGGCCGGGCTCGCGCTCGGCCAGACGGTCGAGACCATCGACATCATCCTGACCGCGCTGCGCGAGGTCGCCGAAGTCTTCGCGCAGAGCGAGGCCACCGTGGCCATCGCGACCTTGCGCGATTCGGCAAGCCGGCTTGGCCAGGTCGCGCAGAGCCTGGAGCGGCGCGGCAGCGAGATCGCGGCGATCCACAAGGTATCGCGCGACCTGCGCCGCGCCATAAGCGAAGTCCAGCGCTGCCTGCAGGTCCTCCAGATCTATGCGATGAACGTGAAGATCGCGGCCTCGGGCGCCCCCGACTTCGTGAACTTCGCCGACGAGATGAACGTGAAGCTGGGCGCGGGCAACCGCGAGACCGACGCCTTTTCCCTCAAGCTCGCCGAACTCGACACCAGCATCACCTCGATGCAGGGCATCGACGCCCGGCTCCTGCGCGAATGCCGCAAGGTCATCCCCCAGGTGCCCGACCGGCTTGCCCGCGACGCCGAAGCGCTCGCCAGCCACCAGGACGAGCTTGTTGACCTGGCCGAGGCCACCTCGAACCACGCCCGCGCGATCCAGGGCGAGCTGGCGAGCGCGCTGACCGCGCTCCAGGTCGGTGACCGCGCGCGCCAGCGCCTCGAACACGTCTGCCAGGCCTGCACGCGGCTCGACGAGGCGGCAGGGAAGGCCCTGTCCGCCCCCCAGCGCGGCCATGTCCTTGCCCTTCTCCACGCGCAGGTCGAGGACACCGCCGACGAGTATGCGCGCGATACCCGCGCGCTCGTCGCCGCGCTCCAGCGCCTGCGCACCAATGCCGAAAAGCTGACCGCGCTGCAGGACCGCGACACCTTCGACGAGCAGGCCGGCGCCCTGTTCCTGCGCCGCATGGAAGACGGCATCGCGGAAGCCGCCGGGATGATCGGCCAGCTCCACGAAGCCGACGTTCAGGCCGAGGCCACGCTCGGCGTGATCCTGGCGACCGTGGCAACCGTGACCGAGCGCGTGGCCGCGATCCGCAACTTGCGCGTCGATGTGCGCCAGATGGCGATCAACATCGGCCTGCGCTGCCGCAAGACCGAGGTCATCGGACGCCCCGTCTCGATCATCGCCAACGAAATCCGCAGCCACTCCGACAAGCTCGACACGCTGATCGCCGGGATCAACACCGCCGAAGCCGAACTGGTCGCCATCTCGGAGCGCATGCGCACGATGGCGGGCAACGGCGATGGCGCGGTGGGCACCGGACTTTCCGAGGCGCTCGCAACCATCCGTGACAGCGCGCAGGCGACCGACATGGCCATGGCCACCGTTGAGCAAGGCGCGATCGGCATGGCCGAGCTGATGGAACAGACCCAGGGCTTCCTTGCCGCCGCGCTTCAGATGGCGCCCGGCATTGCCGAGGAAGCCCAGGCGCTGGCCGCCAGCCCGCTATCCCCCGCCGCGCCGGGCGACGACGGCCCCTTGCGCCTCCTTCTGGAAGACATTGCGGGAAGCTACACGATGGCGGGCGAGCGCAGTGTGCACAACCGCTTCCTGCGCCCCGGTATGGTGGCGCTGAACACAAGCGGGAACGCTCACTCCCCCAGCGCTTCGGACGATGGGGGAGGGTTCGAGGGCTTCGATGATTTCGACGACTTCGACGATGGCCTGTTCTAGATCTCGCGCGCCGCGCCCTTGAGGCCCAGGAGCGCGAGGATCGCGATGAACGAGCCCAGCCCCATGACCACGGCGACGCCCTGCAGGCCAAGTCCGCCCTCGAACAGGAAGCCGGCCAGCACTGGCCCCAGCGCCGCGCCCCCGCGCCCGATGCCGATGACGAAGCCGGTGCCGCCCGCGCGCGCCTCGGTCGGATAGGCTCCGGCGATCAGCGAGTAGAAGGCGACCATGCCCGCATTGGTGAAGAAGCCCGCCGATGCGGCGGCCCAGGACAGGCCCGAAAGGTCACCCGCCCCGCGCCCGAAGTTGATGACAAGCAGCGTCGAGCAGGCGAGCGCAGCCACCATCAGCGGGCGCAGGCCGATGCGCAGCAGCAGGACGCTCAGAAGCAGCGAGCCCAGGAGGCCGCCGATGTTGGCAAAGACAAGCACGCCCCCGGCCGAGGACGGCGCATAGCCCATGTCGACCACGATCTTGGGCACCCACTTCAGGATGAAGTAGAAGGTCATGACGTGGGTGAAATAGGCAATGGTCAGAAGGATGGTGGTGCGGCGAAGATCGGGCGCAAACAGCCGCGCGGTCGAGACTTTCGCGCGCGGCGCAAGTTCCGGCTCGGTCACGGCCGCGACAGCCGAATGGCCAAGTCCGGCCAGCGCGCGGTTGACCTTGGCAAGACGGCCCGAGCGCCCACCCTGCATGAGGAAGCCCACGCTCTCGGGCACGAGCAGCATCACGATGGGGATCAACGCCGCGCTGACCACGGCCCCGAAGATGAAGACATTGCGCCAGCCATCCTCAAGCAGGAACGCGCTGACGAAGGCGCCCCCGGTGATGGCCCCGACGGGATAGCCTGCCGCCATTACCGAGATCGCGGCCTTGCGCCACTTGTCGTTGGCGTATTCGGCCACCATCGCGTTGGTGCAGGCGAGCATGCCGCCGATGCCGATGCCGGTGCCAAAGCGCAGCGCCGCCAGCTGGTAGACCGACCCGACATAGGCCGCCCCCAGCATACCCGTCGCCATGACCGCAAGGCAGGCGAGCGCGGTGGGCTTACGCCCGATCCGGTCGGCCATGGGGCCCAGCACGAAGGAACCCAGCGCCATGCCGAACAGCTCCATCGACAGGACGATGCCCAGCGCGCCCCGGTCGATCCCCCAGTCCGCCGCGATGCCCGGCGAGGCGAAGCTGATGGCGAGGACATCGAACCCGTCGAGCGCGTTCAAAAGGACGCACACCCCGATGGCGAGCACCTGGCGCGCGCGCATGGGGCCTTGCGCAATCTGGGCGCGGGGATCTGTCGCACCTTGCGGTGATGCGTTCATGCCGGACTTCCTCTCTGGCAGCGCTTCTCTGGCGCCGCTGCGTTGTTCGTGTGCCAGGGGGAACGGGCCTTGCGGCCCGTTTCGCCTCAGGGTGCGACCGGCTCGACCAGCATCAGGGCGTCGAGCGCGACCACTCCGTGTCCCTCGGGATAGAGGATAACGGGATTAAGGTCGAGTTCGGAAAGACTTGGCTCTGCACTGAGAACCGCCGCGACCTGCGCGACGAGCGCGGCCAGCGCCGGAACGTCCAGCTTGGGCGAACCGCGATAGCCCGATAGCAGCGCGGCCGACTTGAGGCCGAGCAGCCCCTCCTCGATCTGCGCCAGCGTCATGTCGGGGGTGAACAGGCACACGTCCTTGAGGATCTCGGCGGTCACGCCGCCAAATCCGGCAAGGACCACCGGCCCCCAGTCCGGATTGTTGCGCCCGCCCACGATCATCTCCATGCCGCGCGCGCCCATCTTCTCGATCAGCACGCCGTCGAGCGCGAGCGCGGCGTTGTAGGCCGCGACGTTGTCGTGGATCGTGCCCCACGCGGCGCGCACCGCATCCGCATCGGCAAGGTTGAGAAGCACGCCGCCCGCATCGCTCTTGTGGCCCAGCGCCTGCGCCTGCGCTTTCATCGCGACCGGATAGCCCACCTTGTCGGCCACGGCGACAGCCGCATCCGCGCTGTCGGCAAAACCACCTTCGGGGAAGGCAAGGCCGAGCGGGGCGAGAAGCTCCTTGGCCTGGTACTCGGCAACGACGCCCGTGTAGGCATCGAGCCCTGGCACCGGGGTCGGCTCGAACGCGCCCTTCGCAAGGTCCCGGCGCGCGAAGGCGGCGAGGCGCGAAAGCGCGCGGATCGCACGTTCCGCGTTGGGGAAGCAGGGAATGCCGCGCGCGCGGAAATCGGTGATGATCTCCTCGGGGATCGGCGCGCCTTCATCGAGCCCTGCATAGATCAGCGGCTTGGTCGAGGTGCGCCCATCAAGCGCGGCGCGGATCGCAGGCGCCTTGATGCCGATGGTGACGGGATCGGTCTGGATGATCCCGGCGACCACCGCGCCGACGCGATCATCGTCGAGCAGCGCGGTGAGGCAATTGGTGTAGATTTCGGGCTGGCTGAGCCCTTGCGCGGTAATGTCGAGCGGATTGCTGACCGGCACGAACGGGGGCAGCGCTTCGCGCAGCGCCGGTGCGTTGGCGTCGTCCAGATGCGCCAGGGGCAGATTGAATTCTTCGGCAAGATCGAGCGTCAGTGCCTTGAACGCGCCCGATTCGCCGAGCACCGCGATGTCGGCGCGTTCCATGTGCGGGCAGTGCATGAGGATCTCGGTGATGTCGCCCAGCTCCTCCAGCGTCTCGGCGAAGATCACGCCCTCGCGCTCGACCTTGCGGCGCATGAGCGAATAGTCGCCCGCCATCGCGCCGGTGTGGGTGGCCGCGCTCTCGCGCGCCGCACTGGACTTGCCCGGATGCAGAAGGACAATCGGCTTACCCGCCCCGCGCGCCCTTGCGGCGACTTCGAGGAAGCGGGCCGGCTTGCGGAACTGCTCGACGATCATGGCGATGACGTGGGTTTCGTCATCTTCGAGCAGCCATTCGACGTAGTCTTCCACGCCGCTCGCCGCTTCGTTGCCGGTCGAGACCGAATAGCTGATCGGCAGGTCGCGCGCGCCGAAGGTCGCGCCCAGCACCGCAGCCATCGCGCCCGACTGGGAGACGACGCCCAGCGCGCGGCGTCCGGCGGGCGGCAGCGCCTGCGTTTCCACGAAGGTCAGCGGCACGGCATCGACGTAGTTGACCGCGCCCAGGCAATTGGGCCCCTCGATGACCATGCCGTGCTCGGCCGCGATCCGGGCGATCTCGGCCTGCTGGGCCTTGCCCTCCTCGCCGCCCTCGGCAAAGCCCGCCGAGAAGATGATGGCCCCGCCCGCCTTGCGCGCGGCAAGCCCCTTCACCGCGTCGAGCACGGCGGGCTGCGGGATCGCCAGAACGGCCACGTCCACGCCCTCGGGCAGCGCCTCGACGCTGGGGTAGCAGCGGTGCGTGCCGATCGTTTCGCGCTTGGGATTGACCGGGTAGATGGCGCCCGAATAGCCGTTGCGTTCCAGGTTCGTGAGCACCGAGGCGCCCAGTGCGCCCGGCTTGTCGCTCGCGCCCACGATGGCGATCGAGCGCGGCTTCAGGAAACGCGAAATGGCGTCGTGCGAAAGGGTGGTAACGGTCATTCTGGAGGCCTCTCCCGGCGAGGTTCGGGTGAATGGGGGATGGGTCAGGGGATGACGGGGCCCGCCGCTGCGACGTGGCCCCGTCCCGTGAAGGTCAATCCTTCTTGTTCAGGTCATAGGCGCCCAGACCCGGCTTGAAGGTCTTTTCGTCGATGAACTGGCGGGTGGCTTCCTTGCGGCCTTCGCCGTCGAAGAAGTTGGCCGCTTCCTGCGTGCGCACGAGGTAGTCCATCGAGTTGTCGAAGGTCATCTCGCCCACGCGGCGGATCGCCCACTTGGTGGCGCGCAGCGCGGTCGGGTTCTTGCCCAGCAGCACGCCGGCGATTTCCTCGACGCGGGCCTTGAGCTTGTCGCCGGGCACCGCCTCGTTGACGAGTCCCCACTCGGCGGCCTTCTTGCCATCGACGTTCTCGCCCATCATGGCGTGGTACATCGCGTTACGGAAACCGGTCAGCTCGACGATGACCTTCGAGGCGCCGCCGCCGGGCAGGATGCCCCAGTTGATTTCCGAAAGGCCGAACTGTGCATCCTCGGCCGCAACGGCCAGGTCACAGCTGAACAGCGGGCCGTAGGCGCCGCCAAAGCACCAGCCGTTGACCATCGCGATGGTCGGCTTCTCGTACCAGCGCAGGCGCTCCCACCAGCCATAGGCTTCGCGCTGCGCCTGGCGGGTCGCCCACAGGCCCTTTTCCTCGTTCTCGCGGAAGTACTCCTTGAGGTCCATGCCCGCCGAGAAGGCCGTGCCCTCACCGGTCAGGACGAGCACGCCCACGTCCTCGCGGAATTCCAACTCGTTGAGGATCTCGGTCATGCGCCGGTTGAGGTTGGGGCTCATGCAGTTGCGCTTTTCCGGGCGGTTGAACGAAACCCAGGCAATGCGGTTCTCGACGGTGTAGGAGACGGTATCTTCAGGTGCACGTTCGGACATGGCAAATTTCCTTGATCTGTGTATTTGACTATCTTCGATACGAATAAGATGGCTCACGAAGAGCCCAATTGCGGAGAGAACCTTGGCCGACACATCCGGAAAGCCCGATAGCGGCTCGCTTCCTGCGCCCCATGGGGAACCCGATCCGCTTGCCATCCTGCCCGGCTACACGCTGCGCCGTGCGGCCAATGCGATGATGGCGGAACTGGGCACGCTGCTGTCCGAAGTGGACCTGCGCGTGTCCGAAGCCTCGATCCTCCTGCTGATCGACGGGCGCGACACGATGACCTCCAGCCAGATCGGCACCGCTCTCGACATCCGCTCGGCGAACATGGCCCCGCTGATCGGACGCCTGGTCACGCGCGGACTGGTCGAACGCGTGCCGCTCGATGGCAAGTCGATGGCGATCATCCTGACCCCGGACGGCGAGGCAATCCTGCGCGAGGTGCGCCGGATCACCCAGACCTTCGAGCAGGATCTGCTCCAGCGCATCCCCACCGAGCACCGCGACCACTTCGTCCCCGCCCTCAACGCGCTCTGGCGCTGAGGCGGAACCCGATAGGGCCTGGCCCCAGGGGCCGGTGCCGTGGCGGGAAAGGCTCATCGTGCCGACCGTGCCCGGACCGCTCCGCGGCTCAGATCGGGTAGTGGCCGGGCTGGGTCTCGACCGTGATCCAGCGCAGCTCGGTGAAGCTGTCGATCCCGGCCTTGCCGCCAAAGCGGCCGTAGCCCGAGGCCCCGACCCCGCCGAACGGCATCTGCGCCTCGTCGTGGACGGTCGCGCCGTTGACGTGGCAGATCCCCGACCTGATGCGCCGGGCGACGGCAAGGCCGCGCGCGGTATCCCGGGTGAAGACCGCGGCGGAAAGGCCGTATTCGGTGTCGTTGGCCAGCGCGATCGCGTGTTCCTCGTCGCGCGCGTGGAGGACCGCGACGACCGGACCGAAGCTTTCATCGCGGTAGATCTTCATCGCGTCCGTCACGCCCGAGACGACCGTTGCCGGCATCAGCACGCTGTCGGCGGTTCCGCCCGTCAGCAGGGTCGCGCCATGGGACAGCGCGTCCTCGATCAACGAATTGACGTGGCTCACCGTCTTCTGGTCAACCACCGCGCCAAGCGGGCTCGTGCCCTCGCGCGGATCGCCCGTGGTCATCGTCGCGACCTTGGCCGCGAACTTTTCCGCGAACGCCTCGGCGACCGCGTCGACCACAATGATACGCTCGGTCGACATGCAGATCTGGCCCTGGTTCATGAAGGCGCCGAACGAGGCGGCCTTCACAGCCTCATCAAGATCGGCATCCTCCAGGACCAGGAACGGCGCCTTGCCGCCCAGTTCCAGAATGCAGGGCTTGAGATGGCCAGCCGCGCGCTGGGCGATGATGCGGCCCACCGCGGTGGAGCCTGTGAAGTTGATGCGCTTGACCTCGGGCGCGTCGATGAGCGCGCCCACGACCTCGCCTGCATCTTCGGGCGCGTTGGTGACGACGTTGACGACGCCTTCGGGGAAACCGGCCGCAGCAAAGGATTCGATCACCAGCGAATGGACGCGCGGGCAGATCTCGCTGGCCTTCAGGATCACCGCGTTGCCACAGGCAAGCGGCGTTGCGATGGCGCGCACGGCCAGGATGATCGGCGCATTCCAGGGCGCGATGGAGAGGATGACGCCGACCGGCTCGCGCACGGCCATGGCAAGGCATCCGGGCTTGTCGGAGGGGATGATCTCTCCCGAGATCTGCGTGGTGAGCGCAGCGGCCTCGCGGATCATGCTGGCCGACAGGCCGTGGTTGAACATGGCCCAGCCCGCGGTTGCACCGATCTCGCTTTGCATGGCGGCCACGAAATCATCGCGGCGCGCCTCGAGCGCTTCGGCGGCCTTGGTGAGGACAGCACGGCGGGCGTTGGGGCCCATCTGGCCCCACTCGGCCTGCCCCTGCGCGGCCTTCTTCGCGATGGCCGGAATATCGCCGGGCTGCATGGCCGGCGCGCTGGAGGCGATTTCGCCTGTCAGCGGATTGCGACGCGAGAACTCAGTCATCCCTATCTCCCTTGGCTCTGCTGGCCCTGAATCACTTGGCTATGCTGAATAGCGATATTTTATCTATCAGCAATAGTAATATCAGAGGATGCGACGAGCCGTGCCGCACAGCGCCACGCGCCGAGGCCAAGTGCAAGGGAAAAAACGTCCGGGAGGGATGCTGCTGCGCCGCAACGCGATGCGCGAAGTGCCCACGCGCGTTCGGCCGCTCAGCCGATCAGGCCCGTCTTCTCCAGGAAGCGCAGGAGATTGCGCGGGAGATAGGGAAAGGGCGCATAAGGAGGCGTCCCCCCCGCCTTCATCTCCCGGCTCAGGTTCAGACGCGCCAGCACGCTCGGGTGGATCGTCTCGGTCGCGTCGGAGCCCAGTGCGCGCTCCTTCTGGCCCTGCAGCTTCCAGAACGCAGAGCGTGCCGAATTGACCAGCAGGCCCCGCGCCGCGTCCTCGTCCAGCCGCTCCACCTTGCGCGCAAGGTAGTCCTCGTCGAGTTCGAGCCAGGCCTGCGCCTTTCCGCACATCCACAGCAGCGCGATGTCGGACAGCACCTTGTCGGGATACCCTCCGCCCACGTTGCTGTGCGCGCCCGCGAACCACACCTGTTCGACCTCCTGCCCCGGCGCGATGCCGCCCGAGGTGTCCCAGATCGCGGGCACGAACTTGCTGCGGCGCTCGTCGATGGCAAGAGCCTGGTAGGCATGGCGCACCCTAGCCCCCAGCTTCACGTCGTGAAAGGCGTAGCCGCCCCGGCCCCACGACCCGAGGACATTGGAGGGGACCCCCAGCGCACCCACGGTATCCCACACGCCCACCATTTCGATGTCGGGATGACGCCCTTCGAAGAGGGCCGGATCGAGGGGCGCCTTGGCCCGTTTGCCATCATCCATGCGGTAGTAGGCCCAGATCTCGGGCAGCTTGTCGAGATCGCCCTTGCGCACCAGCCCGACGAGGCCGACCAGACCCGCCAGGCTGCGCACGGTATAGGCCCCGCGCGAGAAGCCGAACAGGAACAGGCTGTCCCCAGGCTCGTAGTTCTGGCACAGGAAGCGGTAGGCCTGCTGGACATTGGTGCCCAGCCCCGTGCCGAAAGCGCCGCCCACCACCCGGTCGAGCACGTTGCCGCTGCCCACGCCCTCGTCGTAATAGATCACCTGCGCGCGACCTGTCGCCGTGCGCGGCAGGATGGCGCGCGCCATCTTGGTGACGTTGGTCGGCTCGCCCTTCTGGTCCGCGCTGTTCCAGGTTCCATCGCAGCACACGATCAGGCTCTTGGACATGACACTCTCCTCTGGTGGGCACGGCGGCCCGGTGGGTCGATTTCAGGCACGCGCATCACCCCTTCTTGCCCAGGAACTGGGCCAGAGGATCGCGCATCAGCGGGAGCAGCGCGGCCAGCGCGAAGAACGAGGTCGCGACAAGCTGGACCAGGTTGGGGGAGACGTAGGCCACAAGCATACAGGCCGCGACGTAGGCGACGATGATGGGCAGGCGCACATGGTCCCACTTGTCGTCCACCTGCGCGCAATACGCGCGCACCCGGGCGCGCTCCTCGCGGGGGAGGTCGTGGCGGATGAACTCGGCAAGCTCCTCGCTCGCGATACGCACGTAGGGCGTCAGCTGCAGGTAGCCGCGCTCGACCAGATCGCGGATCGAGGTCCGTTCGTGGAAATTGATCGTGCGGCCATACGCCAGCGACAGAAGCCGCGCCTTCTGCGGATAGCCTCCCAGCGCGTCCCAGGCCATGCGCGGTTGGGACGCCATTTGTGCACGGCGTGCCTTCAACTGTTCAGGCGCCACCTCGACCGGCAGGAGATAGAGACCGGTCAGGTGCTCGGCCACGGCCACGAGAAGCAGATACAGGGCAAACCCGAAGAGCGCGACGAACCCGCCAAGAAAGACCCTGGTCCACCAATCGGGATGGAGCGGCAGCTGCGTGGAATCGCTGCTGACCAGCGCCTTTCCTTCCAGCGACCAGTCCGCCCTCTGCGCGCGCAAGGGCTGGAATTGCCCTGGAAGCGCCAGCGCAAGGCGCCCCGCCTCCCGGACCAGAACGTAGCCGTTGGCCTGCCCCGCCACCACAGGGTCGGGCACCCCGACGCGCGGCTGCAACCGCTCAACCAGAGCCGCGAGCCACCCCTGCGACTGGTGGGACGTGACGTCGCAATCTTCGTGGGCGCTGTTGTTGCCCTCCTCTTCGCTGCCCCCGCAGCGGGACTTCACTCCCACCCCAAACAACCCACCGCCGTCCGTTTCGGTATCCGGGGCCGGAGCCGGAGCCGGTGTCCTTTTCGCAACCGGCAGCGGGCTTACCAACCAGCCGGGATTTCGCGACACATCCGTGCCAAACCCGAATGCGCGTCCCCATTGGTCAAGTATCTCATCGCGCGTAGCCGCCTCATTCCCTCCTCTCGCGTGTGCCAGACGCCTCGCATCATCCTGGAACTCGAGAGCTTGCCATTCCGATTGCGCCGCGACATGCGCCAGCGAGCGTCCCATGTACCGCTCGAGATTGACGCTGTAGGTCAGCGCCATGATGCAGACCATGGGCATGCTCACGACGATGGTCAGCAGGGTAAGGGTCCGCAGGATGTAGGCCCGGCGCTGACGGGCGCTGTACAAAGGTGGCAGAGGTGCACACGGCGGGTTGTCCGGGTCGCGCCCCAGGGCTAGCCAACGCCCCAGCTGTAGGACCACAACCCCTCCCGCAGCGAGCAGGAACAGCGAAGTCTGCGCACGATCGGATCCATCGACTTTCCCGTAGAAACCCAGGACGAAGACCATCGCGAGCAGGGTGACACCCGCAGACCCCTTGCGCAGCCACGCAACCCGGACCGCGTGCCGGCGGCCGCGCTCCTCGTCCGTGTCCGCGCTGCGGCGTACAATGGTCAGGTAGTTGCCGATCAGCAGGACCACCGCGAGCCCGAAGTTGGCGAGGACGGCGACTTCGGGCGCGCAGGCCCACAGCACAGCCCCCTGCAGCAGCAGAACACCCCCTTGCCAGATCAGCTCGCGCGCGCCGGTCACGAAGGAATAGCGCAGCCCGTCGCCTGCCCCCACGCACAGGGCGTTGGGAAAGAACCAGATTGACCGCCCGCGGATGGGGGGCGGGGCTTGCCCGTCCAGCCCAGAATCGGGGCGCGGGGCTTGCCCGTCCAGCCCAGAATCGGGGCGCGGGGCTTGCCCGTCCAGCCCAGAATCGGGGCGCGGGGCTTGCCCGTCCAGCCCAGAATCGGGGCGCGGGGCTTGCCCGTCCAGCCCAGAATCGGGGCGCGGGGCTTGCCCGTCCAGCCCGGAAGCGGGGCGCGGGAAGAGCACCCGCAAGATCCGTGGCAGGCCCCAGCACACCGCGAAGACCAGGGCGATCCAGGCACATCCCAGCAGGAAGGCCTGGACCACCGAGGCCCCCAGCAGATCCAGCGCCTCGTCACGCGCGTAGATCGCAACGATCGACCAGGGCGTGTCCGGAACCGGCCGCACCAGCGCGAAATGCGGGTGCCCCTGATAGGAGATCGAGAGCAGCGAACTGCGGACCTCGGACACCTCATCCTGCGCAGTGCGTGCCCCCTGCCGCAGCATTTCGAGAGCCGAGGCCAGCCCCGGATCATATCCCGCTTCGACCAGCAGGTTCTCGTTCATGCTGCGCGCCTGGTGGCTGTGGTAGAGCACATCGCCCACCACCTGGCCGCCGCGCGCGCCAAGCTCCTCGGGCAGATCGCTGTTCAGGACCACCATGAAGGCGAAGTTGGGCGGCAGGACCGGAGCGCGCAGCGCAACCGGAAAGAAGGTGAAAAGCTGCCTCCCGTCCTTGTTGCCCTTGCTACAGTCGTCACCAGAGCAGGACACCTCCGGCCCCATGGCCGAAAGCGAAAGTCGACCGTTGCCCTTGGAGCGCAGGAACTGGACATAGCTGCCCGTGGGGAAACCAAGGCCCATCTGCGAAGCCACGAAATAGGGCCGCTTGGCGACATTCAGCCGACTGCGCAGCGGCTGCCTGCCGAAAAAACCGCCTCCGCACAGGGCGTTCTCGTTCGCATCCGCCTGCCCGAGCGCTGGCAGACACGTGCCTGCGTCATTGACAGCCGTCACGCCGACCAGCGCGTCCGCGTCCTGTCGCGCGACAACGCCCTGGTGCGTGCCGAACAGCACGTCCTTCTCGGCCGCTTCCCCTGTGTGAGCGGCCGCAATGGCCTTCGAAAGGCTCTGCGAGACTTGGTTCGAGAGCCAGGCCAGTTCGCCTTCGATGTCGCGCGTGACACTACTGCGAAAGAGCACAACGGTCGTGAACAGCGTGGCGGTCATGGTGATCAGCATGATCGAGAGCATGACCCCGGCAAGGTCCGCACGGCGGATCGGCTTGAGCGCGCTCTGGCTGAACAACTTGATCAGCGGAATGGCCAGGAACAGAACGACGATGGCCATCAGCAGGTGAACAAGAGCGCTCTTGGGCAGCGCCGTCGCCGTGCGGTCAATGACCCGCTCAGGCACGAGAAAGGCATAGATCAGGCCACGGCTCCGCGCTGGCCCGGATTCCCCCTGCTCGGCGCCCTGTGAGCCGGACGCGATCGGGCTGTCGTCCCCTCCGATCCACACCGCGCCGTCCACCGCCGAAAGGCGATGCGCGGCCATGAACACCGCATAGTCCTGCCCTCCGAAACTGTGGGTCAGGCGCGCGGGCGCCCCTGAAAAGACCACGTTGCGCTCGCCGCGCTGGTAGGCCTCGATGGTTTGCTTCATCTCGGCCAGTTCGCGGGTTTTACTGGCCTCACCTCCGGAGCGACCATCAGGTTTCGAACTCTGCTCCGCGGCCTTGTCCCGCGAACTGTCCGCCTTCAGGATCAGGATGCCGAGCGAGTGAAAAAGGTCCCAGCGACCATCCCTGTCCTGCCCGGCCAGGACATTTCCCTTTTCGTCCATGATGAGGAGGATGGCCTCGGGATAGGGCAGGTCGGCATTCTCGGCGATCGTCTTCAGGGGCAGGTGCACAATGCCCGGCCGATCTACGTCGCTCGTGTCGTGTGCGGCGTTGGGCTTGCGCAGGCTCTCGACACACAGGACCGGCCCATCCGGACAATTGAACCCCAGATGCGGATAGTCTTCGAGAGCTTCGCTCCTTCCTTGGGCATCCTTGGCGTTCGTCGCGTCATCGCCATGGCTGCGCCAGATTGTCGCGGCCGCCCCAGCAACCTCGACCTGGTCATCGATCAGCCGCGCGACTTGTGCCATTGCGCGGTAGATGCGGTCACGCTCTTGCTGCGCGCGGGGCTGTACGAAGAAGGCGAAGAAGAGGCTGCCAGCCAGCAGCACGCCGAGCACACCTGCGAGAGTTTCGCCCAGGGCGCCCCCGAAGAATCCCCTCCCGGCCTTCACCGCCGACGCCTGCGCCATGAGCCCTCCTCTCGTCCGACACCGGACCTGCAATGCGAAGAGCGACCCACCCGAATTCTATATCAAGCCGCACATCGGCCAATCATTAATAAAGTTGATCCCAATAATGACACTATTGTTCATCTTTTAATGAATATAGATTCGCGACAGATACATGAAATCACGGGCAAACCTGCCTGTAAGCGCGGCTTGCCGCGGCACACCTGCAATTGCGGAGAAATACCGCAAGACAGGCTTTCCCAGGGCTTCTCAGACCGCCATGAAAGGTCGAATCGTCCGCAGCGCCGGCAGAGCGTTGGCAGGTCCAGGAACCTGCGCCAAACCTTGCGCCCATGCGCGGCCCGCCCATCCGGTCTATCCCTCTGCGCCACAAGGCCTTGGAGCGGTGCTGCGCGGGTACGGGAACCGTGCGTATCCGCGTTCCCACCGTTGCAGCGCGGCCCGCTTGGCGGCATCGTGCGTCCATGACGCTCTCGCCTCTTCGCCTCGTCCTGCTCGTCCTTGTCGCCATGATGGCGCTGGCCGTCTGCGAGACGCCGCTCGTGGCGCAGCCCACCGAGCCGGACGCCGCTCCCGAGAACGCGCCCGAGGTAGCTCCGGCGGCCCAGCGCGCCGCACGTATCCAGGCGCTCCTCGCCGGGAACCTGGACCCGGCCGTCGACGCGCACGACCTCTTTGGAGCCAGCCTCATAGGGCAGGACACGCCGCGTCTGCGGCTTGTCGCGCGCATGGTCGAGGACCGCGATTTCTATGCACGCGCCGCGCGCGATCCGGCTGCACTGGACGGCCTGCCTCCCGCGCAGGCGCAGCTTGCGCTCGCCGAAGCCGCTTTCCTGCGCCTCTCCGACCAGCGCCGCCGCACTCTCCTCGAAAGCCATGAAAAGGCCCACCGCAGCTTCCGCGAGGCCGCCGCGGAGAAGAGCTCGCAAGCCCAGGAACTCACGCGCCTGAAGACCGAGCTTGGCGCGCTTGAGGCCTTCCTCAAGGGGGAGGCCGTGCCGCCGGGCGCGCTCGACATCAACCTGCTCGATGCCGCCAACAACACAGGCCAGATGGCGCTCCTGCGCGACACCGAAATCCCCGACGAGGCCGAACCCGCCGAAGACGCCTCTCCGGCGCTGCGCATCGCCTGGCTCAAGGACCAGGTCGCGCTGGCCCGGCGCACGATCTTCCGCCTGCCTCCCGACCGCCTCGTCCAGCTTGCCGCCGCGTCCGGCGTCTCCTCGCGCTCGGCGCAGGAAGTCGCGCAGGCCGATGCCCGGCTCAAGAACGCCAACACCCGCCTCGACAAGGCCGAGCAGGACGCGCGCGATGCCGCCAGCGAGCATGAGCGCCTTGTCGCCAGCGAGCGCGCGCGCCTCCTCAAGACCGAACAGGCCCAGGCGAAATTCCGCGCCGACCTCGTGCGCGGCAGCGCCTCGCCCGACACCGTGGGCGACAACGCGCTGGCCTGGCGCCGCCGCGCCCTCGAAGCCGCCGAGGCCGGCCCCGCCACGGCCGACGCGCTCTACCCCGAACTGGTTGCCGAACTGACCAAGGTGCGTGGGGAGCTGCAGGCCGCGCTCGAGGCCTCCGAAGCGCCCTCGACGCCCGGCCTGATCCCGCCGGCCCTCGACCGCGCACTGTCCTCCGACGCGCCGGAGACGCGCGCGCTGGAGACCCACCGCGCCGCGCTCGAACGCGATGCAGCGCTGCTGACCGAGGCCCACGCCCAGCGGCTGTGGCAGCAGCGCAGCGCACTGCGTGAGGCGATGAACCTGATGAACGGCGCGCGCCTAACCCTCCTGCACGCGCTGAGCGGATCGATGCGGGGCCGCGTGACCGGCTTTGGCCCGGAAGGCGTGGCGCAGGTCCGCCGCGAGGTCTTCGAGATCGTCCTCGAACTGCGCTTCAACCTGCAAGCCTGGCGCCATACCGCCAGCGACCTTCTGGCCCGCGTGACCAGCCCGAGCCCCGCCTTCGTCCTCGCCGTGCTGCGCCTCATGCTGATCGCCATGGCGTTCGCCTGGTGGCGCAGGCGCGGCGATGCCCTGCTGGCGCGCGCGCAGATGGAGGCGGCACTCAAGCGCCCCCGCACGGTCCTGCGTTCATTGCAGAGCGCCGCGCTCCAGCACTGGCGCTGCGTGCGCGCGCCGCTCGACTGGCTGCTGCTGGCCTGCGTCCTGTGGTGGCTCTGGCCCGAGGATCTCGCGCTGGCGGGCCTGCGCTTCCTCTGGATCGTGGTGTTCTGGTCGCTGGCGACCGTGGTCACCGTGCGCCTTGTCAACGAGCTGGCGCGCGGGCGCGGGCAGGACGACCCGCGCGCGGCGCTGCGCTGGAAATCGCTGCGCCTGATCGCGGGCAGCCTGCTCGCGATCGGCCTCATGCTCAACCTCACCCGCGCGAGCGTGGGGGAAGGCGCGATCTACAACTGGGTGGTGACCATCGCCTGGCTGCTGGTGCCGGTGGTGGCGGTGCTGCTCGCGAGGTGGTGGCGCGCGCGCATCGTCAGCCTTGCCGCGGCGGATGCCGGTGACAGCGCGCTGCTGCGCTGGATCGCGCGGGACCCGGGCGGCGTCACCGGCGTGGCCGGGCGCATCGCGGTGGGTGTGCTGCTGCTGGCCAAGGGCGTGCGCGCGGTGATCGCACGGCGCGTGCGCGACGTGGCGCTGGTGCGCGAAATGCTCGAGCAGCGCGCGCGCATCGCGGCCGAGCGGCAGGTGGCCGAGGACAAGGCCAGCGGACGCTTCCACCGCCTCCCGCCCGAAACCCTTGCCGTCTTCGATCCGCACCGCCCGCCCTCGACGCTGCGCCTCGGGACCGAGCGCCCCGGACACCTGCCGATGCCCCCGGTCCCGGCCGGATCGCTCACCCTGTTCGTGGGCGAGCGCGGGCTCGGCAAGTCCTCGTACCTGCGCGATCTGGCCCGCAAGTCGGGCAAGGACATGCGCCACGTCCACCTGGAAGTGCCGCCCTGCCCGCCCGCCGACTGGGTCGAGCGCCTGCCCGACAGGCTGGCGCAGGAGAGCACCGGAGCGGCCCCGCTCTTCATCACCATCGACGATATCCAGCGCCTCATCATCCCGGCCATCGGCGGACTTGCCGCGCTCGACCGGCTGATCGGACAGGCCCGCCGTTCGTGCGAGGAGGGCCATGCCTGGGTCTTCGCGATCTCGGATGCCGCCTGGCGCTTCCTCCAGCGCGCGCGCAGCGAACGCATCCTCTTCGATGCCATCCACACGCTCCCCGTCTGGACCGCCGACGAACTGCGCGCCCTCATCGAGCGCCGCTCCACGCAGGCCGGGATCGCGCCGGATTTCTCGGCCATGGTCGATGACGGCGTGTTCGAGTTCGGCGAGGATGTCTCGGTGACCGAGCGCCGCAAGCGCGGCTACTTCGAGCGCCTCGCCGAACACGTCGGCGGCAACCCGGCCATCGCGCTCGACTACTGGCGCCGCTCGCTCTTCGTCGAAGCGGTCACCGGCACGGTCACCGTGCGCACCTTCGACACGCCGCCCACGGAAAGCCTCGCCGCACTGCCCATGCCCGCCCTCTTCGTGCTGCGCGTGCTGCTCCAGATGGACTTTGCCGACAAGGCGGCCATCCACGCCAGCACCGACCTTTCGGACATGCAGATCAGCGACGCGCTGCGCCGCCTTGAACGCATGGGCGCGGTGACGCAGATGCCGCCCGGCTACCAGATCGCGCTCAACTGGTGGACGACCGTCGCCCGCCTGCTCGCGCGCCAGAACCTCATCGTGCGGGAGACACGCTGATGCCCTGCCCCTCGTTTGCCCGCGTCCTGTTCCGGCCCCTGCGATCAGCCGCCCCGCTTCTGGCCCTCGTCGCCAGCCCGGCATGGGCCCAGGACGATATCGACATCGACACGATCAGCCGCCTCGCCGACATCGTGCGCTGGGGCGGGGTCATCACCTCGCTTTTCGTCGTGGCCGGTGCGTGGATGCTGCTGCGGCTTCTCGGCCGCTTCGTCGCGGCCTTCGGGAGCGAGTTCTCCTCACGCCGGTTGACCCTCCACAAGGTCAGCACGATCGGCCAGTTCGTGATCTACGTCGCCACGACGCTGCTCGTGCTCCTGCTCTCCTTCCGGGTCGACGAGACGACACTGGCGGTGATCGGCGGCACGGTGGCGGTCGCGGTCGGCTTTGCGATGAAGGACCTTGTCGCCTCGTTCATCGCGGGCGTCATCGTCATGCTCGACCGCCCCTTCCAGGTCGGCGACCGCGTCAATTTCGGGGGCGAATACGGCGACATCACCGCCATCGGCCTGCGTTCGGTGCGCATGCAGACGCTGGACGACAACACCGTCACCATCCCCAACAGCAAGTTCCTGAGCGATGTGACGTCCTCGGGCAACTACGGCGCGCTCGACATGCAGGTGGTGATGGATTTCCACATCGCCGCCGATCAGGATATCGAGCGCGCGCGCGAGATCGTGAACGAGGCCGTGCTGTCCAGCCGCTACGTCTTCCTCGCCAAGCCCGTGGTCATCCTCGTCAACCAGTGGGTGTCGGATTACCTTGTCGGTGTGCGCCTGCGGCTCAAGGCCTACGTCCTCGACACGCGCTTTGAAAAGGCCTTCGAGTCCGACGTGAACCTGCGGGTCCTGCGCGCCTTCCAGCACGAAGGTATCCTGACGCCCGGCCAGCCCCGCCCTGCCTCCTGAACCCGGCAATGGATTGCAGCACCCTGCACTCCGCCTAGTCTGAGCGGACAGCGAACGCCCCCCACGAAGGGAGAGGGGCCGAGATCGCGACCGCCGGGACTTTCTGCCCCCTGGACAGGGCACAGGACGCCATCGCCTTCGTGGGTGGATCCTGCGTACGGCCGCGCGCGAGGCCCTCGCACGGGGTTGCGCCGCTGACGGACGGCACCGTCTACCTCATCTATCTCGACCGCGACGAAGCCGCACGCGCGCCCGTCAGTCTCGGCCCGAATTAGCAAACGACATCGCGCGGCAAAAACCCGCTACGCCCCCGCAGGTCGCTTCCCCGGCCCGTTTTCACAAACTACGTGAATTTACGAGGAATGAATCACAAGCTTCTGTTTTATAGGCAATATATCTAAATGTTATAGACCTCCACTGCCGCGCCTGACACACAACAATCCGCCCCGGGCAACCTGACACCCTCTATCAGAAAATCTACGTAGAATACTGTAATTATGCGGTTTACGTATTATCGCATTTGCATCAAGCAGTCCGGATGGCCCATCGCACAGCCAATCCGGAAATCCGCGACGCACGTCGCGCTCATTTCCGGGCGTTACCAGACCGCCAGTCGACAGGGCCGGAAGGTCCAGGTCCCGCGCCCCCCTCGGTGCCGGGGACACGGGACCTGTCACCGGGAGGGGGTATCGTCCCGGCGAAGTCGGTCGTTGCGCCGCGCTCAGGAAGCCACGACGGCTCCTAACGGCACTTGGGGTGGCTGTGGATGTCGCGGATGTCCTTCACGTGGCCGTCCGCCACGGTCATCTGGAGGCACTGCTTGGACGAGGGGCGATTCCAGATCGTGTAGGCCGTGCTGCCCGACTTGAAGCCGTCAACATTGCGGAAGCCCCGCTGCTGGAGTGTCGAATCCGCGCCGGCCGCGCGCGCATCTTTGAGGTCAAGATAGGTCGCCGTGCGCTGGTACCCGCCATCGCCGTGGTGGTGCTGGGTACGGTTGTTGCGCTGTTCCACCCCTTTGGAATATCCGCGCGAGTAGTACTTCGAGTCGTCATAGTTGTGGTAGGACTTGTGGTAGAGCCCGTCCTGGTAGCCACGATCGTATTCGCGTTCGTGGTCGTGGTTGTCGAAATGGACCTTGTCGTCGTGATCGTCGGACTTGTGGGCGATGAGCGCGCCGAGCAGCGCCAGCCCCGCCACGGCGGCTACCGCAGCCCCGGTGTTGTCGCCCGAATGGTGGCAATCCTTCTTGTCGGCATCGTTGATGGTCATCACGCGCCCGTCGCTCACCTCGACCACCACGCAGTCGTTGCCGTCATCGGCCCACCAGTAGGAGTAGCTCTCGCCATAACTTCCCTTGCGCCCGTCGATATACTTGAGGCCCCGCGACTGGAGCGCGCTTTCCGCGCTTGCCGCGCGTGCGCCGTTGAGGTCGGTCAGCGAGGAGGCCTTCCTGGCCATGACCGCATGCGGCGCCAGCGCGATGAAAACCGCCAGTGATCCCATGACGGCGAAGCGTGTGTGCGTACTCATGATCAGGCTTTCCCCTTCTGTTTCCCAATCCTTGGCGCCATCTGCGCGTATCCCTGCGCATCAACTCCCTTCCGGCGCGGCGTGCGGGTGGATCGCGTCGATCACGGTCAGGTGATCCCACGCGCCCGCGCCGACCCGCGAGTTGGTGACCAGAACGGTTGTTCCCGGCCCCATCACCGCGTCGAGATCGCGGTGGAACGCGCGCGGCATCTCCACGCGGTTGAGCAGCGCCTCGTCGATCTCGCGCCCTTCCTCCTCCTCGTGGCCCGCCATCCCGACGAAGACCCAGTGCGGTTTGCCCTCGCGCACGATCTGGGTGACGACGTGTGATCCGGCATCCGCGCCGCGAATGCGCGCGACACTGCGTCCGATTTCCTTGCCCCCGCGCAGGACGACGATGCGCTGGTCGAGCTTGGAGACGATCACCGAAACCGGTCCCTCGCGCGCCACATCCGGGGTCCAGTGGAACTGTTCGCCGGGCCGCAGAGGGTGATAGGCAATCGCCTTGCCCGTATCGTCAAAGGGCGAGAGCAGCGCGTTGCCGCTTGTCTCCAGGTGGTGCTGGGCATCGCCCTCGACCACCACGGTCACGCCCAGTTCGGTGACGGTAAAGAGTTCGCGCGCGAAGTTGTACGGCAGGTGCACGCAGCCATGGCTTTCGGGGTAGCCCGGCAGCCCTCCCGCATGGAGCGCCACGCCGTCCCAGGTCAGCCGCTGCTGGTAGGGCATGGGCGCGTTGTTGTAGGTGCTGGAGCGGTGCTTGGCGTCCTTCTGCAGGATCGTGAAGACGCCTGTCGGCGTCGCGTGGCCAGGTTTCCCCGTGGAAACCGTGGTCGCCCCGATGCGGATGCCATTGCGGTAGACGAGCGCGATCTGACGCGAGAGATCGACGAAGACGAGCACGGGCCCTTCGGGCGCGACCTCGGGGGCCCAGACCCATTCCCCCGGCTTCAGCGTTTCGATGGCCCGCGCCAGCTCGGGCGCGGAACTGACCTTGGAGCCTTGCGCGCGCGCCAGGACCGGCAGCAGCGCGAAGGCCAGGGCCAGGACGAGTGCCAGGGCCAGTGCGCTGGCCGGAGCCGGAGCGCGCAGCCTGGCCGCGCCCTGGCGCGCGAACCCGCGGCACCCCATCAGCGCACCTTCCCGCGCTGGATCAGGTTGACGACGCCCAGCAGCACCACCGCGCCGCCGAAGGCAACCAGAAGACCCACGATCGAGAACTCCTGCACACTGCCTGCAATGCCGAAATTGCTGGCAATCGCATTGCCCACGACCGAGCCCACGCAGCCCACCACGATGTTCCAGAAAATGCCCATCGAGGCATCGCGGTTCATCACCTTGCTTGCCAGCCACCCGGCCAGCCCTCCCACGATCAGGGCAACGATCCAGCCCATGACGTCTCTCCTCGTCCGTGTCGTCCGTCTCACCCGTGCGCGCAGGGCCTCTCCTGCCTGCCCGCGATCCCGTTATCCGGCGGTGCGCCGCCGTCCCTTCCAAAGCCCCCAGAGCAGCGCGGCGTTGACCGCCGGCGCCAGCATACCGCTCACCACGCCGCCCCAGCCAAGGCCCTCGGCCAGACGGTTCCAGGGAAGCCCCAAGGGCACGAGGAAGACGCCCGAAAGCGGGTCCCTCTCCTGCCCCAGCCAACCGAACGTGCCGATGGCGAGCAGGGCCAGCGCGCCCAGGTAGAGCGCGATGAAAACGAGGACGACCCACTTCATCACCATGCTCCAGGCAGCGCTGCGGTGGCCAACTAGAGCGCCCCCTCGTCACCGCCGTAGAAGACCTGGTCGAGCACGCCGTCGCGGCTTCCAAAGCATTGCCATGGCGCCTGCGCAGTCCGCACGTTCACGTAGATCATGACGCCCGATTCCGCCTCCTCGATACGCTGCGTGCCCACCACCTTGCCGCTGGTCATCGCGTTGATGCGCTCATGGCAGGCACTTTCCATGCCCCCTGCCCCACGGATCGGATCGGTCGCGGGCGCGGCTGCGGCGACCTCCTCCGGACCTCCTTGAGCCGACGGGGGCACAGAGCCTGGCGGGTTCAGGCCAGCATTGGCATCGCCCATCGGCACCGAAACGATGGCAATGGGCCCGTCGGCGCCAAGTATGGTGCCGCCAAGGGCCTTGGCCTCCGCCATGCCCGGGCAACCGACAAGGACCGCGCTGTCATCGAGCCAGTTGGATGTCACCGCACTTTCGCCCAGGCGCCGACAGGGATCGCCTTTCGCCGGATAGCCATCGCCGATCACGACGAGGCTTTCGGGAAATGCGACCGGCTCGACCTCGGGAACCGTGGTCTCTTCGCCAGGGGCCATGCCGCAGGCCGCCAGCAGGCCACATAGGACCAGAAGCAACCCTGAGGGCCCGGGCCGGAATTCCCGC